>DAIQNR010000108.1:0-17187 GCA_036788295.1 Myxococcota bacterium
CGGGCTGGAGCAACGCCCCAGGCTCGTTTCCTGCGTCCCTGGCCGTCCGGTCGCCCGCGGTGACCGCTCGCGCTATCGGGGTTTCCCGCCCGCCCCTTTCGCGGTGGGTGGCGATTCGCCGCTTCGGATGATCGGCCGGCGTCACGAGCGATCCTTCGGCGGTACCATCCTCCCGTGCTGCCCGTATTCGTCCTGCTCGCGGGCCAAGCGATCCCAGGAGGGACCCAGCCCGGGGCGCTGCGTCCGCCGGTCGATCCGAGCAGCGCCTGCTCGAACTGCCACTACGACTACGTGCCCGGCGCCGTGTACGAGCCCGGCCAGAGCTACGCGGCTACTGCGATGGCCCTGTCCGCGCGGGATCCGTTCTTTCGAGCCGCGTACGTCATCGCCGAGCGCGACCGACCCCAGCTCGCCTCGCTGTGCGTTCGGTGCCACGTCCCAGCTGGGTGGCTCGCTGGCCGGACGACGATGAGCCAGGTCGTCGAGCGGGACCTCGACGGGGTCGGCTGCGACGTGTGCCACCGGCAGATCGTCGAGGACCCTCCGCTCATCGGTGACGCCCGGGTCACGCTCGCGGCCAACTCGGCCAAGCGCAGCGCCCGAGGCACGCGCACCGGCGCCCACGGCACGGTGCGGACCGACGACGTCCGGTCGAGCGAGGCGTGCGGGGCCTGCCACAGCCTCTTCAACCCGATCGAGTCCTTCCACGACAGCGAGGGTCGCAACCTCGGCTTCAACTACTACGAACAGCGGACCTATGAGGAGTGGGTCAGCTCGGTGTTCCCCGGCCAGGGCGAGGGCTGTGTGGAGTGCCACATGAGCCGGGTGCGCGGGGCCTCGGCCCTGAACGGCACCCCGCAGGACGACTTGCATGTCCACGACATGGTCGGCGGCAACGACATCCTGGCCCGGGCGGTCTCGGTGCTCGAGCCCGGCCTCGGCATCGGGGGGCTGGTGCCGAGCCTGCAGCGGACGGTCGAGGCCAACCTGGCCGCGGCGGTGGACCTCGAGGCCGTCGAGTCGGGGCCGCTCGGCGCCGTATCCGCGGAGCCGTTCGAGCTCGCGGTGCGCCTCACCAACCGGACCGGCCACAAGCTCCCGACCGGCTATCCGGAGGGGCGCCGGGTGTACCTCGAGGTCGGGTGGGTCACGCCGGGGCAGGACGACGCCGAAGTGGTGATCGGGCAGTGGGATGCGGACACGGGAGACCTCATCGAGCACCCGCAGCTCGTGAAGTACGAGACCATTCACGGGCGGGTCGAGAACGGGGCCCCTACCGGGCCGACCCAGCATCTGCTGCTGATGAACCAGATCTTGGTGGACACCCGCATCCCCCCCGAGGGTTTCGTGCCCGTGTTCGAGGACATGATCCCAGTGGGCCGGGACTTCGGCGCCGTGGCTCCGTACCGCCACTACGACGAGCCCCGGTTCACCCTGACCGCTCCGGAGAGCGGCCGCGGATTCATGCGGGCCGTCGTGCGGGTTCGGGCCATGTACCAAGTGCAGCACGGGCGCGCGGTGGACTTTCTCATCGAGAACACCCGGGGCACGCCAGAGGGCGAGGCGCTGTCGCGGGCGTGGCGGGCGGTGCAGAAGGCTCCGCCGAAGGAGATGGCCCGGGTCGAGATCGAGGTGATGGTCGCACCGCCGCCGCCGCCGCCTCCTATGGACGCCGGGGTCGCGGACGCGGGCGCCCCAGAGCGGCCGGTCACAGGGCCCGCCGACGGGGGCTGCGCCGGGACAGGCGCGCAAAGCGGTTTGGCCGTGCTGGCCTGGCTGGTGATGTTGCTGTCTGGGCTGGGGCGGCGCTGGTTTCGCTCGGCGGTGTGACAACTTTGTACCCAAAGCATCGGACGCACGGTAGTCGGACCGGTGCGTGGTCGATGGACGTGGGCTCCGTTGTGGGTCTTGGCTTCCTGCACCTCCGATGAAGGGCCCCGAGAGAACGAGAGCGGTCTTGTTTCCGATGCGTTCGAGTCGTTGAGAGCGGACCTGATCGAGGAGGTCTTCGCCGGGGCCGGCTTTCCCATTCACGGCGCCGATTCGGTGCGGCCAGGAGTGGAGGATCCGGATTTTGGGGACATCGAAGAGCTGCTGCGGGTCGATGCCCTGCATTTTTCGCTCGATCACGGCCTCGCGTCGATGGCGTACCGGTTCGTCCCCGCCCGCCCGAATGGGGCGCTGGTGGTCTACCACCTCGGGCACGAGGCGGGCTTCGCGGCTGCCCGACCGGCGGTCGAGCGTCTGATCGGCGAGGGCTGCGAGGTCCTGCTCCACGCGATGCCGCTGCTGCCGCCCAATGAGCCCGGGCCGGCGGTCATCGATGGCGAGCAGGTTCCGCTCATGCCGCACCATGGCGCGCTCGCGCCGCTCGAAGCCGCTGGCCTCCCGGTCATGCCCCTGTTCTTCGAGCCGGTGGTGCGAAGCCTCAACGAGGTGCTCGACGGCCACGCGCCGGTGGTGGTGGCCGGTCTGTCCGGCGGCGGCTGGACCGCCGATGTGTACGGTGCGCTCGATGTGAGGGTGGACCAGGTGGAATCGGTGGCGGGGTCGATGCCGTTTCACTCGAGGACGAGCCCGGCCGACCGAGGCGACTTCGAGCAGCTTGCCGAGCGGCCCATGTATGCGGTGGCGAGCTTCATGAACATCTATGCTCTGGCGGCGAGCCCGAACCGGCACGTTCGCCACCACCTCTTCGAGTTCGACCCATGCTGCTTCGCATGGCACGGCCGCGCCGACCAAGTCCGGGCCTACGAAACGGAGGTGAACTCGCGACTCGGCCCGGGCCAAGGGCGGTTCGAGGTTCGGCTCGTGCCCGCGGTGTCGCGGCACGAACTCGTACCGGAGGTGCTCGAGGTCCTGGTCCCCAGTCTCGAACCGTGACCGGCTCAGGGTCCGACGAGCACGGCGGCAAGGGCGCCAGCCAGAGCAAGCGCAGCTCCGAGCAGCACCCCGGCGAGCAGGAGGCCCAAGCCGGGGGGATCGAGGTGGGGCCGCAGCCGCTCGATCACGCCCGCCGACTCGGCGGTTCGACGGACCCGTAGGGTGACATGCCGAAGCGGAGGGGACAGCCACCGGCGCTTTCGAGCGCCCGGCGGCGGCAGCGGCCTGGGTGTCGGTGGGCGAGGCGAGGGCAGCGGCGGAGGTCGCCGGGCCGGGGGACGCAGGACCGCGTCCTCGCTCGCCTCCGCGCTGGCCCGAATGGGGCGAATCGGGGTCGGCGGGGGCACGGGCGTCACCAGCTGCCCTTCGAGGACGAGGCCTCTCGGGGGGGCTGGGGGTCGCTCGGCCATCGGGGGGGCCGGGGGTCGCTCGGCCATCGGATGGGAGAGCGGGACGGCGCGGACGACGATCGATGGTTCCTCGTCGAACATCGCGCTCAGCTCGCGGGCGCACATCGGCCGGGTGTCGTGCCCGGTCGAACACTCCATCGCTTCGAGCGCCTCCATGAGGTCGGCGAGGCCGGGGTCGCCATCGAACAGCCGAATCTCGGTCGACTCGGTCCGGGCCTCCTCGACCGCGAACCGGGGGATGGGCAATCCGGAGGGTCCATCGGCCTCCGGCACGTCCGGGTCTTCCGGGAACAGGCCGCGGAGCGAAAGACCGAGCTCGAGCGGCTGGACCCTCGGACCGAGCGCCTCGCCCACCGCCTCGAGGGTCTCTGCGAACTGAAGGGCGGAAGCGAAGCGGTCTTCGGGCGTGATCGCGAGCGCGCCCCGCAGGGCGGCTTTCAGCCCGGGCACGCCGGGGTGCACGGCCGCGACCGCCTCGATGGTGAGGTCCCGGGGCTCGCTGACGATCGCCATCAACGTCTCGGGCAGGCTTCTGCGGTCCCACAGCGGACGTCCGAGCAAGGCCTCGGCGAGCACGACCCCAGCCGAGTGGAGGTCGGAGAGCACCGTCGCCTCCCCCCCTCGCACCAGCTCCGGGGCGACGTAGCGGGCTTTGCCCCGCACCGAACGGGGCGCGGTGTGGCGGGGCGCGTCGGGGGTGAGGGCGATGCCGAAGTCGGTGAGCTTCACCTCCCCGTGAAAGGAGAGGAGGATGTTGCCTGGGCTCACGTCGCGGTGGACGAGCCCGAGCGGGCGACCGCTCTCGTCCCGAAGGCTGTGGGCGTGGTGCAGGCCCCGAAGCGCCGCCGCCACCACATGGAGGGTGAGCCGGGCCGGCAGCGGGGGCTGGCCATGACCCTGCTGCAGCACCTGGTGCAGGCTTCTTCCCTTTACGTACTCCATCACCAGGTACGGGCGCCCATCCATCGAGCAGAGATCCATCACCCGGACGACGTGGGGGTGGTCGAGCCGGGCCATCAGGCGGGCTTCCCGGTAGAACAGATCGAGCGCGGCCGGGTCGTCGAGGCCGGCGAGAAGGCCCTTCATCACCACCGGCCTACAGAAACCCTCCAGCCCGAGCACCCGTCCGAGAAGGATCTCGCCCATCCCGCCTCGGTGCAGCACCCGGTCCACCGCGTACCGGGGCTGGCGCCCTTCCGACAGGTGGCGCAGCTTGACCGCCTTGGGTCCCGGCCTCGGGCTGCATGCCCGAACGCGCTCGGTCCGCTCTGCGCCCGCCATCGTCCACAGCGGGTATCGGCGTCCCCGGCGAAGGAGTGCGCCAATGTGGACCCGAAAACCGGCACCGGGTTCTTGACGTCCGGCTTGGCCCGAACCAGAGTCCGCCGCGGCCGAACCCCCGCCGGGGGTATCGATTCCCGAGATACTGAACCTTCGAACCGCGAACTTCGAAGAATGGAGTCCCTGATGAAGCGAATTCTTGTCCTGTCCTGCATGTTCAGCGCGCTCGGCGCCACCTCGATCGGCTGCTCGTACGCCGGTGCTGCCGCCTCCGGCAACAGCGTGGTCGTGCTCCGCAACGACTTCTTCCTGGCCGGCCTGCTCCGGAAAGCCTACGTCTGCAAGATCACCGACGCCGGCCTGGACAACTGCCAGGCCACCCAGAGCCCCTGATTGGTTCTTGGAGCGGCCCGCTCGGGCGGGCCGCTCCGGATTGAGCCCATGTTCTCGCGACGCCGGCTGACCGCCTTGGCCGTCCTCGCCGCAGCCGCTTGCGCCGAGAGGCCCGCTCCACCCATCGTGGAGCCGGTGCTGGTTCTGCTCGAGTGGGGCCCCGATCGACCGCGGGCCGAGATTCTGCTGGCGAGCACCGGTCCGGATCCATCGACTTTGGTCTCCGACGTGGCCCGCATCTTCGCGCCGGTGGTCAAGAACTGCGGAGCCAAGATGGGATGGAATCGGTGGCGGCTTCCGGTGGTGGCCGACCGGTTGGACGTCTCCTCTTCGCTCCCCACCTGCGCCCGGGAGGCCCTGCAGGGGGCGATGCTGCCGACCTCCACGTCTTCCCCTGCGTCCTACGAATTGCTCATCGAGCTCCGCGTCCAGGAGCCGCAATGAAGAGGCTCGCGCTGGGGTGCCTGCTCGTTTTCCTGTCGAGCGAAGGGCAGGCCCAGTCGATCGACGTGCCGCCCCTGTTCACCTGGGATCTGAACCTCGAAGGCGGCTACGGGCGGGACTTTCGCGCCGGAGGCGAGAGGGATGCCTGGCTCGCTCGGGCCCGGGTCGGCGCCCTCTACATCAACGATCGGGACCATTTCATGGCCGGAGTGACGGCGGAGGTGCACGAGCCCGGCTCCGGCGCCATTGGCCTGCAGGTGGAGTACCTGCAGCTCGAGCTCGGAGGCTGGGTCCAGCTCGGGGGTCACATCGACGTCGATGGCCACCCAGCGGTGGTCGGGGCGCTCGGGTGGAGCCTCTTCGGTCTCGAGCTTCAGCACCGATTTCAGCGGGTCGAGGGCTCGGAAGATGCCGGGTTCTGGGTGGGATTTCTCAAGCTGCGGGTCCCGGTTCGGCATTTGCTGCTCGCGGCATTCGGGATTTGAACCCAAATCGACCCTGCGTCCTCGGCCGCTCTTCGCGAAAGGTCACTCCGCGAACTGCAGCTCGTGCAGCTGCCGATAGATTCCGTCCCGATCGAGAAGCTCGCCGTGGGTCCCCTCTTCGACCACCGCGCCCCGGTCGAGGACGACGATTCGGTCGGCGCGGCGCACCGTGGACAAGCGGTGGGCGATGACCAGGGACGTGCGGTCGGCGAGCAGCGCCTCGAGCGCCCCTTGGATGTGCGCCTCCGTCTCCGGGTCCACCGATGAGGTGGCCTCGTCGAGCACCAGGATCTCCGGGTTCTTCGCGAGCGCGCGGGCGAAGGCGACCAGCTGCCTCTCTCCGGCCGACAACCGGCAGCCCCGCTCGCCGACCTGCGCGTCCCAGCCGAGGCGCGCGACCAGCGGGCCGAGCCCCGTCCGCTCCACCGCCGCCGACAGCGTGTTTGGGTCTGGGTGGTCGAGTCCGAAAGCTACGTTGTCCCGAAGGCTCCCGTCGAAGAGATAGGGATCCTGAAGGACCACGGCGAGCCGGCCCCGGAGCGCGTCGAAGGAGAGATCGCTGAGGTTCGTGCCGTCGAGGCTCAGGCGCCCGGCGGTCGGATCGTAGAACCGGCACAGGAGCTTCACCAGGGTGGACTTGCCGGCCCCGGTGGGCCCCACCACCGCGACCGTCTCTCCCCGCCCGAGGTCGAGGTCGAGCCCTCGCAGCACCGGCGGGCCGCCTGGGTAATGAAAGTGAACCTGCTCGAACCGGAGGCCGGATTTCATGACCCCGGGGCGCTTCGGCTCATCCTTTTCGACGACGGTGGGTTCCTGGTCGAGCAGGTCCACGCAGCGCTCGGCCGAGGCCATCGCCGACTGGAGCAGGGTGTACTTCGTGGACAGCTCCGTGATCGGGGCGAAGAACCGGCGCAGGTACTCGACGAAAGCGACGAAGACCCCGACCTCGACGTCGCCCCGCTGAAACCAACCGAGGCCGAGCAGCAGCAGGCAGGCGGTGGCGGTGGTGGCGAGCGCCTCCACCACCGCGTAGGTCAGCGCGTCGTAGCGGATCGCCCGAAAGTTCGCGTCTCGGTAGGCCTCGTTCACCTCCCCGAACTCGGCCAGCATCGTCCGCTCCTGCCCGAACGCCTGCACGATCTTCATCCCGGAGAGGGCCTCGGCGAGCGAGGCGTTGAGCTGGGCGAGCAGGGCGCGGACCTCGCGAAAGGCCTCCCGGGCTCGCCGGCGCATCACCTGGATGAACACCCCGAGCACCGGGAGCACGGCGAAGGCGTACAGGGTGAGCCGCCAGTCGAGGGCGAGCATCATCGCCACCGCCCCGGTGAGCAGGACGAGGTCCCCGAGCAGGCTGATCGCGCCGGTGGAGAACGTCTCCTGCAGGCTCTCGACGTCGTTGGTGACCCGGGTCATGAGCCGACCGGTTGGGTTCTTCTCCACGTAGGCGAGGTCCACGACCTGCAGGCGCCGAAACAAGGCCGACCTCAGGTCGAGCGTCACCCGCTGGCCGAGCAGCTGCATGACCAGGGTCTGGCCGAGCTTGGCCAAGAACTCGAAGCCGAGCGCGGCGACGAGCCCGGCCACCACCCAAGGGAATCCGTCGAGGTCCCGGGGGACAAAATGCCGATCGACGGCCACCTTGATGAGATAGGGCTGCGCGAGGTGGAGGACCGCCACCACGGGGTAGGTCGCGAGCGCGAGCCACATCAAGCGGCGGTGGGGCAAGAAAAACGGCCAGAGGCGCCCAGCGAGCCGCAGGTCGAAGGCCTTGCCGAACCGAACCTCCTCCTCCACCGACCGCCGCGGGGACTTGGTGAGCGCGCCTCTGTTCTCGCTCATGCATGTCCCTCGAGCCGGGACCGGACCCGCTGACGGCGGTGCATTTGGGCGTAGACGCCGCCGAGCTCGAGCAGCTCCGGCTCGGTCCCGAGCTCGACCACCCGGCCCTCTTCGAGCACCGCGATCCGGTCGGCCCGAGCCGCGCCGGCGAGGCGGTGGGTGGCGAGCACGACGGTGCGGCCGCTCGCGAACAGGTTGTCCAGGATCCGCCCCTCCGTCTCGGTGTCGACCGCGGACAGCGTGTCGTCGAGCAGCAGGATCGGCCGGTCGGCGGCGAGGGCTCGGGCGAGCGTCGCCCGCTGCCGCTGGCCCCCGGACAAGGTGAGCCCGCGCTCGCCGACCACGGTGTCGAGCCCCTCCGGGAAGGCCTCGACCTCGAGGTCGAGCGCGGCCTCGCGAAGGGCGTCTTCGAGGTCTGAGCGATGCGCGGACGGCCGACCGAAGGCGACGTTCTCGGCGATGCTCCGAGAGAAAAGAAAGGCGTCCTGCGGCGCGTACGCGATTCGGTCCCGTACCGCGGGCAAAGACAGTTCGTTGACGTCGCGGCCGTCGAGCCGGATCGACCCCGGAGGCACGGCGTGGAGCCGCGCGATGAGCTCGAGCAGCGTGCTCTTGCCGGCGCCGGTCGGCCCGACGATCGCCACCCGCTCCCCCGGTTCGACGACGAGCGAAACCCCGTCGAGCGCGGGCCGGGAAGCACCGGGGTAGGTGAAGCGGAGCTTCTCGATCTCGATTCGCCCCGGGCCTCGGTCTTCGGTCGGGCCGGAGCTCAGGCTCGGGACCGCCTCGAAGATCTCGTTCACCCTGGTCATCGAGGCCCGGCCCCGCTGCCACAGCGAGATCATCCACCCGAGCGCGATGGTCGGCCAGGTGAGGGCGGCGAGGTAGGCGTTGAACTTCACGAAGCCGCCGACGCTCATCTCACCGGACGCGATGCGGGGCCCGGCCAGCGCGAGCACGATCACGCCGCCCACCCCGCCGAACATGCCCATCAGCGGGAACAGAAGACCGCGGAGCCGGGCGAGCGCGAGGTTCACCTCGAGATAGGAGCGGTTCACCTCATCGAAGCGGCGCTCTTCGGCGGCTTCCCGGCGGTAGGCCCGCACGGTCATCAGGCCGGACAGGTTCTCTTGCACCCTCGAGGACAGGGTACCGAGCCGCTCCTGGGCCTCGACGGAGAGCGGGTAGATGCGCTTCGCGAACACGCGGCCGAGCAAAACCAGCACCGGGAGGACGGAGAGGGCGGCGAGGGTCAGCACCGGATCGGTGAAGAGGAGCAACGGGATCACCACCCCGTACACGAGCGCGGTGTTGGTGAGGTTCAAAAGACCGGGGCCGAGCAGCAGGCGGACTTGGGTCAGGTCGTTGGTCATGCGGCTCATGACCTGGCCCTTCGGCATCCGGTCGAAGAAGTCGGGCCCCAGGGTCTCGAGGTGGGCGTAGAGATCCTGCCTGAGCCGGTGCTCGACCTGGCGGCCGGCCTCGAAGATGTAGATGCGGGACAGCACCCGGGCCACGGCGCCGAGCGCGGCCACGGCGACGAGACCGAGCGCGACCGTGCCCGCCTCGTCGATCTCGCTCGCCACGAGGTGGTTGGTCGCGGCCTCGAGCAGCCACGGCACGCTCAGCGCGAACGCTTGGGTGAGCACGAGGAACAGCAGGCCGAGCCCAAAGGCGGCGCGGTGCCTCAGGAAGTCATCGAAGAGGCGGCGTCGGCGCCCGGGCTGGGCCCCGGGCAGGCTCAGACGAGGGGCAGGGCGGCGCCCGGAGGGGGACGGCACCGGGCTGGACTAGCACGCCGATGCCGCCCCGTCCCCAGCGGAGAGACCTTGGCTCACTCGAAGCAGGCGGCCGGGTAGAGGTCGCCGATGGTTGGACCTCGGCAGTTGTTGGAGGCCACGCAGAACATGTCGCCGATGTCGTCGCCTTCCGGGTCACGGCAGCGGGGGTTCAGAACGGTCCCGAGGCCGCCGCCGGGGCCGCCGTACGCGGTCGGGCAGGCGACGCCGACGCCGTCTTCGCCGCACTTGCAGCGTCCGGCGTTCGCCGGCATGCCCCCGCAGTTGGCGCCGACGCACGTGAGTCCGCCGCCGCCGCAGTCCGCGTCCTGGCAGCAGCCGGGCACGATCGGCTCGCAGCGCCACTCGCGGGGGCACCCGGAGTCCGGTGCTCGGGGGTTGCAGGTCACGCCGCAAAGCGGAGTGTCCGCCATTCCGTCCCCGGTCGTGTCCACCCCGAACGGGAACTCCTGCTCCTGGAACGGGAGGCCGTTCTGGATATCTGGCTCGGTGTTGAAGCCGGGGGTCCAGCCCGAGTTGCACGGGGCGCCCTGGCCGGGGCTGACGCAGAACGGCGGTTGAATTAGGTCGAAGCACTGGCCGCCCACGGCGGGCACGCCCCCTCCGAGAACGAGATCGGGGCACATCGCCTCGTCCTCGAACGGCGAGCCGGGCTCGCCGCAGCAGAACTGGTTGATGTTGCAATCGAGTTCGCGGTTCGTGCAGCCCGGGTCGCAGCACACCCCGATCTCGTCGGTGCCCGCCGGCTTTCGAGCCAGGGCCCGGCACGCCTCCTGGCTGTATTCGCCCTGCGGGCCCCGCTTGCACACCGATCGCGAGCAGTCGGTGTCGGAGAAGCAGCCGGGGACGCACTCGGGCGGGCTCGAGGTCAGATCGCACACCACGTTCACCACGTCCCGTCCGCAGTCGATGGCCTGCTCGCAGCCGAGCGGAGCGCAGGAGTTGTCGTCCCGGTAGCCGCGGTTTCCGCCCTTGTAGTACCGAGGTGCCGGTCGGTCCGGGAGGTTGCAGTAGACCTCCTCCTCCGTGCCGTACACCCGAGAGTTGTTCGGGGTGTTGGCGGTGCAGTCCTCGTCGGTCAGGCACGGCGGCGCGCACCGGCCGTCGACGTGGCAGACCTGGTTGCCGGCGCAGGTGTCCTTGGTGCAGCCGGGGCCGCACAGGCCGTTGGTTCGGTTGCAGATCGGGCGGTCAGCGGGGCAGTCGGCGTTGTTCTGGCAGAAGCCGATGCACAGGCCGATGCTCCCCGGTCGGTCGTTGGTGGCGCAAGGCGCGTTGACATCTGGGCAGGATTCGCCAGGGCAGATCTGCTCCCGTCCGGCGCAGCCGACCCCGGGGGTCTCGGAGCGGGGACAGAACACCGGCTCTTCGGCGCAACCGGCGGCGCGCACGCACTGGCCGCCGGCGGTGTCGAAGCCGCGGGGGCAGCCGACCCGGCTCGGCCGGCCGCAGAAGGACCCGCCGGAGGCGTACTCGACGCACCCGATGCGGT
Organism: Myxococcota bacterium; assembly: GCA_036788295.1. Classification (GTDB taxonomy): domain Bacteria; phylum Myxococcota; class Kuafuiibacteriia; order Kuafuiibacteriales; family Kuafuiibacteriaceae; genus JAHQVK01. The sequence continues at coordinate 11,027 of DAIQNR010000108.1, forward strand.
CCATCGCTCCAGGGTTCTCGAGGTCTCCGCTCAGCCGGTCGATCGGGTGGAGAAAGCCGCAGTCGGAGTCGCTTTGGCACGGCTCGCACGGCGCGCGGCTGCGGGTGCACACGTTCCCGTGGTTCGGATCGCACCACGCGGTGGCCGAGAAGCCGTGGCCGCACGGCTCCCGCCGTCCGGGGATGAGGTCGTGGCAGACCTCGCAATCCATGTTGCTGGTGCAGGATCGGCCTTCGACGCACTCTCCGGACTCGATGTTGCATACGAAGCCCGGATCGCAGCCGCGGTTGGCAGCGCCGCCCTGGTCGAAGAGGCACGGCGGGGGAGGGCCGAGATCGACGGGTCCGGTGTCCTCGGGCCCGGTGTCCGGCGCGACGCCGGTGTCGGCCGGCCCGGTGTCGGCTGGCCCGGCGTCCGGAGAGTCGCTGTCCGAGCAGGCGACCGCGAGGCCGAGGAGAAGAAGAGTCAGGGGGCGGAAAAGCCCGAGTCCAAAGTTCGAAGTTCGCATGCGAGCACTCGGGGACGCAAGTAACGCGGGCCCGGCCCGCTGCCAAGGTCGGGCCGACGAGGCGTCGGGGGGTCCCTCGACCCCGCCGCCTGCCGGGGCACCATACCCCGAGATCGCGCCTTTCGGCGCATCGGTGACGAACGGGTGACCACCGATCTTGACTCGGGGCGGTTCGGGGCCGACAGCCGCCCCATGCGGGTCGAGGTGAGGCTGTTCGCGGTCTGCAGGGAGCGGGCGGGGCGCGACCGCTTGAGCCTGGAGGTCTCCGAGGGTGCGACGGTGGGCGACCTCGTAGCGGCCGTGGCCGAGGCCCACCCCGAGCTCGCGCCGCTGCTGCCGGCGGTCCGGGTGGCGAAGAACCAGCGTTTCGCTCGCTCCGAAGAGCCGGTGTCGGCGTCCGACGAGCTCGCGATCCTGCCCCCGGTGTCCGGTGGATCCGGTGTGGTGCTCGCAGGCCTGCGCAGCGCTCCGATCACCCTGGCCGAGGTCGAGGCCGCGGTGGCGGCTCCCGAGGCGGGGGCGGTGGTGGGCTTCGCCGGGACGGTGCGCGACCACACGGGGCCTCACGCGGTGGAGGCGCTCGAGTACGAGGCGTACCCGGGCATGGCCGAGCGGGTGCTGCGGGAAGCGGCAGGGGAGGTCGTGGCCGCGAGCCCGAACGCCCGGGTGGCGGTGCTGCACCGGGTCGGTCGCCTCGGGGTCGGAGAGGTCGCAGTGGTGATCGCGGTGTCGGCGCCGCACCGGGCGGAGGCCTTCGAAGGGTGCCGTTTGGTGCTCGAGCGATTGAAGGCGGACGCCCCCATCTGGAAGCGGGAGCTGCGGTCCGACGGCTCGGTCTGGCTGGGAGCGGGCTCATGAGCGAGGGGCCGCGTCGAGGTGGTTTTGGCCGTGGCGGCTCCGGCCGTGGCGGGGGCCGAGGCGGTTCCGGCCGTGGCGGGGGCCGAGGCGGTTCCGGCCGTGGCGGGGCGGGCCGAGGTGGTTCCGGCCGTGTTGGGGCCGGCCGAGGTGGTTTCGGGCGCGCCGGGGCGGGCCCAGGCGGGTCGAGCCGAGGCTCGGGGGGCTGGGCCCCTCGGGGCGGCAGCAGAGGAAGCCGAGGCTCCAGCCAAGACCAGAGCGGTGGGCCGAGGGGGGCGGGTCCGAGGGGCGGGCCTGGCCCGCGATTCGGGGGATCGCGGGACGGAGGTCCGGGGGGTGCTCCTCGGCCGCGATTCGGAGTCCCGAGGGGCGGCGCCTCCGCGCCGCGCGACCGGCGGCCTCGCCCCGAAGATCAGGGCCGCGGCGGTCCTTCGCCCTCCGATCGCCGCCCTCCCGCCGCCGCCGAGCGGCCGCGGGCCGCCGGGGCATCGCGTCCTCGAACGTCTCGGCCCGGCGCGGCGCCCAGGCCGGACGGCCCGAGGCCCGGGAACGTAGAGTCGGTCGAGGCGCGAGCTACGAAGGGCCGGGACGGGGCTCGAGACCGAGCGGCGAGCCAGGGGCGGAGGCGAGAAGGGACAACCGGGGCCCGAGCTGGCGTGAGCCCGGGTCCACGGGGCGCATCGAGCGGTGCCCGGGGTCGATGGACCGGCGGTGCGGGGTCGGACCGTTCGGGCCCTCCCCCCGGCCAGAAGGGACGAGGGTCACGCTGGGGGACGGAAGCGAGCCCTCGGCGCCGCTTCGACGCCGTGAACCGACCGGGAACGGACACGAGGAGCGGCGCCGGTCGTGGCGCCGTTCGCGGCGATTCTCGGGCCGGGACCGCAGAACGGCCGCCCGCCGAGGTGCTCGAAGCGCAAATCGAGACCCTCGGGCCGGACGGCCTTGGCCGGGGCCGGGGCGAGGATGGCGCCGCGGTGGCGGTGCCGGGCAGCTTGCCCGGGGAGCGGGTCCGCTTCCGGGTCGAGCACCGGGGAAAGGACGGGACCGGATACGGGCGGCTCCTCACCGTGCTCTCGCCGGCGGCGGACCGGATCGAGTCGGCCTGCCGGCACTTTCTGACCTGCGGGGGGTGCGATCTGCTCCACCTCCAGCCGGAGGCGGAGCTCGTCTTCAAGAGGTCGCGGGTGGCCGACGCGCTCGGGGTCCCGCTCGAGCGGGTGGAGGCGACGCTCGCGTCTCCGCGAAGCCTGCACTACCGAGCGGTGGCGAAGCTCGTCTTCGGGCCAGGGGCGCTGCTCGGCAGCTATGCCCCCCGGACCCATCGGGTCGTGGACATGAGCGGCTGCAAGATCCACGCGCCGGTGATCGAGCGGGTCGCCTCGGCGGTGCGGCGCGCCCTCGCGGAGGGCGATCGCCGGTGGGCGGGCGCCCGGTACCTCGTGCTCCGGGCGGCGCTGCCCGAGGAGCGGGTCCACGCGACCTTGGTCACCCGGGCCGAGGGCGACCCGGCCGAGGCGGCGCTGCTCGAGACGCTCGCTGGTCACCCCGAGATCGCCGAGATCTGGGTCCACGTGAACGATGCCGAAGGGGACAGCATCTTCGATGGGGAAGCGTCGGCGCGGTGCCTCCACCGGGGCCAGCTCGCGGTGGGGCGGGTCGGCAGCGCCGAGCAGCACCTCGCCGCCGGCGCGTTCGCCCAGGTGAACCCCGGCGCGGCCGAGCGGCTCTATCGCCGGGTCGCCGAGCTGGTGGAGCCGGCCGACCGGCGGGTGCTCGACCTGTACTCAGGGTCAGGGGGTATCGCCCTGACCCTGCTCGCCGAGGGCGCGGCCGAGGTCCTCGGCATCGAGCGCAATCCGGAGGCGGTCGCGGCGGCGGCCCGAGGGGCGGCGGCGTTCGGGACGCGGGCCCGGTTCGAGGCGGCGCCCGCGGAGCGGGTCTCTGACTGGCTCGGCGGTCCTGATGAGGCGGAAGAGAACAGCGGCGGCGGATACGACGCGTGGGTCGTGAACCCACCCCGGCGAGGGCTCGCCCCGGAGGTCATCGCCGCCGCGCTCGCGCTCTTGCCCGAGCGCATCGTCTATGTCAGCTGCCAGCCCGACCGGCTGGCCGAAGACCTCGCCGCGCTCTCCCCCCGCTACCGCCTCGACGCGGTGACCCCGGTGGACCTCTTCCCCCGCACCTGCCACGTCGAGACCGTCGTTCGCCTCCGACTCCGCTGACCGCTCGCAGCGGCACGGCGAGCCAATACCGGACCACAATGGACGGCGCGGGCCCGGTCTCGTAAGCCACGCCACGGGATTGGAAAACCTATTGGCAGTTGAGTTGGCAGGCGAGGAAGTTCTCGCAGGAGCTGAACTCGAGGCAAGTGGATAGACTGCGTTCGCAGTCGGCGCGTTCACGGCTAGGGAGAAGTTCGAGGCGGCGCTCGAAGTCTTCGGTGCACTCGGCGACCGACCTGCCTTGCAGGGAGTTGCATTCGGCCGCCCGGGAGCAGGCGTCCCCCGAAAGGGAGCCGCACGCCGACAGCGAGGCGCCCAGAAACAGCATCCCCAGACCTCCGAACGAGCGAAGGACCGCCGAGAGAAGAGGGGAGCGGACCTTGGCTCGGCGCGGGGCGGGTCTCGAACCGGTGCCGCTACGGCAGTGAATCAAACCCTGCGAGGGGTGGTTGGTTTCGGTCAGCACGGTGCTGGTGCTCTCACGGAGCAGGCACCGTGCCAATCGGATTTCGAGCCCCTCCCGCAGCGGTGGGTCCGAAATCCGGTCGTCCGGTCGTCCGGTCGTCCGGTCGTTCGGTCGTTGGGTCGTTCGGCGGTTCGCTCGTTCGGCGTTCGCTCGTTCGGCTGAAGCGCTCGATTCGCGCCGCGGCGGCGAGCGGAGCGCGTCGGGCGGAACCGAGGGTCGTCTCCGGGCCCCGCCGACGCGGCGCCAAGGGGGGCTGTCTTCGCGGCCTCGACCGCGTACGGTTCCTCCGCCCTCGGGAGGCTCACCGGGGGTGAGGTCCATGTCTTGCCCTGAGAATTCGCTCGCGGTCTCGTACATCGAGAGGCCCGGTCCCTTTCTCGTCCGCGCGAAGCGGACGGCGCCGAGGTGGCGGGCGATGACCGGGGCGGAGCGGGCGGCGGTTGCCGAGCTGCTCGTCGAGGTCGAGGTGCTCTGCCGGCTCGAGCGCCCCGAGGCCAGGGTGGCGGCGCGCTTCGACCTCGAGCAGGCCGTCGGCTCCGTCGCCGTGCCGGTGGAGGCGAGGCCGGCCGACGGAAGCCAACTCACCGTCGGCGGCACGAGCGACCCCCTCATCCGTCAACTCCGGCCCCTGTTTCTGCAAGCGATGGACATTCATATCGTCGCCGCCTTCGTTCAGGCGAGCGGGCTTCATCGCCTCCGTGAGCTGGTCGAGCGGGCGCGGGTTCGCGTGCTCACCGGAGACGACCTGCACATCACGCAGGCGGCAGCGCTCGAGCGCCTCCTCGATTGGACGCTCTGTAGCCCCGAGGACGAAGACGGCCCGGCTCGAGGCCCCTTCGAGGGCCGGTCGTCGAGGTCGAGAAGCTCCCCCACCCGGTCGCCAGCTTTCACCCGAAGGCCTGGCGCTTCGAGGGGCCGGGGCTCCGTGCGCTGTTCGTCGGCGGCAGCAATATCTCTCGGGGCGCGCTGGAGACCGGGATCGAGTGAAACCTCCGCCTCGATGAGGTGAGCGACTCTGAAACCTACCGGCGGGCGGCGGCGGCGTTCGAGGCGACCTGGGCCGCGGCCCGGGGCCTCGACGCTCGCTACCTGAGCGCCTATTCGGCCCGGGCCCAGCTCGAGCAAAAAACGCTGCCCCCAGGGGACGGCGAAGCGGAGCCTCCCGAACCGGTCCCTGAACCCCGTGAGCTTTCGGGAGCGTTGCTCGGGGACGTGGGGCGGGGGTTCGGGGTGGCTGGAGGTGGGTCGAAGGACGACAGGCGGGGCTGGCCGGCGGGGAGGACTGGGCTATGCGGCGGAACCGACCTCGCGGGGATCCGTGGTGTCGGTGGCGCCGGCTTTCTGGAGAGCCGCCGTGTAGTTCCAAGGGAGCCACCGCTCGGGCTCCGCAGCGACGTCGGCGGAATGCTCGAGCACGGCATCGAGGTACCGCATCGGGTCGACGTTGTTGGGTCGCGCAGTCCGGATGATGGATGAGGCGCTCGCGGATGTAGTCGGACCCATCCGCCCTCGAGTCGGCCCCGCGGGGTGGGGCCCGGAGGGTCTGCGAAGCTTCGACGAGCATCGAAGTCGTGGCGGGTCGCTTCGTTCCCGTCCGCAGAATCCTACACCCGAAACGCCCGGCCGCGAAGGTTGTTGTGTAAAGCCGCTGGGCCGAGGACCTCGCCGTACACCCGATGCTCGCGGACGACCTCGGTGGCCGGGCCGTATTCGTAGGTGTCAATGACGCCGGCGCCTGAACGAGCGGAGGGTCGTTTCGTCTTGGGTACTTGCACGATCAGGATTCGGGTCGGAACGCTGAGGAGCGCGCTTCTGTCGGCCGGAGGCGGCGGGTTGGGGGGCTGCGGGCCGACTCAGCCCAGGGGCGAGTCGTCGAAGACCTGGTCGAGGGTGGTAGCGAGGAGGACCCGTTCGGTCCACCGCTCGAATGCGGCCTCGGTGCCCTTCTCGACCTGAGCGACCACCGCGTCCGGCAGGTCTCCAAACTTCAACTGGAGCTGACGGAGGATCGTGTCGGCCCGGCCTTGATGGCGTCCCTGCTGTCGAAGTCGTTCTGCTAGTCCCCCGTAACAGAAACGACTACCAAAAGTTCCGGTCCCGTGATCTAACC
>DAIQNR010000109.1:0-17181 GCA_036788295.1 Myxococcota bacterium
CGCCGGCCCAGCTCGCTGAGCCTTCCCCCGAGGTTGTTCAGGCTCGCGGCGAGGTTGGGCAAAAACGCGTCCGGGCGGGCCGCGGCCAGACGACGGCGAATCTCGGTGGCCTCCATGGCGGCGGCGAGCGCCTCCTCCCGGCGGCCCAGCTCGCTGAGCAAGACCCCGAGGTTGTTCAGGCTCCGGGCGAGGTCGGGCAAAAACGCGTCCGGACGGGCCTCCGCCAGACGACGGTACAGCTCGGTGGCCTCCTCGGCGGCGGCGAGCGCCTCCTCCCGCCGGCCCAGCTCCCTGAGCCTGACCCCGAGGTTCGCCTGGAGCCGGGCTCTCTCGGCCTCGCTGTCGTCCCCCTCGAGCTGTTCGAGGTGCTTTCGCGTCGCCCATTCGGCCAGCTCGCGCAGGGCCACCGACGCCTGCGGAATCCGCCTATCCAGCTCCGGCGCGAGCCGCGCTCCCTCCGGTGTTCGCTCCAAGGCCTCAGCGAGAAATCGCCCCAGCGCGCTGTGCGCCGTCTTCGTGCCGAGGGCGAGCGCCGCCTCGACGGCCGCGAGCGCCCGCCCCGCCGGGTCCTTCTCGACCAGCCCGCGCATCCACGGCCCCGCGGTGGCGCCCGCCCACAGCTCGAGGCGCCCGAGCACGGTGAAACCGTTCGTCAGCACCGCTTTGTCCGCCTCGGCGAATTCTGGACCGCGCGCGGACGCGCTGAAGACCTGCTCCAGGTACTTTGGCTGGGTCTCCCGATCGTCCAGCACCCGCTTCACGAGCGCCTCGCCGAGCAGATCCGGTTCGAGGCCGCCGAGGGCGGAAGACCCCTTGCCCTCGGGCTGCCGGTACAGGGTGCAGACCAGGTCGCGAAAGGTCTCTTCTTCGCGCCCCTTCACCCGCGCGTCGAGCTCGGCCAAGTCCGCAGCCAGGGTGTTGCCCCGGAGCGTGAGCGCCGCGACGAGCCGCGCCGCCCTTCGCTGGGAGGGGTCCGCGTCCGCTCGGCCCCAGAGGCGCATCTCGTGGTCGAGCGTGTCGTCGAGCAGCCGGGCCGCCTCCACCGGCCGGCCGTCCAGGACGGCGAGCGCCGCAAAGAGCAGGTACAGCGGACGACCGAACAAGGGATCGCCGAGATCCACGTCCTTCGGCGCCGGTATGGATAAGCCGAATTTCTCGGCGAAGCTGCAAAACGCGATGTCGAACACCGAGCGGCGCTGGGTTTCGGTCAACGTCTCGCTCCGGAGGCGATGGGGCAGCCTTCGACCCATGAGGGCCGCGATGCCCGCATCGGACCCCTGGAGCTGGGTCAGCCAGTCCCCCTCCTCCCGAGCGAGCAGCGCGATCCGAAGCGGAGCGCCGGCCTCCCGGCTCGCCGCCGCCCGGAGCAGGCGACCAAGCTGACCCCGGCGCGATTCGGCGTAGTCGATGACCACGAAGACCGGCTCGAGGCTGGTTAGGACCGCATCGACGTGTTCGTCCTTCGCGTCGTGTTCGAGAAAGCCGGCCGCGCCGCTTCGGAGTCGAAGGCCGTTCGGGGGCCCGGCTCCGCCAAACCCGTCGGGCCCGGCCCCACCTTCACGGAGCCGCCGGGCGTACTCGATGAACAGCCGCGTCTTGCCGGCCCCGCCCGGACCCAGGAACAACTGCGCGCTCGTCGCGTCGGGCGCCTCCCACCAGGCCTTCAGCAGCTCGAGCTCCGCCTCCCGGATCCCGTCCTCGAACGGAACGACCGCGTACCTCGCGTTGAGCAGGTAGCCCGGGTTCTCCCGGGGGGCCACGTTCTCGAAGAAGCCCTTCTTCAGGATCCCTTGGATGCGGCTCCCCCGAGTGGTGACCTCCCGCAGCACGGATTGGGCGGCCTCCTCGGTACCGAGGTCATCGAGCCGAACGCGGAGGCCGCCACCGAGCATCTCGAGCTTCGCAGGCCACTCGACGGCTTCGACCTCCACCGGCAGAATAGGTAGCCTCTTCCCAGCCGCGAACGCGACTTCGCGCTCCACCCAGTCCGAGGTCACCGACGCTGGGCTCACGCACAGGACGAGGGCCCGAGAATGGCTCAGGGCCTCGGCGATCTCCGAGTGGAGCGCGGCGCCCGCCCCGAGCTGCTTGTCGTCGAGCCACACCGGCTGCCCGAGCGCCTCGAGCGCAGTCCCGAGCTTTCGGACGGCCTCCTTGTCCAACGTCGAGTGACTGAGGAAGAGCTTGTCGCGTCCGGGCATGTCCTGCGCCGCCACCCGAGCACCCTGCCACGCCCAGAGCCGGCAGCGAACCGGCACCGGGCAAATGCGTCACCCGCCCCCGGAGCGAGCGGGACAAGGTGACAGCGGCCACGGTCGAAAAAGGCAGGGGGGCGGGTTGCAGGCAGCTTGGAGCGCGGCCATAAGCCTCCCTATGGACTACGATGCCTACCGACAAGAAGACTACACCATCCTTCCTCCGGCTTTGACCCTTGCCGCCGGCATGACCCTGGCCGACTCTCTGCTCAAGGTCGCCCCCAAGGATCTCCCGCCGAACGTCGAAGAGACCCGGCTGTACCTCGCCTCGGAGCGGGCGGCGGTGAAGGAGGAATGGTCCAAGGCGGTGGAGGACGCGAAGATCGACATGCGCCCGCTCGACGCCGAGACCGACGCCGCTTGGCGATCCCTGTACGAGCGGCTGGTGTCCATCGTCTCGCTGCCGCGAAGCCCCCGGGTGGCCAAGGCCCAGCAGGTGATCGACGTGCTGTTCCCGAATGGAGCAGACTTTCTAACCCTCCCCTACGCCGGCCAGCTCGCCGAGATGAAGAAGCGGCTGCTCCAAATTCGGGCCCAGAAGCTGGTCAAGGCCATCGAAACCCTGGCTGGGCCCGAATACCTCGAGATCCTCGAGAGCCTCGTCGCCGACTACGAAAAGGCGCAGCATGCCCGCCTGACCGTCCAGGAGAGCCAGGAGCCCGACCGCAGCGTCCTGCTCACGCGGCTCCAGGTGGCCATCCAGGACTACGCCCGGCAGATGTTCCACAGCCGCCAGCGCTCCGATCCGAGCACCACCGAGCGCTTCCGGACCGCGCTCGGCCCCCTGGTGGAGATGCGAAAGGACAACGCCGCGCGGCTCGCGCGCGCGGCCCGAGCTTCCGCCCCGAGCAACGGGGACGCGACGCCCGGTCCCACCGAACCCGGGGCCGACCCCGCCCCCGCCTGATTTGGCGCGGAACCCATCCCGAAGGAACGCCCGCCTCCGATGACATGCCTCGCACCCCCCCAATGGGTTGGGCGCGCGCATCCAAGGCGCCTCGCCACGGCGAGGGGGCGCCGTCGGCCCGGCGGACCCTCTTCGACCGGGTCCATAGGGGGTGATCACCGATGGAGACCCTCTTCGACCGGGTCCATAGGGGGTAATCACCGATGGAGACCCTCTTCGACCGGGTCCATAGGGGCCCAAAGAGGGGGCCGACCCCTCCTTGACCGGGTCCATGGGGGCCCAAAGAGGGGGCCGACCCCTCTTTGACCGGGTCCATGGGGGCCCAAAGAGGGGGCCGACCCCTCTTTGACCGGGTCCATGGGGGCCCAAAGAGGGGGCCGACCCTTCTTTGACCGGGTCCATGGGGGCCCGCCCCGCTCCGCGTTCGTGGCCGCAGCTCCCAGGCCCGCCGCGTCCGCGTCCCATCGCCAGCCGGCGTTTGCTCGACGGGCGGGGAGCCTGACGGAACTTCGAACGCCGGCCAGAGGCCCGTCATACGAATGAGGTGGGAGGTCGCATCGGCGCCTTCGCCAGGTAGAGTGCGGTCATGAGCCTGACGGAAGAGGACCTGAAGCAGCTCGCGGAGGACGTGGAAAACTACCGGGTCGAGCGGAAAGCGAGCTTGGCCTCGAATACCAAGATCGAAGAGGCCGTCTGCGCGTTCGCCAACGACCTCCCCGGCTCGGGCCTACCTGGCTATTTGCTGGTCGGGGTCCGAGACGACGGCACTCCGTCCGGGCTCACGATCGACGACCAGCTCCTTCAGAACCTCGCCTCGATTCGGAGCGACGGGTACATCCTCCCGTTTCCTCGGCTGACGGTGCAGCGCATGAAGCTCGACGGTGAAGACGTCGCGGTCGTCGAGGTGTTTCCGTCCAGGAATACACCCTTGCGGCTTCGCGGCCGGGTCTGCGTTCGTGTGGGCCCACGCCGGGACACGGCGACCCGCGACGAGGAGCGGACCCTCGTCGAGCGACGACGGGCGTGGGACGGGCCGTTCGACCAGAGCCCGGTCCACGGGGCGACGCTCGACGACCTCGACCTCGAGCTCTTTCGCACCGAGCTGCTCCCGAGCGCGGTGGACGTAGAGACATTGGCGGCCAACGAGCGTTCGCTGCCGGAGCAGCTCACCAGCCTCCATCTGGCGAGCCCGGACGCCGTGCCAAACGTCGCCGGGCTGCTGCTCTTGGGTCGTGAGCCCACCGGTTTCATCAAGGGCGCCTACGTTCAGTTCCTGCGCTTCGACGGCACGGAGTTGACAGACCCGATGGCCGATCGGCGCGAGATCGTGGGCCCGCTGCCGACCGTCCTCCGGCAGATGGACGACCTCGCGCGGAGCCACATCCGCGTGCGCACCCAGGTCGCAGGGAGGGATCGCGAGGCCAACCTTCGGGACTACCCGCTCGATGCGCTGCAGCAGCTCCTGCGCAACGCCGTGATGCATCGGAACTATGAGACCAGCAACGCGCCCATCCAGTGGTACTGGTTTTCGGATCGCGTCGAAATCCACAACCCCGGCGGGCTCTTCGGGCGGGCGAGCCCCGAGATGTTCGGAAAGCCCGGTGGCAACGACTACAGAAACCCGACCTTGGCGGCCGGGCTGCACGCGCTCGGCTACGTGCAGCGCTTCGGGTTCGGCGTGCCGCTGGCCAGGAAGGCTTGTCGTGACAACGGCAACCCCGAACCCGAGTTCAGCTTTCAGCCGGGGAACTTCTCCGTCATCATGAGGGAGGCATGACGCCGCTCGCGTTCTTCAACAACAAGGGCGGCGTAGGCAAGACCACGCTCGTCTACCACCTCGCGCACATGTTCGTCGCCCGCGGCCGGCGGGTCCTGCTCGTGGATCTCGACCCGCAGTCGAATCTCACCGCGATGTGCCTGTCAGAGGAGCGGCTCGAGGAGCTGTGGCCCGCGGGCGAGGAGCACGCACGCACCGTGCTGGGCGCGGTGCGGCCGATCATGCGGGGCATCGGGGACCTCGAGACGCCGCACGTCGAGGAGCTGCGCCCCGGGTTGGGCTTGGTGCCGGGCGACCTCGGTCTGTCCACCTTCGAGGACAAACTGTCCGACGCATGGGCGCGCGCGCTGGATAAAGACGAGGCGGCTTATCGGGCGCTCTCCGCGTTCCACCGGATGTGCCTTCGTGGGGCGGAGGCGCACGGCGCCGATCTCGTCCTCATCGATGTTGGCCCGAACCTGGGTGCCATCAATCGCGCGGCGCTCCTGGCCACCGCGCACGTCATCACGCCGCTCGCGCCGGATCTCTTCTCGATGCAAGGCCTGCGGAACCTGGGGCCCACCTTGCTCGACTGGCGCAGGAGTTGGCAGGATCGGCTTCAGCGGAGCCCCGACGGCGGGCTCGAACTCCCGGAAGGGCGCATGAACCCGCTTGGATATCTCATCATGCAGACGGGCATGCGCCTGAGTCGCCCGGTCAAGGCCTACCAGCGATGGGTGCGGCGGATGCCGGTCGAGTACCACGAGAACCTCCTGCAGGCGCCCGGCTTCGACACCCCTGCCGAGGAGGATCCCCACTGCCTCGGCGTGATGCGGCACTACCAGAGCCTGATGCCGCTTTCGCAGGACGCGAGGAAGCCCATGTTCGAGCTCAGGCCGGCGGATGGTGCCATTGGCGCCCACGTGCAGGCGGTGAACCGATGCGGTGCCGAGTTCCTGGATGCTGCATAGTCCTCAGCGCTTCGCGCTTCGGGCCCTGCAGCCCCAGGGCCGGCGGTCTTTGGGCTTCGCCCGGCAGACCTGGGTTCGACGCGCTCGCGCGCACCATCGAGGAACGCCTGGCCCCTGCCAACGAGGCTTCGCGCGCCAGCGTCCCCTGAACCCACCCCCCGCCACTTCGGCTTCGCGCTCCACCCGACGCCGAGCAGCGTGCCCACGGTCGTCAGCTCCGAGCGGAGAGTCTATTGCAACTGGATTGCGATTGATGGGAGGAATGTCGGCATGGACCAAGAAGCGGCCGTGCAGGCCTGGGACCACCACGCCGCGACGTACGCTCGGCTGGCGACGCCGTTCACCGGCTACATCGGGCACGCGCTCTTTCAGAGCGTGGCCGGTCGCTTGCCGGCAGCGCCCCGCATCCTCGAGGTCGGGTGCGGCCACGGGGACATCGCGAGGGCCGCGGTGCTCCACGGCCTCGCGCAGCCCAAGGGGCTCGGACGGGTGGTCGCGACCGATTTTTCCTCGGCGATGGTGCGGCTCGCCGCCCGCAACCTCGAGACCCTCGGGGCCCATGAGGGGGTGCTCTGCGAGGTGCAGGACGGTCAGGCGCTCGGGTATCCGGACGGCTCCTTCGACGCCGTCTTCTCGGCCTTCGGGATCTTTCTATTTCCCGACCGCCACGCCGGCTGGCGGGAGGCGAGGCGCGTGCTCGCCTCGGCCGGCATTCTCGCGACCGCCGTCTGGCGGGGCCCTGAACACAACGATCTCGCGCGGCTCCAGATGGGTCCTCTGCTCGCGGCGCTGCCAGAGCGGGTTCGATCCCAGATCCCGCGCGCGGGCTGGCTCGATATCGCGACGCAGGAGGGGCTCGCGAGCGAGCTGTCGGAGATGGGTTTCGTCGATATCGAGATCTCGGTGTTCGACGCCGTCCTGACCATGCCGACGCCCGCCGCCATGTGGCACATGATGGAGGACAACCCCATGACCAAGACGGTCCTCGCCGAATGCAGCCCGGCAGAGCGGGAAGCCGTCGGCGAGCGAATCATGGAGGCCTTCGAAGAGATGGCAGGCGCACCCGACCGGCCGCTCCGCCTCCCGGCCTCCTGCCACTTCGCCGTCGCCCGTCGCCCTTGACCGCAAGTCACTCCCGCCGAACGCGAGCAGCGGCGAGCTCTTGAGGGGCCGCCTCAGTCTCGCTGAACCCGGAGCCGGCCCGGAGCGGTCTTGGTGACCGTGGCCGAGAACATGTCCGGCTCGCCGCCATGGAGCCGATAGAAAGCGTAGCGTTCGCCCGCCTTCGGCGCGGCGACCTCCTCGGAGTAGCTCTCGTCCAAGAAGATCTTCCATCCGTCGTCGAGCCGGAGCTCGGGCTCGCTGCTCGGTGGCGGGGCCAGCATCTCGGGAAAGCGGGCGCTCGCCTCGGTGAAGCCGCCGCCGAGCGTGGCGTCCTTCGACGCCCAGGCGGCGAAGCGGGCGGCCACTTCGGGGCGACCGAGCGCGGACTCGGCGACCTCGGTGAGGGAGGGGATCATCGCCGCCGGACCGTCGTCGAAGCCGGCCGACTGCATGTCGGCGACGTGGCGGACGAGGTTTTGGGCGAAGTTTTTGAGCGCGCCGCTTTGCTCGGTGGGCGGCGCGGCCGAAGCCAGCGACTCGGCCGTCTGGCCCAGGAGCGCCGCGATCGCCGGGACGGCCACGAGCGCGTCCAGGATCGACCACGCGGAGGGATCGGGGTGGGCGCGAAACAGCGCCTTCAGGGCCGGGTCCAGCGTGGACGCCTCGAGCGCCTCGAGCCTAGCCTCCGGGATCCGGGAGAGCACCGCGTCGAGCGAAGCCATCACGTCGGCGCTCGGGGCGCTCTTTCCGGCGGCGAGGTTCGCCTCGATCCGCTCGGGCCGGGTCGAAAAGAGCACCGAAGAGACCCCGTGGCTCGCCGCCCACCCGATGACGAGCTCCCCGACGGACACGCCGCATCGGTCGGACAGCGCGCGGAGCCGGGGGTCTTTCGCGGCGAGCAGGTAGCGCCCGGGCTCGCCGTACCCCTCGTCCACGCAGGCGCCCTTCTGGGTGCTCCCCATCAGCCCGTACCCGACGTAGCGGATGTTTTTCTCGGAACAGAACGACCGCACCGCGTCGTCCCGGTGGTAGGGGCTGAAACGGTTCTCGACGCACCGGATCGGGCAGCCGAGCTGAACCGAGCGCGCGTAGAGACGCTCGAGGTCCGCGGCTTGCACGTTGCTCACCCCGATGCCCTGCCCTTGTCCCCGCTTTACCCGGCGAGCGAGCGCCGACAGGAGCGCGTCGGCCGCCCGAGGCGACTCCGGGAGCTCGTGCATCATCCAGAGGTCCGGCGGCCTGCCGAGCGTCGCCGTCGCCTCGTCCATCTGCGCCGCCACGGACGGGCCGCGGGGGTCGGGCGGGCTCTTGACCTTGTAGACGACGAACAGCTCAGCGGCCGGAACCCCCTGTTTCTGGCGCGGAGAGGCTGTCGTACGCGCTCGCGCAGTCGAACCCGCGGTACCCGGCGGCGAGGGCCCGACCGAGAGCGACCGAGGCGTCGAGGTGGGCCGGAACGTCCGTCCCGAACAGGTCGATCTTCGGCATCGTGTAGCCGCGGGGGCTGGCCCTCGCCGCGCCTCGCGCGGCGAGCGCTCGCTCCACCCCGGCCTCGTCCCCGAGCGGGGCGAAGCGGTTCCCGTTCGCCAGGGTCCTGAGCCGGGTCGAAAACGCGCTCGTCCCCGAAGCCACCTCGACCCTCGGCGCCGGGGACGTGACCCGCTCTTTGGACCGCCGCTGCACTTCCTGCCAGCCCTCCGACTCCGGCGCGGCGGGTGACCCATCCCTGCTCAGCGTGGGTCCGGTGCTTCGCGCGGGCTCGGAGCTCGGGACATATCCGGCGCGGGGAAGCTTCATGGGTTGCCTCGGGGCCGAGTCTGCGCCCCGGCGAGCGCGGCGCGCCATCGGTCGCGCAACCGCTCGGCCCCATTCCCGAACCCACGGGGAGCGGCGCGCTCGCGAAGACCCCGCCCGAGGACGCACCGCCGTGACCGCGCGCACAGGTGCCGAGACGGCCGTTCCATGGTATGTGCTCCGCCATGCGGTCGGTGGTCTCGCTCGCTGCGTGCGCGCTCATAGGGTGTACGCTCATCGGGTGCGCGCTGACGCGCCCGGCGCTCCCGAAGAAGCTCTCGTCCTCGATGCGCGAGGTCGACATGGGGGGGCGTCTCGCCGGCAACCCCACCGGCCACGAGCTCGACGGGCTCCTGGTGGAGGACCACCGCATGGGAGGCGCGATCTCGATCGAGGACGACTGGAGCGGCATCTCCGGCGAGATGATCCATCGCATGCTGCTCACCGTCGCCGGCAGGACCGCGTGGTCCGTGGCCTGTCGCTTCGGGGCCGACCCGGCCACGGCGACGCGGCTCGGGATGGTGTGTTTTCTCGACCCGGGGGACGCTCGGCGAGCACCGGTGCGCATCGCGCTGTCCGCGTCGCTCGCGGAGCCGCTGCGGGGGGTTGCGCTCGCCGGGGGGGTACCGATCGCCCGGATCGGGGGAGGTTCCGATCTTCCCGTCGATACCTCCCGCGCCCGAACCACCGGCTACCTGCTCCGCGCCTTCGGGTCCGACCGGGACCTCGCCTTCGTGACCTCGGTGGACAGCGTAAACGCCGGATACCTCGCGGAGGATCTCGGGTGGGACGAGCAAGAGAGCATCGCAGCGGTGATGCTGGTCCTCGCCTCGATCCCGGACATCCGCTTGGCGCACACCGAGCTCGTGGTCGATGAGGACGGGGAGCTCAGGTCGGTTTCACGCAGCGTGAAGACCACCTTCGACCTGCCGGGCGCCATTCGAGCGCTCGAGCGCGGGCTGCCGCCGGCCCTCGAGGACGACGGAGGACAGGGGCAGCTCGATGTCCTTCGCCGCCTTGGCTTCGCCGCGGAGGCCGAAGCGATCCGGAAGGCCGATGAAGACCGGGCCGATTGGATGGACGCGCCCCAGGAAGAGGCAACGCTCTTCGGACCGGACGTCCGGGACCCACTGAGGCCACTCCTTTTCACCCTCGACATCCCCGTGGGCCTGACGTTTGGAGGACCGCTCGACGCAGGAGGGGGTGAGCCCAGCGTCGGCCTGTCCCTCGGGCTGGGGGTGGAGGCGTGGGACTTCCTCGAGGTCTATGGGTTTCTCGACGGTCGAGCGTGGCACGCGTTCGTTCAGCCGTTCTTGCGCCCGTCGGAAGAGTTCCAAAACTCCGCCCGCCTCGGGCTCGGCGCGAGGCTCAACCTGCTCCGGGTCGACGAGTTCCGTCTGTTCGCGGGGTTTGAGACCGGGTGGCTCATCGACGGGACACGGGTCGTGGAGTCGGGACCCACGGAGCGGGATGTCGCCCGGTGGGAGGTGTGGGTGGCCGGCCCGACGGTCGGCATGCGGGTCCGGCTGTTCGAGAACTTCGACGGGCGCTCGCTCGACCTGAGGCTCGACGGGATGGCAGAGCGAGCCGAGTACCAAGTACGCCAGGCATCGGAGGACTACCCTGGAGACATCGTACGGTGGGGAATCGGCGCGCGGTTGTCGCTACAGGTCCGAATCTAGGTCCGCCGCGCCGAAACGATGTCCGGTGGACTCAGAAGGTGTAGCCGAGGCTCGCGTTCACGAAGAGGTCGTTGCCCCCCGCACCGCTCAGAAAGTCGGGTCCGCTGCGAAAGAAGCTCGGGTTCACCTGGAAATCGAGGAAAAAGCCCTCATGGTGAGCCTTCAGTCCGAGGAAGTAGTCGAAGAACGGGGCATCCTGGCTTCTCGATTCCTCCAGGGAGGGGTCGCCCGAGTTCTCGGCCCGGCGCGTCGTGCTGAAGTCCTGCACGAACTTCACCAGGCCGGCCCGAAAGTCGAGCCAATCGAACACCCGAGCCTCGATGGCGAGGCGGAGGTAGGGGAGCGCGAGCAGGGTGTCCCGAAACCGAAAGAGGTCCGTAGGTGGGCCGCTGCTCGGCTCGTTGGCAGCGAGCTCCTCGAAGTAGTCGAAGTGCTGAAATCCCACCGCGACCCAGAAGTCGATGCGCTCGACCGGCGAGAGGTGGGCCGCGACCCCCACGTCGATGAGCGTCTCGCCAAACGCCACGTTGATGACCTCCCTCAGATCCTCGCCCTCGAACGGGAGGAGCGTGTTGTAGTTGCCGAGGTTCGAGCCAGAGACGTTGAGCGTTCGAAAGCTCACGGCGGGGACCAGCTCCCACTCCTTGGATAGCTTCAGCCGGGCCCGGGCGTCGGCCCGAAACTCGAGTCCACCGCCGCCATCGAGGAGGTCCGAGAAGTTGTTGGGGCGGTAGGTCAAGCCATGGAAATTCATGCCGACTCCGGCTTCGATGGCGAGAGCCTCGCTCACCGTCAGCTCACCGGAGACCACGAAGCCGAACTCGCTGCTGCCGAAGGCATCGCGCAACCGCTGGGTGGGTTCCCCGTTCTGGTCCGGAGGGCCCTCTTCGCCCTCGAAGGGCGTCCTCGTGAAGCTCGAATCCCCGTAGCTGATCAAGAGCCCCAACCTCGCGAGGTTCTCGAGCTCGTAGGCGGCGAACACGTCGAGCTTGCGGTTCGAAGTCCCCTGGACGCGACCCGGCTCGACGAACCCTGGGTTGCGAGGGTCCGAGGCGGACGCCGAAGAGAGCAGCTCGAGAAACCGCGGCACGACGTTCGTCTGGTGATCCGACAAATGGAGCCCCAGGGAGAGACCTCCGAACACCTCGAACAGGGCGCCGCCTCCGGCGGAGAACTGCACCGGGACCATGTCCGCCGAATCGAAGGCCTGAAGCATGGGCGAGAACTGTCCGGACAGCCGGTTGCCACCGGTCGTGACCTGGTTCGCGAGCTGCCGCCGAGAGCCCGGCGCGGAGAAGCTCCGGGACGGCTGCGCTCCGAACAGGTCCACGTAGAAGAGATTGCTGTACCGACTGATCGCATGGGGGTAGATGAACCGGTTCGCGTCGTCGAGGATGAAGCGGTTCATCCCTCCGAGGGTGTAGACCCGCGTTACGGTGGCCTGAGCCGGCCTCGGAGCCGAGAACGCGGCGAACAGACCCACCAGGACGAGGGCCATGGGTTTCCTGAGGGAGCAACCCGAGAAGTGTGGATGCATGGATCGAGTCTCCTGTGCGGCGCTTCCGTCAAGCGGCGGCCACTTGGTTCCGTCGTCGGACTTGTTGGATTGGGTGGACTGCATGGGGCGCCCGACGCGTTCGCGGGCGGGTTAGCCGGTCTCCGGCGCGCTGTCCAGCCCCAAACCGAGCGCGCTACGGTCTTCTCGACCCGCTCCCCTCGAACGCGGACACCGCCTCGACCGGCTGCTGAGGGACAGGGATGCGCGGCGCCGTTACCATGGCCACGGGGCCTGTCGAGCGCACGCGCGCTTTCCCGCGCTGGGCGGTCTCCCTCAATCTCTCGAGAAGCGCCTGCACTTCGGCCACGCTCAGCTGTCGTTGCGGTCTGAGTCGTCGTAGCTGGAGAGGTGCAGCCCTTGGGTCGCTGCGGCGAGCCACGTCGGCAGCGGCGCGGCCTCGCGCGGGTCGGGGCCCGAAGGTTCTTTCCAGAACGCCTCCAGCGCCGCGAGCTCGCTCGCGATCGCTTGGCGCTGCAGCGTGTAGCGGGCCCGTCGCGCGGCGGGGTCGCCTGCCTGCAGCGCGGCGACGAACCCCTCGCGGCCGCCGCAGCTCTTGACGGTGGCCTGGGCCGAGTCCCGCTCCTCGGGGCTTGGCTCGTTCAGCAGCCCCTCCAGCGCCTCCAGCTCGTCGAGCCGGAGGTACCAGCTCATCGACACGTCGCTGACCGCCTCCAGGGTGAAGACGCGCAGGAAATCGCCCGCGGCCCCCTCGGCGCGGCCGAACCGGTCCACCAGGGCCCGAAGCTGCTGGTTGTTGCGGAAAACCTGGCTGGCGCGGCGCGCGCTGAACAGCGCCTCGGGCGGCGAGGTCAGAAAATGCCAGGCCCGCGCCAGCGCGCTCGGCCGTCGGGTCAGCGGCTGCCCCTCGAAAGCGCGCACCTCGATGATCGCGACGCCGGCGCACTTGGCCTGCACCCAGTCCCGCACGTCCGGATCTTCCAGAAAGCCGCTCGCGATGTCGATGCCGTAGTTGTCGAAGTATCCTGCGTCCACCACCCGCCGGTCCACGCGCGTCGGCAGCGACACCGCCGGAGAGATATAAGGAAAAGTTGCGCTCAGGCGCACCGCGGTGGCCAGCGTCACCTTCGCCTGCGTGCCTTCGAACTGGTCGAGCACCTCGACGGAGGCATCCAGCTCGGCGTCCGGCCTGTCGTGGATGCGCGTGCTGCGCCGGCGGAGCGCGCCGAGGTCCAGGTTGCTCATCAGCGCCAGCGCTCCGCTCTCGACCAGCATCGGTGAAAAGACGAGGGAGGGAACGAGACCCGCCTCCTCGCCCTCTCGCAGCGTCTCGAAGCTGCGGTTCAGCGTTTCCCACTGGGCCTCGAGCATCCGGCCCCGATCCCACCTGGGGGAGGACGGGATGAACGAGTGCCACAGGTCGCTGCGAACCATCTGGTGCATCACGGGCGACAGGCTGTCGCGCCCGATCGGGTGCTGGCGCTGGCTCCTCTTGCGAAGGGCGCGGCGGGTGTCGCCGATGATGCGGCAGGTCACGCCCTCCTCCAGCTTGTTCTCGGCGCTCATCGCGACGAAATAGGCTCCCGCCACCATCCCCCCCGAGGCGCCGGTGACCAGCCGAGTGTTTTGGTCGAGCCCCGGCCAGCGCGGCTCTTCTTCTCGGCTGCCCGCGATGAGCCGGTCCAGAATCAGGCTCGTCCAAAAGGCGGCCCGATAGGCCCCGCCCGAGGTCGCGAACAGCACCAAAATGGGCTTTTCCTCCGGCGAGCGCGCCACCTTGGCATGCCACGTCTGAAGCGCATCGAGCGGCTTCACCCGCTGCGCATGCCCGCCCGGCGTCCCGCCCACCGGCGCCGAGCGCGGGTCGGAGCGCACGTCGTAGAGCGACTCGAACCCCGGCAGCCGGTATTTCGCAAAACGGCCGTTCGCGAGCCAAATCCAGATGAACGCGCCGATCCACAAGAGCTGCGCCGCCGGACCGCCGAGCCGGGCCAGCGCCTCGAACGCGAGGACGACGATCACCGCCAGCGAAAAGATCGAGACGCAGGGAAGCGCATTGGGCCGCGAGAACACCCAGGCCACCCCCGCCGCAAAAGGAACAGCGCTCGCCGCCGCGGCCCCGGTCGGCCCCGCGGCGGCGCCCACCGCCCCCGACGCCATCTGCACCAAAAGAACGGCCAGCAGCGCCGACAGCCCGCCCAGGCCGGCGCGCAGCGGCTCGGACCAGCGGCGCCGCGCACTCCAGGGCCGAAGATCGGACCGCGGGTGGCTCATGTGCCGAACCGAGATGAGAACGCTCGCCAGCACGGCGGCCGAGAGCACGAGCAGGGTCGCCTCCTGGGGCGCCGGCCCGAACCGGAGCGCTCCCGATTCGGAGGAAGCCTCGGCGGCCGGGCCGGTCGCGACCATGAGATGAATGAGTCCGGTCGTGGCCACCCAGCCGGCACCCGACCAATAGGCCGGGCTCGCGAACAGGCGCGAAACCCACGCCGCGGCTCCCGTCCGACGCTCCGGCTCCCGCTCGCCGTCGCGGTCGCCGCAGCGGGCAAAGCGGCTCTCGATCCCGCCCCGCTCCTCGCCGCCGAAGATCTCATCGTCGTCTCGAAAGAGGTGAAACACCCCCAAACCCTTGCCGATGAGCCCCAGCATCGAGAGCCCCAGCACCAAGAGCGCGAGCAGTTGCCCCCAGTGCCGCAGCAACAGCGAAAGCCACTCGAACAAACCCATATTTCCTCTCCCCTCCTTCCCTCGCCGTTGCGGGCCTACGGAAGGACGGGAACGGTGCGGTTCGTCCAAACGACGGCGCGGGCCTGAATCGTCAGTTGGGCGCGGCCGCGATCTTGCCACGCCTCGACGGTCACGCTTCCCGTGCGGAACAGCGTCATCGTGTGCACCCTGACCGACTCGCCGTTGACGGTGAAGCTGAGAGGCCCACGGTCGTCCTCGAGGCGAATCTCCACTTCGTCTTCAGGCTGCGAGCTCGTGAGTTCGATGCTGAAGGCCGTTCCTCGCTTGATCCCGTTGGGTACGGTAATGGTCAGAGACATCGCTAGTTCTCCTTGTCCCTATCATCGGTCGTCATGGTGAGCGCTGGTAGCTTGATGCCGAGCGGCGCCAGGATCGCTGCCGCCGCGAGTAGGTCGGCGGTGAGGCCGAGGTAGGGCGATGCCCCCCACTGCTGGGTCAGCCGGTTTTCGTATAGATGCGCCCCCCCCGAAACGCGAAGCACCGACAAAGGGTTCCAGCTTGCCCCCAGCACGAACGCAAGCTCGCCTGAGCGCGGGTCACGGGCATCGAGAGTCGCGGCTACGATTCCGAAGTCGAGCCCGACCGTGCGACAGAAGTTCTCTTTTCCCGGATAGGGCTCGTCCGCCCGCAGACAGCCGCACGGGCACACGCTGGCAATGAGAGGCGCAACCACGTCATCGAGCTCGAAGCTGTAGAGCACCCCCGTCGTGAACTCCCAGCGTCGCCGATCCTGCTTGTCCTCTAAGTTTGCGGTCCCGGCGAGAGTTTCGCTTTCGAGCTTCTCGACCAGCTCGTCGAGTTGGAAAGACTTCATCCGGACCTCCTGGAAAGACTTCATCCAGACCTCCTGGACCAAGTAGGCGTGGCGCTCCCGAGCCGCCCAGACCGCCGCGGCGAAGTCGCGGCGACGGCTAATGCTCTTTGTCGCCACGGACTCGAGCGCACGGCCGAGCCTAGTCTTCGAATAGGCCATTTTGGGGTCCAGCGCATCCCCCTGGAGGACGCTAGCGGCCGAAGGGAGGAGCGCCCGAGCTGCCGTCCCCGTTTTGGCCAAGGAATCCAGGCAAGCGGTGAGAACGCGGTTGATGGGGGCCGGAGGAGGCGCCTGTTGGTCTCTTGGTTTCGCTTTCTCCACCGCGTCCGTGCAGTCTTTGGCGACCCCGACGGTGGAAGATTGCGATAGGCCGTTTTGGGCGGTGATGGCGGCAGATAGATCTGACCTCTCGAGGTTGGACCAAGCCTCGTTGAGTCTGCCGGCACCCGCCAAGGTCCATCGCTTCTTCTCGTCGCGCTCAAAGCCCAACCGTTCGAGCACCCGCGTCCGCAAAGGAACCGCACCGTCACCGCCGACGAAGATCTGGTCGAGGCCTGGGTTCCTCTCGAGCAGCCTCTCCATCGACTCGCCGAGTTTCGGCTGAGGGTCCTCTACCGTGCGGCTACGGACGTACGCTTCGGCCACAATGCTCGCCGTCTCGAGGACGAAAGCGTCGATCTTCTCTTTCAGCGTCTTCTTTTTGTCGTCGTTCAACCGGACGACGTAGGTGTAACGAAAGCGGAGTCTCTCGCCCGGTCCGGGAAGCGTCGGCAAGGTGATGCGCCACTGGGTACCGTTGTCCTGAACCGCCATGGCTACCTCGGACCCATTGACCAGTCTGACCATCTCGAACGCGACGTTGGCATCGGGCGACGGCCACTTGTCTTGCATGATCACAGCCGCGCTCTCGGAGACGCGGACCGGCTGCGAAAGCGGCGGAACGCTTGTCTCCGCATGCGTGGTTGCCCCCAGGAGGACGATGAAGCCGGACATGGCGACGCGGGCTTCACATCGCATTGGTCGACGTCCTCGCCACCTGCACGACGATCGCTGGTGGAGGTTCACCCTCAGCGTTTGGATCGGCGTCGTCGAGCCACACGAGGACCTCGATGCGGTCGTTGGTGCCGGTGGCCAAGGCTTCGACGTCGATGTCGGCAACGCCGTCGATCAGCGCGCCGTGGACGTCCGCGGTCCGGGACCTCCGCTCGATCCGAGCGTTCGATTCGATCCGCAGGCTCCCTTCCCTCGTGACGAGGCGGCTGGCTTGCTGCTTGAGATTGAAAAAGTCGACCCGTCGGTCGTGCCCAGGGGCTCCGTCATCGTCCACGACCTGGACCGCGATCCGCTCCGTGTCACCGGGGCCGAGTTCGACCGGGGCCTCGAGCAGGCGCAGTCCCATCGGCCGCCCGGTGCACCCTGCCGTCAGGAGACCGAGAGCCACGAGGCCGCGGACGGTTCCACCTGTCCCTTTATGCATGGCGACACCATGGGCACGGTCGGGACCGTCCGCAAGTGCCAGCCCCGACAATCCGGTCACTCTGGACAGGATCGGCTCGCCGCCCTCTTGGGCAGAACCCGCCGGAGGCGTTTCCTGCTCGTCCGGACGGGTTGACCCTCTTGCCGTTCCCTCGGTT
>DAIQNR010000110.1:0-17126 GCA_036788295.1 Myxococcota bacterium
CTTCTCCGGCACGAGGTACTCGAGGCTCACCGACATGCCGTATCCCTACGCCCTTCGCTCCTCCGCGCCAAGGGGGGTGCCGCAGCGACCCGCCCCTGGGGCCGGCCCTACAGGCCAGCGAGCGCGGCTTCGGCGGCGGCGATCGCGCTGAATACCCGAGCGCGAGCCCCGGATCTTTCTCCGCAGCGGAAAGCGCATAGGGGGAGGTCCCTGGACCGGCCGTCACCAGAACACGCCGCCGCCGCGAGGCGCCTTTACTCCGCCCCTCGGCGCGAGATAGCGCCAAGGCATGCGATGGCTCGGGCGGGCGCTCGTGGTGCTCCTCTTCCTCGGCCTCGGGATCCCGGTGGTGGCCTGGCGGCTGATGCGCTCCGAGAAGCCCGAGGTCCCGCTCACCGCCGCCGGCGACCACGAGCATGCGCTCCGCCTGCGCGCGCTGTTGAAGAAGCTCGGCGATCCGCGGCGCCGGCAGGTCGGCGAGCTGATTCAGGTCGAGATGGTTGCGGCCGACGTCGAGGCGCTGGCCATCGAAGCCACCCGGCGCCTCTCCGGCCTGGGCGTACACGCGACCTTGGGCTCGTCGGCCGCGATCCTCCACCTCTCCGCTGTGTCTCCCTGGCCCGAGCTCAGCCCATACCTCAACGTGCGCGCCACCGTTCGCGGCAGCCCCGAGGCGCCGGAACTCTCGGACGTGCAGGTCGGCGCCCTGCCCGTCCCCCGGGTGATCGCCCAAGCCCTCTTCGACCAGGGCTACCACCGCTACGCCCGCGCCTCCGGCCGCGCCCGGGCCGCGCTGGAGGCGGTGGAGACCTTCGAGCTCGGTGAGGGGCAGCTCCGGGTGCGCTTCCGCTGGACCGAGCCCCTCGCCCACGAGCTGCGGGGCGTGGGCCGCTTCGCCATGCTCGGCGAGCTGAGCACCGAGCGGGTGCGGGACTACCGCGACGGGCTCGCGCGGGTGCTCTCCGCCACCCGCTCGGAGCGGCCGCTGCCCCTGCGCACGATCCTCCCGCTCTACTTCGCGCTGGTGAAGGCACGGGCGGGCGATGACGTGCAACGCGAGTTGCAAGCGGCGGTGCTGGTCTTGACCTTCCACGCGGTGGGCATCCCGCTGAACGATCTGTTGGGCGTCGAGTTCCCGGCGGTGCCGCCCCGAGAGCTGACGCTCTGGAACCGCGGCGACCTCGCGAAGCACTACCTGGTGTCTTTCCTCTTGGTGACATGGGGCGACCGCAGCTTCGCCGACGCCGTGGGCCTCTCCAAAGAGGTCACCGACAGCCAAGGTGGCTCCGGCTTCAGCTTCGCGGACCTCGCCGCGGATCGGGCGGGGACCGAACACGCCGAGCGCGCCTTCGCCTCCCCCGCCCTCGCCCGCAAGCTGATCGACCGCTGGGCCGAGCCCCTCGCCGCCGACGCCGACCTGATGCCCGATCCACGGCGCCTCCCCGAGGGGCTCTCGGAGCAGGCGTTCTCGCGGGTGTACGAGGCCGTGGGGAGCGAGCGCTACCGGTCCCTGCTCGAGTACATCGACGCCGGCATTCGCGCCACCGCGGTGACCCGGGCGCTGGGCGGGTAGCGGCTCTCTTCAGACGCGTGGCGCAAAAAGAGACGGTTTCTTCAAGACTCGCGCCGGTTTCTTCGTTGGGTCTCCCGAGCGCGCATCATGAACGTCTTCATTCGACAACTCCGCGGGCCGCGCGACGACCTCCGAAGCTTCGTGCACTCGCTCGAGCGAGCGAGCCGACCCGTCCGGCGGCAGGGGCCTCTTCGACCCATGCTCGTTTTGGCGGCACCGCTCATCGTGGTCGCGGTCCTCAGAGGAGGGGCCCAGCTCGCCCATCTCTTCGCCCCTGCGGTGCTGGCTGCCGCCCCCACCCACCTCGCGGTCGGCGGCATCGAGTTCGGACTCGCCTACGCTGAGAACGTCCGCGCGCGCAGCTTCCCGCTCGTCTTCGACCAAAAGGGTGAGCTGCTCGGAATCCTTCCCCCGTCCGTGGTCGGACGCACAGAAGGACCCTACCTGTCCGCCCCAGCCCGCGAGGTCCCCGAGCGGTGGTGGCAAATGGTCGTCGCCCTCGAGGACAGCCACCGGGGCACGTTCCGCCACGTCGCGGGCATCGACTGGGGGGGCTTTGCCGGCATCGTGCTCGATCTCTTCGACGGCAGAGTCGTTCGTGGAGGCTCGAGCCTCGAGATGCAACTCGCGAAGACCATCAACGTCGACACCGACGCCCGTGGCCTCTCCCTGCTGCTCCGCAAGCTTCGCGACCTCCTGCACGCCCCGCTGCTTGCACACCTGACGGGCGACGATCTCCCTCGTTGGTTCGCCACGCACACGCCGATGCTGCATTCCAACCTCCACGGCCTCGAGCTTGCCGCCCACGTCCTCTTCCACAAGGGACCGGCGGAACTCGACCTGGCCGAGCAAGCCGTGCTGGCCGCGGCCGTCCGCTACCGCATCCCCGAGAAGCCGAGCGAGAAGCTCTGGGCGCAGGTCCGCGACCGGGCCGAGCTCGGGCTCAAACGCATCAGGGCGCGCGACGAGATCACTTCGGACGAGCTCGAGGCGGCCCTCGCTCGGTTGAGGGCGCTGCCGGCCCCCTCGCCCCGGTCCGGTCGCAGCTGCGAACGTTTCTCGTCGAGCTGGAAGCCTGACCAGCGGGCCATCGAGCTTGGCCGGGACGCCCTGGTGGAGGCGGTCCGCGAGCTCCAGGACCGCTTCGGCAGCGACCGCTGGGTCGACGAGCTCGCGTCGATCCAACTGGGAATCGACCTCGATACCCACTGTCGAGTACGAGACGTGCTCGCCAACGGGCACGATCGGCTGGTCCGGACCGCCCGCGCCCGCCAATCTCGCGGCGGAGCCTGCAGGGTCGGCCCGGCTGGCGAGCGGATGGCCCGGGACCGCTCCTCGCTGAGCCTCGCCGTCGCCGACGAGACCGGGACCATCGTCGCCTACTATACGGACCGAGAGCTCGACGTGCCCGTGTACCACGGCTTCAACCTGCGGGACGGCCGGCCCACCTGGGACTACGACCCCCAGCGCGAGAACCGAAAGATCGGCTCGATCGGCAAGCTGCTGGTCGCGCTGCTCGCCGCCGAAGAGGGCGACTGCGCCGGTCGAGGGTGCACGCCGACCCGATACTTCCAGCAGCGCCGCAAAAAGAAGCGGTCGCCGCAGGACACCGCTGTCTTCGCGAACTACGACGGAAACATCGGCTCCACCCAGCCGAGCGAGCGCTACGTCGTGACCCCGCGACAGGCCTTCGGCGGCTCGGACAACCTGGCCCTCATGTGGCGGATGAGACAGGGCCGGTGGGGCCGCGACCGGGTCGAGGCGCTCATCGAGCTCTTCGAGTTCGCCCGGCCCGAGGCCCACTTCAACCCCGTCATCGATATCCCGATGGGCAACCTCTACGGCTCGCCGCGGACCATCCATCGCGCGCTGCAGGCGGTCGGGATGGCGCTCGCCGGGCGCTCGGGGGGCCGATGCCGACCCGGAATCGTCGTGGCCGCTCGAAGCAGGGACGGGGACGTCATCGATCCCGTGGTCCTCGACGCGGGCTGCCAAGAAGTCGCCGCGCTGCTCGACCGGCCCGCCGATCGCCGCTTCGTGCGGGATGCCCTCGGCGCCACACTCGAGCTCGTTTCTGGCTTCGGCAAGGAGGTCAAGGGAACCGCCTACGCTGGGATGGGTCGCTACGCGGCCGAGCGGGATCCCCGGATTCGGTGGCACATCGCGAAGACGGGGACCACCTCCTCCGAGGAGCGCCAAGGGAGCTCTGGGATGCGCCCGCCCACCGAGAATGCCACCCTGGCCGGCGCCATCGAGACCGCGGACGGCCGGCTCTACAGCTATGTCGCTCAAGTTCGTCCGAAGGGCGAAGCCCGTTCGGTCGGCCCCTGTGTGTACGGCAGCGATGTCACTGAACTGGTCGCGCCCATCCTCGAGATGGTTCTTGGCCGGGAGATAGGAAAATGACCATGCACATCAAGAACGCCCAGAGCCTCACCCATGCGACGAAGGTCCTCGGAGCGCTGAGCTTCGTGACCACCGCGCTCGGCATCCTCAACTTGATGAGGGATGCCGACAGCCTGATCGTCGCCGCGCCGATGGCGTTCGTGCTCTCCGCCGTCATTCAGAGCCTCATCCTGTTTGGGGCGAGGCTGGTGGGTCGCCCGGGGAGCGTTCGCGTCTTCTTCGGGGCGCTGGCCGTGTGGGGGATCTCGGCGACGATCTCGACCCTGTTCAGCGCAGCGTTCTACTTCGATCTCCTCGCCAGCCGAGACTTCGTCCGGGATGAGATCGGCGCCGTGGGCAACAAGCTCGGTCAGGCGGCCGCGAGCCGACAAGCGGCGATGGAACGACGCCACAAAGCGCTGAGCGAGCTCGCCTCCTCGGCCCGAGCCTGGGCGGATACGGAGGAGGTGGGCTCGGGTGGCACCTGCCCGAAACTGCCGAAGGGCAGGGGGAAGGGCCCAGCCTATGCCAAGCGGACGTGGGAGGCGGCGCGGTACGACATGCTGGCGGCCAACTTCCAGACCGCGCTCGCCGCTTTTCGCGAGCTTTCGGTCGAAATCGCCGAGTTCCAAGGGAAGCTGGGCAAGGCGATGGTCGCCGACTCGGCCGAGCTGAGAAGCCTCCGTGAGAAGGTGCGGGCGTTCCGCCAGCAGCTCGAGGACAAGTACTCGCCGACGCGAAGCGCCAACGAGGACGAGAAGATCGAGAGCTACCTGAGCTTCGAGAAGAAGGGCTTTCCCGAGGACCCGGAGTACGCCGGTTTCTCCGGCCCGAACCGAGCCTGTGGCGACGACAAGACCATCGCGGCCCTGAGGAGCGTTCTCGACGCCAAGCTGCCCCCGCTCCCGGACGACGTCCCGCTGGTGGGCGACCCGAAAGATCCTTCCTACGCGATCAAGAAAATCTACTCGGCCGGGCTCGTCGCGCTCGGGCTGGCCAAGCCGAACGGAAAGGCGGCGGTCGAACTGTTCTCCGCCGACTACGCGCTGCCCCTGGCCCTCGGCGTGCTGGTCGACGCCTGGATCCTCATCATCTCGGTTCTCATCGGGTTCCTCGGTCGCGCCCACGCTCGCAGCAACGCCGCCCGCATGTACGCCATCGTCGAGTCCGTGGGCCCGAGCTTTGAGGCCATCGACCCGGCGACCGCGCTCGAGCGACGGCCGGAGGATTTCCTCGACGGCCACGCCGGGGTGATTCGAGCCGAATACGAGCGCATCACCTCCCTCGGCCTCATCCCGTACCGCGATCGCCTGTACATCGCGGTTCCCCATGTCACCGCCGAAGAACCGAGCAAAGAGGACCGACCCGTCTTCGACTTCCTGAAACAACTCAAGCGAGCGCTCGAGGAGGAGGGTCTGATCCTCGGACTCGAGAAAAACGAGGGCATCCGTTCGAAGGTCGTGCGCGGACTCGGCCTGCTCGGCCTGAAATCCCACGACCACGGCAGCGCCGACGTCTACGAGGTGCATGGCCGAGCAGAACACCTCGGGAAGGGCTTCGACCGCAGCGCCGGCTTCGAAGTCGTGGCGCGCGTCGCGGCCGAGAAGACGGGGACAAGCTCGGCGCTGCGCTCCGACTTGATCCTTCAGTTGATGCGCGAGCGCACCTCCCTCAAGGCGGCCTACGTGCTCGCGGCAGCCGAGACGAAGGACGGCGAGCTGTGGACGGTGAAGCTCGATCCCTGGGATCCTCTCGCGATGTGGCTGGTCAGTTGGCAAAAGATCCACGAACCTGGCGTACGGACCGTGACGGCGGAGGGCTCGAAGGCGGAGGGCAAGCTGAGCTTCGAGTTCGACAAGATCACCTACCTGGAGCTCCGGAAGTGGCTCGCCTCCCCAGGGCCGGACGTCCCCGGCGACGGGGCCGACACCATCGTGGACGTTCGCCCTCGAAATGGTGTCGCCCACGGCTTGCCGTCCTGGGCGGACGGTGTGACGACGTAGAAGCGGGAGTTTGCGCGATGAACAGCCGTAGAAGAGAGTTCCTCCTTGGATCCGGAACCATCGCCGCAGGCTGGGTGGTCCCCGGTCGCGCGTGGGCGGCGAAGCCTTCGTTCGATATCTCCTACCTTTGGTCTCGAAACCGGGAGGCGGTGCTCGAGTACCGAGAGGTGGTGGGAGAGGTCCTCGGGCCCCGGGTCGCGCAAAACCTCCAGGTCGTCAAGGGAGCGGCCTACTATGGCCTCATCTACGACCGCAGCGGCACCGATGCCAAAGTGGCCCAGCAGGTCGCGCGGGCCCATCAGCGCCTCCTGTCGAGGCGCTTCGAGACCAACGAGCCCCTCGCGGTGGTGATCGCGGACCGCGGCTACCGCAGAATCCCGGACGCAGCCACGGCGCGGAAACCCGCGCCGGCACCGAAGCGCCCCGCAGCCGCCGAAACCAAGGGAGGGTTCCCCGATCTGCCCGCCGCGAACGACACCAAGCTCCGGCATCGCGTCAACGATCTCATCCAGCAGGAGCGCGGCCGGGGCGAACGGGTCGAGGAGGGCGAGCGCACGGCGTGGTTCGTCTACACCCTGCACGATGACCGGGCCTGGGTCGCGATCAACGCCGACGAGCCGATGCAGAGCGCGAGCATGGTCAAGCCTTTCGTTGCCCTCGCCTACGCCCACGAGGTGAACGCGGGCCGACTCGTTTGGGATTCGGCGGCGACGGAGTGGCTCAGGCTCATGTTGGTGTGGTCGGACAACCCGAGCACCAACCACCTGATGGAGCGGGTCGGCGGCCCGTCGAAGGTGCAGGCCCTGTTGTCTCGCCACTACCCATCGATCTTCCGAGCGACTTCGATCGTGGAGTCGATCCCCGAGGACGGACGAACCTACCAAAACCGCGCCTCGGCGAGCGACTACGTGCGCTTCGCCCGCGCCCTCTGGCACCGACAGCTCCCGTCGTCGGACGTGATCCTGACGCTGATGGCCTCATCGCGGCGAAGCCGGATCGAGCCGGCGGGGGAAGCCGTCGAGGTCGCTCACAAGACCGGGACCACGGCGCGACTCTGCGGGGACTTCGGGATCGTCGAGGCGCCGGGCTTCCCCTACGTGATGGTGGGGATCATCGAGCGGGAGGCGCGAGCCGAACGCTATGCGCATTGGTTGACCACCCGGGCCTCCGTGATTCGAGACGTCGCCGCCCTGGTTCACACCGACCTCGCGACCCACTACCCGGGCACCCGCGGCCCGAGCTGATCAAGGTCGCGGACCTCCCGCCCGCCGGGCGCCGGCCTCAGGGCCGCGCGCCGTGGCGCTCGAGGACGAGCGTGGCCGCGGCCCACGCCGGGGGCTCGACCGCTTGCGTTCTGCTGCCCGATCCGATCCCGAGGAGCTCGGTCAGCGGGCTCGATGGGCCGCTGCGAAAGGTTTCATCGGCAAGGGGCCGCAGGTCGAGCCCCTCCCCGCCGTGAACGGCGACGGCCCGCAGGCGCACGGGCCGCTCGTCCTTCATGCGGAACCGCCCCGGCACCCGAACCCATCGACCGCTGGACACCTCGAGGCTGGTTCGTCCCGATTCGGGCCGGGGCCGAAGGATGCGAATGCGGTCGTCTTCATCGATCTCGATGATCACCACCTCGGCGCGAGCCTGATCGCGGACCCGAAGCTCGAGCTCGAAAGGGACCGTGGCCGTGACCGCCACGGCACCGGTCTCGAGCCGACCGGCCACGCGCAGATCGAGCCATCCACCCCCTTCGAGCATGAGGATTCGCTCGGCGCGCCGCCGGGCAAGGGCTCTTTCGGCCCGCTGAGGGTCACCCCTGATCTGGCCCGTAGGGATGTCGCCTGGGGCCAAGATCCGGCGCGCCCGAACCCCCGCGCGAAGCTCTCCCTTCATACCCTCGACACAGGCGCAATGCGCGGTGGCTTCGGTCACCGTGGCCTCGTGCTCGTCGAGGGCAAGGCGCGAACCGGGCCAAACACCATGAAGCTTCCCGACGTTCACGGCGCCCGCGCACGGCGGCGCCTTGCTCCGGCAGGCGCCAAGAAGAAGGCCGGTGCTGGCGGCCCCTGCCTGAAACCGAAACGGCGCGAGCCGAGCGTCCGTGGCCTCGAGCGTCGGCGTCTGATCCCGAATGCCCCGGGCCGCGAGGCGCGCCGAAATGCGGTCCCGTACCGCTTGCCAGCTGCTCGGCAAGCCGGCGTCGAGCACCGAAGCAAAAGCCTCCGTGAACACCCCCACCGTACCTTTCCCCACCGCGTCGTCCCACAGCGGCGGCGGGAGCTCCCGCGCGCTCTCTCCCGCCTTCGCCGCGGTCAAGACCACCATCGTCCGCCCCGGCTGCCGCAGCTCGAGCTGGACGAGCGCGCTGATCTCCTTGCTCGGCGGAGCCCGGCTCGGCCCGGTCCGAACGCCGCGGCCCGCCCCGTCGCGATGCGCGGTCCCGGAGTGGCAACTATCGAGCAGAAACACGAGCTGCCCGGTCGTCGACTCCGCGATCCAGGCCCCAATCTCGTCGTCGATGATCTCGCCGGCTTCGCTGACGTCGAAGGGGACGAGGGTTTCGTCGAATCCATCCTCTTCGTCCCCGTTCGTATCTTCGATGCGGCCGCCGTGACCGGCAAAGAAGAAGAGCCCCACGTCGCTTGGCCCAAGCTTCGCAAGTTCCTCCCGAAAGCGCCGAGTGATCTCCGCCCTCGTCGCCGGGCCGTCGCAGGACCTCCCGTCTTGGGTCGTGCCGTTGTCGCACAGGGTGCTGAGCTCGAAGCCGAGGCGCCGAAGCCGCGGCTCGAGCAAGGCGATGTCGTTCGGGGGTCCGTCCAGCTTGGTCCAGCCCGAGCGGGGCGGATAGGCGCCGACGGCCACGAGCAGGCCGCGCCTCTGCCCCGGTGCCTCGGGCGGCGGCGTCTCGGCCACCGGCGGGCCCGGCGGCGGGCTCGCGGCCTCGCAAGCGCAGAGGACCAGCGCCAGGCCCGCCCCCGCACGCACGGTTCTTGGACCGCCCACCGCGCGGATGCTAGCCTACGGGGCACACCCCATGTCGACCCTCCTTCGCGCCCTGGTCGCTGGCTCGGTGGTCCTGATGTCTTGGCTTCTTGCCACCGCCCGCGGCCTCGTCGTCGAAACGGTGCCCTACGGCGACTCGGCCTACGAAGGGCAGAAGGCGATCGAGACCACGCTTCGGCTCGTGCTCTTGCCTCTGTCCCGAAGCGATGTGCCGGCCGCGGGCGCCGGGTGGGCGCGCTGGGGGCTGGTTTGGGCGGGCGCGGCGGCCCTCGCCGTCGCCCTCGCGCCCCTGCCCGCGCGAAGGATAAAGCGGGCGCTCTGGGTTCGACGTGGGGGCCACGTCGTCGTGTTCGGGGGCGGAGCGCGCCTTGCCTATCTCCTCGATCGAGGGTTCTTCGAGGGCGCGCCCGGGGCCCGGCGCATCCTTCAGGTGCTCACCCGTCGGGCCGAGTGGGTCGCCCACCGCCATGTCCTGCCGGTTTGGGTGCCGGCCCCGAAGGAACCTGCCGATTGGGCGCGGCTCGCCGCCCGCACCGGGGTCGAGGTGGCCGCTTGCCTCCTCTTCGTGAACGACGATGACGAAATCACCCTCGACAAGATGGCGCAGTTCTTGAACGCAAAGCGAAATATAGGGACAGGGATGAGCGGCGTCGATCGCTGGGTCGATGCACTCGAAGACGCCGACCGCGCTGGGGAGGACGCGGCGCTCGGCGCCATCGGGAAGGCCATCTGGGCGGCGTCCGCTCGAACCCCCACCACCCGCGGGCACCTGCTTCGCCCCCACTTTTGGCGCGCGCTCGCCGACCGCCTCACCGCCCACCCGTCGTCGGCGGGCACCGGGGACGGCGAGCGCCTCCCGTACCGCCTCTTTTCGCTCCCTGCGCTCGAAGCGAAGAACATTCTGTCGCGGTTCCCTCCGGGCCGGGTCCGCCACCCCGATGAGGCCCGGCACGGCCCGCAGCTCGTCATCGTCGGCTTCGACGAGCGGGCCGAAGCGATCCTCCTCGAGTGGCTGCTTCGCGGGCACAGGGCCGAGCGGGGGCCGCCGGGCGTCACCGTCGTCGCCGTCGATGCCGACCGCTATCGCCGCGAGCTCCTGGCCGCCTATCCGGAGATCGTGAACATCGGGCCGCTCTCTTTCGTCGAGGGCGATCCGCGCCGAACCGGGGACGCCGAACGGATCGCCGAACTGTTCATGGACGGCGCCCCCATCGAGCTCGTGGTGGTCACGAGCTCCCGCGTCGCCGCCCAAGCCCTCCGGGAGGATCTCGATCGGCGCCGCAGCTTCCGTCCGGCGGTCGTGGTTTGGACCGACGGCATCCGCCCGACGCCGCTCGACGGCGAGGCGTTCGCCCCGGTGAGGCTCGCCGAGCTCGAAGCCAAAACCATCGAGCGGCAGGCCCAGCGAATCCACAACCTCTACCTGCTGAAGAGCTTCGACCGTATCCGCCGAGAGAACAGGCCGGCGAGAGACGATGCCCGTAGGAAAGCGCGCCGGGCAAAGATCGCCGAGAAGCCGACCCTCACTGCCTGGTGGGAACTCACCGAGGGCATTCGAGAGGACAACCGGCGGCAGGCCGAGCACCTCGAGCTGAAGGCGCGGGACCTCGGCGCCCGCATCCTTTCGCGCCAGATGGGCGGGTCGGCGTCGCCGCGGCCGCAAACCCTCTTCGAGGGCGAGCGGGTCGAGCGCGTGGCCGAAACCGAGCATCGCCGCTGGGAGGCCTCCCGCTACGTGGACGGCTGGCGCTTTGGAAAACGGGACGACGGCAGAAAGCGCCACCCGAACCTGGTGCCGTACGAACAGCTCGACGAAGCCACGAAGGACCACGACCGAGCGTTCGTGCGAGGCCTTGCCCTGACGGTGGAGGCGGAGCGGAGCCCGCAGCTCGATTTGGACCCGGACGTCCACAGCCCGAACGAGCTGCGCCGGGAGCGCCGGCTCTGGGTTCGCTGCGACCGGAGCGCGCCCCGTCAGCAGGACGATTGGTCGCTCGAGCGCGACATCGCCGCGTGGCAAGAGAGGGTGCGCGCCGAAGGAGACCATCCCGTCCTCCTGCTCGATGCCCCGCTCGCCGCCCTCGGGATCCCGGGGGACGACGGCCTCGAAATCGTCGTGGGCCCAGGCGAGCTGGCGCACGCGAGGCCGCACCTCGACCGCGGGGGGACGGTATGGCTCACCGCCTCGGCCACGGACTCGGGCATGCTCCCTTCGGACATGGAGACCTGGCTGTGCACCTGAAACCCCTCTTGGCCGGCGCCCTGGCGGCGCTGCTCGCGAGCAGCGCGGCACCGAGCGGAGCTTGGCTCGAAGATCTCGGCGACGACGAGCAGCGGCGCGTGGACCTTGGCGAAGGGCTCCGGATCCTTCTCATCGGGGTCGAGACCTACCAAAATCCTCGCTGGCCCCCGCTGCCTGGCGTCGGGACCGACCTCGAGCTGCTCTCGAAGGCGTTTCGGGAGCGCTTTGGGTGCCGTTTGGCGTCGGGGGGGGATGGGCCCTGCGCTCTCGAGCAGGTGAAGCCGAGCACCGGGGCCGAGCTCGAGCAGGCCGTGCTCCGCTTTGCCCATGGCCTTCGGGCAGAAGACCGAGCGCTCGTCTACTTCGCCGGCCACGGCGAGCGACGCCACGGGGTGTCGAGCCTGCTCGGCCCCGATGCCGGAAAGGAAACGGGCGGACGGGTCGAAATCGCTCGGCTCCAGCAGGCCTTCAGCCGGGCGCGGTCGGTGCTCTTCGCGGTCGATGCCTGCTTTCCGGAGGTAGAGGGGGAGCTGCTCGACGATGCGTCGCGCGATGTCTTTCATGCGCTGTCCTACCCCGGCCGGATCTTCTTGACCGCGAGCAGCAACGACCAACGTGCGCTCGACGACAGTCCGTTTCGGCGCGCCTTCGTGGACGCGCTCGGCGTGAAGGGCGACGCCAACCTCGACGGCTACCTCACCGCCACCGAGATCGGGCGATACATTCAAGCCCGGCAGCGGGACGACGCTTGGCCGCAAACCCCGCAGCTTCGCCGCTGGGCCGGCGCCCGAGGGGATTTCGTGCTCCACCTCCCGGAGCGGGGAGCACCGAGCATCGTGGTCCTTCGCGAAGACGGCGCCGAGGACGTGCCCCCCGACTGCGCCCAGGGCTGCCCTGAGCTCGTCCCCGTCCGCTTCGCGGAGCTCGCCCCGAAGCGAAGCCGTCCGGTGGAACCGGCGCGCTGCGGCGAACGATGGGTCCCAAGCTCGAGCGTGGGGGCGGCCTGCATCGGCGCATCCGCCCCGGAGCGAAAGCGCCTCGGGAACGAAGGCCTCGGCCTCTGCTCCCGGGAGGGGGCCTTCGACCACCCCTGCCGGCACCGAAGCGCCGAGCGCATCTTTGCGCCGAAGGATCCGGTCCTGCTCGTGAGCAAATACGAAGTCACCTTCGCCGAGTGGGACGTCTGCTACCGGGCCGGCCACTGCACGCACTGGGCAAACGACCACGGCTGGGGCCGCGGCCGCCAACCCGTGATCGACGTCTCCTTCGATGACGCGCTGACGTACGTCCGGTTTCTGCGGGAGCGCACCAACAAAGCCTACCGGCTGCTCGGCAGCGACGAATGGGAAGCGGTCGCCCGCGCTGGCCGCAGCACGCCGCGGTATTGGGGCCCCGAGCTCACCCCCGCAACCGGCGAGCCGCAGGCCTCGTGCTGGTCCTGCGGCTCCCCCTGGGACGGCGAGCGCCCAGCCCCGGTGGGCATGTTTCGGCCGAGCCCGCTCGGCCTGCACGACCTCTTCGGAAACGTCTGGGAGTGGACCTGCGCCGATCCGGGCTGCCTCCATCCCGAGCTCAAAGGTGGCAGCTTCGCCACTGCCGGCCGCGGCCTTCGCGCCGCCGTCATCACCTGGCAACCCCGCCACACCCGCCGCGAAACGATCGGCTTTCGCGTCGCCCGCGCACGCGAGGCCGCTGATTGATCGTGCACGAAAGATCTCATCGAGGAGACCCTTCGCGTTCTGGCTCCCCGGCGAGAGGCGAACGGGTGCGCCCATCGCCGTCCCGGGCGCGGCTTGAAGCCCGCCTCAGGCACCGCTACCGTGTCCGTGTGACCACGGATGAAGAGCTGATGCGCGGCTTCTACGCGGCGCGAAGACAAAAAGCGGAGCGTGCCTTCGCGACGCTCTTTCGCCGCTACTGGCCAGACACGTACCGACGCGCCTGCCGGTACGCCAAAGACCCCGATGCTGCGACGGACATCGCCCAGTCGGTCTGGCTCAAGGTCGCGAAGACCCGCGACGGCAACGGGCGGTGGATCGAAGAAGGAGGTTCCGTGCGCTCCTGGATCCTCACCATCACTGACAACGCCGGAAGGGACCACGTCGGGAGCTGGTGGGTCAAAAACGCGACGCAGCCCCCCGCCGGCGAAGACGGGGAGCCGCTGGAGGATTGGATCGGCTTCGAGATCCCCAACTACCCAGACCCCGGGCTCATCGCGGCGCTCCGGCATTGCCTTCAGGCGCTGCAGGCCGCAAACCGGAGCGGCTACCACATCTTCATCGACCGAGAGTGGTACGAGTTCGACTGGGCCGAGCTCGCCGAACGGCAACGGACCGATTTCGGCTCGGAGCGGGACGTCCAATCCATCGTGAATACCTGCAAGGGGCGGCACCGGGCGGCCAAGAAGTCTCTCAAGGAATGCCTCGAGTCGCGCCTCGACTCGCCCTCGAGTCTGCCCGCGGCCTCAGAGGAGACGCGGCCATGAGCACCGAAAATGGACGGCCCGCGGCCGACCCGTCGACCGAGACCGACGCCCGCCGCGCCAAGCAAGCGGAGAGGCTCGCACGCGCCCGATCGGGGCCGGAAGGGGTTCGGTCGGCCCTTCTCGAAGCGCTCGGCGACGAGGACGATCTGCCCGTCGGCCCGATCCTTCGCGCGGCGAATCTGTTTCCCGAGGTGCCGCCGCCGCCCGAAGCGGCGGTGATGGCACAGGCCCGAAAGATCTTCGAGGAACAGGACCGACGCTCGGCACCGATCGGGCTCGGCGAGCGCATCCAGCGGTGGTGGGCCGAGGTCTCGAAGCCGTGGGCGCTCGGGGCGGCGGGGCTCGCGGCGGCGGTGCTCATCGCGCTCGTCGTCCTCCCTCGCCAACCAAAGATCGGCCCCGAGTCCTTCGCGGAGGCGATGGCCGAAGCGGAGCCCGCGTCCCGGAGGGTTGTCCTCACCTGGGCGCTCGCGCTCGCCGCGGAGCGCGAACCCAAGGAGCGGGCCGTGCTGCTCGCCGACGCGAGCCACGTGCTCGAGAACCTCGGCGCGGTCCGTGGCGCGACGGAGCCCATGTCGGCCGAGCTCTCCGAGCGGCTCGCGGCCCTGACGGCGGGGGCGAACGCCCCGGCCTGGCGCCCATCCGCGCAAGCGGCGATCGCGAGCGCGGAGGCGCCCAGCCTCGACGAAGAGGCGTCGAGCGACGCGGTGAGCGGGCTCGGCGCCCTCCTCCGCTCGGCGAGCCCCGAGTCGCGCTCGACCGTGCTCGCGCTCGCCGATAGGTGGTTCGCTCGGCTGAGCGGAAGCAGCCGGGCGCGCTTTTCATTCGACGTCGGCGCCTACCTGCAGCGCAGCGGCGACGCGGACGGGGCCCGTACCTGGTACGAGCGAGCGCTCGACGCGAATCCTACGGTCGAGGTCCGGGACGCGGCCGAGCGCCGGCTGCGAGAACTCTGAGTTCCGAAACATCGGCCGCCCATGATCGCGGCGAGCCTTCGCTCCGTATCCAGGACATGAACACGAAGCTGGCCTTTGCCACCCTCTGCCTCACCGCGACCTTCAGCGGGGCCGCGCCCGAAGCGTCCGCGAGCGCGAGCCTCGAGCAGTGCTCG
This sequence comes from Myxococcota bacterium, assembly GCA_036788295.1. Lineage (GTDB taxonomy): Bacteria > Myxococcota > Kuafuiibacteriia > Kuafuiibacteriales > Kuafuiibacteriaceae > JAHQVK01. Next base: position 14,794 of record DAIQNR010000110.1, read on the forward strand.
ACGAGCTGGTACCCGGCAACCATGTGCTACACGCCGCACGGGTCGTGCGTGCTCGTGTCCCCGGCTCCCGCCGGTGCCTTCTGCACGTGCTACTCGCCGTTCGGCGCCAGCTACGGCCGCGCCGGCTGAACCATCCCCCTTCGTCCTCACTGCCCGTTGCCGGGTGAGGACGAAGGGCGCCCAATGGTACGGGTGGCTGAGGGGCGCGCCTGCGAAGCGACGCTCTCCCTCGACCCCGGTTCGGTCGGCATCGCCGGTCACCGTCTCGCACCCCCGCAGGAAGGCGAGATGGGTTTGGCAAAGAGCCTCCGCCTTCGACGCCCCATCCCGAACCTTCCTATCGTACATCTCCCCATGAAGGGCGCGGTCGACGCGTCGTTGACCGACCACAAGGTGGCGACGATCGCCTGCGCGCCTCGCTCCTGGGCGAGGGCGGCGAAGCCTCGACCTCCTCGCCGCCCACTTTCCCCACCCCGCCCGTGCCCATCGCCGTCTCGCAAGCCGAGAGCGTCATCAGCTCGACGTGGCCGAAGCGACATCTTTGGTCCGTCATGGCGGCCAGGGTGAGCCGCTTCCCAGTGCCGAAGCGCACCGCTCTGACCCACGCCCGCACGGCCAAGAGAGGCGCCTCCGCTTTCAAGTGGGCAGCCTTCGTGCCCCTCCTCGCCTCCGGAGGCGGTGCCGCCGAAGCTCTGGGAGGCCCGTGAGCGGGCCGCGCCCATTCGGAACTGCGCGCCGCCTCGACCGCATCTTTCCGCCCCTGACATGGACCACCCTCGAGCACCGCCCTTCCCGCCCAGCGCGGGCTTCGCGGCGAAATCTGGTCGAGGCATCGAGACCTTCCGAATTTTCCGAAGAAATCGACGCCGAGGTGCGTTTTCCCACCGATGACCGAGCATCACGAACGGAGCGGACCGGCATGAAGCACTTCGTTTTCGCCCTGGCGGCGGCTTCGGCCGCTAGCTCGATTCAGAGCCAGAGTTGGCGATTCACCAAGCGGAACTTCAGCCTCTGTGAAGGCGTCGGCATCCACGACAGCTACGCCGTCGATGTGCGAGCCGAAATCGAGGCGGCCTCCGGAGGCCGATGGATTCGAAGTCTCTCCGTCGGCATCCAATCGGCCGCAAAGCCCGACGGCGGGGGCGCCACCCTTCGAATCCGAAAGGGCGAAGAAGCCATCTCGGTGACCCAACTCGTTTCTCCGTGGTTTCCCACCATCGGTGCGCCGAACGGCGGACTCTTCGCCTACCTGCCGAAGGACCCGGCGGAGCCAGCGTCATCGCGGCGCTGGCATCACATGCAAGCGGTCTGGGTGCCCGACGGGGCGAAGGTGGAGGTGACCACGGCGCCGATCGCGGATGAGTGTGCGCTCGGCGCGGGAAGCTTTGCCCTCGACATGTGAGACCGCGCGTGATCGCCGGGGTGGGTCACTGCCTGCGATGCAGCGCTTCATCGACCATCTGGTCTCGACGGAGGGTGGCGCGCCCGCGAGCCGCAGCGCCGTCGAGGCCTCCACATCCCCCGCGGGACCTCCGAAACACGACGTCGGCGGCGCGCCGGCTTCCGCTCGAGAGGCGGCTCCGGCGGCGGCACGGGCGGCGAAGCGCCGACGCGGCGCGCGGGTTCCATGGATGCTGGACCGTCAAGACGCGGGCCAAACCGTTGGGCGTCGGCTTCCCTCGGGTCCGCCTCCTCCTTTCGTTCGGCGGTTCGATTGAGGCGTTCGGTTCGGTTCGGTTGAGGCGTTCGGTTCGGTTCGGTTCGGCGGTTCGGCGGTTCGGTTTCGCCCACGACCGAACCTTCACCGACGGGGGCGGTCGCCCGGATCCCGTCGCGGAGCGAGCCGCCCGTGGCGGCGCCGAGCCGTGCTATCGTCCACTCGCCGTGGGTGGTTAGCCGTGAGCCACCCGAACATTCGAGAAGCGAAGCGAGCGCTCGAAGAGCTGAGCCGAGATCCCGACGCCCACGCCCTCGCCCAGAGCGGCTCGAACGCCTCCGGGATCACCTCGTCGAGCACCGGGCCTGGCCCGGCGGTTGAGCCCATCGGGACCGCGCGTCATGGTCGAGGCGAAGCGCCCCGAGTCGTGTTCGCGGACGTCTTCGAGCAGAGCCTCGCTGCGCCCGGAACCCATGATCCGCCCCAAGGCCGCCGGACCTGGCGGGAGATGCGCCGTCGGCGAGACGTTCGGGAAGGTCCGCGCAGAGACCCCTTCATGCTCCGCCCGGTCGAGTCTCCGGTGCGCGCGAGGCGCCCCTGTGCCAGACTCCCGGGGTGACGGCGACGGTCGAGCTTCGATGCGCGTGCGGGTCGGTCCGGGGCGCGGGGCATGGAT
>DAIQNR010000111.1:0-17046 GCA_036788295.1 Myxococcota bacterium
AGCCGGGCGGCGTGCGCTTCTGATCCGGTGGAGACATAGAGCGCGGCCGCCGCAGCCCAGGTGACTTCGAGACGATGTTCGTAATGTCCCCGTCGAACCCAATGGGAGCGATAGCGGGGGCCCGTCGCCGGCGCCAGTCGGTTTCCACGGCGCGCCCGGACGTGTAGCGTTCCGGCCGTGCACGAGGGCCTGCCTCAGAAGCTCGGACGCTACCGGCTGCTCGGGCCGATCGGCCGCGGGGGCATGGGCGAGGTCCAACGGGCGGCGCTCGAGGGCCCGTGGGGCTTTTCGAAGCTCGTGGCGCTGAAGCTCGTCCGGCCCGAGGTGGCCTCGGACCCGCGCTTTCGGGACCGGTTCATCGAAGAGGCGCGCTTGATGCAGCGGCTGAGCCACGCGAACATCGTTCAGGTCCACGACTTCGGGGAAGACGCGGGCCTATCCTACCTCGTCTTGGAGTACGTGGAGGGAAAGAGCCTCGACGCCCTCCTTCGGTGCACGGGGGCGCTGCCTCCCCACTTGGCCGCCTACATCCTGCTCGAGCTGTGCCGTGCGCTCGACCACGCCCACGGAATGCGCGCCGACGACGGCCGCCCCCTGGGGCTCGTTCACCGGGACATCAGCCCCGGCAACATCCTGATCCGCAAGGACGGCGCCGTGAAGCTCACCGACTTTGGCATCGCGAGGGCCGAGGACAGGGGGACGTTGACCCAGCCCGGCATGATCTCCGGCAAAGTTGGCTACCTTTCGCCCGAAGTCCTGATGGGTGGCCTAGCCGACGCCCGCACCGACATCTTTGGGCTCGGCGTCGTCGGCTACCAGACCCTGACCGGAAAGAACCCGTTTCAGAGCGCCAACATCTTCGAGAACCTCCGGCTCCTCCACGAGCCGGTGCCGCCCCCTTCGTCGCTCGTGTCGGTGCCCAATGCGCTCGAGCGCATGATCCTTCGCGCGCTCGCGTCCTCGCCCGAAGAGCGCCATCCCTCCGCGAGAACTTGGCTCATGGAGCTCGAGCTGCTGCTCGCCCCGTGGCCGCCGAGCCAGCTCGCGATGGAGCTTGCCGCGGCCTTGGGGACAAGCCCTCCTCGGTCGCTCGACGCGGCGGCGGAGGAGCTGCTGGGAGGAAAAGAAGCGCCCCGCACCGCGGGCATCGCCGCACCTTCGGAGTCGCCGGCCGCGAGGCCCGCCCCGGACCTTTTTCACCTCTCGCCGACGCCAGGATCCGACCCGGCGGCCTCGGCCTTCGTTCGCGGTCCGGTCCTCGCGCGGGGGGCTTGGGCGGTGGTCGCTCTCGTTGTCGTCGGGCTGGCCGCCTTCGTCCTCGGCCCCCATGTTTCGCCGCTGCCGGCTCCGGTCGCGCTCGTCGAAGGATTCGAGCCGGAGACGGAAGCCGCGCCCGCCGCGCCCCCCGAAAGCTCACCGGCCGAGCCCGCTGGCCAGGCCTTGACCGGCGCGACTTCGGGCGCAGACGCGGCTCGCCCCGCTCCGGCGGCTCCACCGCCGAGCACGAACCCCCCTGCGGAAAAGGCCGCGTTTGGTCGTCCGAAGCCCCGCATCCAAGAGAAGGATGCGCGGCTTCGGGTCAATCTCGTGCCCTGGGCGCGGGTCACCGTGAATGGACGCTACGTCGGCGACACCCCGCTCGACCTCGAGCTGCGCCCGGGGCGCCACCGGGTGGCCCTCTCGAATCCGCACACCGGCCAGCAGGCCGAGCTCGACATCGCCGCCGCCTCGGGCGACGCCGTGCGCATCGAGGCCTGGCCGTGACCGAGCCGACCCAGATCCTGGTCCGCTCGCCGCGCGGCCTCGAGCGCCGCCGCGTGTGGCTGCAAGTCCTCGGCGGGGGAAACGACGGCCTCCGGGTCGAGCTCGACGACGAGCGCCTCACCATTGGCGCGCTGCCCGAGGCGGGCCTGAGGCTCGAGGACCCCACCGTGTCCCGCCACCACGCCGAGCTGGTGGCGAGCGCCGACGGCCTCTTGCTCCGTGACCTCGGCTCCACCAACGGGACTTGGGTGGGATCGCTGCGCGTGCGGGAGGTGCTCTTGCCCGCCGCGTGCGAGCTGCGCTTCGGCGCCGTCCGCGTCGGGCTCAGCACGCTCGACGAGACCGTTCCGGTCGAGTTGTCGCCGAGCGACACCTTCGGGCGGCTCTTCGGGCGCGCGCCGGCGATGCGCGCCCTGTTTCACCGGCTCGAGCGCGCCGCTGCGTCGGACGCGACCGTGCTCCTGACCGGGGAGAGCGGCACCGGAAAGGAGCTCGCTGCCCGGGCGCTCCACGACCGCGGTCGCCGAAAAGGGGGGCCCTTCGTGGTGGTGGACTGCGGAGCGCTCCCTCGCGAGCTCATCGAGAGCGAGCTGTTCGGCCACGAAAAAGGAGCCTTCACCGGGGCGGTCCAGGGCAGGCAAGGGGCGTTCGAGGAGGCAAACGGAGGGACGGTGTTCCTCGACGAGATCGGGGAGCTCGACCTCGATCTGCAGCCTCGCTTGCTTCGGGTGCTCGAGTCTCGACAGGTGAAGAGGCTCGGCGGGCGAGGGTATCGTCCGGTCGACATCCGGGTCGTGGCGGCGACCCACCGGGACCTCTTGCGCCGCGTGGCGGAGGGGAGCTTTCGCGAGGACCTCTACCATCGGCTCGCGGTGGTGACCCTGCGCCTGCCGCCGCTCAGGGAGCGGCGCGAAGACATCAGCGTCCTGGTCAGGCGGTTTCTCGATGAGCACGGGCCCGAGCTCGAACTGTCGCCCGACGTCCTTCAGCGGCTCGAAGCCCGGCCCTGGCCGGGCAACGTCCGGGAACTCAGGAACTTCGTCGAGCGCATGGTCGCGCTCGGCGAGCCGCCGTCCGTTCCCGCGGCCACGGTGAGCCCGGCGGCCGCCCCCCTCGATGGCCTCGACGAGCCCTACAAGATCGTGCGGGCCCGCTTGCTCGATGACTTCGAGAGAAGATACCTGCTGCGCCTGCTCGACAGATCCGAGGGCAACTATACGAAGGCGGCGCGGCTCGCCGAGATCGATCGAGTCTATCTATTGCGCCTCCTGGACCGGCACGACCTTCGAAACAAGGTCTGAATCAGGGGCATGGGAGGAAGAACTGGCTCGGCCAACAGATCTCGCGGCGCACCGCGCCGTCTTGGCAGTTGAGCAGAACGAAGATCTGCCCCGTGTCCTCCGAGATGCTTCCGACCTGGGCCCCGCAAAACAGGATCGGACTTGGCTCGCTGGGTCTCGGCGCGCAGGCGGAGGCAGAAAAGCCAGTCAAGATGAGACCTCCGGCGCTCCCCTCGGCCGACAGCAGGGGGTCTTCGGCCCGAAGCGCCTCCCGGAGATCGGAAAAGCCGCGAAGCGGAGGGAAATCGGCGCCGCGCTCGACGCAACGGGCGCGCGCCACGCAGCCGCTGAGCCGGCCGTCCGAAGAGAAGCCGACCTCCTTCAGCACCGTCACCCGAACGCTTGCCACCCCTGACAGGCGTTGGTCGTTTTCGCAGTCGTCCACGAGGACGACGTCCACCGGCGCCGACCGCGTACAAGACGAGACCAAAAGGGTGAGCGCGATCCATCTCATCGGACCCGAAACTCCAAGGTGGGCTCCGCTTCGGCCGCTACCGCGATCCCGGCGGCGCCAGCGGCCACGAGCGCAGACCCGATGAGGGCCCAGAGCCACCAGGGAGCGCCCTGCTCCCTCCCGCCTCCGTCGAGCTCCGCCCATAGCGATGGCCTCGGCTCCACCCCGTAGAGGACCGCTTCGGTGCCGGTGCGAAGGTCACGCCGGCGAAGATCGAGGCCCCCGTCGAGCCGGCGCCACCACAGGACATGTCCCAGGCCCTCGGGCAAAACGGGGTCGAGCGGCGGCACCTCGTCGCGGGCGGCTGCCCAAGCCGCGACCACCTGCGCTCGAAGGACATCCGGAGGTGCCGGCGTCTGAAGCGGAGGCAAAGAGACATCGGCAGTGACCTCGAGCTTGACCGACGAGGGAGCGAAACCGAGGCGCTCGAGGCGGAGGTAATGAAGGCCCAGGGGCACCGACGCCAAGGCCGAGACCGGCTGGCCGTCCACGAGGAGATCGTGCGTTTGGGGCGCTGAGATCTTGGCCACCGGGGCGCGGCTCTCCTGTTCGCGGGCCTCGAAGAACGCTGCGACCATCTTTGGGGGGTAGAGCCCCGGGTTGAGCGGATCTTCGGGCGCGAGGCGGTGGGCGAGCGCAAACCGGGCTTTGGCCGCATTCTGTCGGCCCAAAGCGGCGAGCGCGACACCGAGCTGGCGGTTCAGCGCACCGGCGATTCGGCGGTTCTCGGCCCGGCTGAGGGCATCCATCGACGAATCTTCGAACGCCGTGAGCCGCTCGTGCATCGCCTCAAAGGCCTGCGCCCGAAACATCGCCTCCACGTCGGGGAGCCGAAGAGGGCTCCGCGCCGGCGCGGCGGACCCGAGCCACCGGCTGCACCAGGGCGCAAACGGCGCCGGCTCGACCTGGGCCTGCCTCAGGACGTCCTCGAGCGCCGCCTGGTCGGCCTCCCTCGCACAGGCATCGGGGAGGTCCCAAGGGGCCACGAGCGCCGAGCCGGTCGGCGCCGTGGCTCCGGCGCATCCAGCCAGCAGGCCCAGGAGGGCGGCGGTCCCGCGCACGCGCCGGAGCCTACACCACCGGCGACGCCGACGAGACCGCTGCGAGCACGTCCCGCGGGCGCTCCCCCTTGACGACAGTCGAGGGCCCCTCGACCGCTGTCCACCCCTCTCTTCGATGCACCCGCTCCCGAAGTGGCAGACGGCGAGGATTGTCTCAGCTGGCCTGTTCCTTGCGGAGCCTCCGAGTCGGACGACGGGCTGGTTCGTCGTTGTCCGGGAAGAGCGCCCCACGCCGAGCGAAGCGAGGGCAAAGGGCGGGCAACCCGTCGATGACCCGAGGAAGTTGAATGCTCAAGAGATCTTGGCCGGCCCGGCATCGGGCGAAGGAGGACATGAGGAGATGACCCATCGACCATGGATAGGGTGCGCTTTCGTCGCTGCGCTCGGGCTGGGCCTGGCGCTCGGCCCACCCGCGCTCGCGCTGCCAACCGGCCCCGTCATCCTTTGCGAGACCTACCCGGCCGCGCCGCTGTGCGAGGGTTCGGGTCCGGACTGCTCGACGTGCCACACGATCGCCCCCGCGCGCAACCGCTTCGGGAGCCAGGTCTCGGATGCGCTCCTTCCTGACGTGCCCCGGCCGCTTGGGGCGAGTGACTTCGACGCGGCCCTCCCTGCGGCGCTCGGCGCCGTCGAGGCGCTCGACGCCGACGGCGATGGGTTTTCGAACATCGAGGAGCTGCTCGCTGGAAGCGACCCCGCCGACCCGAGCAGCATCCCAGGCGGTGGCCCATGTCCATCACCGGGGGAGCATCTCGGCTGGGATCCATGCCGGCCGGACCTGCGCCATACCCATCGAAAGCTGAGCCTCGACTTCTGCGGGCGCTCCCCGAGCCAGGACGAGCGCCGGGCCTTCGCGGCCGCGAGCGACCCCGAAGCGTTCCTGGACGCGCTGCTTGCGCGCTGTCTGGACAGCGAGCACTGGCGGGGGCGGGACGGGGTCCTGTGGCGGCTCGCCCACCGAAAGGTCAAGCCGGTCCAGTCGATCAAGAGCGGGGAGGGCGCCGGCGACATCCCTCTCGCCGACTACCTCGACGACTACAATTTGTTCGTCTACGCGCAGACCGGAGACCGGGATGCGAGGGAGCTGCTCACCGCCGACTACCACGTCGCTCGAACCGACGGAGCCCGTACGGAGTACGCTCCGGTCTTTCGCACCCCGAACCAAGACCTTCGTGAGCGAGGCTTTCTCGTCTACCAGGCGGTGGAGCAGGAGCGCCGCGCTGGCATGATCACCACCCGGTGGTTTCTCATGTCCAATACGATGTTCACGGGGCTGCCTCGCACCACCGCGGCCCAGGCCTACCGAGCCTACCTGGGCTACGATCTCGCGAAACTCGAGGGCTTGTTCGATGTCCCCGGCGAACCCATGGATCATGACCAAAAGGGGGTAGACGCGCCCGAGTGCGCGAGATGCCACGCGACGCTCGACCCGCTGAGCCATCCCTTCAGCCGGTACTCGGGGATCGGCGGAGAGCAGCCGCGCGCCCGCTCCTATTCTTATGTCCCAGATCGGCCGAGCCGCTTCGTCCACACCGAGGGGCCGCGCTTTCGAGACATCCCAGAGAGCGGCTGGCTGCTCGGACAGCCCGTGCGCGACCTGGTCGAGTGGGCCGCGGTCGCGGCGAACAGCGACGCCTTCGCTCGCACCCTCGTTCGGGACTACTGGCGCCTGCTCATCGGGCGGGATCCCCTGCCGCAGGAGCAAGCGCAGTTCTCCACCTTGTGGCAAAACCTTCGGGAGCGCCACGCCTACCGGGTCGAGCGCATGCTCGCGGAGCTCGTCGAGACGGAGGCTTACCGTGTTCCTTGAACCCATCTTGCGCCGACCGTTGTTCGGCATCCTCTTGTCCTTTGCCATCTTTGGGTGCGAGCCGGGCGCGCCCCAGGGGGGCGGCGACAACCATGACGCGGGATCGAGCCCACCACCGGGGGACGCTGGTTCGGCAGCGGTCGACTATCGCTCGAGGGCTCCGGCGCTCAAGCGAAAGGACGGTGAGCAGCTCAGCCGCGACCTCGCGCAGGCCCTCGAGATTGGACGAAACGAGGTCTGTCTGGAGCTCGGGCAGTACGATTGCGCCGAAGAGGCCCACAAGATCAGCTTGGGCGGGGTCGAGCCCTACCGGCTTCGCATCGACGAACCGCTGCCCGGGGTGGGGGTCGCGGGCCCGATCGCGGTGGAGCGGGTGGCGCTGTCGGCGTGCGGGCTGCGGGCACGGAAGGACTTCGAGGGTCCGGAGCCCCCGGTGGTGTTCGGCCCGCTGGGCTCGGCCGGCGGCTCCCGCGCCGCCGTGGTCGATGATCTGTACGAGCGGCTGCTCGGCCGGGCGCCTGACCCCGAGGAGCGGGCGATGCTGTCCGAATGGACCGCGCCCGGCATGACCGACCGAGACTTTGCGGTGCTCGCGTGTTTCGTCGTGGCGACGAGCCTCGAGCACCTCTTCTACTGACGGAGATGAGATATGTCGCACATGGATAGAAGACGGTTTCTCGGAGGGGTGGGAGCGGCGGCCGCCGGTGCGGCCTTCGGCCAGCTGCCGGGACGGGCGCGGGCCCAAAGCCGGCTCCCGAAGTTCCTCGTGGTCCTCACCGGCTCCGGAGGCGCGAGCATCATCGATGGTCCGCTCGCCATCCGGGCCTCGGAGTCGAGCGCTGCGAGTCGGATCAACACCTTCCCGGATGCGCTCGTGCAGAGCCTCCCCGGCTCCCCGCTCCGCGCGGTCGATCTCTCCGGGAACTCGGTGGGGTCCATTCCCATCGGCTTCTCGGCTCGGCAGAGCGAGTTTCTTGCCCGACACCACCGGCAGATGCTGGTCAGCACGGTCCGGGGCACGAGCGTGAACCACGGGATCGGGCAGCGCCGCTCGGTCACCGGCAACGAGGCGTGGGCCGGCCGGACCCTCCAGGAGATGTGCGCGCTCAGCTACGGCGACGGATTTCCGCTGCCCAACGTGCACCTCGCCACGGGGACCGCGTTCACCGAGCGCGGGACGGACGAGAGCCTCCCCAGCGCCTGTTACGGCGAGCAGGTCGCCGATCCGGCGCTGTGGCCCTTGTCGCTCGACGGCCGGCGCGGGCTCGACGCGCCGAGCGCCGAGCTGCTCGAGGCGGCGAGGACGCTGCGTGACGAGCGGCTCGACCCCGGCTCCCGTTTTGCCCGGGTCTTCGCCAAGAGCCCGGTCCTCGGGCGGTGGCAGGCCCAGCGGGGGGCACCGAGGCGGGCGGTGGAACGCGCCGAGCTCATCGAGAAGCTCATGCTCTTCCCCGACTCGGACGCGTACCCGCTGTCTCGCTACGGGATCCGCTCGTCGCCAGCGGCGGCGCGGGTTCGGGAGGTCTTTCCTGCCTACGACCGGGACCCGCTCGAAGCGCAGGCGGCCCTCGCCTTCTTGCTCCTGAAGTTCCGGGTTTCGGTGACGGTGACCTTGGGGCCTGGCTTCGACCTCGTGATCGACCGGGAGGGCGGCGGCATTGGGCTGCCGGATGGGTCCCTGCGAAACCCACCCATCGCCTTCGATTTTTCGCACCAATCCCACCGAGCGACCCAGGCGGTGATGTGGGACCGGCTCTATCGCGTGGCCGACGGCCTCCTTGGATTGCTTCGCTCGGAGGAGCTCGCCGATGGGATCAGCCTGTGGGACCGAACCGTGCTCTACGTGGCGACGGAGTTCGGACGCACCCGGGGGCGGCCCGAGGGAGCCGACGAATTCGGCACCGGGCACGACCTCGACAACGGCAACCTCATCATCTCCCCGATGGTCCGGGGGGACACGGTGCTCGGCGGGATCGACCCTCACACGGGCTACGGCTTCGGGTACGATCCCATCAGCGGCGCGCCTCGCCCTGACGTCACGATGACCGAGGCCCACGTCTATGCCGGCATCCTCGACGTGCTCGATGTCGACACCACCGGCAGCGGCCTTCCCCCCGTTCGGGCCTTCAAGCGCGGCTGAGAGCCGCGGCGAGGATGACGGCGGGCGGGCTCTCTCGTAGTCTCGGGCAAGCGGGCACGGCTCTTGAAAGAGCAAAGGCGCGCCCCGCGCCGGGGCGAAGGAGGGGTTGATGCGATATCGATTTTGGATGCTCGCCTGGGTGCTCGGCGTTGGGTGCGGCGATGAGGCCCCCGACGTCGCCGCCGTCGAGCGGGCGCTCGGCCTCGAGGCGACCGAGGACGCGGCTATCTGGGCCCGGATCCTCCACCTATCGGTGCGGGACGATCGGGCTTGGAGCGACCCCGCCAATGGCCGAGAGCAGGTTCGGCGCGCCTGGCTCCGTGAGCGCTGCGCCCAAGTGGGGGGCCTGCTCGGGCCGCTGCGGGTGGCCTTCGATGGGTGCCCGATCGCGGCTGGAAGGCAACTCTCGGGCGCGATCACGGTCGAGTTTCGCACCCGGGTCCTGCCCCCGCGGGGGCTCGACTCGACGTGGACTTTCGAGTTTTCCACCGAACGCGGTCGCCTCGAAGGGACGGCGGAGCTCAGCTTCGATGCCGGCGCCGAGGAGGCGCGCTACCTGGTTCGGAGCGTCGTGTCCGCTCCGGGGCGGGGCGTCGTCGCATCGGCGGAAGCGGCGGGCACGCTGGGCCTCGCCGACGTGGACGGGGAGCTCTGCGCTCGATTCGACCAGTACGGGGCGGTTCTGCGGGCGTCGCCCGATGGGCCGCTTTTTGTCAGCAGCTCGAGCCGGGACTTGGTGCTCTGCTCGTCGGCCCGGTGCCCGGTCGCGGGGCGCTCGACCTTCGCCGGCGGCGCGCTTCAGCATGTCCGCTACCTCGGCCGGTCGGCGGCGACGCTCGAGCTGGACGGGAGCCCGCCGGTCCCGTTCTCGCCGCCCTGCGCTGCCCCTTGACCGTTGTCCATCCCTCCCCCCGACAGTCGTCCATCCTTTTCCCCCGACTGCCGCTCCCATGGGCGAAAGCCCAAACGAAGACCTCGCCGCTTCGGCATGTCCCTTGCTCCCCCTGTAGGCGACGACCTCGTGGAGGTCGCGAAGCAACCAGGAGGAACGCATGTCTTCGAACAAACTCTTCTTCACCCTCGGGGCCCTGGCGCTCACCGCGTGCGGCGGCGAAGCCCTCGACAGCGAGACCGCCGAGGCGGCCCTCGTGGCCCACGACGCGGTCGCCGGTGTGGCGACGCTCGTGGATCTGCACGGCGACACGCAGGCCAGCCTGCCCATGCAGCGGGGCTTCGCCGGCATGGACCTCGACGCCGTGGCCACCGCCGCCCAACAGCGGCTCCAAAACCGCCCCCGCCGAAGGGCCGGGTGCGTGTCCGTGACCCGGATCGGCGTGTGCCAGCGCGAGATCGTGTTCGATACCTGCGAGCTCGGCCGCCGAGACATCCTCGTGGACGGCATGGTCCTGTCCACCCTGAGCCTCGACCCGTCACAGGGCCGCGTCGGCCACTCGTCCTCGTTCTTTGGGCTCGTCGTGGGAGACCGGACGCTGACCGGCTCGATGGCGAGCATGTTCCATGAGAACCGCCCGAGCTCGTCGTTCTCGGTGAACTACCAGCTCTCGGTGGCGCGCTCCGGCCAAGCCACCCGAGACGTCGCGGTGACCGCAACCGCCACCGCCGACGGAGGAGCGCGCAGCCTGACCTTGCGCGGGGTGGGCAGCGTGGACGATGGACAGGACGTATCGACGCTCACCCTGAACGACGTGGTGCTCGTCGCCGGCGACGGCGCGCCCTCGGGCGGAAGCGTGACCGTACAGCGGGGCCGAAGGACGGTCGAGGTGGTGTTCAATCAGCAGACCCCGGCCACCGGCCGCTTCGAGGTCTACCTGAACGGGCGCTCCCTCGGGGACTTCGACCTCGAAGAGCTCCTCGAGCTGCTCGACCTCATCTTTCGGCCCTGAGCACTTCGACCTCGAGTCATCCGGCATCATTCCGAACATCGGCGTAGAGGCTCTCGAGGTCGTGCCAAGTCGTTGGACGGCCCGCGGGCAGGGACTTCGGGAGGTCGGCGCAAAATACCCTGGGATGGACCGTCGCCCCCCTCTGGTTTGGGTATCGAGCGATCTTCGCCTCGAGCTCAGTAGCGACCGACTTCGGGTCGAACCGGCCCCACTTGCACTCCCCGAGGTCGGTCCATCCATCATCGCGGAGGCCCACGACGTCGATCTGGCTGTCCTTTGCCCAGTACTCGCCCACCTCGAAGCCAGCCGAGACGCCCTCCTGCCGATAGATTTCGGGCAGGGCCTCGCGGCACAGCTGCTCGAAGCAGCCGCCAAAGTAGGCAGGGAGCTCGGGTCGAATTCGCTCCCGGAGCGTTCGGGCCGGGCCCCCGTGCTGAAGGAAGCTGAGGTTCGGGAACACGAAGCGAAACCAGAACCGCAGCAGCGGGTCCTCGAGCGCGTACCGGGCGTGCCGCGCGTTGGGCCGCTCACCCGTGAGTGGGTGACGGCGCCGGACGTAGCCCAGCTCCTGGAGCTGGTTCAGGTAATAGGAGAGGCTCCGTTCGGGCACCGAAGCGGCAGCGGCGACCTCCTTGAGCGTCGTCTTTCGCTGCGCGAGCGCGAGCAGCACCCCGTAGTAGACCTCCACGTCTCGAAGCTCCTCCCTCAAAAGGAAATCAGGCTCCCGAAACAAGGGGGCATGCTCGGTGAGGACCGCTCGCTCGAGGTTCTTTTCGACCGAGCGGGAGGCCTCGAAACAGCGCAGGTAGAGCGGCATGCCGCCACACACGAAGTAGGCCCGCGCATGCTCCCGATGCGACCACCCGGGGTGGAACTCGGTCGCCTCCCGGTGGGAGAACGGCTTCAAGTGTATCTGCCCGGTTCGTCGTCCGAACAGCGGGCTCTTCTTCCCGAGCACCTCTCGCTCCATGAACCCGAGATAGGAACCGCATAGTATGAGGAGGACTTTGCCCGAGTCTCTCCACTGCTGGTCCCAGAGGCCCTGCAAGATGCTGGGGAGTTCGGGGCTCGCCTCGACCATCCATTGGAACTCGTCGAAGACGAGCACGAGCTTCTCTGGTCTTCGGTACCTCTGGACGGTGGTCGAGAGCGCGCGCTGCCAGTCGTCCTTTGGAAGCTCGGAGAGCAGAGGCTCCTCCACCACCCGCGCCGCCTCGGCGAGGAACTCCCCGAGTTGAAGCGGGGCCGGCGCGGTCTTGCCGAGAAAATACAGGGCAGGGCGATCGCCCAGGAACCGAAGGATGAGCTCGCTCTTGCCGACACGGCGCCTCCCGTAGATCGGCACGAAAGCCGATGCCGCTGAGCTGTAGGCCGCCTCGAGCGCGTTGAGCTCCGCTTGGCGCCCGACGAACATCGGCCCCCATTCAACGAGTCAAGACTCGCCGAGTGGAGACTCGGCGAGTCAAGACTCGCTGGCTACGGGGTCCGCGTCGCCGCGCGCGGCGACCCATCAGCGGATGCCTCGTCGAAGCGGAGGCAGCTCGGCCGGGGCGGCCCTGAACCGCCTCCCGAGAGCCGAGCTCACGGAGGCCGAGCAGGGCAGCATGGCGCAGCATCTCAAGTGCGTCATGCGATCGATCAGCAATCTCACCGCCGAGCCACCGAGCCGTAAGGTGCTCGTGGGGTTCGCGGAGCGGTTCGTGGTGGGCCATTGCGACCACTTCGACCTCGACCCCGCCCGCCAGCCCCGCTGACGCGGTTTTCGGGTCGAGCGTGCGAGACCTTCCGGCTCGTGCTCGAGGACGGTCGGCCTGATCGTCGCGTCCCCTTCAGCGGGTCCGGGTTGATTCCGACGGGAGCGGCTCGAGCAGGTGGGGGGCGCTGAGATGCTCGAGCTGTTCGGCGAATGCTCGAAGGCCGGTTTGGTCCCGAGCTGCGTCCGCTGCGGACAGCCTCATCCAGCCGTGAACATTGTGAAAGTAGCTGCCGCTGTCGACATTCGGCTGCGTGGCAGCGATGAGGCTCGCCTGCGCGCCCGCCTCGGGGGAGAGAAAGAGCCAGCGCTTGAACGCTCCCGCCAGCCCCGTGGTGGGCCCCTCGAGCCCGGTCGCCACGACGCCGGGATGAACGGCCACAAACGTTTGGTCCGGATAGCTCTGGGCAAGCCAAGCTACTTGCCAAAGGTTTCCAAGCTTGCTTCGGCAATACGCCGGCCATCCGCTCCCGCTGTAGTCCGCGGTGCAAGCGCTCGCCAAAACATAGATGTCCCCGGTCGTTACGACGATTCGGGCGCCGCGCGCCATGAGGCCTCGATCGAGTAGAGTTCGAATCAGAACTTGGTGGCCAAGACAATTGGTCGCATACGCGGTCTCGATCCCATCGAGGTTCTGCGCGGCACGGCGTGGGACCACCCCGGCGTTGGCACATAGAATGGCCAGCTCGCGGTCGGGAAAGGCAGCCTTCAAGGAAGAAGCAGCAGCGAGCACGGACGGGACGCTGCCAAGGTCCATTCGGATGAAATGAATCTTGGCACCGGTCTCCTCCGACCAACTCGAGCACTCTGCCGCGGTGTCCGCGTGGCCGCGTGCGGCGACCACCACGTCCGCGCCGCGCCGGGCAAGGCCTCGTACGACCTCTCTGCCGATACCGCCGGTGCCCCCGGTGACCAAAGCCAACTTCCCATCGAGCCGCGGCTGAATCGGGCACACCTGCGTCCGCCGGCCCTGAGCGATCATGCAGCTCAGGATCCGGCGGTAGCGGCCGCGCGGTTCGTGGTGAAGGTCGGGCTGGTAGGGGCGTGGCACGAGCGCTCCTGTTTTTGCGGTCTTGCCGTCCGCTGAGCGTAGATACAACCGCCCTTCGCGCTCGGCAAGACTCTTGGGCCGACACGCTCGCGGTTTCAAGGCGGTGAGCGCAGCGGGCCCAAGGCCATGGACGCGGCCGGCGATGGCTCTTCGGTGAGGCTTCCGGGGGCCAGGCCCTCGTGTTTGGTTTAGTTCGGGAGCCAGAGCTCGAAGCGGCCGGAGCCGTCGGTGGTGGCGTGGGCGACGCGGTGGCGGATGCCTTCGGTGAGGGCGAAGACGAGCACGGTGGCGCCGTCGGCCGCGGCGACGCTGGATTCGACCCACTGGCCTCGGTCGCTACTTCCGGAGGCATCACGCGAGCTTCTCCGGCTGGAGGCCGTACCTGTCGACCCTCCGGGTCGAGCTCGGGGTCGCGCTCCTCGGCTCGCGGCGCCTCTCCGCCGGGCAACGGCCGAGTGGCTCGGCTATCGGTCGGCGTCGGCGCTCTACCACGCGCTCGACCGGCGGGGCCTCGAGCCGCCCCGGAGCGCTGCGTCCCGCGTGTGAATGGGTTCGGTCGACCGGCCGAACCCAGGACCTTCGCCCCCATGGCGAGCGCCTGATCGCTTCGGGACCACCTCGAGCGGCCGGGTCAGGGCCCGCGTCATGACGTCGAGAACCTTCGTGGTAGGCTCCTACGACGGGTCGACCGGGTCACCAGCTCGCGCCGGCGAGGCCGCGGGGTCGACGTTCGCGGCGACGACGGGCATGGTCCGGAAATGAAGGTACGAAGCGACGCGGTCGTGAGCATCGACTATGTGCTCAAGGGCGACGGGGGCGAGGTCCTGGACGCGAGCGGCGAGGCCCCGCTCGCCTACTTGCACGGTCACCAGAACATCGTGCCCGGGCTCGAGCGCCAGCTCGAGGGGCTCGAGGTCGGGGCCCGGACCCAGGCCACGGTCGCGCCCTCCGAGGGCTACGGAGAGCGGGACGAGCAGCGGATGGTCACCGTCCAGCGGAGCCAGCTGCCGGAGGGTCTCGAGCCCGAGGTGGGGATGATGCTGAGCGGCCAGACCCCGGAGGGCCAGCCGGTCCCGTTTTGGGTGAAGGAGGTCCACGATGGCTCGGTGACCCTCGACGGCAATCATCCGCTGGCCGGCAAGACCCTGAGCTTCGAGGTCACCGTTCGCGAGATTCGGGCCGCGACCGACGACGACATTGCGCACGGGCACGTTCACGGGGCGCACGGCCACGCGCACTGAGCCGGGTTGTCCCTCCATCGACGGGAGGTGAACCGCCCGCGGGTACCGAGGCGCCTCGAAGCGGCGCGGGTAGCCAGTTGGAGCCAAACTCCGACGGTCGCGATCAGGTCGGCGGCGCCCCGAGCTGGCAGTGCAGAGACCACTGGATCCCGAAGCGGTCGGTCAGCTTCCCGTACCGAGCGCCCCAGAACATGTTCTCCGGCGGCATCGACACCGTTCCGCCCGAGGCGAGCGCTTGGAAGCGGCGATCGAGTTCCTCCGGATCGGACAGGTGGAGGTTGATCGTCATGTTGGTTCCGGGCCCGACCGTCCAGCCCGGCGGGACGTCCGACATCTCGAGGGGGACCTCGCCCATCTTCAAGCGGGCGTACATCACCCCGTTTTTCATCTCTTCGGGCAGGACGCCGCCATCGAACATCTGCGGGTCCCATGGCATCCGCGCTTCGACGACGGCATCGAGGGCCGACTCGTAGAGGGCGATGGCCTCACGGCAATCCCCGTTGAAGTTCATGAACGGCGTGGCTTCTTCGATCATCCGAGACTCCTTTGCCCCCTCATTCAGGGGGCGAAGGAGCAGACGGCGGAGCGGGCCGCACCTCATCGGTGTTTTTTTCGGGCCCGATCGTCGGCGGGAGTCCGAAGAGAGGCAAGAGGGTCGCGACGTCGAGAAAGCTGTGGACGGCCGAGACGCGCTCGCCTCGGGTCTCGAGCACGACGAGCGCCCACGGCGTTCGGCCGCCGTCCCGGTACTGGGCAAAGCCGAGCGCGCCACAAGCCCGCACCGGCAGAACCGCCGAGCCCCGGCACTTCGACCCTGGGCCGCGGAGGAACGCCGCGATGTCACTTCGCCCTCGGAGCCAGACAGGGATCGGAGGCATGTCGAAGGTCGCATCTTCGGTGAGGAGCTCGACGACGGCATCGAGGTCATAGCGAAGGAACGCCTCTCGGTAGCGAGCGACGAGCTCCGGGTTGACCTCGGCGCGCCGAGGGCCGCCGCGGTCGAGCTTGGCTCGGGCTCGCTGAAGCGCGCTGTTCACGCCGGCGACGGTCCAATCGAGGGCATCGGCGACCTCGGTGGCGCTGCAGTCGAAGACATCGGCGAGCAGCAGGGCGGCGCGCTGGCGAGGGGGCAATTGCTGAAGGACGGTCACCAGCGCGAGGTCGACCCGAGAGCGGAGCTCGACTTGCTCGTCGGGGGCTGGGTGGACCGAAGGCAGCCATGCATCGGGGAACGGGGCGATCCATTCGGCGGGATCGGTCGGGGTGAAGGGGCCGGCTGGGGTGCCGTTGGCCTCGTCGGTGGGCATCCGGCGGCGTCGGCGGGCTGCCAGCGCGTCGAGGCAGACGTGGGTGGCGATTCGCACCAGCCAGGTTTTCGCCGACGCGCGCCCTTCGAAGCCATCGAGGCCGCGGAGGGCCCTCACGAAGGTGTCCTGGACCGCGTCGTCCGCGTCCTGGGGGTGCCCGAGCATGCGGTAGCAGTGGGCCCGCAGCAGCGCGCGACACGCGAGCATCTCGTTCGGGAGCTCCGCCACGCCCAGTTCGTAGCACAGAACGGTCTTTTGGCCGGATGGGCTCCTGCCGCGCCGACCCATGGCGCGGCATCGGGCAGCTGGCCGCCGCGTCGAACCGGCAGGTGAAGAACTTTCGGTACGAAATGGGGAGGAAGGAGAGGTTTTACCCTCTTGTTGGCGCGGCTGCGAGAGGCTTACCCTGAGCCAGAAGGGATGCCCCGGGCCGCAGAACGGCCGGTCTGCAAGTTTTCTTCGCCTTGACGCGGTGGGTCATCGCACTACGGGCTTGTGGGGCGTCTTTGTCACGCCTAAGGTCCGCGGGGCCCGGGTACGATCAGCCGGCGCAAACCAAGGGGAGATGCGGAGATGACGAACGTTCTGTGGCTGCAAGGTGGCGCTTGCTCAGGTAACACGATGTCCTTCCTGAACGCGGAGGAGCCGAGCGCGGTCGACCTCGTCACCGACTTCGGGATGAACCTGTTGTGGCATCCGTCCTTGGGGGTCGAGCTGGGCCCGGCGGTGAAGTCGATCATGGACGACTGCGTATCGGGCAAGATCCCGCTCGATGTCTTCGTCTTCGAAGGCACCGTCATCCAGGCCCCGAACGGGACCGGCCACTGGAACCGCTTCGCCGGCCGGCCGATGATGGAGTGGGTTCGGATGCTGTCGGACGCGGCCGGCTACGTGGTCGCGATCGGGGACTGCGCGACCTACGGCGGCATCCCCGCCGTCCCGCCGAACCCATCCGAGTCCACCGGCATGCAGTTTCACAAGAAGGCCGCGGGCGGCTTTCTCGGCAGCGACTTCAAGTCGAAGGCTGGCTTTCCGGTCATCAACGTCCCCGGCTGTCCCGCGCACCCGGACTGGATCACCCAAATCATCGTGGCCCTCGTGACCGGCCGCGGCGGCGACCTCGCGCTCGACGAGTACCAGCGCCCCACGACGTTCTTCACCAGCTTCACGCAGACCGGCTGCACCCGGAACATGCACTTCGCCTACAAGGTCTCGACCACC
>DAIQNR010000112.1:0-17010 GCA_036788295.1 Myxococcota bacterium
CTTAGGCGGGCGGCGGGAGCATCCAGTGGCGCTCGGTGGTCCAGCCCAGGAAGCGACGCGCTCCGCCAGGGCCGCGGCCGGTGTCGTCGAAGCGACCGCCGTCGAGGATCAGCCACAGCCCCTCGAAGGCGGGCGCCATGCGGATCTGCAGCGAATCCGGGAGTTCCGCGAAGCGCTCGCGGGAACGATCGCCGAAGCGCGGGGCCTCCTCGGGTGCAGCAAGGGCGAGGAAGAAGAGCATCTGTCGCCAGGCGTAGGCGCAGTTCTTGAGGGTGCAGAGCTGGGCGTGCCCGTTGTCGGTCTTCATGCGCTGGCGTCGCGCCACCCAGGTCAGGCAGGCGTCCGCGAGCTCGACCAGCGGCAGGCGGGGCCCTAGGTTCAAGGCGGCAAATGGCGCCGCCAGGTTCTGGGTGGTGACGACCTGCTGCTGCTCGATGATCTTGCCGTTCCTGGACACGCCAAAGCGGTCACCCTCGACCCGCGCCATGCCGGTGATCATCTCTGTGAGCGTGCCGACGGCCTCGCTCGGTCCCAAGCACGTCAGGTCGCGAACCCGGGCGTAGGAGAGGCCGTAGTAGCGCTCGTACAGCGAGCCCTCGAGGAGCTCGGCCGCCACCAGCGCGGCCGCGAGGAACTTGGGGCTGAAGCCGCCCATGAAGATGTCGGCCGCCAGCTCGTCGGTGAGCGGCAGGTCCAGGCCCGCGGTCTGAACGAGGCTCGCCAGCTCCCGGCGCAGCTCGTTGGGGAGGATCGCCTGCGGGAAGGCGCGAAAGTAGATCAGGCAGAGGTCGTCGAGCGCCTGGCGGGCGGTGGCGCGGCCGTCGAGCGCGCTGGTGCGGAGCCCATCCAGGGCCGCGATCCAGGGGAGCTCCGAGAGCTGCACCTGCTTGGCGTAGTCGAGCAGGAGGAGCGAGCGGCGCCGCCGAAACGCGGCGTAGACCTGGGCGTAGAGGGCCCGCGCGCCGGGGTGCTCGAGACCGAGGGCGCGGATTTGGCCGGTGAGCTGAGGGAGCAGCTTCGCCAGCACCCCGCCTGAGGTGATCACGCCGCGCTCCACCAGCTCCTCGGCGCTCCCCTCGAGCGCCTGAACGAGGCGCGCCACCAAGGCGGGTGGGAGAGCCGTTCCCGCGGGGAACTCGGGGCGTGCTTCGGCCTCGGTGACCGGGTGGCTCACCGCCTCCAGATCCGCGAGGCCGCGCCTCGGGGGCACGTCGGCGAGGCGTGCGGCGAGCACCCTGCCCAGCGCTTGGTGTGTGGGGCGAGCGGCGTGGGTCGCCTGCTTCGACCGCAGCGCGGTGAGCTCTGGCGAGCCCGGAGCGCCGCGGCGGCCGGTCATCGCGGCGAGGACGCGCCGCACGGTCGCGCTGTCATCTCGCGGCCGCTGACCGCTCGTGCGCTCGAGCCGGCCCCGAGGCCCCGAGGTCGCCGGAGCCCCGACGAGTCGCTCGAGCGCGGCCCTCAATGTGGGGAGGTTCTCTCGCGGGTGCCGGACCCGCCGGCCGCCGCGGTAGATGCCGAGGAGGCGCTCATCTTCCCTGAGCCAAGCCTCGGCGCGCTCGCGCCAGCCTTCCGGGAAGACTTGGCACGGCCAGCCGCCCTGCACGAGGGCACCCGCGTCGCCGCGCTCCTGCGACCCATTCGAGGGGCTCAGCCGCGGCGGGTCCCCGAAAACGGTCTCCAGGAAGAGCGCGACCAGGCGATCGGTGTGCGGCGCCCAGATGCTCAGAGCCTCGTTCATCTCGCGCACCCGCGCCGGCGTCTCGAGCTCTTCAAGACCCTGTTCGACCTCCTCCGCCGTGGCGACGTGCATCGTGAGCTTCGGCGCCGCCGGCACGTCGCTCGGGACGGGATAGAAGCGCAGGCGCCCAAAGAAGGGTTCGATCGCGTCGAGGAGGTTCAAGGCAGCCTCCGCCGCGCCACGCTCCACCAGCCAGGCGAGGGTCAGGAGCGCGCCCTCCTCCGGTACCTCGATCCGGTAGCGGCCGCTCTCGAGCAGATCGATCAGCTCGCGGCGGCCTACGTCGCTGAGGAAGTGGTCGTTCAGCGCGCGCCGACCGCTGACCCCAAGGCGGGTCTCGAGTTCCTGCTCGTGGGTCAGGAGCGCGCCGCCGGCGAGGAGCGCGCCGGTGGCGAAGCCGCCGTGGACCACCTCCACGGTGGCCCAGGCCGGCGCGCCCGCGACCGGGGTGCGGGAGCCCACCTCGACAGCGCCGCTCGCCATTCCGTCCAGCACCGCTTGCCATTTGGCGACCCGCGCCCGGGCGCGGGCGTGGAGCGCAGGGTCGCGAGCGCTCGAGGCGACCTCCAGGGCGCGGAGGAGTTGGCCCAGGGCGTAGCCCGAGTTGGGGGACGGTGCGGTCATCACGAAGGCTCGGGGGCAGTGGTCGAACCTGCGCCCTGCCGGTCCAAGCCGGCCGCTCTCCCGCTGAGCTACCCCGAGGCGTGGGAACGCTCGCAGATTCTGCCTCCGAGGTCCAGGTGGGCGTGGGGTCGGCGGCGCGCGGATCGCGGCGCGTTCGGCGCGGGCCGCACCGCGCAAGGCGGATCGTGGGACGAAAGCGGCGCCCTTGGGACATCTATCGCGGTGGAGGTCGTGGAAGGATGTCTTCGGCGAGCCGGTCGAGCCGGCCGGTCGCAATGAAGCGGGCAGCGAGCCCGGATCAGCTCCCGACGATGGTCACGCGCCGCCCGCGAAAACTCTCTGTCCGGACGAAGAGCTTCTCATCCCAGCCCTTGCCCGCGCGAAGGTCGAAGAGCACCAGCCAGCCCTCGCCGAGGCCGAGGCGCTCCAGATACCCGGCTACCTGCTCGAGCGCCTCGGCTTCGGTCTCGGTGTCCCGGCGGAGCTTCACCTCGATCGCTGCCCGCTGAGCCCTCCAGACGATCAGGAGATCGAGGGCCCCCTTACCGAGGGCATACTCCCGCTCGATCCGGCCGCCCCCGTTCACGATGCGCTGGAGGAACGCCATCAGCATCAGATGGGGGCCGGACTCTCTGTAGCTGAAACCCTCGGCGGCGAGGTGGCCGTCCTTCCGCCAGAACGACTGCCAAGCCTCCATCAGCTTGGGGACGTCGAGCAGGCCGTCGGGCGTGAGGTACCAAGAGGTCTGATGCTGAATCTGGGTTTGGCGAACCACGCTCAGGGCTCTTGGCACCACCTCTCGGTAGATCGGGTTCGCGATCTGCCAGGTGCCGCCCTCCAGGCGAATCAAACCGAGGCTCGCGACATAGGCGAAGTCGTCGTCGAGGACATCGCCGGCGGTGATCGATCCCGCGAGCATCGGGTCCAGGACTCGCTGCACGCGAGGCTCCCTGAGCCGGGCGAGCAGCGAGTCGAGGTGCGTGCGCCGCTCGAGGATGATCGTCTCCTTCGCGGCCTCGATGTGCTGCGGCGTCACCTCGGTTTTGCGATCCGGGACGTCGCGGCGAGTCGCCTGGTCGGCCAGGGCATTGACGAGCCAAGGGTGTCCCGCGGTCAGCGCGTGCAGGCAGCCGGTCGCCTCCCGATGGAAACGCTGCCCCGTCTCGGCGGTGTGCTGATGGACGAGCTCCTCGACCTCCGCCGGCGTGAAGGCGTGGAGGGTCACGTCTTCTACCGTGATGTTGAACGGTGAGGCGCTGCCGAGCCACGGCACCTGCCGCCGCGTGTCGTCGCCTACAACGTAGTCGCGGATGGGTCGGGTGCCGATCAAGACGACGCTCTTCGGCGCCGGGGCTGTGTCACGGGCTACATAGATCGCTCGGAGCTGGGTGAGAAACGAGATCATCGCCGGGCCGGCGAGCACGTCCGCCTCGTCGAAGAGCAAGACCAGTGGGCGGTCGCTCGCCCGAAGCACCGCGCCGAGGTAGCGCACCAGAGCATCGAAAGGGACCCGGAGGAGCTTTGAGAGCTCGCTGTCGGGCGCTCGCAGCTCGGGCGTCTCGAGCTCGAGGGCGCGTTGAAGCGCGGCCAGGATCGCGGGGAAGGCGGCCGCTGGATCTTCGAGGCCGCGCGCCGTCTGAAGGTCCACGTTGATCGCCCGATGATCGCCGCGGGCGTTGATCGCGCGGGTCAGGTGCTTGACGACGGTGGTCTTCCCGGTCTGCCGCCCCGACACGAGCGAGAACCAGTGACCCTGTTCGATGAGCAGGCTCGCTTCCCGAGCGCGCGGCTCCGCCGGCACCATGTAGTGCTCCTTTGGGAAGCACGGTCCCGCGATGTTGAACCACCGACCCACGCGGCGACGGTCCCGCGCGGGAGCCGGCGCGGTCAACGGCGCCCGGGGTAGAGGAGCGTCGTCGCTCCGGCGGAGCTCGAGCCCGGCCGAAAAAGCGGCTATGCCGGCGATGTGCCTCTCTCGCACGGCGTCTACGAGTCCCTCATCACCGCGGCGCTCGCCCGCGAGCTCGGCGGGGTTCGCGAAGGCTCGGACCTCCGGTCCCCCCTGCGGCCGGCCGAGGCCGACGATCGGCTGTCCCTTCACGTGGCGCAGGTTCTCCGTCGAGCGCTCGCCGCGCTCGCCGACCGGGACCGCGTCCCCGCGGGCGTCGAGCTGGTCCGGGGCCTGCTTCGCCAGCTCGAGTCCGAAGGCCACGATGTAGCCGGCGAGCTCCCGACCGAGGAGGTGCTCGAGGGCCTTCGCGGCTTTCGTCCCGACGGGACGCCGGCGCCCATCGAGCGGCCGCTGACGCCCCTGCTCGACACGACCCTCCTCACGAACGCCCGAGGCGAGCCGGCGCTGCTTCACGAGCTTCGAAGCGAGATCCCCACCGCGGACCGCGTGGACGCGCTCATCGCGTTCATTCGGGTGACCGGCTTGGTCCCGCTCGAGCAGAGCCTACGCCAGCACGTCGACCGCGGGCGCCCGCTCCGGGTCCTGACCACGACCTACACCGGCTCGACCGAGCAGGCGGCGCTCGACCGCTTGCGGGCGCTCGGGGCCGAGGTCCGGATCTCCTACGAGACCTCGTCCACCCGCCTTCACGCCAAGGCGTGGTGCTTTCACCGCAACTCCGGTTTCTCGACCGCCTACGTCGGATCTTCGAACTTGAGCCACTCCGCGCAAGTTGCCGGCCTCGAGTGGAACCTCCGGGTGTCCGGCGTCCGCAACCCGACCGTCCTCGAGCGAATGCAGGCCCTGTTTGACACGTACTGGGAGAGCGAGGAGTTCGTCCCCTACGATCCCGAGCAGTTCGCGCGGCTCACCCCCGAGGCTCGAAAGCCCCCGGCGTCGGCGCTCAGCCCCATCGAGCTCGTGCTGCGCCCGTTTCAGGAGCGGCTGCTCGAGCAAGTGGAGATGAGCCGTCGGCGCGGCCGCCACCGAAACCTGCTCGTCGCCGCCACCGGGACCGGCAAAACGGTGATGGCGGCGGTGGACTACGCCCGCCTCTCGCAGAGGCTCCAAAGAGCGCGGCTGCTCTTCGTCGCCCACCGGCGCGAGCTGCTCGAGCAGGCCCGCTTGACGTTTCGGCACGCGCTCCGCGACGCCGCGTTTGGCGAGCTCTGGGTGGGCGGCGAGCGGCCGCTCGCCTTCGAGCATGTCTTCGCGTCCATCCAATCCCTCTCGAAGGCGGGTTTCGAACATCTCCCCCCGGATCACTTCGATGTTGTCGTCGTCGATGAGTTTCACCACGCCCCCGCGCCCAGCTACCGGTCGCTGCTCGAGCGGATCGCGCCCCGGGAGCTGCTCGGGCTCACCGCCACCCCCGAGCGAGCGGACGGGCTCGACGTGCTCGAGTGGTTCGGGGGGACCATCGCGGCCGAGCTGCGGCTGTGGGACGCGATCGAGCAGCAGCGCCTGGTCCCGTTTCTCTACTATGGCATTCACGACGGCCTCGACCTTCGGGACATCCCGTGGCGGCGAGGCCGGGGCTACGACGCCGAAGGCCTCACCCAGCTCTACACGGCCGATGACATCTGGGCCCGTCGCGTCTTCAAAGAGCTCGAGCGCCGCGTCGCCGATGTCGGCTCGGTGCGCGCCCTGGGCTTTTGCGTCAGCGTCGAGCACGCCCGTTTCATGGCGAGGGTCTTTTGCCAGCTCGGCATCCGAGCGGTCGCGGTCAGCGGCGAGACCCACGAAGAGGAGCGCTTCTCTGCGCTTCGCGACCTCGCCGCGCGCAGGGTGAACGTCGTCTTCTCCGTCGATCTGTTCAACGAGGGCGTGGACGTGCCCGCGGTCGATACCCTCTTGCTCCTTCGCCCCACCGACAGCGCCACGCTCTTCGTTCAGCAGCTCGGGCGAGGCCTGAGACGCCATGACGGCAAAGCGTCTTGCCTCGTCCTCGACTTCGTAGGCCAGCACCGGCGCGAGTTTCGCTTCGACCGGAGGCTCTCGGCGCTGCTCGGCTCGAGCCGCCACGAGCTCGCCCAGCACGTCGAGCAGGGCTTTCCTTTCCTGCCCGCCGGATGCCACATCGAGCTCGACCGGGTGGCCCAAACCATCGTCCTCGAGAACCTCAGCGCCGCGGTGGGCCAAACCCCCGCCGCCCTGGCCGAAGCGCTGAGGTCCGAGGCCAGCCCGAATCTCGGCGCTTTCCTCGAATCCAGCGGCGCGGACCTCGAGGACATCTATCGGGAAGGCCGGTCTTGGTCGGACCTGCGCGAGCGAGCCGGTCAGCCGGTCGAGCCGGCCGGTCCTGCGGAGGGAGCGCTGCGCCGAGCGGTGGGCCGGCTCCTTCACCTCGACGACCTCGAGCGCATCGACGTGTACCGGCGCTGGCTGGGCGCGGCTCGACCCCCGGACGTGGGCGGGGTGGGGGAACGCGAGCGGCGCCTGCTCGCGATGCTCACTGCATCCCTCTTCATCAGGTCCACAGTGGTGACCAAAGACACAAGCCTTCAGCAAGGGCTCGAGGTGCTCTGGGAGCACGGGCAGGTTCGGCGGGAGCTGCTCGAGTTGCTGGACGTGCTGAAGGACCGAATCCCGCACGTCGGCGTCGAGCTTTCGGGCCACCCTCATGTCCCGCTGCGGGCGCACGCGAGGTACTCTCGGGCCGAGATCATCGCTGCGTTCACGCCCGAGCCGAAAAAGGCGCTCGTCTTCAGCTGGCAGACCGGCGCGTTCATGAAGGAAGACGCCCGCGTCCACCTGCTCCCGTTCACGCTCGACAAGACGAGCCGCGGGTTTTCACCCACCACCCGCTACCGCGACTACGCGGTGAGCCCCCGCCTCATCCACTGGGAGAGCCAGAGCACCACCCGCGAGAACGGCGCGGTCGGCCAGAGCTACCGAAGCGGCGGGACCGATGGCTTCGACGTGATGCTTTTCGCTCGCCCGAGTGTCGAACAGAAGGCGTTCCTCTTTCTCGGGCCCGCTCGCTACGTGCGCCACAGCGGTGAGCGACCGATGCAGATCGTGTGGGCGCTCGACCATGCCCTGCCTGGCGACGTGTTCTCGGAGCTTGCCGCCGCCTCGGGCTGACTTGCCGCTGCCTCGGCTGAGCTCGCCGCAGCTTCGGGCGAACTCGGCTCGGCTTCGACCGGACTTGCCGCCTCCGCGCGGGGGGGGATCGCTCGAGGTCCGGCGGTGCTCTATCGTGCGCGCCATGAGCTTTCGCCTCACCCGCCGCTCTGCCCTCGCCGGCGCCCTGGCCGGGATCGTGAGCCCCCGGGCCGCGCTCGCTGGAGGGCCCCGGTTCTCGAGCTATCCTTTTCGCCTCGGCGTCACGTCCGGGAGCCCCACCCCCACCGGCGTCGTCCTGTGGACGCGGCTTTGCCCCGCCCCGCTTCACGGCGGGGGGATGCGGGACGAGCGGGTCGATGTGCGCTGGGAGGTCGCCAAGGACGAGGGATTCAAGACGATCGCCCGAAAGGGGAGCTTCGTCGCCATCCCCGAGCTGGGGCATTCGGTTCACGCAGAGGTCGAGGGTCTCGAGCCGGGCCGGGCCTACTTCTATCGGTTCTTCGCTGGCTCCGAGGTCAGCCCGGTGGGCCGCACGTGCACGCTCCCCGCCCCCGACGCGGCCGCGGCGCGGCTGAAGATCGGCTACGCGTCCTGCCAGCACTACGAGCAGGGCTACTTTGCCGCCCACCGCCACCTCCTCGAAGAAGAGCTCGACCTGATGGTGTTCCTCGGGGATTACATCTATGAGTCCACTTGGGGCGAGGATCTCGTCCGCTGGCACTCGGACGGCGGCGCGGTCATTCGAACGCTCGATCAGTATCGAAACCGCCACGCCCAATACAAGCTGGACCCGGACCTTCAGCGCCTGCACGGCGCGGTTCCCTGGCTCGTGACCTGGGACGATCACGAGGTCGTCAACGACTACGCCAGCCTGGTCTCCGAGCGGCTCGAGCCCGATTTCGCGATCCGCCGGCAGGCCGCCTACCAGGCCTACTGGGAGCACATGCCGCTTCGGATGAGCCAGCTCCCGAGCGGCGGCTCGACCCGCATCTACGGCACCGTCTCCTGGGGCAAGCTCGCCACCCTCCACGTGCTCGACGGGCGGCAATACAAGACGCCTCAGGTTTGCACGAAGCCGGGGATGGGCGGGGGGAACTTCGTGCCCTCGTGCCCGGAGGCGGAAGAGAAGTCGCGAAGCTTTCTTGGCCGGGCCCAAGAAGACTGGCTTCACGCCGAGCTGGGCAAGAACGCGGCGACCTGGAGCCTTCTTGCCCAGCAGACGGTGGTCGCGCCGATCGACCGGACCCCGGGCGAGGGGCGCGCGGTCTGGACCGATGGATGGAGCGGCTACCCGGCCGCCCGCCGCCGGCTGCTCGCCTCGCTGCAGCAGCCTTCGGTGAAAAACGCCTTCATCCTCGGCGGAGACATCCACTGCTGGGTCGCGGCGGATCTTCACGCCGTCCCCGACGATCCGGACAGCATCGTCGTCGCGAGCGAGGTGTGCGGCACATCCATCACGTCCCAGGGCCCAACCAACGAAGGGCTCGAAGCCCTGAAGCCAGAGAACCCCCACGTCCACCTGGCCGCTTCCTACCGCGGATACACCACTCTGACTTTGACGCCCAAATCGGCGGTCACCGCACTCCGCAAGATCACGAACCCAAAGGAGCCGGGCTCCGGCGTCGAGACGCTGGCCCGCTTCGCGCTCGAGCCGGGCAGCCGAGGTATGAAGCCAGCCTGAGCCACCGCGGGAGCGGGTCCGTCGGCGTCCCGTCCGTCATGGCTGGATGTCATCGAGCGGGAGGATTCGCAGTCCACACCGGGGAAGTCGTCGCTTCCGGCTCGCAGCGGGGACCGCAGACATCGCGGACGGACGTGCTTTCGGAGCTCGGGGGGGCGAAAACGGACGTGCTCCGCCGGGCTCCTTGGTACCGTGCGGAAAGAGTGGTCGTCCCCGCCCCATTCGAAGCTTCGCCGCGGGTTATCCCGGCGGAGCTCAACGACGAGACCCTTCGCGACGGGCTTCAGTCTCCTTCGGTGCGCCACCCACCGGTCGAAGCGAAGCTCGAGGCGCTCGAGCTGATGGAGCGGCTCGGGGTCAGCGCGGTATCGCTCGGACTGCCCGCCGCCGGACCTCGGGCCAAAGCGGACGTGGAGGCGGGCTTTCGCGCCCTGATCGAGCGGCGCTCGGGGCTTCACGCCCACTGCGCCGCCAGGACGAAGGTGGAAGACCTCATCCCCATCGCCGATATCAACCAGCGGGTGGGGGCGCCCTTGACCGCGTACGCGTTCATCGGCTCGTCCCCGATTCGGCGCTTCGCCGAGGGCTGGACCCTCGACGAGCTGTTTTCGACGGTCGAGACCGCGCTGCGTTTTGCTGAACGCGAACGGATCCCGGTCGCGTTCGTCACCGAGGACACGACCCGCTCCCGCCCCGGCGAGCTCGAGTGGTTGTTTCGGCACGCGATCTCGCTCGGCGTTCGGCGCCTCGTGCTGTGCGACACGGTTGGGTACGCCACCCCCGAAGGAGCCGAGCGGCTGGTCCGCTTCGCCCGCCGGGTCGCCTCGGACACCGGGGAGCACGTCGAGCTCGATTGGCACGGCCACGACGACCGGGGGCTCGCGGTGGCGGCCGCCCGGGCCGCCGAGCGAGCGGGCGCCGACCGCATCCACGGGACGATGCTCGGGGTGGGCGAGCGCTGCGGCAACGCCGACCTCGAGCGCCTGCTCGAAAACCACGCCGCCGACTACGGTCGCCCCATCGACCAAGATGCGCTCGAGCGGTACCGCGCGCTGGTCCGATCCGCTTGGGGTTTCGAGTGAAGGTTCGCCGGCTTCGCTGGCGGCCTGGGCCGAGGGCCGAATCGACCTAGGTAGATCTGAAAGCGGGCGGAAACATCGTTCGGCTCGAGGCCGAAGGCATTCGGGTCGTAGCGGTGCGCCCCTGGGCGATCGGGCCGGTCGGTGCCGAGCCAGCGGTCGATGGCATCGCCTTGCTCAAAAGGCAGGCCGAAGTGCTGGCATAGGTCTCGAACCGACTGCCCCGGGTTCCTGGCGAGCTCAGCGAAGTCGAGGTCGAAGAACCGGGCTTCGCCGTGCCGGTCCCGGCTCGACAACGCTCGGCCAATGCCCTCCAGGAACCGGTCGCGGAGGCAAGCGCCGATCTCGATGGGGTCGACACGGCCGAACAGGGTGCGGCGCGGCATCGACATGAGGCTCGAGTAGGAGGCAAGGACCTCCGTCGGGTCGCGGTGGGTCCACACCAAACATGCATCGGGAAAGACCGCGAGCAAGTCATCCAGAAACCAAAGATGTTCCGGGCATTTGAGCACCAGTTGCCGGGCTGGCCGCTGCCATAGGAGCAGCTGCAGGTACAACTTGTATTCCCGGTAGGCTTGGCGCATGGCATGTTGCTCGGTGAGCCACGCGCCATACCGACGAGCCCCGGCCTGAAAGTCGTAGTTCA
The DNA here is from genome assembly GCA_036788295.1 of Myxococcota bacterium. Taxonomy (GTDB): domain Bacteria; phylum Myxococcota; class Kuafuiibacteriia; order Kuafuiibacteriales; family Kuafuiibacteriaceae; genus JAHQVK01. Next base: position 10,789 of record DAIQNR010000112.1, read on the forward strand.
GCACGCAGAATGAGTTGGCGAACAGCATCCAGCACTCCTCGAGCGTGGTGCTGGTCATGGCATGCACGGGGCGCATGTCGGGGGCGAGCAGATGAGCGAGGCCAAGCATGCGGCCGGCCTGCTGCATCCGGTGCCGCCGGTCCTCCTCGTTGCTACGGAGCGTGGGAACGGGCCGCATCAGCTCCCATGTCTCGAGGCCTCTCCGATCGGGGTGCAGCGCGAGGAGGTTCTGAACCAGGGTCGTCCCGGTGCGGGGCAGTCCAACGATGAAAACGGGGCGCTCGATGGGGATTCGTTCGATCTCGGGGTGCTTCCGGAGGAAGGCCTGAAGCTCGAGCCGGTTTTGGGCCGCTCGCTGCAGCGCGAGGCTCGTGAGGCCCCGCCCAAGAGCCGTGAGCGGCTGCTCGATGAGGTTTTCGAGGAGCCGGGCGGCGGCAATCCGAAACCCATCGTCTCCAAAGTCAGACAACCCGGTGCGGGCGCGGGCCAGAGCCAGGATCCCCTCGAGGTCGAGCGGGACGAAGCCGACCCGTTCGGCCACGCGAAATAGGCTGCTCCCCGCCCGAAGCACGGGACGATGAGCAGACCTGCCGGCTGTCTTTTGGGCTGCCATATGCCGGTGGATAAGCGCCACCGCTCGAGTGGTTACATCCCGGACGATCTTTGGCCCCGACGGGCCCTGCCTGGCACGTCGAACGCCCGCGGCTGTCAGGCTCGGATGACTTCGACCTCGTGCCCTCGGGGCGTGCGCATCGGCGTGTGCTCCGTCCGCTCTGCGATGGGAGGCCGGTTCGACCTTCGGTCGAAGACGACGAGCCAGCCTCGGTCGATGCCGAGCTGCTCGAGATAGGAACCGAGCTGCGAGAGGCCCTGTCCCACCGGGTCGGGCCGGCCGTCCCGCCACACCTTCAGTTCGATGCCGAGCCGGTCTTCTCCGTACGACAGGTGCAGGTCCATTCTCCCCCGCCCGATCGCATACTCCCGCTGCAGCGAGCCGCCACCGTTCACGACGCGGTGGAGGAAAGCCATCAGGACCAAGTGCGGCGCCACTTCGTGGTAGGGCGCCGTTCCCAAGAGCGCCTCACCATGCTGCCGCCAGAACTGGAGAAATGCATCGAGCAAGCGTTCGAAGTCGATGGATCCAGTCGCGCTGAGCCACGTCGGCGCGATGGTGGGGAGCGCCGCGCGTGTCGAAAACGAGAGCTCTCGGACGATGATTTCTCGATAGATGGGGTTTGTGACTTCGAGGCCTCCGGCCTCGCCCATGCGGACGAGGCCGAGGTCGAGGACAAAACGGATTTCCTCCGCAGGGATGTCCCCGAGCTGCGTCCCCGCGAGCATCGGCTCGAGCACGGCCCTGACCCGTGGCTCGCGAAGCCGGTGAACGAGGCTGTCGAGGTGGGTGTCTTGCCTCTCGATGAGGATGCTCTCTGCCGTCTCGACCTCTTTTTCCGTGATGGGGCGGGCTCGGTCGGGCACGAGCACATCGACGAGCTGGCGGGCGAGGGCGTTTGCGAGCCATGGCTGCCCGTTCGTGGCCCAAAAAGCGCGGGCGAGGGCCTTGGGCTCGAAGATCTGGCCGGTGCTGTCGGTGTGCTGAAGATACAAGAGCTCGAGTTCCTCGAACGTAAAGTCGAGGAGGGTGAGGGACTCGACCTTGATGTTGAACGGGCTCGAGGTCCCGAGCAGAGACTCCGGCCCGTCGGTGCGATAGTCACGCACGTCTCGAAGCCCAACCAGGGCGAGCGACCACGGAAACGCTTCGGGGCGAGCCATGTAGCCGTCCCGGAGCTGCCGAAGGAGCGCGTGGAGGACGTCGCCCCCGAGCGCATCGACCTCATCGAGAAAAAGAACCAGAGGCCGAGGACAAGCGCGCGCCCACGCGTCGAGGCCAGCGGCGATGCGAACGCCGGTTGCGGCCACGGGCCACGGGGGCGGACGAAGCTCGCTGGGGAGCAACACCTCGGCGGCGCGCCGCCACGCATCGAGAATGGCCGGTTCGGCCTCATCGAGCGACAGGCGCGCTCCGACTTCCACCGAGAGGAGCGCCGCCGCGTAGCGCCCCGAACCGAGCAGCTCGTGCGCGAGCGCCCGCAGCGTGGTGGTCTTCCCGACCTGGCGGGGCGCGTGGACCACGAAGTACGACTTGCGGTCGATGAGCAGCGGGGCGGAGCCGAGGCGGCGGCTGGCCGGGATCATGTAGTGGTCCCGGGGGTCGCAGGGCCCGGCGGTGTTGAACCAGCGATCCACAGGTTGGTTCATAGCCCAAGTGGGCGTCCGCGCCCACATCCCGAGTTTGGGCGTCTGCGCACATGTCCCGAGTTTGGGCGCCCGCGCCCACATCCCGAGTGTGGGCGCCCGCGCCCACATCCCGAGTGTGGGCGTCTGCGCCCACGTCCCGAGTGCCGGCGCCCGCGTCCACGTCCCGAGTGCCGGTCAGGAAAACGGGCCAGCTCCGCGGCGGCGGTCGCCGGGAGGCGGGGGACGGCGCTCCCGGGTGGGTTCAGGGCGGAGCAGGAGGCCCTGTCCGGTGGGTCGAAAGCCGGCGGCCTGAAGGTAAGGGGCGAGCGCGTGCTCGCGGGCGGGGGTGCCGTCGATGCGAGCCAGAAGTTGCGCCGGGTGGCCTTTGGCGGTCACCCGGCCGGCGAGCGCGGCAGCGAGGCTCTCCCCGTGGGTCGACCGCTCCGGCTCGGCCGGGGGCAGAAAGGACAACAGCGCTTCATCGCTGGCTTGTAGAAAGCCGAGCAGGCGGCCCGCCTTCAGCACGACGCGGCAGCCGGCGGCCCGGGCCGGGCGACCCCCGTCCTCCCCTCGGTCCGGCCAGGGGAGGGCGGCGCCGTACGGGTTCGCGGGGTCGGTCGCGGCCAAGATGAGCGCGGGCGATTCCGTGTCCGGATCCACCTCGCGCCCGGCCCGGAGCCGGTCCTCGGCCCCCGGATAGGCGAACTGGGCCGCGCCCCGGCCTTCGACGAAGTAGCCCCGGCGGATCTTTCCCGCTTCTTCCATCATCTTGAGCACCGGATAGACATAGCTGAACCCACCGGTGGCCACCTCGGCCGCGGCCGCCTCCCTCGTGAGGACGCCGTGGCGCTCGAGCAGGCGCTCGGCGAGCGCGGCTCGGCGGGCGGTCTCCGGGGGCGCCGTCGACCACGAGGGAAGCAAGCTCCACCGCCCCTCGGTGCCGGGCGGGGCGAGCCGGCGGGAGCGAAATCCGCCCGGGGTCCTCCTCCTGTCCCGCCCCGAGGCCCGCTTGTTTCCTCCGAGCCGGGAGCGAAGGGGCCGAAACGTGTCGTTCGTGACTTCCCCGGCCCACACCAGCGCCCACAGGGCGTCGGCGAGGTCTTGGGGAAAGGCGCCGGTGACGCGGACCAGATCGGAAAAGAACAGCGCCCCCCGGCCGTCGAGCTCGGTTCGCACCGCCGCGCACAAATCCCCTTCGGCGGGGGTCGGCGGCGGGGCGAGGGTCAGGTAGTGGTCCGTAAGATAGATCGCGACCCGCCCATCTTTTGGCCCCACCGCCGAGATCCCCCGCCACAGGATCTCCCCGGCGGCGGCGAGCTCGTCGAGGTCCTGGGGCCGAAACCCCTCCACCCGGGCGGGGAGAATGCTGTCGTCGAGGTCCGAGATGGGGACGGGCGCGCCTTGCAGCTGCTCGAGCACGGACAGGAGCGCGTCGAGCCCGCGCCGGGGCCGGGACAGACCTTGCCACTCGACCAGAAACCTCGCGAGCGCCGCCGGCTCCACCGGCTCGACCTCGGCCCGAAGCTTCGCGAGGGACTTTCGCTTCAGCCGGCGCAGCACATCGGCGTCGCACCACTCCTCGCCGTGGCCGCCGGGCAAATATTCGCCCCGCTGCACCCGGCCCCGGCCCTCGAGCCGCTCGAGCGCCCGCCGGACCGGGCCCACCCCCAGGCCGAGCCGGCCCGCGCAGGCTTCGGCCGAAAACGGGCCGTGGGTTCGGGCGTAGCGGCTCACCAGCTCCTCGAGCGGCTCCTTCGGGGGCTCGAGAAACGCCTCGGGCAGCCCTGGCGGCAGCACCACCCCGAGCCCGTCGCGGAGCCGGGCCGCGTCTTCGGCCGCGCACAGCCGGGCCACGCCGGCCACGCGGACCTCGATGACCCGCCTGCGGACAAGCAGCGCCTCGAGCCACGACGACGGGTCCTCGGCCGAGCGCAGCCCGATCTCGTCCCGCCCCAAGTCCCCGAGCGACAGCAGCAGATCGTGGATCGCGTCCGGATGGGCCGCCGGATATTTGCCGTCGAGCCGCTGAAGCGACAGCTCGACTTCGGTGATCGCTTCCGGGTCGAGCAGCCGGCGCAGCTCCTCTTCCCCGAGCAAGGCCCGAAGCTGGGCCTGGTCGATGGAGAGCGCCTGGGCCCGGCGCTCGGCGAGCGGCGCGTCGCCTTCGTAGATGAAGTTCGCGACATGGGCGAACATCACCGAGGCCGCAAACGGAGACGGGGTTTTCGTGTCTTCGACCGCCACCGACAGCTCCCGGGACGCGACCTTCCGAAGGATGTCCTCGAGCGCCGGCAAGTCGAAGATGTCCTTCAGGCACTCCCGGTAGGTCTCGAGCAGGATGGGAAAGCTCGGAAACCGGGACGCGACCTCGAGCAGGCTGCTCGCCCGCCGCCGCTGCGCCCACAGAGGCGTGCGCCGGGCCGGGTTCTTCTTCGGCAAGAGCAGCGCCCGGCCGGCGTTCTCCCGAAAATGGGCGGCGAACAGGGATGTCTCTCCGAGCTGCCGGGTGAGCAGGCCCTCGATTTCGTCCGCGGGAGGAAAGAACAGCTCCGGGTCGGGGGGGGATTCGGCCTCGATGAGCCGAAACACGATCCCGTCGTCGGTCCAGCTCATGTCCACGTCGAGCCCGGTGGACGCCTTCAGCCGGCTGAGCACCGCGGTGGCCCACGGGGCGTGAACCCTCCCTCCGAACGGGGACAGCAGCACCACCCGCCAGTCCCCGATCTCATCGGTGAATCGCTCGAGCACGATCCGCTTGTCGGTGGGAAGCGCGCCTTCCTCCCGCTGCCGCCGAAGGTATTCGATGAGGTTGTGCGCGGCCCGGGGGTCGAGCCGGCAATCTTCCTCGAGCCGCTTCTTCGCTACGTCTTCTTTGGCCCGGTCGAGCTCGCGGGTGAGCGCGCCCACCGCCCGGCCGAGTTCCGCCGGGCGTCCGGGCCGGTCCCCGTGCCAAAACGGCATCTTTCCCGGCTCGCCCGGAGCCGGGGTCACGAGCACCCGGTCGTGGGTGATGTCTTCGATGCGCCACGACGAGGCCCCGAGCAAGAACACGTCGCCGACCCGGCTCTCGAATACCATCTCCTCGTCGAGCTCGCCCACCCGGCGGGAGGTGCCGTCCCCGCCGGCGAGAAACACCCCGTAGAGGCCCCGATCGGGGATGGTCCCCCCGTTGATGACGGCAACCCGCTGCGCCCCCCGCCGGGCGGTGAGCGTTCCTGCAACCCGGTCCCAGGTCAGGCGGGGGCGAAGCTCGGCGAACTCCTCGGAAGGATAGCGGCCAGACAGCATGTCGAGCACGCCCCGGTAGGAGGCTTCGGGCAGCTCCGAAAACGGCGCCGCCCCCCGCACGAGGTCGTAGAGCCCCTGCTCGGTCTGGTCTTCGACGCTCACGGCAGCCACGATCTGCTGGGCGAGCACATCGAGAGGGTTTCGGGGGTAGCGGGTCTCTTCGACTTCGCCCTCGAGCATGCGCCTCGCCACCGTGGCCGCGGCGAGCAGATCCCCTCGATACTTCGGAAAGACAATTCCTTTGGAGACCCCGCCCACCTCGTGCCTCGCCCGGCCGACCCGCTGCATCCCGGCGGCGACGCTCGGCGGGGACTCGATCTGGACCACGAGGTCGATAGCGCCCATGTCGATGCCGAGCTCGAGCGAGGAGGTCGCGACCAGCGCGGGCAGCAGGCCCCGCTTCAGCCGGTCTTCGATCTCGGCCCGGTTGTCTTTGGACAGGGAACCATGGTGAGCGAGGCACAGCTCCTCGCCGGCGACCTCGTTGAGCGCCCCGGCGAGCCGCTCGGCGAGTCGGCGGCTGTTGACGAAGATGAGCGTGCTTCGGTGGCCTCGAATGAGCTCGATGAGCCGGGGATGGATCGCGGGCCAGATCGAGCGCAGCGTCTCCGGCTGCGCCGCCGGACCGGAAGGGATGGGGTCGAGCTCCGAGGACAGGAGCTCTTCGTCCCCAAACGGCGCAAAACCTCCCTC
>DAIQNR010000113.1:0-12782 GCA_036788295.1 Myxococcota bacterium
GCAGGTCGGCCTCGAGCTCGTGAACCCGTTTCGCGCGGCCGAAATTCAGCTCTAGAGCACCGACCGGGTTGGAGCGGCGCCTCCAGGCGAAGGATCCTGCGTTCTTGGCCGTCCGGCGGCGGACCGAGGCTACTCCCCGTAACCAAGGGAGCCGCCCCTCGAGGGTCGCCGCAGGCGACCGGGCGGCCAGGGACGCAGGAGACGAGCCTGGGGCGTTGGTCCAGCCCGATCGGTGCTCCAGAGCACCGACCGGGTTGGAGCGGCGCCTCCAGGCGAAGGATCCTGCGTTCTTGGCCGTCCGGCGGCGGACCGAGGCTACTCCCCGTAACCAAGGGAGCCGCCCCTCGAGGGTCGCCGCAGGCGACCGGGCGGCCAGGGACGCAGGAGACGAGCCTGGGGCGTTGGTCCAGCCCGATCGGTGCTCCAGTCTACGTTGCGTGCTCGAGAGGGTCCGAGGCGCTCTGCGAGGTGGCCAGCGCTCAGGGGGTGTGCTGAGTCTATGGCGCGTGGCCGGCTTCGATTCTTTATCCCTCTCTGCGTCGCTCGAGGAGGCGGTGCACGCGCTCGGCTACGGGGCACCCACCGCCATCCAAGCCGAGGCGATCCCGCTCCTGTTGGCCGGGCGGGATCTGGTCGGCCAGTCCCAGACCGGGAGCGGAAAGACGGCCGCCTTCGCGCTGCCGATCCTGCAGCGCCTGAGTCTTCAAACCAGGCAGCTTCAGGCGCTGATCGTGTGCCCGACCCGTGAGCTCGCCGCCCAGGTCGCCCGAGAGATTCGGCGGCTCGGGCGGGGAGAGCCCGACTTGCAGATCATAGTGGTCGCGGGAGGTGAGCCGAGCCGACCTCAGCGAGACGCGCTCGAGCGGGGGGTGCACGTGGTGGTGGGCACGCCGGGACGACTCCTGGACCATCTGCAGAGCGGGGCGCTGCCGACCCAGTCGGTGGCGACGGTTGTCCTCGACGAGGCCGATCGCATGTTGGACATGGGCTTTCAGCGAGACATGGAGGCGATCCTCGCCGCCTTGCCCGCGTCCCGGCAGACCGTCTTCTTCTCCGCGACCTTCCCGGACTCCATCGAGGCGATGAGCCGCGCCCATCAGAAGGACCCCGCCCGGATTGCCGTGGGCGAAAGCGACACCCAAAAGCCCGAGATCCGGCAGCTCTCGGTGCTCGCCGAGCCCGCCGAGCGGCTAGAGAGGCTGTTTCGCGTGTTCCAGGCGTTCCCGGTCGGGTCGGCCCTCGTCTTCTGCAACTTCAAGGCGACGGTCGCCAAGCTGGCCCGCGACCTCTCCGCCGCCGGGTTGAGCGTGGCCTGCCTGCACGGAGACCTCGACCAGTTCGAGCGCGACCAGGTGCTGGCGCGCTTTCGCAACCAGAGCGTACGGGTCCTCATCGCGACCGACGTCGCCGGTCGCGGCATCGACGTCGCCGAGCTGGAGCTGGTGGTGAACTACGAGCTGTCGCCCCAGGCAGAGGTCTACGTGCACCGCATCGGTCGCACCGGCCGGGCCGGCCAGCCCGGAGTCGCCGTCGCCTTCGTCGGACGCAGCGACGGAGCCCGCGTCGAGGCGATCGAGGCGCTCACCGGCCAGCCCATGACCGTGGCCGAGCTCCCGGCCGGACCCGCGCCCGAACCCTCGGAGCTCGCGGTCGCGAAGCGGCCGAAGATGCAAACCATCCTGCTGTCCGGCGGGCGCAAGGACAAGGTCCGCCCCGGTGATGTCCTGGGCGCCCTCACCAACGAGGACGCCGGGCTCGACGGGGCCGACATCGGCAAAATCGAGCTGCACGATCGGCTCACCTACGTAGCGGTGGAGCGGAGCGTGGCCCGCCGAGCGGTGGACAGCCTGAACCGAGGCAAGGTCAAAGGTCGCCGCTTCCGGGCGAGCCTCGCCAACGTCAGCGGATATCAGCTCCCGTGAGCCCGCACATCCATCCACTTCTGCTCGACGCCGCCCTTCGCCCCCCTCGACGATCCGAAGTCTCGGCCGCGGTCCGTGGCGGGTCGCCGTCACTGCCTCGTCGCCCGGAAGCTCTGCCCGTCCTGCCGGATCGTGAGCCCCGCGATCATCCCTCGCCCGTCCTGTTCGAAAACGAGGTCGGCCCTCACCGCACGCACATAGAAGTGCAGGTTGTCCTCCGCGTACATCACGAATGGCGGCTGGCCGGTGACTTGGCCGCGCAGGCGTCCGTCGCTGCGCGTGACGGTGACGGTCGTGGTCCGATCGAGTCGATAGATGCCGGTCAGCCGGTCGAGGTCCGCCGCGGATACATCGGCCTCGGGGCGAGGGGACGGCGGCTCGAAGGGCAGCCCGAGCGCCATCCGCAGGATCGCGGTCGCGATCGGGCTGACGACATAGTTCTGCGAGTTCGACAGGACGACGAGAACCAAGTTGCGACTCGGTACGAACGCGAACGAGCTCGTGTAGCCGCCGGTGCCTCCGTCGTGGAGGAAGGCGGTGCCCGCGCCGGTGTTCAAGACGAACCAGCCGAGGCCGATCCTCCCCCCGCCGTCGAGGTCCCGGAGGGTTGTCGTCGTGAGCGACATGGCGCCGGCCAGCGGCGCGTCCCTGTCGCTGTAGGCCTCGCCAAAAGCCAAGAGGTCGAGGACCGTGGAGCGGAGGGCGCCCGCGCCGGCCAGGGTCGCGAGGGCCCACTCGGAGCTCGGCCGCCCGTCCGCGTCATGAGGCGGCGCGAGTCGCCCCCTTTGCTCCGAGTCGAGGTCGATCGCGGTGTCCTCGAGACCGAGGGGCCCGAGGATGCGGTCCTCGAGCAGCGCCTCGTAGCTCGACGCCCCGGCGCGCAAGGCCAGGGCATGGCCGAGCAGCCCGACCCCGACGTTCGAGTACTCGAAGCTCGCGCCAGGGTCGCGGGGCAGCGTGTAGCCGCCCAAGAACGCGTACAATCGCGCGTCGTCGTAGCTCGCGTACGGGTCGCGCGGGTCGGCCGGCATCAAGTTGGTGGGGAGCCGGGGCAGCCCCGAGAAGTGCGTCGACAGGTGCTCGAGCGTGATGGTGAGACCGCTGCGGCTCGGAACGGAGACTCCGGCCGGCAAGAGCGCCTGCACCGGCTCGTCGAGGCTGACTTCCCCCCGTCCGACCATCTCGCCGAGCGCCAGCCCGGTGAAGGTCTTCGTGATGGAGCCGATCTCATACAGGGTGCGCCCGTCCGGGGCAGGGCCGACGCCCGGAGCGAGGCGGCCGAGCCCGAGCACCGCCCGCTCGCCCCCTGCGCTCAACCCGATCGCGATCGAAGGCGCCCACCCTTCCTCCGCGAACGGCTCCGCGATCCGTCGGATTCGTTGCACGAGCGCCGAGACTCCGGTGTCAGGATAGCTTGCATCCGGAGGCGCCGCATCGACCAATCCGGCGTCGGGCCCCACGACCGCGTCGGGCCGAGCTCCCCCGTCGGGACCATCGTCCGTCTCAGCTCCGCAAGCGGCCAGGACGGGGAGTAGGGCGAGGCATACGAGGCACCTCATGGCCCGCACAATGTACCCCGTCGGCCCAAAAAAGGGCGCCGTGCGTGCGCTCACCAAGGAGAGTCTGCCTGGACGGCCGATCACTTGATGGGATTCATGGTCTGCGCTTTCGCCGCGCTGCCCTTCGGCCTGATGGTGCGGAATCGAGGGTCGTGCCGCTGGTCCGGGCTCGCTCGACTGAGCTTTTGCCCGGTCAGGTGCGGCTCGGAGGTCGCGCCATTGCCTCTGCGACCTCGATGAGAGATAGCCAGGGCTGCACCCGGGGGCGCTCTTGGCCGGGCTCGGCCAGCTCAGCGAAATCGTCGAGGCTCGTGAAGACGACGCTGCCCTTCTGGAGGCCGGCCGCCCCGTAGAACGGGGTGCTGGCGTCGGCCATCTCGTCGAGGTGTCGAACCGCGTGGGTCGCGAGCCGGGAAGCCTGAATCCGGTCGAAGGGGGAAGGATTGCCGCCCTGCTGAAGGTGCCCGAGCACGCTCTTTCGCACGTCGAACCGTCCACCCCCCTCCTTTTCGAGGACGCGGGCGACGAAGTCCGTCGTGTAGGCCAGGTCAGCGTTTTCGGCTCGGATGAAGAGCCCGAGCCGCTTGCCCTGACCGAACTCCTCGACGATGCGGCGAACATCCTCTTGGAGGTCCTCGAGGCTGATGCCCCGCTCCGGGACGTAGACGCACTCGGCCCCGGTGCCGAGCCCTGCGAGCACAGCCAGGTAACCGCAGTCCCTCCCCATGACCTCGACGATGAAGCACCGCTGCGAGGCGACCGCGGACTGCTTGATCTTGTCCACGTTGGTGACGATGGAATTGAGCGCGGTGTCGACCCCGATGCTGTACTCCGAACCAGGGAGGTTGTTGTTGATTCCGGCCGGCAGGCAGCAGACCGGGATGGCCAGCGCCGGATGGTCGGCCCGGTGGGCGCTGAACCAGCTCGCCGCGCGGTACGCGGACCAACCCCCGATGATTAGGATCATCTCGACCCTGTGCTGCTCGAGGATGTTCCCCAACAGCTCGACTTCGCCGTCCTCGGGAATCCGGCGCGACGTGCCGAGCTCGGCGCCCCCGCGTCCCACCCAGCCGTGCACGCTCATCCAGTCGAAAGGTTCGATCCGACCGTCGAACAACCCCTGAAAGCCATACCTCGAGGCGAGGACCTCATGCCCCAGCTCGAGGGCCAGACGGGTCGCCGCGCGCACCGCGGTGTTCATGCCGGGGGCCGGGCCGCCGCAGTGAAGGACGAGCAGCCGGCGACCGACGCGAAGGTCGATCGTGGGCAGAGGCTTCACCCGCTGCATGGTGGTGAGATGCGTCAGCGCCTCTCGGAAACTCCCGCCCCGGATGTCCATCGCCCGCGCGTAGTCCTTTTGGGCGATCACATGAGCGACCTCTCGAGTCTTTCGAACCGCCTCCTCCAGCGAGACCGCCGCGACCCGGTTGTGCCTGAGGCCGATGAGCTTGGGCGCCTCGTCGGGCGAGCCCTCGAGCAGGACCCGCACCGCCTCGTAGCCGCACACGGTTCCCAAATATCGGTCGAAAGCGCTGGGCGAGCCGCCCCGCTGGACGTGCCCCAGGATGGTGATGCGGGTGTCTGCGCCCAGCCGCCGCTCGAGGACCTCTTTGATCTGGCTGCACGGCACCGGGTTTCCGGCGCGATCGCGCGCGCCCTCGGCGACGATGACGATGCCGTGCCTGCGCCCCGCCTGGTGGCTGGCTCGGAGGGCCGCGACCATGTCCCCTTCCCAGTCGTCGCCATCAGGGGGGCACTCCGGGATGAGAACCCAGTTCGCTCCGGTGGCGAGGCCGCTCATGAGCGCGAGGTAGCCGCAGTTTCGGCCCATCACCTCGACGACGAAGGTCCGGTGGTGGCTGGCCGCGGTGCTGGTGATGTTGTCGATGGCGTCGATGATGCGGTGCAGGGCGGTGTCGGCGCCGATCGTCATGTCGGTGCCGAACATGTCGTTGTCGATCGAACCCACCAATCCCACCACCTGAAGGTGCGGGTGGCGCGCCGCGAGCGCCTCTTCGATCTCGCCTCGAACGACCAGCTCCGCGAGCAGCCCCGACCACTCGTCTCGAAGCAGGCTACTGCCGGTCAGGCTGCCGTCACCGCCGATGACCACCAGGCCGTCGATCCCCGCGCTCACCAGGTTCCGCGCCGCCTTCAGCCGACCCGAGCGCTCCCGGAACTCGGACGAGCGGGCCGATCCGATCACCGTGCCCCCGAGGTGGAGCATGCCCCCGACGTCCTCCCAGCCGATGGGGCGGATCCGGTCCCCGCCCTCGACCATGCCCTGAAAGCCCTCGTGGACCGCGTACATCGAGACGTCGCGCTGGGCTGCGGCGCGCACCACCGCTCGCACCGCGGCGTTCATCCCGGGCGCGTCGCCCCCGCTCGTGAGCACGGCGTAGCTCCGGCGCGTGGTCTCTTTGGTCGGTTCGAGCACAGGGTGGGAAGCTAGCACGAGCGCTGCCACCGACTGAACCGGGCCGCTCGACTTCAGCGTGTCGGACGGCGTTGGAGGGGCGATTCTCGGTGGCCTCCGCCTCGCTCCCGGGTCAGGGCGGAAGGTGGGCGCCGGCCGACGCAGACGGTGAACCGGCCTGAGGCCTTGGGTCTCGAATCCCTGAGGGCGGGCGAGCTCGAGCGCACCGAAAGCCGTCGGCGATCCCGATTTTGGCTCACGAGAAGAGTCGGCCCCGTGTTTGCTTGCCGCCCATCCCATGAAGTCGGCACAGCTCCTGCTCCCCCTTGCAGCGGTCTCCTTGGCGCCCCGGGTCGCCTGGCCGTGCTCACCGCCCCCCCCGGGTCTTCGCGCCGTGCTCCCGACCAACGAGGACTCGGTTCGCCTGCCCATCAATGGCGTGCTGTTCATCAACTTCTCCGGACAAGAGCCGGAGGCCTTCCTGCTTCGGCCCGGTCCGGCTGAGGAGAACCGGCTGCCCCAATCGGCATTCGGCCGGGACTCGTGGAGCCAATGGCAGATCGCGTTCTTGCCTACCGGCGTCCTCATCAGGGACCGCGTCGAGTCGGTGGACGCGATGATCACCCAGATCGGTCCGGCCGGGGGCCCCGTGACGCGCCGAAGCCTCGAGATCGCGCTCGAGCCCGACGGGCGGGCGCCCACGCCGGTGAACGGCGTCGACTATGCGCTCGAGGAGCGACCCACGCGGCCGTGTGACGACGCCGGTCATTACCTGCGCGCGAGTTTCAGGCAGGGCTCGATGGATGACTTTGGGCCGGTCGCCGGGTACGCGCTGGTCGAGCGCACCGACGAAGGCCTGAGCGTCACCCGGTTCATGGAGCCGAGCCTCGTCGACGGTCCGGTCAACTTCGACCTCTTTCTTGGGGAGGCGCGCCCCACCGGCCGCTGCTTCGCCGTGGTCGCGGTCGACTTCGCGGCCAATCTATCGGACCCATCCCCCAACGAGCACTGCATCGACCAAGCCCCACCCGACGCGGGCGTCGAGGACGCCTTCATCCCCGAGGTCGGCCTGGCCGACGTGGGCCCCGACGGTTCGGTCCAGCCCGACGCTGCGGTTCGATCCGACGGAGGCGTGGCTTCTTCGGACGTGGGCGCTCGAGGCCGTCTCGAGCAAGTGGAACCCGGGTGCAGCTGCACGACCACTCCGGCCCGTGCTTCGGGGTTCATGGGGGCCGGGCTGGTCTTGGTCGCCCACGTTCGACGCCGCCAGCGCGGGTAGATCGTCCTCGACGGCCCACGGGCAGGTCACGTGTTGGATAGACCTCGACATACGGCATTGCCGAGGAACTTTCGGCTCAGCGCTCGGACCTTGTGCTGCCAGTTGTAGACGACCTGCACTCGCACACCGAGGGCGCGCGCGGCCTCGTCGGGGGGCACCCCATCCGTGAATACCAGGCGGAGAACGAGTCGACCCCGCTCCGGGAGCTTCGCCTCGAGAAAAGCCACGAGCCGGGCCGCAACCTGCTTTCCCTCCGCAGCCACATCGGGGGTCGGGTGCGGGTCGGGCAGCGACAGATCCTCTCGTTCCCCCTGAATCGAGATGACCCGTACGTCCACCCCTCGCTTTTTGGTCCGCCGCTCCCGCACCCGCTGACGAGCGACCCGCCCGGCCACGACGCTCACGAAGGCCTCGAGCCCGCCCCCTCGCGACGGGTCGAAGGCCTCGAGCCGGGCGCCCTCGTCCTCGAACAGGGCGAGCCACACCTCCTGAACGAGATCCTCGACCTCAGCGGCGGGCCCGAAGCACGCCTTGGCGACGCCCGAACGAACCACGGGGAGGAGCCGACCGACGAGCTCCTCCTGTGCGCTCCTCCAACCCAAGAGCGCGTCCTCCACGAGGCGCACATCGGACAGCTCGGGACGAACTCGCTGCCGTGCAGCGAGGCGTGGCCTCCCGACTCCGCCTCGATCGCGGCGACCACGGGATGCAGCTCTACCTTCCTCGTAGCCGCAGAACTCAAGGCTCGTCATTTCCATGGACCCTTCGTTTGGCTTAGTGGAGCCAAACGCAGAATCGATCACAGGTTTTTCCTCGATTTTGGACCAGCTCCAGAACGACCTAGAGAGAGGCGCCCGAACATGAGCTCTGGGGAGGTGCCGTCCCGCGACCTCAGTCTGAGAGGGCGCCGGCCCGAGGGTGCGCGGAACGAGACTTCGCGATGCCCCCTGCTCGTTGCTGCCATCGCGATCACTTCTTCGCGAGCCCAGCCCCTCGATAAGGCCCCCCACCGACCCGGCATCCGTTCTGGCCCCGCGAGGCCCACGTTCTTGGCATCCGCAGCATCTACCCTCTCCCGCGCTCGGCCTGGCACGCCGCCTGCTAAAGGACTGACCATCCCCACCCGCGTTGGGTGGGGTGACCCAACAAGGAGAGACGCATGTTCAATGAGAGGGAAGACGAGTTCGACGACGACGAGATGTTCGAGATCGACGACGAGATGGGGGACAGCGACGACGAGATGGATGACGACGAGGTCGAGGAGCTGTCCCTCGAGTTGCTCGAGGTGCAAGACGACGAGGAGCTCGACGAGTTCCTGAACTCGGTGGTCGGTCGCGCCACCCAGACCGCTCGCCGCTTCGCCCGCTCGAAGCGGGGCCGCCAGCTCATTCGCTACGGGCGCACCGCCGCCAAGAAGGCCCTCCCTTGGGTCGGCGGCTACGTCGGCGGGCGATACTTCGGACCCACCGGCCGAAAGGTCGGACGGGCCCTCGGCGGCGCGGCGGCACAGTTGCTCGAGCACGAAGGTCAGGATCTCGAAGAGGCCCGGCGCTTCGTCAAGATGATGGGCACGGCCGCCAAGAAGGCGGCCCAGGCCCCGAGCCGGATCCCCCCGACGGTCGCAGCGAAGCAGGCGATCGCCAGCGCTTCTCGGCGATACATGACCAAGATCCCCAGCCCACGGGCAGGGGGCGGGCGCCGGAGCGGCCGATGGTACCGTCGCGGCAACAGCATCGTGGTCACGCTGTCTTGAGGAACACCATGCACGACATCGACTTGACGCGCCTCGAGGATGAAGAGATGGACGACGAAGAAGACTTCGATGAGATGAGCGATCTCGACGAGATCGACGACGAGAGCTTCGAGTTCGACGATGGAGCCGACGAGCTGCCGTTCGACGACGAAGAGGAGCTCGAGCTGGCCGCGGAGCTGCTCGAGATCGAGAACGACGAGGAGTTCGACGAGTTCCTCGGGAAGGTCTTCCGGAGGGTCGGCCGGGGCATCCGGAGGGTGACTCGGTCCAAACCCTTCAGGAGGGTGTTCCGTGGGGTCAAGCGGATCGGTCGAAAGATCCTCCCCATCGCCGGAGGCGCTCTCGGCAACTTGGTCGCGCCGGGCATCGGGGGAAAGGTCGGCGCCGGCCTCGGTTCGTTCGCTTCGAAGCTGTTCGAGCTGGAGGCCGAGGGTATGGACGAAGAAGACCTCCAGATGGAGATCGCACGCCGATACATCCGCCTTGCGGGGAGCGCTGCAAAGCGGGCCGCCTCGGCTCCGCCCGGAGCGAACCCCCAGAAGGTGGCGGCTTCGGCGCTCCGCTCGGCCGCGCGCCAGCACATGCCCGGTGTCGGGCGGCTCGACAGCATCGCTCGCGGTGGCCGCGCAAGCTCCCAGGGGGCATCCGGGCGGTGGGTTCGGCGAGGGCGCAACATCGTGCTTCTCGGAGTATGACTCATGGACGGCAGCACCCGACGCTTGATCATTCACGAGGCCCGCTCGATCTTGACCCGCTCGAGCGCGCTGAGACCCTTCTCGGAGCAGATGCCGATGGTCCCTGCGGCCTCGATCTACGCGGCCGCACTCCGCAGCATCGACAGAGGCTTGATCAGGCGTCGGGGCCGGCTGCAGCACCAGCTCGGCCGCTTCATCGAAGATGCCGAGCTCGGGCAGGGGCGAGACGCGAGCCCCGACCAGCTGCAGCGGCGGCTCGTCCGCCTTCGGCTGGTGTTCGGACGTCTCCTCACCGAGGTCGACATCTTCGCCGACGTCTTGACCCAACGGTCGGAGCACCACACGGGTCGCCTCCTCGCCGGGCTCGATTGGGCGGCGGAGAACATGCTCCACAACGGAAGGGACCCGTTCGAGGCGCCCCCCGTTGTAACTTATCTCGATCGGGGCAGCGGGGCCGCCATTCGGCGCGCAATGTCCCGATTGCCGGCGGGCGGGCGTTCGCCCGTCGCCGTCGTTCGCGTTCCGAGAGAGAGAATGGTCAGCACCGGCCTCGCTGGATCCGTAGCGCACGAGGTCGGCCACCAGGCCGCGTCCCAGCTCGGACTCGTCCCGGTGCTCGTTCGTGCGTGTGCAGCAGAAGCCACGGCAAGGCCATCGAGCCGTCGCGCCTGGCTCCACTACGCGCGGTGGAGTTCGGAGATCCTGGCCGACTACTGGGCCGTGGGCCGCGTCGGTGTCGCGCACACGCTTGGCTTGTATGCGCTCATGAGCCTGCCGACCCCGCACGTATTCGCGGGTGACATCGGGCGCGTGCACCCCATCCCCTGGATCCGGGTTCTCATCAGCGCAGCCCTCGGCGACGCCGTAGCCCCCGACCGGCAGTGGTCGCAGCTGGCCGCCGCGTGGGCCTCGCTCTACCCGGTCGAGCGAGCGGATAGGGAGAAGCAAGATCTCCTGAGGGAGCTCGCCGAGACGCTCCCCGACTTCGTTCAACTGCTCGTGGAGCAAAAGCCGCCCATCCTGAGGGGGCGCGACCTCGGGTCGCTCATGCGAAACCCGTCCATGAACCCACGGGCCCTGCTCACCCGAGCCCGCGCCATGTTGGCGGACCGAGACACGTTGCTCGAGACTCCGCCGGCGCTTGCATTCGCTGCCCTCGGTCAGGCTCGGTTCAGGGGGGCGGTGTCGGCAGCCGACGAGTCTCGGCTCCTCGAGGCGCTGCTCCTACATTGGTCGTCGAAGAAGCTCCGAAGCGAGATCGCTCGGTGCAAATACAAGTGACGCACGCTCGAGTCCGAGCAAGAAGGGATAGGAAAGATGACGAAAGACGACGGTTCCAAAAGCGAGAAGAAGGAACGGCACCTGAGCGCCGACCAGCGGGAGCGCGAGCGGAAGCTTCAAGAACAGTTGATCGGACGAATCGGCGAAATGAGTTTCCGCGAGCTGAAGCAGTTCGCCAGCCAAATCGGCATCGAAAGATCGGACGACCCCGAACGCGACGCTGAGTCATGCGACGAGTCCGAGGCACCGGCCGCGGCCCGTGCCATCGAGGAATGCGCACCGCAGGCGCCCGCTGCTGGTCCGCCGGCGCTATCGGTTCGGCTGACGCCGCCGGGCGGCCGGCAGACGACGGACCTTGCGCTTTGGAGGGTCATCAAGGATCGAACCGAGGCCATCGGGTTCAATCGCTACAGCGACTTCATCAACGCGGTGATGTGCGGCGACATCCGAACGGATGTCTCCGGGGACCTCGACGCACTCCGCAAGCGAACTTCCGTTCTCGAAGCTCGAGGCCGTGACGCCTACAAGCTCCTGAAGATGGCGACGGAGGCCTTCCTGATGCAGGAGGCGGGGCTCCACGGCACCTACGAACCGAGGGACCCGGTGTCCCGGGAGCAGGACGAGGCTCTGTATAACCTGAGGAAGGAATACTTCGTCGATATCGAACGAGAACTTCGTGGCGTCGCCGGAGACCAAGAAGTCCCGAGCCTCCGTGGCCTTCCGTACTTCGCACTCATTCGGCGAGCTCTCAGCGAGGTGCCGATCAAGTCGGGTGACGTCATCGCGCTGGGCGGCGGCCAGCCCTGCTACGGGATCATCCCGTCTCGGGCGTTCAACCCCATCCTCCTCGAGCTGATCTGGAGCTACTGGTACGAAGAGGCGGGCTTGGTGCAAGGCCTGAATGCGATCACGCTCCGTTTTCAGAACAAGCGCGCCGCCGGCTTGAAGAACGCCTTGAGCCACATGGCCACCGACCCCCTGAGGCCCCTGAACAACCTTCTTTGGGGCTACGTAGAGGACGAATCGCAACGGCTTTCTTTGGCACGCCGAAGCTATGAGTACGCGCACCACTACGGGCTCCCCATGCAAGGAAAGGCGGTCCCCACGCTCGAGCCCATCGACAACCGCCGCCCCTTCCTGAAGTCCTTCCACACCCTCCTCCACCTCTGCTCCCGATTCTATCGCGAGGCCGACGACGCGACGGTGGTGGCCGACGGCTTCCCGATCCTCAACAACCTGAAGGAGACCCACCTCCTCTTGGCTCAAGGGGCCCACAACCAATACGGGGATCTGCCGTGGACGGCGCGGGTCGAGATGTTGATGCAGAAGTGGCTGCTCGCCCGGCCCGAGATGAGGGAGTTTTTGCCCACGCGCGTGATGGTCCCCTACCAAGAGCCCTGGATGGGGCGGCTCGAGACCATGCGCCAGCTACAGGGCTGGGGCAGCCACCCGGTGACCCACTTTCGCGACCTCGCCATGTACGGCGAGCAAATCCTGCTGTCCATTCGCTTCTCCGCCTGGACGCTCGCGGACGACCGCGACAACGCAAGCAACTGGGCTCTGTTCTGGCGGCCCCAGATCCAGAGCTACATACACGCCTATCGCTCGCTCACCGGGGTCGATCTCACGGGTGACACAGTCGACTTCACGCCGCCAAGCGAGCTCCTTCGCAAGGTCGAGAAGGTTTCCTCCCGGGCCCGTTGAGTCCATGACCGCATGGACCTCGGCTGTGGAATGTGGAGGGCCGCGGGGCCGATGGAGAGGGGCCGATGCCCAGTAGCGTGCTTGAAACGGGCGGCTCCGAAGAAAGGCCGCGAACCAAAAAAAAGGACAGGCGTCCAATTTGCCTAGTACACGATGTGAAGTACGACCCCCCC
>DAIQNR010000113.1:12882-16819 GCA_036788295.1 Myxococcota bacterium
AAAAAAGGACAGGCGTCCAATTTGCCTAGTACACGATGTGAAGTACGACCCCCCCGCCCCGTACGCGCACCTGCACGCGGTAGCGCTGCTGCGCGAGCTGCTTGGTGCGGCGGGGAGCGGTTCCTCCCGGTGGCGATTCACCGGCGGACGGAGCCGCGGCTCGCATCACCGAGGGCTCAGGAGGTGAGTGCCGTCGAGCGCGAGCGCGCGCCGGAGAGCTCTGACTTCGGCCGACCGGAGCCTGTTGTCGTCCGGATGGTGAGCTGCCTCGAGTCGACCCAGGGATTGAAAGCCTCCGGCACTCGCCTCGCAGAAAAGGGGATCTCGACGATCTGCGGGGACTTCGAAGCGCTGCAAAACGAGCTGGTCGTCTTCCTGTTCGACCATGTCGGCGCCGGGCCGCTCTCGGCGCTCGAGGCGCTCGCGCAGCGGGGGCGGGGCCGCGTTCTTGCTGCCCACATCGGCCCCACGGCCCTCGACGGAGATGTCAAATGGGAGATCATGGCGCGCGGCGCCGGCGACGTCATCGACTGGAGCCAGCCCGACGGACTCGAGTCGACCGTTCGGCGGTTGCGCCGATGGCACGAGGTCGATGCGCTGATTCGCTCGCCGCTGGTAGCAGACAACTTGGTCGGCTCCTCGACGGCCTGGCTGTTGGCGCTTAGGGAGATCGTCGAGGCAGGTCGATTCACGAACGCGTCCATTCTCGTGACTGGCGAGACCGGGACCGGAAAAGAGCTCGCAGCGCGATTGATCCACTCACTGGATCCGCGGCCCGACAAGGGGGAACTTGTCGTCCTCGATTGCACGACCATCGTACCTACGCTCTCGGGTAGCGAGTTCTTCGGACACGACAAGGGCGCCTTCACCGGCGCCGTCGCCAACCGGGAGGGCGTTTTTGCTCTTGCGGACGGAGGAACCCTCTTTCTGGACGAAGTAGGTGAACTGCCTCTTGGACTTCAATCCCAAGTCCTGCGGGCCATCCAGGAGGGCGCCTACAAGCCGGTTGGCTCCAACCGCTGGCGTCAGACGAACTTTCGCCTGATCTGCGCGACCAACCGCGATCTGTCGGCCGAGCAAGAAGATGGGAGCTTTCGCCGTGACCTCTACCATCGGATCGCCTGTTGGCCCATTCATCTCCCCCCGCTTCGCGAGCGCTCAGCGGATATTCTTGCTCTGTTTCGATACTTCGCTGGCCGATGCGGGGTGGACGGGGCAGAGCCGGACGAGGCGGTTCGTCAGGTGCTGCTCGGGCGGTCCTATCCGGGAAACGTCCGTGAGCTGAAACAGTTGACCGAGCAAATTTGCTTTCGCCACACGCAAGGAGGGCGGGTCACGCCGGGCGCATTGCCGCCTTCCGAGCGGCCGGGCTTGGCCTCGCCCCTCTCCGAACCAGGCTTTCTGGCCGCGATCCATCGGGCCGTGGAGCTTCGGATCGGGCTGAGGGGCATCCGCCGATGGATCGAGGACGTCGCCGTCGACCATGCGGTGGACCAAGAAGGAGGGAGCCTTCAGAAGGCGGCCATCACCCTCGGCGTGACGCCGCGCGCCCTGCAAATGCGACGTGCCGGCCGCCGCCCGGGGCAGGAAGAGGACGCCGGCTTCGCCGCGGCGACGGCAAGCGGGGAAATCGCGAAGCTATCTTCGTCGCCCGACGTCGAGGCGTCGCCGTTTGGCTGTGGGAACCATATTTGCTGAGCGATCGGGGATGTTGACCGCGTTTCGACCATCCGAGAGTGCCCACGTTCACGAGTCCCGCCACCGGTCGGCGGACGCGCTTCTTCGCTTCGTCGCCCGGTGCCCCACGCCGCTTCACGTTGCCCGGACGGTCTCCCGGACACTCGAGCGGGAGGGCTATCTGCCCTGGAGGCCGGGCTGGAGGCCTCGCCCCGGGGAGCGCCGCGTCTTTCGGCGAGGGGGCGCGGTGTTCGCGGTGCGAGTGGGTTGGTCGCCCCCTGCCGAGGCCGGGCTGCGCGTGATCGCCGCACACACCGACTCGCCCTCCCTGCGCCTGAAGCCAAACTGGAGAAGGGACGGCTACGAGCATGGCCGCTTCGACGTCGAGGTCTATGGGAGCGCCTTGCTCCACACATGGCTCGACCGCGAGCTGTCCGTTGCCGGCTGCGTCTGGCGAGCCGAGAGCGGCCGGTTGAGACCGCGACTGGTCGACCTCGCCGTTCCGGTGGCGCGGGTCTGCAGCCTCGCGGTTCACCTCGATCCGGAAGTCGAAGCCAAAGGCCCGCCGCTCAACCGCCACCTTCACCTCGCGCCGCTCTTTGCCCTGCCCGGGCGAGCGCAATCGGGGGCCCGGTCCCTTGCCAAGGCCCTCGGCCTCGACGAACCCCAGGTGCACGGACACGAGTTGTGGTTGTACGACGCGCAGCCGGGGACGAGGTTCGGCCCGTGCGGAGACATCATCGCCTCCGCCCGACTCGACAATCTCACGAGTTGCCACGCCGCGCTGGTAGCGTTGCAGCGGGCAGCGGAAGGCCCCTCCACCGTCCTTCTCGCATTGTTCGATCACGAGGAGGTCAAAAGCCGCTCGCCCAACGGCGCCGAAAGCCACCAGCTCGAGCGGCTGTTTCGGGTGGTCGTGTCGTCAAGGGGTCGCGATGTGGCGCTTGCACGGGACCGAAGCCGCCTCTTGAGCGTGGACGCTGGACACGCGCTGCATCCGAACCACTCCGAGCGTCACGACCTCGCGCACGCCCCCGTCCTTGGGGGTGGTCCCATGCTCAAGACCCACGTCGAGCAGCGATACGCCACCGACGGGCGGGCGCAAGCCGAGCTTCGGTACATCGCAAAGAAGGCCGGCATTTCTCTACAGGAGTTCGTCAATCGAACCGACTTGTCCTGCGGCTCGACGCTCGGCCCGACCTGCGCAGCCCGGCTCGGGGTTCGAACGCTCGACGTCGGCAGCCCCATACTCGGTATGCACTCGGTCCGGGAGACGGGCGCTGCAGCCGACCACAACCATCTCATCCGGCTCATCGGCGCCTTCATGGCGATGGAAGCTTGAGGCTAAGCCGCGGATTTGGACAAGGCTACGCGGATCGCGGCGTCCATCCAGCGCTCCGCCGCGCCGCTGCCCGGGATCGCCTCCCGGAGCGCGTGGAGGCGTGCCGCCACCGCGCGGAGGCCCGCGTCGGTGCAGCGCGACGCGAGCGCCGCCAGCGCGTCGACCCGCGACGGCGGCGGGCTGCCGAGGCCAGGGTGAAGAAGAGCCGCCAGGCTCGACCACGTCGCCTCGAGCAGCTCCGCGACCAGGCCGGCCTGCTCGGGCTCGCCGATCACTTCGACCTCGAACCCGGCGATCCCCGGCTCGAGGTCCGGGATCACCATTCGCTCGCCGGCGAGCGCCAGGACTTCGATCGACCAGCCCCCCGCGTGGCGCTTCGGCCAGCCCACCACGAAGCGCACCGGCTCTTCGAGCGCCCGCGCCAGGTGCCCGAGGGCGTGGGGGGCCACGCCGCGGTGGGCGCGCTCGAGGATGTACGCAGCTCCGCTGCCGTCCTTCATCGACGCGAGCAATCGCTGGCTGCCCGGCAGGTAGCCGTGCAGGCCGACTTTCGCGACGTCGAAGACGTGAAGCCCCTCGGCGAGCAGCGGCGGGCGCAAGAGCCCCGGCGGCCGGCCCGCCCACAGGGCATCGAGCTCGGCCTGGCGCTCGATGCGAAGCGGCGCGCCGAGCCGGTCCCAGGCGCCCCTGTGGGGCAGGACCGAGGTCTGCGCCTTGGTGCCGCCGAGCACCAGCTCGCGGTTCGCGCGCCGCCGCGCCGCCTTCGAGATCACCTGGCCGCGGGCGAGCACCCCGACGGTGTGCGGACCGATGCGGCGGTCGACCAGGTTCGGGGCGTTCGGCAGCACCTCGCCGTCCGGAAACGCGAAGCTCTTTTCCAGCACCAGCGTGGTGCCGGTGTCGGGATCGGCAAACGGC
>DAIQNR010000114.1:0-6958 GCA_036788295.1 Myxococcota bacterium
GGTCGGACGTTTCGGCCCAGCGACGTCGAAAAGCCGAGTTCGAAGTCATGGTCGAGGCTGCGGTATCGGGCGAGAGCGCGATCCGGGTCGAACCGGCAGCCCACCCGCCTCGTCCGTCGAGCTTGGCTCGCGCCGGTGCCCAATCGTGATCTGCTTCGCGGAGCGATCTCCATCCAGCGGGCCCGCATCGAGGGGAGGAGGCGCGGGAGGCCGCGTTCGGTTCGCCGGCGTCGAACGACCGAACGGCCAACCGAACGGTGGGGCGTTCGCGGGGCGCGGAGTTCGGGGGGCGCTGGGCCGGTACGAGCTTTGCTTACTCCGGGGCCATGGTGTCCCGCCCGAACGGCATCGACCGCGACCTCTACCCTCCGCCGGCGCTCGAGCCTCGCCTTCTGCGGGACGACAGGCAGGCTCCCGGGGGCGAAACGGAGCCGGCGGAGACCCGTCGGCCGGTGGATTCGACCGTCGTCGCCGAGCCCGAGCCTTTCGGTCCTCTGCTCCGCGATGGCGGCCGGCTGTCCGGCGGCGGCCCCGAGCTTCGGCTGCTCGACTCGAACCTCGCCGTTCAGCCTGGGCTCGCCGCGTTCGCGGCGTGGGTCGACGCCTCGAGCCCAGCGCCGCCGCAACCTACAGGGCCGGGCGAGGCACCGGGCGCCCAGGCTGGGTTCGAAGCGGCTTCGGAGACAACAACGCCGCCCGCACCATCCGAGGTCGGCGGCGATGCCGGTTGGTCGAGCGCGGTCCGCGCCCACCTGGCCGCAGTGAAGGCGCGGGAGGCCGGGCTGGCGCCGGACGCGGACATCCCCCGGGCGGTGTGGCTTCAGTCCCGGGCCCTCGAGCGCCATGAGGTATCCGCTGAAGATGTGCGCCACCTACTTCGTGTCGGGTCGCTCCCGGACCGATTGGGCGAAAACGGCGCAGTCTTGGCTTCGGGCGCCGAGCGGCTCGAAACCCTCGACCGGGCGGCGCGGGGCGGCGACTGGACGGCCGCCAACGCCCTCACCTTTCTCGTCGGACTGCGGCGGGCAGCCCTGTCGGCCGAGCGGTCCGCGCTCGAAGCGGCGTTCGAGACGTTCGAGCCCGATGACCCGGACCGGTTTCGCCTCGCTCAGGCGATCTCTACCTACCAGGAGGTGGAAACGACCCTGAAGCGGGGGTTGAATGTCGTGTACCGCGAAGCCACCGAGGCCCGGGAGCGAGGCGCGCAGGCTCTGTTGCTTCGGGCCGAGCGTCTCGACTCGCTCTCGGCCCGGGCCGAAAGCGAGGGCGAGCGAGACCAGGCCAGCCGCCTCGGCCAGCAGGCCGCGACCCTCCGCACCGAAGCGGCGAGGCGAGCCCATGAGGAGGCGCAGTACCGGGTTCGCCAGACCAAGGCGAAATGGGACGCGTCGAGCTGCTTTCTCACCGCGGCCGAAGCGCAGATCGCGCAGGCGAGAACGGCGATCCTTCGCGGAAATCTCTCCGAAGGGGCTCCGCTCGAGCTTTTGGGGCCCGCGGCGGCGGAGCCGGACTCGACCGGTCTGCCGCCTGCTGCAACTCCCTGCGCGCTGCGCCTCACGGACAACCCCGACGCCGGGCAAGGGGTCCCCAATGCGGCCGCGCTGCTCGCGACTGCTCGGCAACCCAGCAAAGAAGGGACCGGCGGCCGCGACCACCGGACGCTCGCGCTCGAAGGCCAGCGCTGCGCCGCCCTCGCCGCCTACCACCGCCGAGAGCTCGTCGAAGCTGACCCGGACTCATCCCCCGGTGCCGAAGCACACTTCGAAGAGAACCGGCGAGCCTACTTCGAGGCTCGGGCCGGGCAGGCCGAGGCGGCCGAGATGCGCCTCGAGCTGTTCGGCAACCCTCACGGGCTCGCGGGCGACGCGGCGCTCGAAGCGGCGTACGTGGCGGCGGAGCGGCTCGGAGTCATCGAGGAGCTCGCCGCGGTGGTGGCCAACGAGAGCGCATCCCTCCGCGCGGTCGACGCCGCCGCAAGGCGCTGTAGCGAAGCGCACGATGCGCTCGACAACGCGAGGCAGAACGCGACCGCCGTGGCCGCGACGGCCGCGGGCAGCGCGAAAAATCGGGACGCCGTTCGGGACCGAGCGAGCCCGCTCTTGGGCGACGCCTTCAAGAC
This sequence comes from Myxococcota bacterium, assembly GCA_036788295.1. Lineage (GTDB taxonomy): Bacteria > Myxococcota > Kuafuiibacteriia > Kuafuiibacteriales > Kuafuiibacteriaceae > JAHQVK01. The sequence continues at coordinate 2,120 of DAIQNR010000114.1, forward strand.
GCGAGGGGAGGCGAGGCGGGACGCCGAAGCGGTAGAGGACGCCAAGACCCTGGCCAAGAGCGCGGCTGGGCAGGCCGACGCGGCCCAAAAGAACGTGGCGCGCGCCGAGCGCGAGCTCGAAGAGGCGAAGGCCGACCTCGAGCGAGCCGAAGCGGCGGTGATGGAGCCGAGCCGGGATGCCGCGCGGGTGGGGGCGCTGCTCTGGGACCGCCCCAGGCTCACGTTCAGCGGGCCGGAGTTCCTCCGCAACGAGGCCGACCGAGCGGCGAGCTTCGTGGCCGCGTATGTCGGTCGGGCGGAGCAGGTGTTCGCCCGAAACCACCCCGCTTCCGCGGGGGCGAGGACGGCGGCGGCCGGGCTGCACGTTGGGCTTGCGAACTACCACACCCGCGCGGCCGAGATCGACGCGCAGGCTGGGTTCGAAACGGCAGCCGGCCAGCTCGACGCCGCTGAAACCCACCTCGAGCACGCAGAGACGGCGCGAAAAAGCCTGCCCTCGGGGGATGCAAAGGCCCACCTCACCGGCGCCTTGGTGTCGACCCGGGCCGCGCTCGCCGAGGCCCGCGCCGATGACCGCCCCCATCGATCTTTGGAGCAGCTCGAGCGGGCCGAGGCGCTCGTCGCCGAGTGCGACGACCCCCGAGCAGCGAAGCGGCGGGTAGGCAGCGCAGCGGTGCGATCGCTCATTCGGCAAGACCTCTCCTTCGAGAGGGTTCGGGCCAGCGATGGGCATTCATCCACCACCGCCGACCAACTGTACCATCAGGCGCATCGCCTGCTCGACGACGAAGATCCAGAAAGAGACTTGCTGCGGGAGGTGGACGAAGGCCTCGACGCGGTCCCTTGGCTGCTCGACGCCGCCGAGGCCCAGCTGAAAGCCGGACAGGCCGAGGCCGAGGCGACGACCCGTTCGCTCGGCCGGGCCGAGATCGAAGCGGCGCAGGCCCAGCAATCCATTCTCATCAGCGGGCCGCTCGGACTGAGGGAGAAGACGGCGGAGGCCGGAGAAGGCGCCACCGAGGCGTGGTTGTCGGTCGGGCGCCGCTCGACCGAGCACCTCATCGAAGGAAAGATGCAGCTCGGGGCCGCATTTTCGGCGGCGCGGGCCGAAGGCCGCCCGTTCGAGCTGCTCGGCTACCTCCGGACCCTCTCGAGCGGGGCCGATGCCGCGACGGCTTCGGCTCGAACCTCTCTTGACGACAGGGTCCCGAGCGGGACTCGGCCCGCGTGGGCGGCGTTTCACCGGGTCGCCGTAAAAGGCTCGGACACCTTCGGGCCCGCGAGCCCCGCGGCCCATGCGCTCGCCGGACCGGTGATGGGTCTTCGGCCCGCGCTCGGGTCGGTCGCCGACCCAAACCATCCCGCGCGCACCCCCGCGTTGGGAGACATGATCGAAGGCCGGGGAGCGGGTCTCGAAGCGGAGCAGCAACGAGCCAAGACATTCGGGCTCGCGAACATGGCTCTCGAGGCCGGGCTCGGCATCGCCGCCCTCAGGGCGCTGCCGGTGCTCACCCAAGCACCGGGGCAAGTCCTCGGCCGGAGCGCGGCGCTCCGCTCCATGCGGGCGGCCCACCCGGTCTTCTTCCCAATGGCCACGAGCGCGGCCACCGGTGCCGGAATGCTCGGGGTGAGTTTCGGCGCTCGGCGCCTGTTCGGGGAAGGCTCGGCGGTGGCCCAGGGGGTTGATGTCCTCACCAACTTCGCCCCGATCGGGGGCGGGTATGCGGCGACGGTGGGATTTGGCGAATCGCTCGCCGCCTCCGGCGCCCGCCGGCTCACCCTCGGCGGGCAGGTCGCCCTGCGCCGTGGAGCCGAGACGGCGAAGCTGGTGGCTTCCGGCAGCGCGCAGGCGTTTGCCACCGCGCTCGCCATCCCTGCCGTGGCCGAACCGCTCGGCGTGACGAGCGAGCTCGGGCAAGCGGTGCTCGGGCTCGCGCTCGGCGCCGCGTTCACCGGCGGGGTCGCCGCCCACCAGGCCCACCGCCACCCAAACCGGGCGAAGGCCGCGGCCACGGCCGAAAAGCTGGCCATCGAGATGGGGGAGCATAAGGCGCGCCCCGAAATCGAGACGAAGATCGAGGCGATCCTTCACGCGTCCGAGGGCCGTCTGCTCACGGAGAGGGAGTTGGGTGGACTGAAGAGCGCTCTTTCGCAATGCGGAACCCGACATCCGAGCGCCGCCGAACGAGCGGCCTCCGCGTCCGTGGACCGGCTGCAGGCCGAGCGGGCCCTCGAGCTGTCGAGCCTCGAAGTCACCGGGACCGGGCTTCGCCGCGACGATGGGAGCCTCACACCAACGGGGGCGGCTCGCCTCATCGAGATCGCGTCGGCGAAGCTCCTTTCTCCATCCGCAGGGGCGGTGAACGCTTCGTACATGTCTTTTCAGGGCCTCGGGGACCTTCTCATCCACCGGTTGGGCGCAGAAGGGACCGAGATGGCGTCGGCCATCGGAGCGCGGGCTGCGGCCAAGTCGTTCACCGCGGCCTTGAAGAACCCCTGGGCCGATCCCCCGAGGCTGTCCGCCAAGGAATGGGTTCAGCTCGAAGACACTTTGAGCCACTCCCTTGGGCAGATTCGAGAGGACCTCGGGGCGCATCAGCCCGGGGACCCGGCGGTGGGCCCCGCCGCGGTCGAGGAGCTCACCGTGCGGCTCGCGGCACGAGGCATCCCGAAGGAGAGCGCGAGGGCGGTGGCCGAGAAGGCGGTCGAGGGCCAGGCCGTCGAGCACGCGAGGGCCGAGCTTCGCGCCGCGCAGGCCAAAGCCCCCGCCGTTCTCCCGGATTCCGTCCTGAAGCGGCACCTCGAGCTCGCGGCGAGGAAAGCGGGCTTGCCGGAGGAGGCCATCGCAGCCTGGGCAAAGACCCAGGCCAGCGCGCAGTTTCGGGCCTCCATTCACCGCGCGCTGCCGACCGCGCGGCGCCCTCTCGCGATCGATCGGCAGCGCTTTCTCGACGGCGTGGCCCCCGAGGCACGGGAAGAGCTGGTCAAGCTCGAGGCCGAGGTCTTGGCAAGGATGTACCCGGGGGGCGCCCTGCCGCAATCTCTCGAAGTCATGGGAAAGTTTCCGGGTTTTGCCGACTTTGCTCGGTCGAAACCGGCGGAGGCGAGGAGCCTCGTCGAAGCCGTCGCCGCGCTCGGGAACCACGCCATCGAGATCATCGATCGAAACCGCCTGACGCGGCATGAGCGCTGCGGCTTCGAGCGAGCCTTGGACGAGCTGAAGCCGCAGGTTCCAACCGTCAGGCCCCACCCCACCCACGAGGCGTACTGGATCATCGAGCGGGGGCCGAAGTCACCGAGCACCGTTCCCGCGGTCGATATCCGGCTGAAGGCGGAACATGACCACAACCGCGCGCTTCAGCAGCCTGCGGCCGCGCGGGACGCAAAAGGAGAGCGGGAGAAGTCCAAACACCTGGGATTCGATCGCCCCCACGTGGGCCAGCTCCACGCTGGGGTCCCGTTGCGCAGCCTCGACCGCGTGCTCGTCCTGAGCACCCACGGCTCCCGGCATGGATTCACCCAGCTCGATACCAAGCAGGCGGCCGCGATGGTCGCCGAGCAGATCGCGGCCGCGCGCGCGGCCGGAACCTCCATCGAGCACGTCGTGCTGTCTGCCTGCTCCCAGCGGGACCGCCGGGGGCTCTTCAACCCCGAGAGCAACGCGGAGGCGTTCCAGACCGCGCTCGACGCGGAGCTTGCCGCCAGGGGTCTCAGCGAGCAAACGGTGACCGTGCTCGCCGCCGAGGACGGCGGGTACCTCTACGGACCGTACCAGAAAGGGGGTCTGCCGGTGCTCGAGTGGAAGAAGGGGCGCGCTCCCAAGCTTCGCCCCCGGTATCACGAGGCTCGCTTTCGGCCCGCCGCCGACGGCTCGAAGCTCCACATCGACAAAGAAGCAGGGCAGAAAGCGGCGGCGGCAGCGGGCGCGATCGCGGTGGGCGCCGCGGTCACGGCCATGATCGGCGATCGAGCGACTCCGCTCGATGAGCGCCGCGACGTTCCCTGACCCAGGCATCCTCCGATGGCAGCGAGCCAGCTGAAGAGCGCGTGGGGTGTCGCCGCGAGTCCCTGGCCGGAACCAATGGGCGCGTCGAGTGGAACGTCTCGGCGAAAAGCGGGGCAATTTCTGCGGAGCTCCTCCCCGCTCGTCGGCGTCCCCGCCTTCTGGTGTTCGGCGGGAACAGCGGGCCCGCGACGCCCCCTCGCTGGGCTCCGAAAACGGTAGCGACCTCGGTTCTGGTTCGTGGTAGGAAGCCCTTCATGAAATTGACTCGCATTCTCCTACCCTTCACGCGACGCCACCTCCTCGCCGCGGCCGCGGCCTTGGCCATCACCCCGCTCGCGCTCGCTGGGGCGGAGGCCAAGGAGGTGGAGGTCGTGCTGGAAGTCAGCGACTCGCTGGCCTACAGCAAGACCCAGATCGAGGTACCCGCCGGCAGCACGGTGAAACTCACCCTCAAGCACACGGGCAAGATGGCGAAGGAGGCCATGGGTCACAACTTCGTGCTCCTCGCGAAGGGCGCGGAGATGCAAAAGGTGGCCATGGCGGCCATGGGCGCGGCCGCAGACGGCTACATCCCGAAGGACATGAAGGCCAAGATCATCTCCCACACCAAGATCATCGGGGGCGGAGAATCGGACACCATCACCTTCGCGGCCCCGGAGAAGGGCACCTACACCTTCTTCTGCTCCTTCCCCGGGCACTACACCGTCATGAACGGCAAGCTCACCGTGAAGTGAGCGCCGGGCCAGGTACGCGAAGCGCAGCGGCGAAATCGAACGACCCCGCGAAACGGAAAGACGGCGCTCGGCGGAATCGCTCACGGCCGCTGAGCCGAA
>DAIQNR010000114.1:7058-16670 GCA_036788295.1 Myxococcota bacterium
GGCGAAGCGACGTGCCGAGTCGCAGCGGCGAAATCGAACGACCCCGCGAAGCGGGAAGACGGCGCTCGGGGGAATCGCTCACGGCCGCTGAGCCGAAGGCGAAGCGACGTGCCGAGTCGCAGCGGCGAAATCGAACGACCCCGCGAAGCGGGGAGTCGATGGAGCCGGTGGGAATCGAACCCACGTCCGAAAACCGATTCCCAGGGGACCCTACGTGTGTAGTCCAGCGAGTCGATCTCGGCGCCTCATGGCTCGCGGACACACCGCGAGGCGCCCAGCCCTGCTTGTTCTCACGCGCCGCCCACAAGGCGGAGGCGACGCGCCAGCCTCCTTCGTTTTCGCCCGAGCCGGGACCAGAGGCGGGGTCACCGGACCGAACGGCCTAATTCCGCTCTATGCGAGGGAGATCAGGCAGCCATAGCGAGCGCAGGCTCGTCGTTGGCACTTGAAGTTTCCGTACCGTTTTACCGGCGAGCACGGTTGCCGGACACGCGTCCCAAGGTGCACTGCCCCCGTCGAAACCAGGTCGGCCCCTGAGCCTCCGAACGTTAACGACCTGCCCCGCCCCGTCAAGCCCTACGCGACGTCCCAGCCCGGCCCCGGTCACCAGCGACATCCTGCTGGGCCCAACCGGCGGCGTTAGGGCTCGTTAGGTCAGGGCGTTCGAGGCGGCACCACTCGGCCGGAGATGTCGATGAAGTGCTGCGCCGAGAGCCGCTCGAGCACCGGCAGGTCCACGAGCGTCGTGCCCAAAAACGCGACCGACAGCACGAACACGGCGCCCACGATGCACGGCTGCCGAAACAACAGCTCCGGTTTCCGCGCGACCGAATTCGGCTGAAGGGATAGGTGATAGTACACCACGAAGAGATAGGTGACGACCGGGACGAGCAAAATGTATTCGATCCGGTACTTGGCGATGAAGACGGCCAAGAAGAACGCGCTGAGGAGCGCGTAGGCAAGGTTCGCGGTGGAGAGCCGAGTCTCGGTGTAGTAGCCGAACGAACGCCGATACAAGGACAGTCGCGCCAGACCGGTCTCGGCGACGATGTCTCGGTACTCGGCCAGCCGTTTCGCGTTCATGAGGAACGCTCCCCCGAACCAGAACGCGAGCAGCACCGACACCGGAGGGAGGGATGTGCCGTCGACCATGGCCCAGCCCAGCATCATGCGCAGCGGGTTGTTGATCGACTCACTCAGGACGTCGATGTATGGGCGGTCCTTCGTGCGGACCGGCGGCACGTTGTAAGCCACCCCGGCGAGAAGAAACGAGAGGATCACCACGAAGAAGGTTCGATTGACCTGCATGGCGAGCGCCAGCCCCAGGGCCGCGAGCCCGAAGTAGAAGGCGAACACCATCCGGACGTCGAGCTCAGTCTGCACCGCGACGCGGCGCGATTTCTCCGGATGGTACGCGTCGAAGTCGCGGTCGAGCCACTCGTTGAGGACGTAGTTCGCCGACGCGATGGCGACCGCAGCCGCAAAGCCTAGGGATAGAAGGATGGGCAGCGACGAGTCCTCGCTCCCGCGAAGGAGCAACGCCAAAATCACGCCAGGCACCATGAAGACGTGTTTCGTGACATGATCGAGTCGAGCCATCCTCAGGTAGTCGCGAATCCCCCCGACGCTCTTCGGGGCGACCTGGATCTCGGGCATGCTCATGGGACGTCCTCCGTGTTGTTGTCAGGAAACGGGGTCCCGGCCGCGGACGACCGGCCCCACACCGATGCGGCCAAGAATGCGGCCGCGAGCGGGCACAACCAGACGATGCGGGCCTGAAACCGGTCGTAGGGGGATGCGAGCACCCCGCAGATCACCGCGTTCAGGACGAGGCCGGCGACGAGGCCGAGACCAGCCAACTGTGGCTTCCATCGGGCGCCGCTCGGCCAGGCCGACATCACGCGAAGGCTGAGGATGGCGGCGACCACCGCCGCCACCACCGCCGCAACCGTCGCCGCGTGCACGAGGCCTAGGATCCAGGTGTTGTTGAAAAGAATGGAGCGTCGGGTCATTGGTCCCAGCCAGGGCGGAAAATACCCCTCGAATGTCTCGAAGCTCGACGGGCGCATGGGGACAGCGCTCGGGTCGAATCGGAAGAGCTGCTCGACCGCGGCGCGCAGCGCAAAAGCCAGCGTGCCGACCGGGTCGTCGGCGAAGACGGCCACCACGAGGAGGCTCTGTTCTTCGCTGATGGCGACCTTCAGATCGTCAGGCGCCGCTGCGTACAGCCCCACCTCGGGCCTGTCGGCCGCGAAGAGAAAGGGGATCCAGGGCACGGGCAAGCGCTCGGCGAACGCGCACATGGCGAAGCCAACCTCCGGGCACCGACGCTGCAGATACCCCACGGCCGGCCCACCATCGATGAGATGGGCCACGAGGTGGGGGCGGGAGAGCATGGTCACGCCTCTTTGGCTCTGCACCCAGCCGTACAGGCCATCGAGCGCGCCCGCGAACGCGATCGACAACAGCGCGAGGGCGGCGCCCCTGCGGGTCGAGTGGTCCCGAAAGTTCAAGGCGAGCAAGAGCCCCAAGACCCCGATCCCGAGGAGAATGTGGCTGACATGGGAGACCGCGGAGAAGATCACGCAACCGCCGAGCAGCAGCCGCTCCCCGGACCGAAGACCATCCCAGCCGAGAGCGAGCGCCACGATCGCGATCACCATCGCGCCGGAGAGCACATCGGGCATGATAAGACCGACGAAGAAGCCGAGCGGAGTGAACGCGGTCAAGGCGGCGACGAGCCCTAGCCACGGCCAGCCCACCGAAAGTCCACCCACCCGAACCCATAAGATGGCGACGCACCAGCTCGTCAGCAGCGCCTGAAGGAACACCAGGGGCCACAGCTTCCCGGTCTCCGCCGCCCCCCAGCCGGCGATGCGATAGAAGAATGACCGGCCCTTGTGAAGAACGCGAAGATCGGGCTTCTCCGAGGCGGTGTCCTTGGCCAGGACTGGGACCGCGGTCTCGCCGTAGTCTGGCTCCCCCAGCCCCTTCCCGACGAGCAGCTTCAGGATGCCATCCGGACGGTTTACGTAGGCGACGGTATCGAAATAGAGGAAGGGCACTCCGTTGGCGAGAACGGGGGCCATCAGCAGCAAAGCCCCGCTCAGGACCCAGCCGAGCCCCGCCTGCCCGCGACCGCCGCCGCGTCCTCTCCCGCGCCACCGGTCTTCGGTGGACTCCCGTTCGACTGGGAAACCGCGCTCGGCCTCAGCCGGGAGAGGGTTGGTGGGTTGCATCGTCACCGCCTCCCCCCTCGCGAGAACGGCAAAGCCCCCACCCAGGAGCACCGAACGGGTTGGACCGGCAGCTCCAGGCGACGGATCCTGGAGCACCGAACGGGTTGCAGCGGCGCATCCAGGCGAAGGTTCCTGCGTTCTTGGCCGTCCGGCGGCGACCGAGGCGACTCCCCGTAAACGACGGAGCCGCCCCTCGGGGGTCGCCGCAGGCGACCGGACGGCCAGGGACGCAGGAAACGAGCCTGGGGCGTTGGTCCAGCCCGATCGGTGCTCGAGTCGGCGGCCGATGTTTCGCGACCAAGGCGAGTATCCGGGCGGTGTCGCGACAAGACATGATGACAACCTTCGTACGCAGAACGGCTGCTTCCTCTTTCGAGGACTCCATCTTGGTTTCTTCGTTCTGCTGCGAAAACTCAACACATTGACGACTTTTTTCTCCAAGATGTTGGCACCCGTCGTGCTTGAGCCGCTTTTCTCGAAGGCGAGCGAGCTTCGAGCGCTCCGGTGAGATTTTTCGGCCCCAACGAGGATGACGGCTGGGTCGAAAGTTTGACCTCACCGGCAAGCGAGAAATGTCTCCATCTCAGTCGAGGTCTGGAGGGGCGGCGGCGGCCAGGGGGCGACCATGGAGAGGGAGGGCGGGCCGGCCGGCTCGGGACGTGCTCCTCGGGGTCGATCTCTGTGGGCTGCTTCGTTGGCCCGACAGGTTGCATGAAACGATACGGACGCTGCTCGCTGGGGCGGTGACGATGAAAGCGCCGTTGTCAGGGCCGCTCGCGGCGGTGGCGCTCGCCGCTCAGCCGCCCCGACTGCGCTGGCCCGAGAGGGGCGACGCGACCCAATAGCTGAAAGCGCGGGAGGCGACCTGGACGTCGAACCGAAACCGATCGGCGGCTCCGTCGATTCGGGGCGGGTGGCCGAGCGGGGCCTTCACGACCACCCGCCGCCTCGCCGCCCGCAGAGCGTGCTCGACCGTCGCCGGCGACAGCGGAGCGTCGAGAGCCAGCCTTCGCAGGACCGAGAAACCAGGCGGCGCCCGCCGGGGCGTGGCGAACATCGGGTCGAACAGGACCGCGTCCACGGAGCCGGTCGCCATCCCGGACAGCGCGGCCTCGGCTTCGGCCGCCACCACCCGGATTCGCTTCGCCGCGTCGGCCCAGGGAAACATCGTCCCCGCTTCGGAGCGCGCCTCGCCTTCAGCCCCTTCAGACCACTCCCCTTCCGCCCACGTTCTTTCGCCGCCGGTCTCACCGGGCGTTCGCTCGAGTTCACCCTCTGTCCACCCTTCTTGGGCTCCTGCGGTGGTCTCCGCATTCACCCGGTGGGGACGGAGCGCACCGGCGAGCAGGCAGGCGAGCACGGCGTTCGCCTCGACCGCGACCACTCGGGCCCCGAGCGCGGCGAGGTGCAGCGTGTCGCCGCCGAGCCCAGCCGTGGCGTCCACCACGGTGAGGCCGGCTCCCTCCGGCATGAGGGCCCGGACGAGCGGGTGGGAATAGCCAGCCGCGGCCCGCTGGGGCCACAGGCTCGGGTTCGCGACCACCGTCCCAGCGGCGGTCTCGAGGCGCTCCCCCGAGCGACCGACGACGTAGGCGGCTTCCCGGTCCAGCCGGTCGCGGTAGCTGCACAGCGGCCAGCCGAGCCGGCGGGCCACGACGCCAGCCCGCGCGAGCTCCGGCCCCCGGCTGCGCTTCGAGGCACGGACGAAGCCGATCACCGCTCGGGTGCTACCAAAACGGCCGGGGCCCGACGAGGCGTTCGTCGGAGAGCGCCGACGTGCCCGCATCGACGGCAGGAGCCAAACCAGAGCGGGGCCTGCGCGGGGGGCTTTGCGAGACGGCGGACCGCCCTTATCGTGCGCGCGTCCCCACTCGAGGAGCCCATATGAGCAAGCAAATCGCCATCATCACCGGCGGAGGGGACTGCCCCGGCCTCAACGCCGTCATTCGAGCGGCGGTCACGGTCGCCGTCCGCGAGCACGGATACGAGGTGCTCGGGATCGAGGACGCCCTCATGGGCCTCGTGGACCTGGGCTACCGGAAACCCCAAGGAAACCAGTGGCTCACCCCAGCCGACGTGCGCGACCTCATCGGGGTGGGCGGAACGATCCTGGGCACGTCGAATCGCTCGGACCCGTTTCATTTCGTCTCCCGCGACATGCACGGGGAGGTGGTCGAGACCGACGTGTCCGACCGGGTGATGGAGAACTTCCGGATGCTCGATCTCTCCGCGCTGATCTCGATCGGCGGGGACGGCTCGATGGCGATCTCGAAACGCTTTCTCGACAAGGGCATGCCCGTGGTCGGGGTCCCAAAGACGATCGACAACGACCTCGCCGTCACCGACGTGACGTTCGGCTTCGACACGGCGGTGCAGACGGCGACCGAAGCGCTCGACCGGCTGCGCGACACCGCCAAGAGCCACGACCGGGTCATGCTGGTGGAGGTCATGGGCCGCCACGCCGGCCACATCGCCCTCCATGCAGGCATCGCCGGCGGCGCCGACGCGATCCTCATCCCCGAGATCCCGTACAAGCTGGCGCCGCTGGCCGAGATGGTGAAACGAAAGGCGGCGCACGGGCAGACCCACTCGATCATCGTGGTGAGCGAAGGGGCCGTGCCCCACGGCGGCGAAGCGTGCGTGCTCGAAAAGAAGCCGGGCGAGATGGCTCGGCTGATGGGAGCGGCCCACCGGGTCGGGGAGGGGCTTCAGCAGCTCATCGAGAGCGACCTGCGGGTGACCGTGCTCGGCCACCTGCAGCGGGGCGGCTCGCCCACGAGCCGAGACAGGATCCTCGCCACCCGGTTCGGCCGGGCGGCAGCCCACCTCGTCGCCGCCGGTGAGTTCGGAAAGATGGTCGCTCTGTCCGGGGACGAGGTCATCTCCATCCGCATCGAGGACGCGATCGCCGTCCCGAAGCTGGTGGACCCGCAGGGCGACCTGGTCTGCACCGCGCGCGACCTCGGGGTCGTGTTCGGGGACGAAGGCTGAGGCCCGAGAGTCCGGTCAGGCGAGCTCGGCCAGACGCCCGGCCCTCATCTCGAGCCTCCGGGGCATGCGGGCGGCGAGCGACGAGCTGTGGGTCACCAAAACGAGCGTCAGCCCGGTCCGAGCGTGGGTCTCGGCGAGCAGGACGTGGATGCCGGCGGCGGTGGCCTCGTCGAGGTTGCCGGTGGGCTCGTCGGCGAGCAGCAGGACCGGGTCGAGCACCAGCGCCCGGGCGATGGCGACCCGCTGCTGCTCGCCGCCGGACAGCTCGCCCGGACGGTGGTGGAGCCGATGCCCGAGCCCCACCTGCTCGAGCATCTCGGCGGCCTGTCGATTCGCGGCCGACGCCGGCCGGCGCTGGATGAGCGCGGGCATGGCGACGTTCTCGAGCGCGCTGAACTCGGGCAGGAGGTGGTGAAACTGAAAGACGAAGCCGATCGTTCGGTTTCGAAACGCGGCCACCGCGCCCGGCGGCCGATCGAAGACGTCTTCGCCCCGAAACCGCACCGTGCCCGAGGTCGGGGTGTCGAGCGTGCCCAGCACGTGCAGGAAGGTGGACTTCCCGCTTCCCGATGGACCGATGATGGAGATCCGGTCCCCCTCCTCGATCGTGAGATCGACGCCTCGGAGCACCTCCACCGGCGACCCATCCATGTCATAGGTCTTCTCGAGACCCTCGATCCTTACCAGTTCAGGCATGTCAGTCCTCGCGAAGCCCCTCCACCGGGTCGAGGGCGGCCGCGATCATCGCAGGATAGATGGTCGCAAGATACGTGATGACGACCGCAGCGGCCGCGATCGCCCCCACCTCCCCCCAATCGACGACCACCGGTAGGCGCTCGATGTAGAAGATCCGCTCGTCGAGGCGAAGCCCCACCTTCTCGAGCAACAGGCAGATGCCGATGCCGGTGCCCACCCCGAGCAGCGCCCCGCCGACTCCGACCGTCACCCCCTGGACCACGAAGATCTTCATGATGCTCGAGGAGCTCGCGCCGAGGGACTTCAAGATGGCGATCTCCCGGCCCCGCTGCAGCACGATCATGAGCAAGGTCGCGACGATGAGAAAGGAAGCCACGGTGATGATCATCGTCAGGGCCACGAACATCGCGATCTTCTCGAGCAGCAGGGCCGAAAACAGCTCCTTGTTCATCTCGCGCCAGTCCTTGACCCGGTACGGCGGCCCGCCGAGCCGCCGGTGGAGCTCGGCCACCACCGCTCCGGAGCGATCGATGTCCTCGACCTTCAGCTCGACCCCGGTCGCCCTCCCCCGCTTGCCAAAGAAGCGCTGCGCCTCTGTCATGGTGAGATACGACAGCTTCGCGTCATACTCGTACATCCCCGAATAGAAGATCCCGGCCACCCGGAACCGGCGGAGTTTGGGGGTCGGGCCGAGCGGGCCGATGTCTTCGGAGACCGGGGAGACGAGCTTCACGACGTCCCCCACGTACGCGCGAATCGAACGGGACAGTTCCCGGCCGATCACGATGCCGGGGAGCACGCGCTCCGGACAGTCGGCGGCGCCGGCGAGCGCCACCGAGTCGAGCAGGATCGGCGCCGCCACCGCGGCGGTGCCGGTCGGGACCGGCGGAGGGCGCGGGGGGAGAAAGCGCTTGCCGCAGGCCCCTGGGATGGCGGCCGGGTCGAGCAGGTCGGCAAGACGCCCCCTCTCGATCTTGCCCTCGAGGTCCAGGACCGCATCGGCCGAGCCGATGTCGAGCCCCTTCACGAGCGTGCCGGAGAGCCCGGCGTCGGTGGAGATCATCGCGTCGCCGAGCACGAACGCGGCGGCGCTCCGAACCCCGGCCGAGGCCCGGGCCTGGACCTCGACCTCGCCGTATTCGGCAAAATCATCGCCCAGCTTCTCGACGACCACATGGGCGTGCGCACCCAGGATCTTCCCCTTGAGGTCGGCCTCGAAGCCGCTCATGACGCTGAGCACGACGATCAGAGCCACGACGCCGGTCGCCACCCCGACCACGGAGAGAATGGTGACCACGCCCACGAACGGCGGGCGGCGCTTCGCCCGCGGCGGAGCCGGGGGCTGAAGCCCGAGCGCGCCTCCCGCGCCGAGCGAGAGCCCCACCGCCGCGCCGATCGATCCCGCGACCCAAAGCCCCGCGGCGCCCACGGCGAAGACGCCGGCCGACAGCAGGACGGCGCGAAGCGGCCTGCCGCGAGCGAGCGGCAACACGAGCGCGCAGAGCAACGCGGCGCCGGCGACGCCGCCGGCCACGGCGCCGCCGATCCCGTCGATTGCGTGCCCGTAGAGGCCGGCCCCGAGCCCAGCTCCGGCGCAGATGAGGCCGCCGAAAACGAGCGTGAGCCTCCCTCCCGCGCCCTGCAGGTTCACTTGCAGGTAGCGCTGCGCGATCGCGAGCTCGTAGCCGAAGCTGGCGTCGAAGCGGCCGGACCCGAACAGGACGAAGCCGAGACTGGCCCCCACCGCGAACAAGGCGTACAGCGCCACCGACGGCACGACCGACAGGGCAAGGAGGATCTGCTCGATGGGGAGGCTCCAGGACGCGAGCCACCGGGGCGGACCGAGCGCCGCCCCGAGATACAGCGTGTAGCCGACGCCGAGGGCGACGATGGCGCCCTCGACGAACGCGAGGCTCCGGCGAAGCCAAGCGAACGAGAAGCCGACCGCGAGCGCGGCCCCCATCACGGCGGCGCTCACAAGGGCGCCGATCGGATCGGGGTCGACGAGCAGCCGCACCGCGAGCTCCCGAACCAAAAGCCCGAAGCCGAGGACGAGGGCGGCGCCCAAGACGCCGAGCCTGGTCGAGTACAGCTGCCGGTGGGCCCCGAGGGCAGCGCCGAGGCACGCCATGACCACCGGCGCCACCCCGACCGCGCCGGTGGACAAGAGGCCCCGGCCGACGCTGCCCGGCGCAAACGACGCCTCCGGGACGGACACCAAGCCAAGCAGCGCCGATAGCGGGAGGTGGAGCAGCCAGAGCATGACGCCGAGCCCAAACCCGGCCCGGAGCGCGGACCGCTTGCCCCTTCGCGGCCCCGAGCCGAGGCGACCGATCGCATAGCCGGCGCCGAGGTAGGCGAGCGTCGCGAACGAGGCGCCGGCGCCGATGGCCCTCGTCCCTGGGGAAAGCGAGCCGAGCCCGGCGGCGAGCCCGTACTCGAGCAGGAGCACCGTCAACGACAGCGCGAGGGGCGCGCGCAGCTCGGCCGCAGTCACCGCGGGTCAACCGGGCGGCGGGAGCCGCCGCATGAGCGGGAAGAGGATGACGTCCCGGATGGACGGCTGGTTCGTCAGCACCATGGCGAGTCGGTCGATGCCGATCCCCTCGCCGGCGGCGGGCGGCATCCCGATCTCGAGAGCGTGCACGTAGTCGTGATCGTAGTCCATCGTCTCGGCGTCGCCGCC
>DAIQNR010000115.1:0-16543 GCA_036788295.1 Myxococcota bacterium
CAGGTTAGATCACGGGACCGGAACTTTTGGTAGTCGTTTCTGTTACGGGGGACTAGCGACCGGGCACGACCACGAGCGTCGAGGCCCGAGGCTGCACGCTGAGCAGGTCCAGGACCCCGTCGCCGTCGAAGTCCGCGGAGAGCAGACGGGTGCCCGCCGTCCCGTACCCATACGCGAGCGGAGGGTAGAAGCCGCCGGCTGGGCGCCGGACGAGCACGTAGAGGGTTCCATCGGCGAGGACCACGACGTCGAGAACCCCGTCCCCGTTCACGTCGAGCAGCTGCGGCTCCACCAAGTTCCGACCGACCTGGGTCAGCACCGGCGGAGAGAACCCGAGCGCGGGGCTGCTCTCCATGATGAACACCCGCTCGCCGGCCACGCCGACGATGTCGTCGGCGGCCATCGGCCGAAGCGAGCCGGCGACCACCCGGCCCAGCCCGGTCGGGGCGTTGTAGACGACGGAGTTGTAGGCAGTCCCGGTCCATCGATGCACGGCCAGGTTCTCGCTGACCCCGTTGGCCACCACCAGCTCGCGCGGCCCCCCGCTCGAAAACCTGCCCGATGCGAGCGCGAGCGCCCCCTGACCGCGCCGGAGCGGCCGCTCGAGCGCTTCCGATGAAGCAAAGGTCACGTCCACCCCGTTTGCGTCCACCATCGCGCTCTGCCGGAGAAAGGCCACCTCGCCCGCCCCGTCCCCGTCCAGATCGACGACGAAGACCCCGACGGCCCGGTCACCCATCTCGAATGTGGGCGTGAACGAACCGTTGCCCTGATCGAGGTACAGCGCCCGGGTCGGCCCTCCGGCTTGAGCCCGCGTCACGGCGGCGACATCGAGGCCAGCGGCGCCATCGACCTGACCTACGGCCACGTGGTCGAACCCGAGCACGCCCGCTGGGGGAAGCAAGGTCGCCTCTGACGTGAACCGAAACCCACCCCTGTTCTCCCACAGCTCGATCCGCCCCGCGGTCGGGTTCACGATCGCGAGGTCGGGCGCCGGTGTCCCGAGCAGCGATCCGACGTCGACCGACGGCGCGGCGAACCGGAGCAGCGTAGCGCGAGGGGCTTGGTAGGTGCCGGCCACGTTCTGAAACACCGCGATCCGGTTCCCGCTCACCACCAACAGCTCGGGGAGCCCATCCCCGTCGAGATCCGAGACCGCGAGCTGGCGGGTCTGCCCCCCCACCAGGTAGGCGTCACGGACCGAGAGCTCGCCCGAGCTGACCGTCCAAACCAAGACCGCCTCGGCCCGGTCGTCGATGCTGAGCACCTCGAGCTGACCATCGCCGTCCACGTCCGCGGCGGCCACCCCGCGCAGGGCCGCAGACGCGCCGCGCAGCCGGGGCATCTGGGTCGGCCAGGGTCCGAGCAGCACCTCGACCCCATCGCGCGTCCCGGCGATGACGTCGGCGTGACCGTCGCCGTTGACGTCTCCGACTGCTATCGTCTCGGCCGGCTGGTCGGCCAGGTCGTCGAGCCCGGCCCCGAATTGGCCGGTCCCATCGTTCAGGAAGACCGAGATGGTCCGGCCCCCCGCCCGGCCGACGGCCACATCCAGCGAGCCGTCGCCGTTCACGTCGGCGAGCACGATCGTGGCCACCCGCCCGTCCCCGCCCAGCACCTGCCGTAGCCGGTAGTTTCCGGCGTCCCGCTCGTACACGTACGCCGCAGCCTGGGTGCCCCCAGCGACCACGACCTCCGGGATCATGTCCCCGTCGAGGTCGGCGACCGCGATCCGGTTTTGGTTGTTGAAGGGAAAGGGGACTTGCTGCGGGACGACTTCGAGCCGGCCATTGTCGTTGGCGTACACGAAGAGGCTCCGGCCGTCCGTCCCGATCAGGTCGAGGTCGCCATCGCCGTCGAGGTCTGCGAGCCGAAACCGACCCACCCGAGAGGGGGACAGCGGGACCGGCGCCTGTGCCCGGAATCGGCCCCCCACCACCCGGCCGGCGTAGGAAGCCACCTCGGCGCCGGCGGTCACGAGGTCGAGCGCCCCGTCGCCGTCGAAATCCACCGCCTGCACGTCGGTGATCGTCCCCGCCGTGGGGGGGGTCGAGCGGACCAATCGGAGCCGGGGGGGGGCCACCTGGAGCAGGGTGAGGCTCGCCCGGCCGACCCGATTTCGGCCGTCCCGGACTTCCGCTTCGAGCACGAGCGGGCCGGCCTGCTCCTCGAGATCGGCGACCACCGTCCACGGCGAGCGGGAGCGATGGCCAACGAGGAACCCGTTCACCCGGAC
Organism: Myxococcota bacterium; assembly: GCA_036788295.1. GTDB lineage: Bacteria > Myxococcota > Kuafuiibacteriia > Kuafuiibacteriales > Kuafuiibacteriaceae > JAHQVK01. The sequence continues at coordinate 2,237 of DAIQNR010000115.1, forward strand.
CGAGAGCTGGTTTTGGCTGTCTCCGCCGCTCACGTCGAGCTGCAGCTCGGTGGGCCCGAGGACTTCGTCGTTCGGCGATGGCGACCGAAACCGGACCGTTGGGAAGTCGTCTAGGTTGTCCACCACCACCGACCGCCGCAGCACGACGCTGTTGCCCCGGGGCTCGTCATCGATGACCACCTGGTCGCTGACCGTCGCCGTCAGCGTGAACGTCCCGTTCGGCAGCGTCCGGGTGTCGAGCGTGCGTTCGAGCTCGGTCGAACGCACCGTCTCCCCGAAGAACTCGATCCCAGGGACCCCAGATGGGTCCTCGGCTTCGATCCGGACCGTGATCTCCCCCTCGACCCGCTCGTTTTCGGCAGGCAGGACGAACCGGCCCATCGGGGCGGTTCGGTCCACGAAGAACACCACCTCCGCATCGGACCGGTTCCCGAGCCGGTCCGTGGCCGATATCGCGAGGGTCGCGGCCCCTTCCGCCACCGTCGCGGTGTTCACGGTGGCACGAAACGCCGAGGAGGAGGTCGCCACCCACGACAGCGGCTGCCCGCCGAGCGCCATCTCGAGGCCGGCGGGGTCGAGCCCGTCCGGGTCCCGGACGAGCACCCGCACTTCGAGCCGGCCGCCGTAGGCCTGCCCTTCCTGCGGGGTCAGAACCTCGATGTCGGGAGGCCCCAGGTTGTCTACGAGGACCCGGACGTTGGCGCGCGCGGTCCGGTCGGCGATGTCGATCCCTTCGACCGAGAGGGTCGTCGAACCGTCGGCGACGGCGCGGCTGTCGAACGCGATCTCGAGGCTGCCGCTCTGGACCGGCTCATCGAGGTTCCGCTCGCCCACTTCCACCCCGTTGGCCAGCAAGCGCAGCCGGCGTACGCCTCCATCGTCGGTCACCGCGACCCGCACCGCGACCTCGCCGACGAGTCGATCCCCGTCCACCGGGGACTCGATCCGGACCGTCGGCGCGACCTGATCGAAGCACTCCGGATCCTCGGTCTGGCCCGGGCCACCGAAGCCGTCACAGTCGCGGTCGACGCCGTCGAAGCACACCTCGAGCGCTCCGAAATAGATGGTAGGGTCCTCGTCGTTGCAGTCGAGGCCGGGCGAAACCGGCGCCTGATCCCAGTTCTGGCCGTCTCCATCGAGGTCGAAGTGCCTGGTTCGCGGGTCGCAGTCGTCGTCCACCCCATTGTACGGGATCTCGACGGCTGCGCAGGCGATGCACACCCCCGAGCGCCCGCCCTGAAGATCGCAGCGGGAGCCGGTCCCGCAGGTTCGGTCGTCGATGCAGCGGCGCTCGCTCTGCCCGCAGGAGGCTCCGATCAAGTCGAAGACGATGACGCAGACCAGCAACCAGGTACGGCCCATGCCGGGAGAGTCTCGCCCGCGCGGCGAGGTGTCCATCGGTCAGACGCTGCCCTCGGGGCGCTTCGAAGAACCGAGGTAGATCACCGCCCATGCTCCACCACCACGTCCGAGGTTCGGGCACGCGCCCGGTCCTCCTCCTCCACGGATTCCTCGGGTCGGCCAAGAACCTGGGCGCGCTCGCCCGGGCTTGGTCTCAGGCCGACGAGACGCTGAAGCTGGTCCTCCCCGACCAGCTCGGCCACGGCCGCTCCCCGCCGCTGCCCCCGTCGGGCAGCCTCGACGCCATGGCCGAGTCGGTCGCGGACCTGCTCGACCAGCTCGGCCTCGACCACGCCGACATCGTGGGTCACTCGATGGGAGGCCGGGTCGCGCTCGCGCTCGCCCGCCGGTCGCCGTCTCGGGTGGGCAAGATCGCGCTGCTCGACATCCGCCCCGGCCCGATCGAGCGCTCCGATACCGAGCAGGTCCTCGCGGCGCTGCTCGCCGCGCCCGATCAGACCGAGAGCCGGGCCGCGATGCGGCAGGCACTCGAGGACGAAGGCCTCTCGCGGCCGGTGGCCGAGTGGCTCACGATGGCCGGCGAACCCACCTCCGACGATCGCTTCGGTTGGAGAATCGACCGGAGCGCGCTCGCCCACTTTCACGACCGAATGCGGTCCGAAGACCTCTGGCCGGTCGTCGAGCGCACGCCGACCGTCTGCATTCGAGGCGAGACCAGCGCGTACGTAGGAATCGAGGACGAACGGCGCCTCGAAGAGCTGGGGGGGCGCACCGTCACCATCGCCGGCGCCGGGCATTTCCTTCACGCCGAACGCACCGACGCCGTGGTGAAGGCGCTCTTGGCGCTGCTCGGCTGAAACACGATTCCCGTTTTCGACAACCCAATGCGGCCCTAGGGTGAGCCCCAATGACGGAGCCGGTCCCGGGGGAACTCCTGAGCTATGCCGAACCCGGGGACCCTCTCCTTCGGCGGATCGCGATCCGCGGGATCGAGCGGCTGTCCGGACAACCGGCGCTCGCACGCCACTACCAGACCGTTCGGAGCCGCACCGTGCTCACCGAAGGCGGCGCCTCCCGGTTCTTCGCCGAGGCTCTGCGCGAGCTGCGCATCGACGTGCAGTTTCCAAGCGAAGGCACGAGCTTCATCCCCCGCGACGGCCCCTTGGTCTTCGTCGCCAACCATCCCTTCGGCGTCGTGGACGGCCTCGCGCTTTGCCGGCTCGCGATCGAGACCCGGGGCGACGTCAAAGTCCTGATCCACCGGGCGCTGTTTCGCGACCCGGAGCTGAGGCGGTTCATGCTGCCCGTGGACTTCGGCGCGACGAGGGACGCAGCCAAGCGAAACATCGCCGCCCGGGACGAGGGGCTCGCCTACCTCGCCTCCGGGGGCACGCTCGCGGTGTTTCCTGGTGGCGGGATCTCCACCGCGCGGGGGGCATTCGGGCCGGTCACCGATCTCGAATGGAAGCTCCTTCCCGCCAAACTCATCCGCGCCGCGCGGGCGACGGTAGTCCCGGTGTACTTTCCAGGACAGAACTCCTGGCTGTTTCAGGCGGTCAGCCAATTCAGCCTGACCTTGCGCCTCTCCCTGGTCATCCGAGAGATCGCGAACAAGCAAGGGACCACCTTGCATGTCCGGGTCGGAAAACCCATCCCGTTCGACCAGCTCGCCCCGATCCGGGACCGCCGGGCGCTCATGGATCACCTGCGTGCGGAGGTCTACCGGCTCGCCGGAGGAAGGCCGGGCGGGGCTTCGGAGGAGCCGCTCGCCCGCGCCAGCTGAAGCCGGACCTCGCCGGTCAGGCTGGCGAGCGCCGTGGGTGGCGCCGTGAGCAAAGACGCTTGTGCTGCCCCGGCGCCGGTGCACCGCTCCGGGGAGTGACCACCCACCGGAAGCGAGACGCCGCCTGGGCGGTGGAGGCACGCATCCTGCTTCCTGCGGTGGTGTGAGAACCGTTCACTACACCACCACCTCCATCGAAACCTACACGACGACCGAGACCCGGCGCGACGAGGGCCGCGCCTACACGGTCACCGTCCAGCACCAGCGGGTCGTCACCGAGCTGAAGACGAAGCAGATCCCTGACCCTGTCGCGGAGCGCGCGGCCGAGATCGCGCTCGAGCAGGCCCGGGAGCGGGCGGGCGCCAGCGTCCTCGGCGAGGAGGCGATCTCGGACACCATCGCCGTCGTCGAAGAGGCCTTCGCGCGTGACCCAGAGCTCGTGCACGCCGATGACAACTCCTTGGCCGCTGCCTTCGAGGCGGTCTACGATGAGCGATGGGTCTCCGGGGATGGGTTCGATGCCCCCTTGCGCGCTGCCGAGCGGATCCCGGCGCTCGGCCTCACCGCCGCGCAGGACCTCGACATGGAGAGGATCGAGGCGTGGGAGATGTACGTCCAGCAGGGGCCGAGCGCGGAGAGAATGGCGCGCGCGGTTCGTGACTTGGGTGGACCGGACAGCCCCGACGCCCAGGCGCTCGTGCAGCGGGTGCTCGAGAACCCCAACATCCCGAAGAACCTCTTCACCCCCGACCCGACGCGCTTCTCGATCGAGGACATCGCGCTCACCGCGACCGCGCTCGAGAGCGCCTTCTCGAGCGGAGTCGTCACCCTGACCGACCTACAATCCATCGCGTCCGACCGCTCGAGCCGAGGCGCGGTGCACCTCGTGCAGACGCTGATGCTCGCCGACGACGGAGCCGCAGCGCGGGCACTGGCCGAATCTTGGGCCGGTGGGGGCGGTGAGAGGGAGATCGCGGCGCTGCTCGTCCTGTCCCAGGAACCGGCGCTTCTCGACGTGCTCTATCCCACCGCGGCGTCGAAGAAGCGGGCGATGGAGATGCTCATCGACTTCGTGGAGAACCCCTCTGCCTACCTGCCGCGCCACATGGTGAACAACGGCTTTTCGCACCCAGACTTCGCTCGGAGCACCCAGGCGCGGGAGGCGGCGCTCGATGTCTTCACGGCCGCTCCGGTGGAGATCGTGGACCTCTACACGACGTCCGACAGTTCCACCGAGAAGCTCGCGCGCTTCTTCCACCAGACCCTCTACCACCCGGACGCGCCCCAAAGCCTCCGGGCGGACGTGATGGACGCACTGGTCACCGTCCGGGACGCTCTCTTTGGCCGCATGACCGAAACCACGGACCTCTACACGGCGAGCGAGGCCGCGGAAGAGCTCGGGCACTTCATGGCCGCCATGGTCGGAGGCGCCCTCCTGGCGATGATCGAGTTCGAGGACGCGAACGAGGCCCGGGAGAGGCTCCACGAGCGGATCGGCGCCTACGTGGCCCCCTTCCTTTCCGTGGCCGTCGCCGCCGGCGGGGCCGGCGTTGGTTCCGCCGCGGTCAAGGCGATCAGCGGCTATGCAGGGACCGTGCTGAGGCCGCTGTTCGAGGATGGGATCGCGGGACTGCTGGACAGGGTGATGGCGCACCCGGCCGGCCCGCAGGTCGGCCTCGCCACCACCGTGAGCCGCGCTACCTACTACCTTCTCGACCAGCTCGATGACCAGTACGCTGCGGCCCATCCTGGGACGAACCCCACCCTCCAGAACGCCTACGCGACCGCCCTCTTGTTCGAGCTCGACCAGCTCGATCTGGGCTTGCGGATCCAGGACCTCGGGCTCGATTGAGCCCGAAGCGTCGAAAGAACGCGGAGCGCGCAAGGTCGGCGAAGGCACCAAGTCCGTCGGTCAGCCTGGTTCCATCGGGGGCGCCAGGAAGGTCGAGGGCTCGGCGGTGTGGGAAAGGAGCGCGGCCACCGCCGCGGCCGCCAACTTCGCCGCGTCCTCGATGGAGGCCTCGTCCGGCAAGGCATCTTTCAGCGCGGCCCGGACGGCGTCCGGAACCCGGTACCGAAGCTCGACCTTTCCTGCTTCGAGGTTCTTTGGGGACACGAGCAAGCGAACCGGGGCCCCGATGAGATCGGCGTCCGCGAACATGAAGCCGGCCCCAACCTTTCGGTCGTCGAACAAGGCCTCGACGCCTTCCGCGAGGAGGCGCTGGTACAGCTGCTCGCCCGCCTCCACCACCCCCGGCTTCTTGGCCTGGATGCAGCAAACCTGGGCCTCGAACGGCGCCACCACCATCGGCCACAGCGGTCCGCTGTCGTCGTGATGCTCCTCGATGATGCAGGCCAGCGTCCGGCCCACTCCGATCCCGTAGCAACCCATCGTCGGGTGCTGGGCCTTTCCATCTTCCTCGAGGTACTGAAATCCCATCGAGCGCGTATACTTGTACCCGAGCTGGAAGATGTTGCCCACCTCGATGCCGCGGGTCGCCTCGAGCCCCGCTCCGCAGGATGGGCACGGGTCGCCGTCCCGCACCTCGGCGACGTCCACCACCCGCCCGTCCGGAGCGTCTCGGGAGAAGGAGAAGCCGGTGAGATGAAAGCCGTCCTCGTTGGCCCCGACGACGAGGCTCGGGGCCTGAGCCACCGACTCGTCGAACAGAAGCACGAGCTGCGGATGGGAGAGGCCCTTGGGGCCGACGTACCCGGGCACCGTGCCCAGCGCCTCCGCCTCTTCCCTGGTCATCGGCCTCAGCTCGAGCGCCTTCACCACGTTGCGGAGCTTGGCCTGGTTGACCTCGAGGTCGCCCCGGACGAAGACCACCACCCGCTGCTCCTCCTTCTTGCCCTTGTCCTTGGCGGCCACGGTCGCGGTGAACAGCACCGCCTTTCCCGTCTCGTCCGCGCGGACGCCAAGAAAGTTCGAGACCTCCTCGATGGTCGTCTGCCCCGGGGTCGCGACTTTGGCGAGCGGCTGCGCCTCACCGGTGGCGGGCGCCCGCAGGGTGGTCGCGACCTCGCGGTTGGCCCGGTAGCCGCAGGATCCGCACAGAAGCAGCGTGTCCTCGCCATGGGGCGACAGCGCCATGAACTCGTGGGCGACGTGGCCTCCCATCATCCCCACGTCGGACTCGATGTCCACGACCCGCTGAAGCCCGAGCCGGCGAAAGATGCGGACGTACGACTCGTGCACCTCTTCGTAGTAGGCCTCGAGGTCCTGCTCCGTGCGATGAAAGGAGTAGCCGTCCTTCATCGTGAACTCCCGCACCCGCACGAGCCCTCCCCGGCTCCGGGGTTCGTCCCTGAACTTCGTCTGGATTTGGTACACCATCAGCGGGAGCTGCCGGTAGCTCTCCACCGAGGCGGAGACCGCGTCCACCACCACCTCTTCATGGGTCATGTTGAGGACGTGCGGGTGGCCGGTGCGGTCCTCGAATCGAACCAGCTCGCCACCGACCTGGTCGTAGCGGCCCGAGGCTCGCCACAGCTCGGCCGGCGCCACCACCGGCATCGTGATTTCCTGGCCCCCGATGCGGTCCATCTCCTCGCGGATGATCGCCTCGATCTTGAGCCGGACCCGCTGCGCGAGCGGCAGCAGCGTATAGAGCCCTTGGCCGATCTGGCGCACGTAACCGCCGCGCACCAGGAAGCGGTGGCTCGGCATGACCGCGTCCTTCGGGGTGTCCGCGGTCCGCTTCGACAGGAGAAACTGCACCCGCATCGGCGGCTGCGTAGCACGAAATCGAAGGCAGGGGGGCCGAACCGGCACCGGGTCGGGCCGAACCGGCGGCGCTCGGGTCGCGAGCGGGCCCGCCGGCAACGGTGGGCGAGCGCGGATCGGCCTTTGGCCCCGGCCAACGGGCGTGCTTGCATCCCCCGGCCGTGAGCCGAATCCCCCTCGTCGTCGCGCTCGCCGTTTCGGGCTGCGCCCTGGTGCCGCCGCCGGGCGAACGGGGGCTCGCCGATGGGTACCCGGTGGAGCGGGTGCGGTTCGAGGGGGCGCCGGACCTCGATGAGGGCGCGCTCGCGGGCGGGCTCGCGAACCGCCCGCCGGAGTTCGTCTTCTTTCGCTGGACCGAAGATGAGTGGCTGCTGTTTCGACGGGTCTACAACCGCTACGACGAGCTCGAGACCGAGCTCGACCGGCGCCGGATCCGCAGCTACTTCGAACGGGAGGGCTACTTTTCGGCCGAGGTCCGGGGCCCGAAGCTCGAACGGGTGGGCGGCGACGCCGACCGGCTCGAAGTGACCTGGGAGGTGAGCCCGGGACAGCCGACCAAAGTCGAGCGGCTCTACGTGCTCGGAGCCCCGGAGTCGCTCGAGCCGACGCTGAGGGCCCTAACTGAGCTCGAACCAGGGGTCATCTACCGTTCGGAGCGCTTCGACGCGGCGAAGCTCCGGCTGAGGGCCAAGCTGGTCCGGGCTGGCTACGCCCGGGCCGAGGTGGCCGGACGGGTGCAGATCGACCGGGCGAGGGCGGAGGCGAAAGTGGTGTTCGAGCTCGACGCCGGGCCGCAGGTGCGCATGGGCGAGCTGCACCCGGTCGGCATGGTCCGGACCCCGACGTCGGCGGTGCTGGGCCGGCAGACCTGGACCGAAGGCGACGTCTTCGACCCGGCGCGGCTCGAGAAGCTACGGGGCCGGCTGTACGCCATCGATCAGTACGCCGGGGTTTCGCTCGACTACGACGGCGAGCTCGACGGGGACACCGCCGCGATCCTCGCTCGGGTCGAAGAAGCGGAGCAAAACGAGCTGCAGCTCGGGCTCGGTGGAGGCTTCGACACCACGAACATCTATGTAAGGGCACGGGCCCGCTACAAGCGCCGAAACTTCCCGCTGAACCTCACCAACAGCTACGTCGAAGTCATCCCCGCGCTGCAATCCCTCCGTGAAACGAGGGACGGCTCGTTCTTCGACCCGGTGCTCACCCCGCAGGCGAGGCTCGGCGTCATCTGGTACGACTTCCTCATTCCGATGCTCGAGCTCGACTCGAGCGTGGGCTACGAGTTTCAACGGCTCGAGGCCTACGCTTGGCAGGGCCCGGACGTCGGCCAGACCTTGGCGCTGCCCATCTTCGATGACCAGGTGAAGGTCTCACTGGGCTGGCAGTTTCGCCAGTACGCGTACGAGGACTTCCGGGTGAACTCCGAAGTTCAACAGGAGTTGCTGCTCGGTGAGCGCCAAGCGGTCGTGAGCGTGCTGCCATCGCTCGGCTACGACGGGCGCGACGACCCCCTGAACCCCACCCGGGGGTGGTACCTGCGGGCGAGCCTCGACCTGGGCGTCGCGACCGGAGAGGACGCGGCCGGCTTTCTGCTCTTTCATCCCGAGGTCCGAACCTACCTGCCCTTGTTCTCGGACCGCCTGGTCATCGCCGCGCGGGTGAACCTGGTGACGAACCTCCAGGGCCGGCTCCCAGCCCCGATGCGCTTGTTCGGCGGCGGCGCCTCGAGCCAGCGAGGCTTTCCCCAGCGCCGGCTCTCCCAGAGCGCAAACCTCCAGCGATTGGTCCCGATAAGAGGCGGCGACGATGTGCTCGTGCCGGTCCCGGACCGAGAGATCCCGATCGGCGATGAGACCCTGCTCGAGACCAACCTCGAGGCGAGGGTGAACATCGCGAAGCTGTTCGGGTTCTGGTTTGGCGTGGTCGCCTTTCTCGACGGCGCCGACCTCGCCCGCCGAGTCCAGGATCTTCGCCTGCCCGAGCTCCACTACGCGGCCGGACTCGGCCTTCGGTACTTGACTCCGATCGGGGCGGTACGGGTGGACTACGGATACCGGCTCAACCGCACCGGCGCCGGCGAGTTCGAGCCCTGCTCCGGGTTCGGGTGCGGTACGTTCCACTTCTCGCTCGGGCAGGCGTTCTGATGAACAAGACCCCGCTACCTCTTCCGGAGCCGCCGCCGGAGCCGCGCTCGCCGAGATGGCTCCGATGGACGGTCGGCTTCTTCGGCGCCCTGGCGACGGTCTTCGTCGTCGTCACCTTCGCGGTGCTCGGGCTCGTCGCCACCGGTCCCGGGCTCGAGCTGGTGCGGCGGGTGGCGGTGGGGGTGGGCGGCGGCTTTCTCACCGGCGAGCTCTCGGTCGGCGCCATCCGAGGCAGCGCGCTGTCCCGGCTCGTGCTCGAGGACGTGCGGCTCACCGACGACACCGGGCTCGAGGCGGTGGCGTTCGACCGCCTGACCGTCTCCTGGCGCCCGACCTCCCTGATGCGGGGCACCATCGACGTGGAGGAGGTCGTGCTCCAGCGCCCCCGGGTCAAGATGGTGTCCACCGCCACCGGAGGTCTGAATCTCGCCCGCCTGGTCCCGCCGGGCGAGCCGAAGCCCGAGGAGCCGCCCTCGGACGAGCCGCTCGACCTACCCCAGATCCGGCTCGGCTCCTTGCGCATCGACGGTGGCTCGCTCGATTTCGTCTCGGACGGCGATCGGCTCGCCCAGGTCCAGAAGCTCGAGCTGAAGCTCGACGCCGACGCCGGCGGGGCCAAGGTCCGGGCCCGGCTCGAGCGCCTCGAGGCCGACGTGCAGGATGGGTTGCCCCTTCTGCTCGAGCTCGAGGTCGTGCTCGACGGGGACGAGCTCGAGGTGGCCGGTCTCGAGCTCACCGTCGAGGACGGGCGGGTGGAGCTGCCCTACCTGAAGACCAAGCTGGATTTGGGGTCTCTGTCCGCCCCGAGGGCCGAGGTGGAGGTGCCGGCGCCGCTCGCCCGGCGGCTCGGGGCGCCGGCCGAGCTGCAAGCGGGCGCGAACCTGCACGCCTCGGCCTCGCGGACCGGCGCGAACTGGGTCGCAGCGCTCGGCGGCACGGTCGGAGACGCCAACCTGACCGCCGCTGCGACCATCGCCGAGGACCTGAGCGGGCTCAACGTGTGGCTGAACATCCGGGACCTCGACCCAGGGGGCCTGTGGGCCGGTCTGCCCCGGGGAAGAATGGCGGTGACCGCGACCGCCGCCGGCGACCTCTCCCTCCCCCGGCTGGAAGCGATCGTGCGTGTGTCCGGCCGGCTGAAGCCGGACCCGAGCGCCCCGGAGATCGAGGCGGCTCCGCTCGATCTGCTCGTCGGCTGGACGGGCGATCGGGCGACAGCACGAGCGACCGGACGGGTCGGCACCGCCCGGCTCGACCTCGACGCCGCCGTCGCCGAGCTCGACAGCGGTACCCCGTTGGTCGAACGGGCGAAACTCCACCTCGAGGTGCCCGAGCTGTCCGCGCTGCTCGGATCGGCTCTGTCCGGACGGGTGGCCGTGGACGCCACCGCCTCTGGACCGGTGGATGACCTCGCCACGGCCGGAAGGCTCGATGTCCGCCGCCTCTCTGCCGGCCCCGAGGTCCGAGTCGCGCGGCTGCGGCTCGACTGGGACGTCGCTGGCCTCATCGAGACGCCTACCGGCCGGGTCCGCCTCGACGCCGGGCCAGTGGAGCTGCCCGGCCGCAGCCTCGACCGGCTTCGGCTCCGGGCGAACGCGAAGAGCGCCGGCGGGGCGGTCGACATCGCGATCTCGTCCATCGAGATCGACGCCGGCGACGTCTCGTTTCAAGGAGATGGGAAGCTGCGCCGGTCCCCGGACGGAGCGGCAGCGATCGAGCGGCTGACCCTGCGCTCCACCGCCGGCACCATCGGGCTGTCCGCCACCGTGCAGCCCGAGGGGGACATGGCCGCGAAGGCGAAGATCGACGGCCTCGACCTCGGGCTGCTCCCGCGCAGCCTCGTCCCCGAGCTGGACGCGATCGGCGGCAAGGTGGACCTAGGCGTCGAGTTCTCGCAGCGGGCGGCAACCACGACCGCCGACCTCGCGCTCGAGGTGGACCGCTTCGCCCTCGCCGAGGACAAACCGAGCGTCGGCGCCCAACTGCAGGCAAAGTTGCGCCCAGGGACGCTGTCGGCCACCGCGAAGATCCGCGGTCTCGGCGACCGAATCGAGCTCGAGGCCGCGGTGCCTGCCCCCCGGGACGCCACCCAGCCCGCGGCCTGGACCCGCGCGCTCGGCCAGGCCCCGATGCGGTCCCTGTCGCTCGATGTCGAGCGGCTCGATCTCGCCCTCGCGCAGCGATTCGCCGGACTCGAGCCCGCGGCCGAGGGCCCAGCCTCGCTCCGCCTCCGGGTCAGCGACCGGGGCGAGCGGGCCGAGGTCGACCTCGCCGCAGGGCCGCTGCGTTTCGAAGCCGCGGTGCCAGAGGCCGAGGCGCGGGTCCTGGCCCGGCTTCGTTTCGGGAACGGCCGGACGGCCCTCTCGGGGAGGGTCGAAGGCAATCCCATCGGGTCGGGAACCTTCACCGCGACCGCCGCCACGCCTCGATCCCTGTTCGACGTTCGGGGCTGGTCCCGGATGGATGACCGCGCGCTCGAAGGGGCCCGGGTGGACCTCGACGTCATTCGCCTGACCACGCTCGACGAGATGGGTCTCGTGGAAGGGCTGACCGGGGACATCGAGGTGCACTTGTCGGCCGGCGCCGGGGCTCGCCCGCTCGCGGCGGTGGTGGCGGCCCGAAAGGTTCGCTTGCCCCAGATCGACGGCCTGCTCGACGGGGTGGCCACGCTCGCCCTCGACGACACCCGCACCTTCGCGGTCATCAACGGGGACCTAGACGGCGACTCCTTGCTGCGCGGCTACGCGACCGCGCCGCTCACGATCCGGGGTCTCCTGAGCATGCCGCCCGAGGATCTGACCAAGACCCCGGTGGACGTCGCGCTCGAGCTGTCGGACCTCGGCTTGCCCCGGCTGTTGACCGCTGTCGGAGTGACAAAGGACGGGATGAAGGGCCACATCGAGGGCCGAGTCCGCGCGTCGGGGTCTTTGGCGGATCCGAGCGGCCTCGCCGCGACCGCCTCGGTGGCGGTGCGAAAGCTCGTCATCTCCGGCCGCCGGTACGAAGACGTCGTCGTCGCCGGCCGGCTCGACGGCGAAGACGTGAACGGAAGGGTGCGTCTCGCCGCGGCGGGCGCCGGGGGCGTCACCGTCTCGGTGCTCGGCAAGCTCGGCGGCACCATCGAAGCGATCCTGGCCGGTGACGGGCTGCCGCTGCGCTTCTTGTCCCAGCTTGGCCTTCTTCCCATCGGTCTGGATGGCTCCCTGTACGCCGACGCGAAGGTCGAGATCGGAGACGGCCGCCCCGTCCCCGCGGGCTGGATCGAGGTGAGAAACTTGCGAACGGTGTTCCCGGTCGCAGCGCTGCGGCCCCTGCATTCAGGGCGGCTGCGCGTCGAAATGGAGGGCGACGAGGCGAGGGTGGAGGTGGGGGCGAAGTCCGACGGCGGGCAGCTCGACGCCAAGGTTCAGGCCGACCTCACCGATTTCGAGCGCCCGAGCTTCACCGCCGACGCAAAGCTCGCCCGATTCCCGGTCGCCGCCGGTCAGATGGCGCGCGTGGACCTCCAGGTGGACGTCACCGGTGGGTTCAGCCCCGAAGACGGGACGCGCGTCGACGTGCTGCTCCATGACGGGCGCATCCTCCTTCCCGACGAGCAGACCCGGAGCCTCCACCCGATCACCTCGCCGGCCGAGGTCGAGTTCGTGGACGCGCTCGGCCCGTCCCCGACGGAGGCGACGAAACGAGAGCAATCGCCGAGTGGGCCGCCGTCGGTGGTCACGATTCGCTTGCGCGACCCGGACAACGACCCGATCTCGATCCGGGGAGGCGTGGTGGAGAAGGCCCGGATCGCGCTCGACATCGTGTCGCGGACCGGCACGTCCGAGAAGGCCGGCCTCAGGGGCCGAGTATGGGTTCCGGATGGCACCCTCATCCTCTTCGAGCGCATCTATCGCATCGACCGAGCGGACGTGGTCCTCGACGGGCGGGACCCGCCCAATCCTCGGCTCGACATCCGCCTCGTGCACGACTTTCTGGATATCGGGGTCGAATTCACCGTCCGGGTCAGCGGCTTCGCCGAAGAACCCAGGGTCGAGTTCTCGTCGTCTCCCGCCCGCTTCTCCGACTCGGAGCTGCTCCAGATCTTCCTTGGAACCCACCCGTCGGAGCTCGGCCAGACTGATGAGCGCAGCCCGGAAGACCAAGCGGCGGGGGCGGCGCTCGGCTTTCTCGCCGGCCCGATCCAGCAGGAGCTGAGAAAAGCCTTGCCGCTCGATACCCTCGACGTGGACGTCAGCGAGCAAGGAGTGAGCAACGTCGCGCTCGGAAAATGGATCACCCGCGAAGTCTTCGTCGCCTATCGCCAGAACTTCCAGGCCACGTCCATCGAGAACGACTTCGAGGCCATCGTCAAATACCGGTTCCTCCCCGGGTGGATGGCCGAGGCGGTGCTCGGCCAGATTCGAAACGACCTCGACATCCTCTGGACCCGCCGCTTTTGAACCTCGGCCCCGCCCACGGGCCGAGACTCCACCAAGGGTGAAGCCCTTCGCCCTTCAATCCCACCAGAAATACCAGCTGGAGCTCTTCCAGAGCGCCTCGGCGAGCGCGCGAATGGTCTCGGTCCCCTGGTCCACGATGTCCGGGCAATAGAGGTACTGCTCCCAGGCCAGCGCCTCTGCTTCCTCGAGCGTCTCGGGGGGCTTTTCGACCACCGCCTCGATGACATCCCGCGAGATGCCGATGATGTGGGCGCCATACCGCTTCTCCCAGTGGCGCCAGATCGCGCACTGCGCCTCGGGCATCGGGCACTCGTTCCACCCGCCGAAGCCGAGCCGAGCCGGGATCTCCCAAGAGGCATCGAGCGCGACGGATTGAAGGAGCGCCTCGTCGAAAACCTCCCTGCTCAGCACATCCCGGTGGAGGGTGTAGTGGGCCTCCGCCGGGGTTGGCTCGGCCGACCAGGCCCCGAGCAAAAACTCTTCGGAACCCCTTTCGTCTTCGTCGTCGAGCTCGGCGCCTTCGAACGCCGCCCGCATTTCGGTTCTTTTCTCCTCGAACCACCGCTCGACGTCCACCGCGTGCGACACCTCGATCGCCACCCGAGGCTCACCGATCCCCGAGCCCGGCGCCCAGCGGTCGCCGCCCGCTTCTCCGCGCAGCAGCCAGCGGGGCGACTCCCGCCTCCTGGCGCTCTCGAGCGCCATCGCCAGCGCCTCCTCCCCAGGCAACGTCCGAGCCTCCATCATCGTTGCCGACCTTCGCCCCCCCACGCCGAAGAGTCAACGCAGCTCTAGGCTGAAGTTCGAACCCCAACATGACATAAATATCCGTTTTTACAGGAG
>DAIQNR010000116.1:0-16349 GCA_036788295.1 Myxococcota bacterium
CGACGCCGCGCCTCCGTCGCTTTTCGCGACACCCCTCTTCGACATCCGAGCTGTGCTGCATTGATTGCGTCAGCTCCGAACCAGTCGGCGCGATCGATTGCCCCGGCCAACCCGCCCCCCTAGCGTCCGGCTGGCCAGGATCAACCATGGTGAGTCGTTCGACCCTTGCAGGGCACCTTCATGACGTCAGCAAGCCGAGCGGCCGGGATCAGGAGGCCATCGCCGATCTGCGCCGCTTCGAAGCCGAGCTTCGGGCCCAAAACGAGGAATTGAAGGCGACGCAGACCCGCCTCGAGGCTTCGCGGCAAGAGTACTTCCGGCTCTTCGAAGGCTCACCGATCCCGATGATCGTCATCGACGACCAGGGGCGGATCCTGAAGTCGAACCTGTGCGCGAGGGAGTTGTTCGGCGTCCCGCCGGAGAGTTTGCGCCGCGGACCCCTGCTCGGGTGGGTCGACCCGGAGCACCACGGGAGCTTCTGCGACCACCTGCTGCGCGCTCGAGCCCGGGATGGCCGGGTCGTGACCGAGCTCCGGCTCGTGCCCGCAGCCCAGCGCCGCACCGTTCGCCTGGTCACCGACCCGTTCGGACCAGAGCAGCTGCTGACCGCGATCGTAGACCTCACCGAGATCCGCGAGGCGGAGCGAGCCCAGCAAAAAACCGAGAGCCGCTACCACCGGCTGTTCGAGTCGAGCCGTGACGCCCTGTTCGTCATCGAGGCCGAATCGGCCCGGATCCTCGACGCGAACCGCGCCGCCGCGGAGATGCTTCGGCTCAGCAAAGGCCATCTGACCCGACGTTCGATCCTCGACTGGGTCCCCGCCGAGCAGCGCGGAGCCTGGCGCGGCCTGGTCGCCTCCGCGCTTGGCGCCCCCGGTCCAGCCCAGGTCGTCGAGCTCACCTTTCGGGGCAGCAGCGAGGAGCTGCTCGCCGAGGTGCGGCTGTCGCAGGTAGACCAAAGCCCCCCGACCCTGCTCGTGAACCTGCGCGACGTTCACGACCGGCAGAAGCTCATCGAGGAGCGGTCGGCGCTCGAGATGAAGCTCTCCCAGGTCGAGAAGATGGAGGCGCTCGGCACCCTGGCCGGCGGCGTCGCCCACGACATGAACAACATGCTGACGGCAGTCCGCGTCGCCGCCTCGAGCCTGGTGGACGACCTGCCCCCGGGGTCGGTGCAGCGGGAGGACGCGACCGCGATCATCGATGCGTGCAGCCGGTTCTCCCGGCTCGTCGAGAACCTGCTCGGGTTCGCGAAACGGGAGTCCGCCGGACAGCGACTGGCGAGGGTGAGCGACGTGATGACGGAGGTCGCCTCGCTCGTCGAGAGCCGGGTGCGGCGGGCCGGTGTGCAGCTGCTGTCCGATGTCTCGCTACCGAACCTTCAGGTCGCGGCCGATCCGGACCGGCTCACGCAGTCGCTCATGAACCTGGTCCTCAACAGCCTCGACGAGCTCCCGTACGCCCCGGAGAGCCGGATCGCCATGCGGGCATCGGTGGTCCGCCGAGGGGAGGTCCAGCCTCCCGAAGACGTCGAGGCGACCGAGTTCGTCAAGGTCACGGTGGAGGACAACGGGCCAGGGATGCCGCCGAAGGTGAAGGCCCGGGCGTTCGACCCGTTCTTCACCACCAAGCCAGAGGGGAAAGGGACGGGGCTCGGGCTCGCCGTCGTGTACCGCTATGTCCGGCAGTCGGGGGGCTGGGTCCTCATCGACAGCGAGCCCGGCGCCGGGACCCGAGTGGAGATATTCCTGCCTCGGGCCCAGCCCAAGCCCAGGAGCGACTCGTTTGCCCCTCACACCCGAGGAGGCGGGGCTCGGGAGGCGCGGGTGCTGGTGGTGGAAGACGAGGACCTCGTGGCCAAGTCGGTGGGGCGCTTTTTGAGGCGGGCCGGGTTCTCGGTCCGGGCCGCCGCCAACGGGCGGGAAGGTCTCGCTCTGTTCGAGGAGGTGGATCCGGACGTGGTCCTGCTCGACGTGGTCATGCCCGAGATGGATGGCCCCACCTGCGCCCGGCGGCTGCGGGAGTTGAACCGCAACATCCCGATCCTCTTCTACTCGGCCCACCTGCGCGAGCACGGGGTCGAAGACCTGGGGCTCGACAGCCAGACCGCGTTTCTCGAGAAGCCGTTCGACTTCCAGGACCTCCGTCAGCGGCTACTTCGGCTCATCCGGCAGCGGCGGGTCTCCAGCTGAAGACGGCTCGAGGAACCCGAGGATCGCGGCCTGAAGCGCCGGGCTGGCCTTCGTGCGAAACGCAAAGTGGTCGGCGCCGGGGAGTTCTTGGTAGCTCGCCGGTCCCCCGAGCCGGGCGACGAGCGCCCGGGCGTGCGCCTCGAGCGAAGCCCGGTCGTCGGCGCCCCGAAGGACCAGCGTAGGGGCGCGCACCCGCTCGGGGCGCCACACCGGCGCGTCTTCCCCATAGAGGTCTCGGTAGGGGCCGTTCGGCAGCAAGAGCGGCTTCCCCGGAGGGACGGACGAAAACAGGCGCTCGACGTACGCTTCGCGGACCCGAGGGTCTTCTCGAGCCGGATCGACCCCGGCCTCGTGCAGCGCCCGGCTCTCCTCTCGGTAGGCGCCGACGCGAACGTGCCGACTCGGCCACTTTCGGTCGAAGACCGGACCGAACAGGACCACGCGGCGTACCGCTTCCGGCCGCTCTCCCGCGAAGCGACCGGCGACGAGCGCCCCCCACGACCACCCGAGCAAGTCGACCGGCCGGCCGCCGTTCTGCCGCCGGGCGAGCGCCACCACCGCCTCTACGTCGCCCAGGACCTCTTCGGCCCGGACGGTGGGAGCGGCCTCCTGTGGGCGCTTCGGAAACGCCGGGGGGTAGGTGGTCTTGCCGAAGCCGCGGACGTCGAGGGCGTAGGTGTCGAAGCCCGCTTCGGCGAGCGCCGCCTGCACCGAGCAGCCGTGGGGCAAATCCCAGACCGCCGATCCTGGTGACCCGGCCCCGTGGGTCAGAACGACCGCGCCCCGGGCCGGCCCCGCCGGCGCGACCCGGACGAAGTGCACCCGGACCCCGTCCGGCGCCGGGGTGTGCCCGTGCTCCCGCCGAAGCTCCGGGGACGGGCCCCCGGCCAGGAGCAGAAGGCACAGGGCTCGCACCCGGGGGACCGTGGGCGGGGCCCGGGCGGCTGGTCAATCCCCTCCGTCGGTCCTGGCTACTCGCTCGGGACCCGGCCCTGGTACGTTCCGGGGGTGAGCGTCCCGACCCCGAGCCGATCGAGCTCGCGCCTCATGCTGGCCGTGGCCGCCGGCCTCACCGTCGTGCTGTGGCAGTTTCCGCCCTACGGCACTCTCGCCCTGTACCCATTCACGCTGCTCGCGACCTACGCCCACGAGATGGGCCACGGGCTCACCGCGGTCGTGCTCGGCGGGCGGTTCGAGCAGCTGGTGCTCCACGCGGACGGGTCCGGGCTCGCCGCCTGGCGCGGCGATGTCGGTCGGCTCGGGCGGGCGCTCGTGGCCGCCGGAGGCTTGGTGGGGCCGTCGGTGGCTGGCGCCGCGCTGCTCGTCGCGTCGCGCCGGACCCGCCTGGCTCGCCCGCTCCTCATCGGCCTCGGGTTGGCCATGGTCGCCTCGGCCCTGTGGGTGGCCGGCAGCGTGTTCACGGCCGCCTTCGTGATCGCGTTTGGCGCCGGGCTGCTCGCGCTGGGCCGGCTCAGCTCGCCCCCATGGGCCACGTTCCTGCTCCAGCTGCTCGGGGTTCAGCTCTGCGTAGCGCTGTTTCAGGACATCGACTACATGTTCAGCCCCGGCGGCTACGTGGGCGGACGGCCCCACGGTTCGGACACGGCGGCGATGGCCGAGGCGCTGCTCTTGCCGTACTGGTTTTGGGGTGGAGTCACCGCCGCCTTCTCCGCGGCGGTGCTCGGCTTCGGATTGTGGTGGGCGCTCTCGCCAACTCCCAAGCGGGCTTGATGCCCGCAGCCCAAGCTGCAACAAGGAAGATCACCATGAGGCTTCAAACGAACGCTGCGTACGACGGCTGGACGGTGGCCCAGGCCGCACCGGAAACCCGGATCAGCTTCATCCACAAGACCTACCAGCACCTCGCCCTGGCGATCGCGGCCTTCATCGGGATCGAGGCTGCGCTCCTTCAGATCGAGCCCCTCTGGCGAGCGAGCCTCACCCTCGTAGGCGGCTGGTCCTGGCTGCTCGTCCTGCTCGTGTTCGGCGTGATGTCGAGCGTGGCCCAGCGGTGGGCGACGGACAGCGTCACCCCAGGCCGGGCGTACCTGGGCCTCGGGCTGTACGTGGTTCTGCAGGCCCTGATCTTCCTCCCGCTCCTCGCGATCGCGGTGCACCTCATCGGTGATCCGAGCCTGATCATGAAGGCGGCCTACTACACCGCCATCGTGTTCTTCGGGCTCACGGCCACCGTGCTGTGGTCCAAGAAGGATCTGAGCTTCCTTGGAGGCATCCTGCGGGTGGGCTTCTTCGTCGCGCTCGCGACGATCGTCGTGGGGCTGTTGTTCGGGTTCAACCTCGGCACCTGGTTCGCCGGGGCCATGGTGCTCTTCGCGGGCGGCGCCATCGCCTACGAGACCTCGAACATGGTCCACCACTACCGCCCCGGGCAGCACGTCGCCGCTGCGCTCGGACTGTTCGCCTCGGTCGCCCTGCTGTTCTGGTACGTGCTGCAGCTCGTGATGGCTTCGCGCGACTGACGGTCACGTCCGCCTCGCACCGGCGCAGGGGTGTGCTAAGGTCGCGGGCGTCTTGCAGCCCGTTCGACTCGGCACCAACGAGCTGCTCATCCGACTGGCGTCGGGCGGCGCGGCCAACGTCTTCCTGGTCCGCGACCTGACCGCGCCGAAGCAGGATCGGCTTCTGGCCCTCAAGATCCTGCTTCCCTCGCTGGCCTCGAACGAAGACTTCCTGAACATGTTCTTCACGGAGGCGCGGATCGCGTCCCGCCTCCGCCACGACCACGTCGTGGCCATCACCGGGTTCGGCCAGGTCGAAGGCATCCACTGCCTCGCGATGGAGTACGTCTTCGGGGCGAGCCTCGCCCAGGTCTTGCGCGCGTCGGCCCGGGCCAAGAAGCCGCTCACGGTGGGCGTCCTTTTGCGCATCACCGCCGCGGTGTGCGACGCCCTGCATTTTGCCCACGAGATGCAGGACGAAAACGGCGAACCGATGGGCCTCGTGCACCGGGACGTTACGCCCCAGAACATCCTCATCGGCTTCAACGGCATCCCGAAGCTGACGGATTTCGGCATCGCCAAAGCCACGGGGAGGGGCTGGGAGACGCAGGCTGGCATCGTCAAGGGCAAGTTCTCCTACATGTCACCGGAGCAGGCGCTCGGGAAGAGGGTCGACCGCCGGTCGGACATCTTCGGCACCGGCATCGTTCTGTGGGAGGCCCTCACTGGGCGCGACTTGTTCAAGGGGACGACCCCGATGGAGGTCCTGACCGCCATTCGGGAGCAGCGGATCGAACCGCCGAGCCGCGTCGTCCCCGGCCTCACCCCGATCGTGGACCCGATCGTGATGAAGGCCCTCCGCCGCTCCCCTCGGCAGCGCTACCAAACCGCAGCCGAGATGCGGGACGACATCAACGACCTCATCCGTCGGGCCGGAGTCGAGATCGACGCCACGACGATTTCGAAGGAATTCTACGGAATCTACGGAGAAGAGATCGGCGCCCGGGCGGTGGAGCTTCGCAAGGCGATGGCGGGCAAGGGCGACGTCGAGAACCTGGCCAAAGTGCTCGGAGGCCAGGCCCTGAGCCCGAAGCACCTCCCCGTGATCCCAGGCGGCGTCACCGACCCCGACCCGCTCGGCCTGTTCGTCGAAGAGACCCCCTACGCCCCGCCCATCCGCGCCAGCTCCGGCGTGCAGGCGTTTGGGCCCTTGCCGAGTCCCCATTCCACCCGAACCGACTTCGAGATCGTCGAAGAAATGTCGGAAGACGCGCCCCCGCCGAGGGACATCATCCGCCCCGACGAACAGAGCGTTCACGAGTGGAACGAGAGCCATGCGCCCGACGGAGAGGAGGACGACCTTCTCGCCATGCTCTCCGAAGAGGACGCGACCATCGGGCTGCTCCCCAAGGAGTTCGCGGCCCGCTTTGGAGCCCGTCTCGAGCGAGCCAGGCAGGAGGAGGCCAACCAGCTCCGGATGTTCGAGGACGACGAGGCCACCGTCGGCGCCCCGGACGGGAACCACCTGGCCCGGATTCGCTCCGTGCAGACGGACGAGGAGTCCATGGGGCCGTGGGACGACCCCCCCGTGTTCTACGACGAGCCCTCCGGGCCCGAGATCAACGTCGGTGGGATGGTCGCGCGCGGCCACGGCTCCGGTCCGCTCCGCCCCGTCCCGGCTTCTTCGGAGGCCCAGGGCACCGGAGAGTTCCGTCCGGTGCCGCGCGCGCCTTCGCTCGACATCGCCGACGACAACTCGATCGCGACCCCGAGGCCGGAGGCGCTCGAGATCGAGGAGGGTGCGCCCGCTCCCGCCGAGACCACGGTCGAGCGCGTCTCTGGGGTCCGCTTGAGCTGGTTCTCATGCGTCGCGCTCGGCGTGGCGCTGGTCGCGCTCGGCTTCGCCGCGGGCTACCTCACCGCGCTCGCCGGCTGATCCCGGTCAAAATGGCGGCTCGATGCCGATGAGCCTCAACACCAACCGAAGAAGGATGCGGGGGTCGGCGATGATCTTTCCGTAGATGACATAGGCCGCCACCGCGCCCGCCGACACCGCCACCGCGGTCGTCACCACCGAGGCCAGCGCGGCATGAACCAAGCCCAGCGCCGCCGCCCTCCTCGCGCTCACTTGGTAGATGGCGGACAGCGCGGCCACGAGCACGCACGCAAAGAGGGGGGGCAGAGCGAGCAGCCACCACCACCCGCCCTGGTACGCCCATGACAGCGGATACCAGAGCAAGCCGGTCACCACCAGGTAGCCGAGCGCGTTGTCCCAGGCGTTGTCCGCGGTGCGCGCCACCAAGCGCACCGACAGCCGGAGTGTGAGGACGTGGATCGCCGCGACGACCACCAGCGCCGCCGACAACGCAGACAACAGCATGGGCCGAAGCTGCCCGCTCGCCGCGCGGCCGGCAAGGCGCAACGTCCGCCGCGACGCCCGCCCGCCGCGCAGCGTCTTCGGCGCCGGCGGCTCGCCGCGCGGCTCCGCTCATCCATGCCGCGCTCGCGACGATGAGAGCAATTGATGAAGGAGCGACGAACCACCGAGCGGCACAACCTCATCATGTACCTCCGGGTGCACGACCGAACCACGGACGACCTCGTGGGCCATGTGGTCGACGTCTCGACCGGCGGCATGATGCTCGTGGCCGACAACCCGTTTCAGCCCAAGGAGACCCGCCAGCTTCGGATGGTTCTCCCGAGCATCGAGGAGCCCGACCGAACGGTCGACATCGACGTGGAGTGTCGATGGTGCGGGCCGGACGTGAACGACACCTATTTCGACGCTGGCTTTCGCTTTCTCAACGAGAGCGCGGAGCTGCGGGAGATCATCCGCGGGGTCGTGGACGACGTGGGATTCGCCGCCTGACCGGTGCCGCCATGGTAAGCCGGGCCGGTGGAGCCGCTCCCGATCGACGAGGTGACGGACGCGGCAGCGGAGAGCCTCCGCCGCCATCCTCGGCTCGTGCTGATCGCGCCGCCGGGCGCGGGCAAGACCACCCGAATCCCCCCGCTCCTCCTCGACCAGGGCCTCGCCCGAGGCCAGGTCCTGGTGCTCGAGCCCAGGCGGATCGCAGCCCGGTTGTCCGCCACCCGGGTGGCCAACGAGCGGGGGTGCGCGCTCGGCGCCGAGGTCGGCTATCGGGTCCGGTTCGAGGACCGGACCGGACCATCGACCCGGATCGTCTTTCTGACCGAGGGCATCCTCTCTCGGCGGATGATCTCCGATCCGCTGCTCGAGGGGGTGGGCGCGGTGGTGCTCGACGAATTCCACGAGCGCTCCGTGCACGCGGACCTCGCCCTCGCGTTTCTGCGGGAGCTGTCGGCGACCAGGCCGGAGCTCCGCTTGGTGGTGATGTCGGCGACGCTCGACCCAGGGCCGGTCGCCCGGTTCCTGGGCGGATGTCCGGTCCTGACGAGCGAAGGGCGACAGCATCCGCTCGAGGTGCGCTACCTCGAGCGCCCCGACGAGCGGCCAGCCGACGTGCAGGTCGTCGCCGGAGTGAAAGAGGCGCTGCGCGGCGGCGGCGACGGTGACGTCCTCGCGTTTCTGCCCGGCGTAAGGGAGATCGGCCGCGCCGCTCGGGCGCTCCGCGGCGACCTGACCGGGGTCGACGTGCTCGAGCTGCACGGAGAGCTCGAGGCCAAAGCGCAAGACCGAGCGGTCGCTCCGCGGGCCTCGGGGGACCGGCGGCGGGTCGTGCTGTCCACCAACGTGGCCGAGTCTTCGTTGACCATCCCCGGGGTGGACACGGTCGTGGACGCGGGCCTCGTGAAGCGGAGCCGCCACGACCCGGCGATCGGCGTAGACCACCTCGAGTTGGGCAGGATCAGCCGGTTTTCCGCCGAGCAGCGCGCCGGTCGAGCGGCGAGGCTCGGGCCGGGCCGGGTGTACCGGCGCTGGACCGAGATGGAGCACCAGCGCCTCGCCGAAGCCGAGCCGCCCGAGCTGCTTCGGGTGGACCTCGCGCCGGTGGTGCTGGCCGTGGTCGCGTGGTCCGGCACCAACCCGCAGCGCTTCGAGTGGCTCGACGCCCCGCCAGCCGGGGCGGTGGACCGCGCCGTGCACCTCCTTCGGCGGCTCGGCGCCCTCCCGAGCGAGGGCTTTCGCCTCACCGGGCTCGGCGAGCGGCTCGCCGCGCTGCCGGTGCATCCCCGCCTCGGTCGGCTGCTGCTCGACGCCGGGGCGGCCGGCCACGGCCGACGAGGGGCCCTCGTCGCGGCGCTGGCCAGCGAGCGCGACCTGCTCCGGGACCGCGCCGTCCTGCGCGATCGGGTGGGCCGCTCCGACCTTCTCGAGCGCCTCGAACGGCTGGAGCGGGTCGCCGCGGGCGAATCGGCCGAGGCGCTCGGGCTCGACCGCCGGGGCGCGAGGGCCGCGCTCGCCGCCGCCGCCCGGCTCGAGCGCTTCGCCGGCCGCCCGACCGGACCGGCCAGGGACCCCGAAGAGACCTTGCTTCGCGCCGTGCTCGCGGCGTTCCCCGACCGGGTCGCCCTCCGGAGAGGGTCCGGTCTGCAGCTGGCCGAAGGCGGAAGAGCGGTCTTGGCTCCAGAGAGCGTGGTCAAGGAGGGGCCCCTGCTCGTGGCGGTGCAGCTCGACGGCCAAGGGGCCGGGAAGACTGCCGTGGTCCGCTTGGCGAGCCACATCGAGCGCAGCTGGCTGACGGGGGTGAACGAGCGAATCGAGGCCCGCTTCGACAAGGAGCGAGAGCGGGTGGATCTCGTTCGGGTCACCCTCTACGAGGCGCTCGAGCTCGAGCAGCGGCCCGATCCGAACGCGCCGCTCGACCGGTCGGACGCCCTCGCCGCCGCCGCCGCCGCCGACCTCGACCGAGCGCTCCCGCTCACCGATGCCCTCGAATCGCTGCTGCGCCGGATCCACTTCGTGAGGCGCTACGCGCCCGAGCTGGACCTCCCGGAGGTCGGGCCCGACGTCCGACGGGAGCTTCTGCCGATGATCACGCCGGGCAAGCGCTCCTTCGCCGAGCTTCGCGCGGCCGATCTGGGTCCTCTTCTGCTCGACCGGCTCCCGGTCCGGCTCGACCACCTCGCCCCCACCCACGTCCCCGTACCGAGCGGGCGCCGCGCCCCTCTTCGCTACGAGACGGAAGGACCACCCGTGCTCTCGATTCGCCTGCAGGAGGTCTTCGGGCTGCTCGAGACCCCGCGGGTGCTGAACGGGCGGGTCCCCGTGAAGATGGAGCTCCTTGCGCCGAACCATCGCCCGGTGCAGGTCACCCAGGACCTGGCCAGTTTCTGGAGCCGAACCTACGACGAGGTCCGAAAGGAGCTGCGGCGGCGCTACCCGAAGCACGACTGGCCAGAAGACCCGGCGGACGGGATCCCGAGCGCCCGGGCTCGGCGCAGACGGTAGGCCGGTTCAGGCCGATCGCGCCTCGGCGAGCCGAGGCGGATCGAGGAGCGCGCCCACTGGGAGTCGGCTGACGCCGATCAGGTGGCGGGTCCGGCGCTCGAAGGTCCGCTCGAAGCAGTGTTCGAGCGCGAAGTTCCGGGCGTGCACCGACGCTTTCGCGATGGCCTCCCGGTCGCGCCCGAGTCGCGCCACCAATCGGGCCAGAGCCTGTCTATCCCCGATCGGCACCGTGAACCCACCGCGGGACAGCTCGGCGACGCCTCGCAGCGCTTCGTTGGCGTACCCGGCGATGACCGTCCCACACGACATCACCTCCGGATAGGTGCTGGATGGATCGCCCTGCGGGTGCGGACACAGGAACAGATCCGCGTCCCGGAGCACCGGAAGCCAGCCGGTTCGAAAATCGAGCGGGCCATGGACCCGCACGATGGACCCCAGGCCGCGGGCCTCGATCTGGCGGAGCAGCTCCGGGCGCAGCGGACCGTCCCCGTAGACGTCGAGCGTGCAGCGCACCCGCTGCTCGCGCAGGCATTCGGCGACGACGGGCAGCTCGAGCACGCCCTTCATCGGGACGAAGCGGCCGCCGAACACGAGGCGCAGCGGCCCACCGGACAGCAGCCGGGTGACCCGGTACCCCAGCTCCTCATCGGAGACGACGTCTTCGCTCCGGACCCGGTTGTCGAAAAAAAGCAGCGCATTTCGGTGAAGCAACCGATAGATTTCGTAGGTTGGCGTCCCTGAGCATTGGATGCCGGCCACCCCGGACAGCAAGGTCTGGAGGCGCTTGCGCTCCGCTCCGAGGTGCCAAAAATGCCGCCGCAACCGAATGATGGGATTTTTGACCGATGCGGTGACGATCTGCAGCTCCGTCTTCAGCGAATATTCGGACACCGTAACGAAGGGTACGCCCATCTTTCGGCACGAAGCAGCAATCCCCTGGTGGGTTGGGCCGAGGAAACCCAGAACCACCGCGGCGTCGCGGAGCCGATGCTCGAGCGCGGCGTGGTCTTCGGGGCGCCTCTCCACCCGCCACTTGGCCGCGTCGGGCCCACCGGGCTCGGATACGGCGACGTCTTCGGGGTCGAGGTCGGTCAGGGGCTGCTCGGTCTGGCCCACCAGCGTCGTGACCGGGCCGGGCCAGTACCGCTGGTACATCTCGACCCCCTCGAGGTACTTTCGGGTGAGCCGCAGCCTCCCGGGGCCGGCCGGGCGAGCGTCGAGAATGGGGATGAGGATCAGCTCCTTGTGGGATGGAAGCATCGATCAACCCTCGTCCCGGACCACCGCGCAGATCTCATCGACTTGCTCGTTCGAGAGATCGGAGAAGAGGGGGAGACAGAGGATCCGCGCCGATACCGCCTTGGCCGCGGGGCAGCTCGGCCAACCATCCTTCGGGGCCAAGCGCTTCATCACTTCGAGCTCGGTGAGGATGGGCGAGAAATACTTCCGGGCGAGAAACCCCCGCCGCTTCAGCCGCTGAAGCAGCGCGTCCCGGTCTTCTCGTTCGGGCGAGACCTCGACCGGAAAGTAGGCGTGGTTTTCGCGGTAGCCCACCGCCGGAGCTGGGAATCGCAGCCCTTCGATACCTTCTAGGCCCGCCCGGTACCGAGAGATCACCCGGGCCCTCCCCTCTTGGGACGCCTCGAAGTGGGGGAGCAGCGCAAGACCGAGCGCGCAGTGGAGCTCGCTGAGCTTCGCGTTGGTCCCGAGCTCGGTGACGTCGTCGCCGTCGATGCCGAACGCCCCCATCCGATCGATTCGAAGCTTCGTCTGCCGGTCGGCGCAGACGATCGCCCCACCCTCCGCCGAGTGAAACACCTTGGTGGCATGAAAGCTCACCACGGAGATGTCGCCGAAGCCAAGGAGGCTCTTGCCTCCGAGCGTCACTGCGAACGCGTGGGCCGCGTCGAAGATCACCGGGATCCCGTGCCGCCGGCCGAGCGCCTCGAAGCCGACCGGGTCGCACGGGCGGCCGTAGCAATGCACGGGCAGGATCGCGACCGTGTTCGGAGTGATCGCCGCTTCCACCTTGGCTGGATCGAGGTTGTAGGTGGTGGGGTCGATGTCGGCGAAGACCGGGGTGAGGCCGACGTTCAAGATCGAGTGGGAGGTCGCGACGAACGAAAACGGGGTGGTGATCACCTCTCCAGCGCTGGCGATGGAGCGCAGCGCGATCTCGAGCCCCAGGGTCGCGTTGGCCACGAGGCTCAGGTGGGGAAGGTCGAGGCGCTCGGACAGCGCCCGCTCGAAGCGCTCCGACAAGGGACCGCGGTTGCTGAGCATGCGGCGCTCCCACACCCCTTCGAGCAGCGAGCAGACCTCGCCCAGTGGGGGAAGGGTCGGGCGAACCACCGGTACCACCTCTGGATTGGGATCGTTGGCGGGGGGTTCGAGACGGGGCACCGGCCTCAGCGGCAGCGACCTCGCGTGCGCTTCATCACAAACCAGGTCACTTCCTTCGACCGCGCTGTCTCGTTTCATCCCCGCCTCCCAGCTTCGGTCACGTTCCTCCAGCGGCCTCGAGACCGCCACTAGAAACCGACCGTCGTTCTCCTTTGTGGCGATGCGACATATTCTCTCGAAAAATCGCACCGGGACCGAGCGACGCTTTTTGCGGCGGCGGCGTCCGATCCAGAACGTCCCGAAGGCGCAGCCTCATCCGCCGAAAGAAATTCGCTGGTCGAACAGGACCTGGCCCGAGGTGTCCGGTCGCGCATCGAGAAACCGGACCCGCACCTCGTCGGCGCCCGGATCGAACCGAAGCGTCGTCGCGTTCCTCGGGTTGCCGGTCGCAAACAGGAACCGGTCCGGCGGGAAGGTCTCTTCGGGCGAGATGTCGCCCAGGTCGTGAAGAACCCCGATCGGGTTCGGGCCGAGCGGCCCGGTGGAGGTCGCCACCTCGATGAAGGCGCGGGCCGGACCCGACGGTTCGACCCGGCTGACGAAGCCGCAGTGAAAGTCTCCGGAGAGAAACACGATCCGGCCCGACACCCGCTCGGCCAGATGGTCGAGCAGCCGCCGTCGCTGCGCCGCGTACCCCTCCCAGCGGTCGGCGAGCGCGAAGTTCCACAGCCCAAAGAGCGCGGTGATCGGCACCGAGCTGGCGATGAGCTTGAAATGGCACGGGCTCCGCTCGAGCGCCGCTTCGAGCCAGGCCATCTGCTCGGCGCCGAGGTAGGTCGCGTCGGCGGTGCGCCGGGTCGAAGGCCTCCGCTCGCTCCTGCAGTCGAGCATGAAGATCTCCGCCGTCCGACCCCATCGGTGGCTCCGCCACAGCCGCCGCGGCCGCTCTTCCGGCAAGGGCAGGGTCTCGAAGTAGGCCCTGGTCGCGGTCTCGAGCAGCTCGGGATCGCTGGCCCGCAGCCGCTCGGGATCGAAGTCGTTGTCCACTTCGTGATCGTCCCAGGTGGGGTACACGCCCGCCCCGCCGAAGGCGCTCCGGTAGCCCGCGCTGCCGAGGTTGAACCGATAGTGGGCTCGAAACTCGTCGATGCGCCGGGAGCCGTCGTTGTAGCTGAGGTCCCCCAAGGGGAACGAGCACGTCGGGCCGCTGTTCCGCGAGGAGGCTGAGCGCCGGAAAGGGCGCCTGCGACCGGTGGGTGCACGCGATGGTGCCGACGGTCAGCGGGCGGACGTCGTGCTCGAAGAAGGCGGTGCGAAACCGGCCGATGGGGCTGCGCCGGCCGAGCGCCTCGTCGAAGAAGGCGTAGCGGTACCACGCCGGCCCGAGGCCTTCGACCGGCACCTTCAGGTAACCGCCGTCGTCGGGCGCGGCGGTGCGCTCGTGCACGAGCTTGATCTGGTCGGGGCGGTCCGCATCCCGCCACAGGCGCAGCCGCACCGTTGCCCACCCGTGAACCCGGGTCCAAAGCAGAGCGGAGTGCGGCGCCATGTCGCCGGCGGCTACCCCTTGAGGAAACCGGCCGAGATCCTCCTCGACCGCCTCGGGACGAAAATCGACCAGGCGAGCGGAGTCGTTCGGCTCCGGCTCGGGCTCGATCCTGTCCTCCTCCTCTCCGCAGCCGAGCGCGGCCGCGCCCACGAGACCAGCGGACCCGGTGAGAAAGGTGCGACGGTCGATCCCCCACGAAGCCATACCGGGAGCCGAACACGAGGCCGCGCCCGATGTCGAAGGGCGGGCGTCCGAGTCGAGCCGCCTCCTCCCGAGACAAAGACCGCCGGACGCTCGGTGCCGGCCTCAACCCCGACGCGTAGACGACGATCAAGCACACCATGGCTCGGCTGTTCGATTCGAAACAGGTGATGGTGCACTGGGATGTGGCCGCGGAGGCGGTCATGATGCAGTGGAAGCGGCCGGCCCAGTACGCGGACTTCCGTACGGGGCTCGACGCAGGCCTCGCCGAGGTCGCGGAGCGGTCGGCCCGCCGCGTTCTCGCCGACCACTCGATGCTGAACCTTCAGGACGAGGACGAAGACCACTTCCTGAAGCAGTGGGTGCCGAAGGCGGCGAAAGCCGGGGTCGAGCGGCTCGCCATCGTGCTCACCCGCCGGGAGTTCACCCAGATTCCGAAGACCCGAATCTGTCAGCGCCTCAAGAGCGGCGCCCTCGAGCTGCACTACTTCGACGAGATGGACCTCGCCCGCCGATGGGTCCAAGGGTCCAAAGCGGCCTGAGCGCCGGCAGGACTTGGCGCTTTTAGGCGCGCGGGCCGGTCAATCGCCTGCCTCGCGCGGACGCGCCGCGCCGACGTGCATCAGCGCCGAGCGGGGATCGATGAGGAGCCCGTGCTCGTCGAGCGCAGCGCCGATCTCGGGCATGGCCTGGAATCGAACCTGCCCGTCCCGCCACTCCACCATGTTCGCGAGCGCGTCGCGGACCGCTCTCTCGAGGTGGTCGAAGACGAGCGACCGGGGAGCCGCCCCGCGGTCGAGCAACCATCGGGCCACCCGGGCGTCGTCTTCGGCGGTCGGGGCGTCCGTCGGCAGGGCCAGACCGGTCGCTTCGAGCCGGCGGGCCAAGGTCGCGGTTTGGGTCGCCCGCGCCGCCGCGAGCTGGCCCCGGTGAAGCTCGAGCATCCCGGCCCCCTCCGTGGACGTCACCCGCAGCAGACCGCTCGCCCGCTGGAGGAGCAGGAACTCGATGACCTCGGGGAGCGCGAACACGGCCAGGTCGCCGGTGAAGCTTCCTTCCCCGCCCTCGCCCTCCGGGCTGGGCGATCGGCGGCGGAGGGCCGCGGCGAGGTCGGTCTGGATCCGCTCGCTGCTCGGATCCAGCGAAGAAGCCTGCACGAGCAGTCGAATCGCCTCGTCGAGCCGGCCCCCGGCGAGAAGGGCGAGGCCGAGCCGGTGGTGGGCCGGGGCCGAAGCGGGGTCGAGCCCGACCGCGGCCTGAAACGCGACCAACGCCTCCGATTCGGACCCGCTCCGCTCGAGGACGGTCCCGAGGGCGAGATGCACGTCGGCCCGGCCCGGGGTGGCCCGAATCACCTCCCTCAGAACCTGCGCCGCGGCCGCGCCGTCCCCGGCCGCATCGAAGCCCAAGCCGAGCCGGAGAAGGTCGCCTGGGTTTCGATCCATCCGCTGGTCGAGCCGCACCAGCACCCGCTTCGCCTCCGCCGACTGCCCGACCTCGGCGAGCGCCGCGGCGAGGTCCACCCCGGCGTCGACGTCGAGCGGGGCGATGACCGTCACCTGGCGCAAGGTCTCCACCGCGTCCTCTTTTCGGCCGAGGCCAAGGAGGACCCGGGCGAGCACTCGGTGGGCCTCCGCCGACTCGAAGTCGAGGTCCACCGCCCGCTCCGCCGGCTCGAGCGCCGACTCGAGCCGCCCCGACTCGAGCAGCCCGACGGCGAGCAGCCGGTGGCCGTCGGCGTCCCCTGGGGCGAGATTCACCGCGACTCGGAGGGTGAGAACCGCCGGATTCACCTCACCGAGCGACAAGAGCGCAGCGGCGAGCTTTCGGTGGGCGAGGGCTCTGAGGTCGGCGGCAGGGCGCTTGTCCCTGGTGGCTTCCCGGTAGGCGCGGGCTGCGGCGCCTCGGTCTTCCAGCTGGGTGAACCCGTCTCCGACGGCGAGCCAGGATTCGAGGTCGGAAGCGACCTGAGCCGCCCGTTCGAGCGCTTCGATGGCCGGACCGGGGTGGCCGTGCTCGGACAAGGCCGCCGCGAGCCGGCACCAGACGGCGGGGTCCTCGGGCCGCCTCCGCGCCTCCCCGGCCAGCTCCTCGACACCCATCGCCGGGGTTCACCGTAGCAAAGAGGGAAAAGCGGCGCATGCCGCGCGCGCCGACTGGAGCACCGATCGGGCTCGACCAACGCCCCAGGCTCGTTTCCTGCGTCCCTGGCCGTCCGGTCGCCTTCGGCG
>DAIQNR010000117.1:0-8814 GCA_036788295.1 Myxococcota bacterium
TCGAGGTAACACCGGGTCGAATAGTGGCCGGCGAACACCGGGAAATCCCGCGGCCTCGCCTCCGGCCAGCCCGGCTCGGTTCCCCCCGGCGCCCGGACCGGCTTGCGAAAGTCGAAACCCCGCTCGGCCGACGACCGCCCGGCCCGCCGCGGATCGATGTCGAGCAGCCGGGCTTCGGCCTCGACCAGCATCGCCACCGCCCCCGCGCCCTGGGTCGGCTCCCCCGACGAGCCCCGCTCGTACTCGGCGATATCCGAAGCGACCACGATCGCCACCGCGTCCGGCTCGAGCGTCACGAAGCGAACGGCAGACAGCAGCCCGTTCATGCCAGATAGGCAAGCCTGCTTGACCTCGTAGGTTTCCACCCTCCGACTGAGCGTCGGCCGGCCCGACGCGGTGAGCGCCCGGTCCACGAGGCCCCGCACCGTGGGGCCGCCCACGGCGTTGTCCGCGCTCGACTCGGTGGCGAACACGAGCAGCCCGACGCGGGCCGGATCCACCTCGTGCTGCTCCATGAGTCGCAACACTGCCTGCGCTGCCATGGTGTACGCGTCCTCGTGCCTCGCCGGCACCCGAAACGCGTCCCCCACGACCGCCCGGATCTTGGACGGGTCGGCCCCGGTCCACCCGCACCAGGACTCTAGGCACACCCGGGGTCTTGGCACGTACAGCGCGAGCCCGCTCAAACCAGCCATGGCGGCGGAGCATGGCGAGCGGCGGAGGAGCCGGCAACGGAACTCGGGCCCCGCCGAGTCAGGGGTCGAGTTTCACCTCGGTCGCCGCCGCCACCACTCCGTTGACCTGCGCTTCGAGGCGGTGCGGCCCGGGGTAGAGCCGGCGCACCGTCGTCGGCCGAAACGACAGCGTCCGGACGAGCTGCGCCTCTTCCCCTGGCCGAAGCTCGAGCGCGCGCCCCTTGAACACCTTTGGCGCCCCTGGGCCCCGGGCCCGCATGAAGTGGACCCGCAGATCCACCACCACCCGGGCTGGCTCCGGCCCGAGGTTTCGCACGGTGACGGACCACTTGACCGCCTCGCCGATCGCGACCCGCGACGGCTCGACCGACAACTCCGCCTGCACCTTCGCTGGAGCAAAGCCAAGCAGCGACAGCGCGTCTGCGCGGCCCAGTTTCACCAGGGACCGCAACCCGTGCTGCACCACCCACCGCCGCCCTTGCGGTGCCCCTCTCAGCCAGGAGCCGGCGATCTCGAGCACGAGCCCTGGGTGGTCCTTCGCGATGTCGTTCAGGTTGTTCGCGACCGAGCGGCGCACATAGGGCTCCGGGTCGTCCTTCAGCGCGTCGAGAATGGGCAGAATCGGGCCTGGGTCGAGGACCAGCGCGTCGAGCCGCTCCCCCCACGGCAGCCGCGGGCGGACCCCCTCCGAGCACCAACGCCGGACATGAACGCTCTCGTGCCCCGTCCACGCCAAGAGCCGCTCGAACGTCCGCTCCGGCTCGTGCTTCACGAACGGCCGCACCGCAAACTCCGACGTGAACCGCTGGGTGAGCTCGAGCATCGCCGTCATCGACGGGTCGAAGTGGGGCAGCCCGCGGTCGGCGATGAACTGGCCGATGGGCCAGAGCACGAACCCATCGTCGAGCGGAGCGATGCGCTCGAGCTTCGGCGGCAAGCTGCGAGTGAGCACGTCGAGCGCCGCCGTCACGTCTTGGGGCAGGCACTCAGCGAGAGCGCCAGCAAACTTGCGGACCCGGTCCATCATCTCGAGCGCTTCGATCCCGTCGGTCGCGAGCGCCAGGAACCGGGCCCGGTGAAACCCCGAATCCACCGCCGCCACCTGCTCGGCGAGCTGCCTGGCGGCTTCGGCGCCGAAGTAGTCCTTGAACGCGGTCCGGCCCGCGGTCCGGTTCGACTTGTCGCCCGAGGCTCGGTCCGAGCTCTCGACCGCGCCCGTCTCCGAAGTCTCCTGTGAAATCCGGTGCTCGGCAGCGCCGGCGGAGCGGTCCGCGGACGCCCGCCCTGCCGCCCGGCTCGACCGTCCGCGCTTCGCTGCATCCTTGGGCCGTCCCATTTCGGCTTCATCGGTCCAGAGTCTTCGCTTCGGCGCAACCGGACCGACCGAAGGCTTTACCCGCCGGCTCCTGTGGCCCACGGTGCGCCGAAGGGAAGTCCGTGCGAATCCTCCCCGGTTTGATGGCCATGACCGCCGCTGCCCTCGCTTGCGACCTCGGCCCCTCTTCGGTGGCAGAGCGCAGCTTCACGTCCACCGTCGCGGTGGGCGGACGCCGCCAGCTCGTCGTGGACTCCATTCTTCCCCTCGCCGTGTTCGGCGCCCGTGGCCCGGACGAGCTGCGCATCGCGGTGGACGTCCGGCTCTCCGCGGGCTCGACCACGGCCGCCGAAGCCGCGCTCGCCAAGTGGGCGCTCGGCATCGACACGACCGATCCGGACGCGCTCATCGTGTCCGCGGAGGCGGCCGAGATCGGGGTCATCGACGGTTTGCTCGAGATCCGGGCGCCGCTCGACATGGACCTCAGCGCGTTCTCGGCCGCCGGCGCCCGAATCGCCAACATGCGGGGGACGACGGCGGTGCAGAGCCTCGCCGGCCTCGTCGTCGAGGGGGCGGAGCGGGCGCTGTCGGCCCAGGTGCTCGGCGGCGACGCCGAGATCGACGCGGTCCTTCGGGCGGGCGACTTCGTGGAGGTGCGGGTGGACCGGGGCAACCTCCTGCTCGCGCTGCCAGTTCCGCTCGACGCTCGGATCTTCGCCGAGACCGGCGCTGGGGTGGAGTCGGGCCACCCCCAGCTTCCCACCCGCCGAGCGAACCTCCCCTACGACGTGCTCGTCGGGCGCGGCCTCGCCACCGCGGTGCTCCGCGTCGGGCAGGGCAGCGTCGCGATCGTACCCCGCAGGAGCAATTGACATGGCCAGCCAGAGCTTCGTGATCGAAGGCGGCCGCCCGATCGGCGGCGTCACCACCGTGAGCGGCAACAAGAACGCCGCCCTCCCCCTGCTCGCCGCCTCGCTGCTGACGGAAGAAGAGGTCGAGCTCGACAACGTGCCCGACATTCTCGACGTCCGGGTGATGCTCGAGCTGCTCGATCATCTCGGGGTGACGGTCCGCCAGCTCGGGCCCCACCGGTGGGCGCTCACGGCTTCGGCCCTGAAGACCGAGGACCCACCGGAGCGGGCCTGCCGCAGAATTCGAGCGTCGATGCTGCTCGCCGGGCCCCTGCTCGGCCGCCGCGGACACGTCCGCCTGCCCCCGCCCGGCGGCGACGTCATCGGGCGGCGCCGGCTCGACACCCACGTGCTCGCCCTGACCGCGCTCGGCGCGAAGGCCGACGTGGGCCCACACGCCTTGTCTTTCGAAGCCCCGGCCGGGCTCGTCGGCACCGAGGTCTTCCTCGACGAGGCGTCGGTCACCGGCACCGAGAACGCGGTCATGGCCGCCTCGCTCGCCGAGGGCGTGACCGTCATCGACAACGCCGCTTGCGAGCCGCACGTGCAAGATCTCTGTCGCTTGCTCGTCGCCATGGGGGCCGGCATCGACGGAATCGGCACCAACCGGCTCACCATCACCGGGCGCCGCCGGCTCGGCGGCGCGAGCTACCGGCTCGGGCCCGACACCATCGAGGTCGGCTCCTTCATCACCCTGGCCGCGGTGACCGGCGGGCAGCTTCGGCTCGTGAACGCCCGGCCGCTGGAGCATCGGGCCACCCGGATCGCGTTCGAGAAGCTCGGCATCCGGTTCGAGTCCGACGGAGAGGACATCGTGGTCCCCGGCGAGCAGCGGCTGCGGGTCGCGCCCGACCTGCTCGGCGCCATCCCGAAGATCGAAGACGCCCCGTGGCCGGGCTTTCCCGCCGATCTCACGTCGATCGCGGTCGTCGGCGCCACCCAGACCGAAGGCACGGTGCTGATCTTCGAGAAGATGTTCGAGTCTCGGCTGTTCTTCACCGACCGCCTGTCGGCGATGGGGGGCCGGCTCATCCTCTGCGACCCCCACCGGGTGGTGGTCAGCGGAAAAACGCCCCTGTTTGGGCAGGAGCTCGTCAGCCCCGATATCCGGGCCGGCATGGCCCTGGTCATCGCCGCGCTCACCGCCCGGGGCGAGAGCATCATTCACAACGTGCAGCAGATCGACCGGGGCTACGAGCGCATCGAAGACCGGCTCGAGGCACTGGGAGCCCGCATCTCCCGCCGGACGCTGTAGTTTCAGGGCAGCTCCGACAGCTCGAGCCAGTACCGAGTCCGCACGCCGATGGTGGCGGTGAGGTCGGGAAGCGGAAGGCTTGCGCAAGAGGGATTTCGCGCCGAGCTGGCCCGACGTCCCCAGCGAGCGGAGCAAGTCCCGGCCGTCGCCAGCGACCAGGTTCAGATAGAGGACCACGGGCAGCTTTCGGTGCGCGACGTCCCCTTCGATGACCGCGAGCGCAGCCTCGCTCGACTCGGCCTCGAGCAGCTCGACCGGGGCGCCCAGATCCCGCACCGCCCGGGCGTGGCGATCCGCCGGGTCGTCGTCGACGATGACAGCCACGGTGGCGCAACTCGAAGGAACTTCATCCCTCTGCTGGAACCCTCTCGCGTTGGAAGATCCACGGTGGGAAGAGGGTATCTATCCCAAGCGCCCCCACCGTAGTCCGCGCAGGAGCAGGGGCCCGGCCCCAGTCCGCTGCACGTATGGAGTCCGGCGCGCTCGCCCGTTGGATTCCTTCGCACCCGGTCGGCGGCGACCGCCGCGAACGCCTACCTGCTCCTCTATCAAGGAGCCCATGCCCGAAGGCGAGTTTGGGCGAAGCCTGGCGGCACCTGGCGCCCTCGCCCAGAGTCGCTCACGGAGCGAGCCACTTCTACGGCGACGGACTCCGCAAGCCGAAACAACGGACTTTCCGCCGTACCCTCCCTTCAGGATCCACCGAGCCTTGGTCCCTCCTGAGCGCTCCGCGCCGGCCCCCCTCTTGACCGTCGGCAGGACGATGAATAGCCTCCGCGCGTGCTCGATTCGAAGTTCGCCCGCTCCGTTCGCCGCTCTGGTCCTCGACCGAGACCCTACCTTTCACTTAGGGGGGGGGGGCAGCTTGCGTGCTTCTCGCGTCCATCCCTTGTTTCGCGGACGGCGAGTTCGTGGACAATCCTAGATTCCCTACGGAACAAGGAACGCCGTTTTCCCCATTGATCGACCCGATCCCGTCCTGCGCTTCAGCGTTGACCGTGCGCGGCTACCTCCCCGGCGCCGTGCTCGTCGTCGCCGGTCCCGGTCTCGGCCCCGAGCTCATCAAGCCCACGGGAGATCAGGTCGTTGTCCCGCTCGGAGGGACAGCGACCAGCGGCCAGGTCTTCACTGCCGAGCAGCGTATCGGGGATGAGTGCGAGTCGCTTCCGAACGCTGGTCCTCGGTGCCGGGTCGGTCCTCCCGCTTCCCGGGCCGTGTCGCCAGATCCCGTGCCGCTCGAGCCGCCCATCGTGGCGCCGGCCGGCGTATACCCATGCTCGACCGACTTGGAGGCCTACGGGGTGGCGCCCCTCGCGAGCGTGACCTTTCAGGCGAGCACCCTCGGCTTGCCTTGGGTCGACCTCGAGACCGTCACCGCGGAGCCGCTCCCCGGGCTACAGGGCGGCGTCGCCCGAGCGCGGTCTTTCGACCCGTCGAGTTTTCCATCGGGCACCTCGTTTCGAGCGGTCCAAACCCTCTGTGGTGACAGCCGCGAGTCCGCTTCCGTGCCGCTCGTGCCCGAGCCGGCCGAGCTGCAGGCTCCGGAGCTGGGTGACGACCCCTTACCTCCCTTCTTCGGCCATCGAAACCGAACGGTGGCCACCGTTCGGCTCAAGCATCCGGGCGGATGGGTCCATATCCACGAGGAAGGGGACCCGAATCGCCCCTACCCGAACCTGACGAGCGAGCTAGCCCCTCCGAGGCGTGCGGTCTTCGGCCTCAACGGAGACCCGCACGACAACTTGATGCGGCGACGGGTGCGCTCCTCGAACGAGCGCGTCCTCGGCAGCTACATTCTGAGCGGCACCCGGCTGTGTGCACGGCAGATGCTCCGGACCTGCAGCGGACAGTGGCTCAGCTCGGACAGCTCCGCGTGCGAGGAGGTGGTCCACGACCCCCTGCCCACGCCCACTCCCCCCGTGCCCTGCGCCGACGTACTGCCGCCCAAGGTGGAAAACCCCCAGTTTGGAGCTACGGCCTTGCGGCTCGTGGGTGTCTCCCCTCTCCTGGCCGCGACGCGCGTCTTCATGGACGGCACCTTGATCGGTGAAGCGAGGGGCACGGTGGTTCCCTTGAGGCGCCCGCTCGAGATCGGATCCGTTCTCCACATCGTGGGCGTCCCGCTCGACCCAGCGTGCCCCGAGACCGCGAAGGCCTACCGGATCACGGTTCGCTGCAACCCGACCGAGCTGCTTGCGCACCCGGTCCGTGACGGGCACCCGTTGTTTGCCGTCGGGCATCGAGACTTCGACATCTTTGCGTTCGTTCCCGGCCAACGTCTGGCGGGCCGCGTATATTACCCGGCCATGACGGACGGCGCCGATACCAGCCCCCGCGCCCTGGCGGGCGGCGTTCCGCTGGTCATTCTCTCCCCTGGCAACTACGGCAACTTCACGAACGGAACGGACATGTCGCAGCAGCCGCGCCCGGGCGACTACCCGACGCAGGGCTACCTCGGCTACGAAGCGATCGCACGGCCCCTGGTGCGAAGAGGGGCCGTGGTGGTGAGCATCAACGCCGAAGCGATCAACGGGACGCTGTACACCCGCGAGAACCTCGACCACCGTCGGGCGCTGATCGAAGCGCTCGCAGATCGCATTCAGGCCCGCCAATCCCCGTCCCCTCTCGAGGTCATCGAGGGAGCGCAGGTGGTCGGCAACCGGCTGCTGCTCATTGGGCACTCCCGCGGGGGCCAGGCGTCGATCGAGGCGGCGAGCCGGCTGAAGAGCACTTGGGACGTCGCCGTGCTGTCCCTTGCGGGAACCGATGGACGGGTCCGATGGGACTTCTCGAAGGGGGAGTGGTGGGACGTCAACTACCTGGGGGCGCCCACTTCTGCCCCGCTCGTTGGCGTCCCGCTTCTCGTATTCGGGGGGAGCAGCGACCAGGACTCCAAGTCCCTGGGCTCTACCCACTACGACCGCGCCGTCCCCGCGGGCGCCTGGAAGGCGCAGGTCATCGTTCCGGGGCTCGAACACAACCGGTTCAACCGCCGTCTGCCGGGGGAGTCGGGAGTGTCGACGAATGTGAGTCGCGAACAACAGGAACAGTCCTTCGCCGAATGGGGCATGGCCTTTTCCCTCGCCACCCTCTTCGGAGAGGAGCGATATCGAGGGGTCTTCGAGGGAACGGCCCGCTTCGAGTCGAGCGCAGGGTTGAACGAAACGCTCCGCCGCTACCGAAGCTCCGACACCTTCGTCTTTGCCGACTTCGAGCAGGACCCGGTGGGCCAAACGCCACCCTACGTCTCGATCGATCCGGCGGCCCCGCAGACGAACCCCGTGGTTCGGCAGGGGATCGAGATGGGCCAAGCGCTGTTGCATCTCTCGAATGTCCTGGAACTTCGCTCAACGTTGCCGAAAAATCCGAATCCATTTCAGAGCGAGCTCCAACAGCCGGTGGGAGCGGTCATCCAGGCACCCTCTCAACCCGTTGCCGGCCAGACGCTCTTCGTGGACTTTGCGCCGAACTCCTTCAACCTGATCGCCGTTCTCGGGGTGGGCAACAAGCTGAACCACGACCTTCTCGCCAAAGAGACGACCCTCGAGGTGACCTCGGGAGGCGCGGCCTACGCTCTCAGGCTCCGTGACTATGCTGGGTCCCTGCCCTCCCAAAGGCCGGAGACAGATTCCGATGCACCTCTGACCATGTTCCATACCGCTCGCATTCCCCTGATATGCCTGTCCCAGCCGGGAGAGTCCGGCCTGGTCGCCCCCTCCGTCATCGATTCGGTCTCCGCCTTCGTGGACAACAAGGTCAACGATTGGCTCGTTCTCGACGACATCGTACTGGAGCCCTAGACATGGAGCGCGATATGCCCAAACCCATCTTCAGCACCTCCCGACCCCAGCTCGTGTCGGTCGTTTTCGTCTTCATCGCCGGCCTCCTCGGCTGCGAGCAGGCGGCCGAGTCCGACGTCTCGATCACTGCCTATACCACTTTTCGAGGCCTACCGGTCGAGGTCACGCTCACCCGCTTCGCCGGGACCCGAACCCTCGAGTCTCGGGTCCGCGTCCCGGGGGTGCGTTTCGCGGAGCTCATCAACGCCCACCAAGGGCTCAGCACCGGCCTCGAGTTCCCCAGCCTCGAGAGGGAACTCTTGATGCGGCTCACCCTGCCACCCGTGGGCGCCTTTCTCCAGGAGGAGATCATCGCCCGGGTCGACCTTCCCGAGGACATCGAACCCCAGATCGTGATCTTCAGGAAGTTTCTCCTTGGCTTCTTCAAATGGGAACCTCCGTTTCCCGATCCTCGGGCCCCAGGCCCTACCGATTTCAGCGTCGAGTTCGACCTCCGGCGGCTCTTCCCCGAAGACCGGTGAGCGGTCCGTGGGGCTCGCGACGGACCGAGCGATGAGGCTCGACATGGAGCGCGATATGACCAAACCCATCCTCACCACCTCCCGACCCCAGCTCTTGTCGGTCGTTGTCGTCTTCATCGCCGGCCTCCTCGGCTGCGAGCAGGCGGCCGAGTCCGACGTCTCGATCACTGCCTATACCACTTTTCGAGGCCTACCGGTCGAGGTCACGCTCACCCGCTTCGCCGGGACAAGAACCCTCGAGTCTCGGGTCCGCGTCCCGGGGGTGCGTTTCGCGGAACGCTTCATTATCCACCAAGGGCTCAGCACCAGCCTCGAGT
>DAIQNR010000117.1:8914-12409 GCA_036788295.1 Myxococcota bacterium
GTCACGCTCACCCGCTTCGCCGGGACAAGAACCCTCGAGTCTCGGGTCCGCGTCCAGGGTGTGCGGTTCCGGGAGGTCATCAGGCACATTCAAGGATTCGGAACCTCCCTTTGGTTCCCCGGGCCCCGCAGGAGCCGGAGGATGGAGCGCATTGGTCCCGACAGCAGTGCCTTCGGAGACGAGCTCGTGTCCCGCATCGACCTCCCCTCGGACATCGAACCGCAGATCGTCACCCTTAGCCAGGGTATCCTCCACTACTTCTATTCGGAACCGGACCTTCACGATCCCGACGCGCCGCTTCCTAACGAAGTCAGGGTCGACTTCGACCTCAGGCTGCTCTTTCCGGAGGAGGACGAGTGACCGCCCTTCGGGGCGGGAACGAACCACCGGTGCTCGCGGTGGCGGAGCACTCGAGGCGCTCTCGACCGATTGGCGTGGGCCGGTCCAACGCGATCAGCGCTTTGAGCTACGAGCCGAGTCACGGGCGGCACCTGCAAGCGGAGGATGTGGATCCCCCTACCCCACAGAGGGGCGTGCGTCCCCACGGCCCTCTCTTGCCATAGGGTCCGCTGCGGGTTCTTGCTGGGCGCCCGGATCTCCCGCCGGACCCTATGGATGGTTCAGGGCAGCTCCGACAGTTCGAGCCAGTACCGAATCAGCATGCTGATGGTGGCGGTGAGGTCGGGAAAGCTGGACGGCTTGCGCAAGAAGGATTTCGCGCCGAGCTGGAAGCACTCGACCACGTCCTCTCGCCGCGAAGAGTTGGTGAACACGACCACCGCCAAGAGCGGGAGCGCGCCCGACGTCGCGAGCGAACGGAGCAAGTCCCGGCCGTCGCCAGCGACCAGGTTCAGGTCGAGGACGACGAGCAGCTTTCGGTGCGCGGCGTCCCCTTCGATGACCGCGAGCGCCGCCTCGCTCGACTCGGCCTCGAGCAGCTCGACCGAAGCGCCGAGATCCCGGACCGCCCGGGCGATGAGGTGCCGATCCGCCGGGTCGTCGTCCACGACGAGCAGCCGGGGCGTTCCGTTCATCTCGGGCCTCCCTGGGGCAGGATCACCCGGAACCGAGCCCCACCGAGCGACCCCTGGTCCACTTCGATGCGGCCCCCGAGCCGCTCGACTGCCTTCTTGCAGATGGTGAGGCCCATGCCCGTGCCCGGGACGTCGCGGACGAGGCGCTTGAACGGCTGAAAGGCCCGCTCCACCTTTTCCGGAGGAATTCCGGGCCCGGAGTCCTCGACCTCGAGCGCTCCGTCCGCCCCCATCGCGATTCGAACCCTCGGGTTCGGCCCGCCGAACTTGAGAGCGTTGCCGATGAGGTTCGACACGATCCGCTCGAGCAGCGCCGGGTCCGACCGCACCGCCGGGAGCGGCCCCGTCTCGATTTGGGCCCCGTGATCTTTCACTTGCGCCTCGAAATCCACGAGCACCCCGGCCACGAGCGCCGACAGCTCCACTGCGTCGTAACACGGCTCGGACCGTGAGGTCCGAGAGAGGTCGAGCAGCGCGTCGATCATCCGCTGCATTCGGGCCGCCGCGCTCTCGATGAAGCGAAGGTCCTGCGCTGCATCGACGGGCAGCTCCCCGTCGAGATCCTCCACGAGCAGCTGTGCAAAGCTCCGAACGGTCCGCAACGGCTCCTGCATATCGTGGGAGGCCATGTGGATGAACGACTCGAGCTCACCGTTGGCCGACTCGAGCTTGGTCACCGCCATCTGCAGGTCCTTGGTCGCATCGTCCACCGCCGCCTCGAGCCGAGCGTTGGCAGCGGCGAGCGCCTCGGCCTGCGCCGCCTGCTCGGTGATGTCGAAAATGGTGCCCTG
This sequence comes from Myxococcota bacterium, assembly GCA_036788295.1. GTDB lineage: Bacteria > Myxococcota > Kuafuiibacteriia > Kuafuiibacteriales > Kuafuiibacteriaceae > JAHQVK01. The sequence continues at coordinate 10,740 of DAIQNR010000117.1, forward strand.
AAGCCCGAGGACCGAGCGGTCCGGGCCGAAGCGAACGCCCGTGCGGGCGAGCAGCACCCGCGCCGGACCCACGTCGTCCCTGGTACGAACCCGCAAGTCGTACGGCACGCCGCCCTCCAGGGTCGCTTTCGCGGCCGCCTCGAGCCGGGCGGCGTCCTCGGGGACGAAGAGCCCCTCGAGGTGGCCCTCGACCAGCACCGGGGAGCCCACCGGGCGACCGAACAGCTCATACATCGAGTTCGACCACGCGATCGTCTCCGCCCCGAGCTCGTAGCTCCAGCTCCCGAGCCGAGCGAGGGCCTGCGCCTCGGAGAGCCGGGCCTCGGTCGCCCGCCGCTCCTCGACCTCGGCCCGAAGCTCTGCGTTCTTCCGCTCGAGCTCGCGGGTTCGCTCCTCCACCCGCCGCTCGAGCGCCGCGTTGGCATCGTTGAGGCGCAGGTTTGCTTGCTCGAGATCCCGCCGGGCGGCGTTTCTATCCGTGACGTCGCGCGCGAACACGGCCCCCGAAAGCGGGCCGGCGTCGGCGGCGACGAAGCGCAGCTCGAGCTCTCGGACCCCGGTTTCGGCCAAGACCCGCAGATCCAGCGAGCCGGCCTCGTCGGTCTGGCCGAGCCACTCGGTGAGGCGCTCCTTGTCCTTTCCTCCCACCAGGGCCGCGAGCGGCCGGCCCAAAGCTTCGCCGGCAGGAATGGCGAACGTTTCGTTCGCGGTCCGATTCCAGGACTGGATGCGTCCGTCCGGGCCGAGTCCGACCACCGCCTCGGACGACGCGGCGATCACCTCGGCGAGGCCGCGAAGCTCCGCCTCCGCCGTCGACCGGCCCTTCTGTTCGGCCGAGAGCCGGTCGAACAGGTCCTCGAACGCGGGCAGCGCCATCAGGCGCGGCGTCTCCCGGACGATGGCCACGACCGTCACCCACGAGACCGTCGCGGTGATGGCCTTCGACAGCCCGGACAGCCGGTACACCGGGACCCAAAAGATGATCGCCTCGATGAGGTGGGTGACCCCGCAGGCGAGCACGAACGCCGCGAAGAGCCAGCCGATGCGCGGAAGCGGCAGGGCCCGGCGCCGGTTCAGCCAAACGATGCTGAGCGGGATCGCGACGTAGGCGGCGAACGTGGCCACATCGGCGATGATGTGAGTCCAGCCCAGCCCTTCCGACCACTTGCCGCAAGACCAGCGGGGCGGAAAACCCGACGGATCGAACAATCCGAGCGCCCACTCCATGGTCCGAAGGACACGACGCGCCGCACGGCAGGGCCACCCTTCGTTCGCTTTTCTGCCCCCGGCGGCGGCCGGACCCGAACATTATGCGGCGTCAGACCACCGTGGGGCGCCCGAGCTCCCGCAGGTAGTCCCAGGTGTAGATGCCGTCGTGGCACCCGCCCTCGCTCCACCGAAACCTCAGGGCGTACGTCCCGACCTCCTGGATATGGAGCAGCTGCACCCCCCGGAGCTGCGGCGGCTCGAGCTCGCCCCCGTGGCCGCGGCAGGTGGCGGAGGGGCAGGCGTTGTGCAGGTCATCGTAGGCGTATTCGAGCCGGGCCCCGTCGTCCCAGACGATGACCATCCGCCCGTTCTCCCGGTCGTTGCGAACCTCGCTCGGCGAAGCCTTCATGTCCCGAATCCTGCGCCAGACCCCGGTGCCGGCCAAGCCCGAAGCCCCCCCG
>DAIQNR010000117.1:12509-16179 GCA_036788295.1 Myxococcota bacterium
CCGGCCAAGCCCGAAGCCCCCCCGAACTTCGGCGGTCCCCCTCATTTCCGCTTGGCAGCCGCCGCATTCCGAGTACTCTGCTCCCTCGCTTCGGGCGCATAACTCAGTCCGGTTAGAGTGCCATCTTCACACGGTGGAAGTCGCTGGTTCGAATCCAGCTGTGCCCATACCAGTTCGCTTCGCTCGACTTCGCCTTGCTGCGCGCCCCTTCGGGCCTTGCGGCCCCAACATCCCGGAATCACACATAGTGCAGGGTTTCGCCCGGTGCGCGTCATCGCGCTGTCCGTCTTGCGCGAGCTGCGCCGGATCGACATAGACGAGATGAGCGCGGTGCTCCACGACGATCGCGCGGAGGCGCAGGAAGCGCTCGATGGGCTGATGGAGGCTGGACTGGTCGATCCCCACGGCCGGCCGAGAAGCCGCAGCTACAGCTTGGCCAAGCGCATCTACGCCGAGCAGGGCGAGACCGCGGGCTTCGACCGGCAGGTCGGCCCCTCCATCGAGGCGCAGGCCAACCAGGTGCTGGCCTTCGTGAAGCAGCATGGTCAGGCGAAGCGGGCTGAGGTCGCCGAGCTGTGCCGGCTGACCCCGACCAGGCGACGCGCCTCCTCAGCCGGCTGGTCGGGTCGGGCCGCTTGAATCGTGAGGGCGAGAAGCGGTGGGCCCGGTACTTCCTCCCGGAGGACCCGAAGGAATGATGACCGCGTATAGCCGGCCTCGCGCGCTCATATCAGGAACGAACGCGACGTCGGTCACCGACTGGAGTCGCCGTCCTCACTCCGCGAGCAGCCCGCGCCCCCCGAGGACCGCGTTCTGGGGCTGAGGATGACTGTTCCGGGGGACCGTGTTGTGCAATAGGCAGTGGCTGTGGACGACGGGAAGGGCCTGCCATCGTTCGCGAACCCGCCCGTCGTGGAGACCGTCCTCGGGATCCAGTTCGTACCGCTCGTCAAGCTGAAGGGCTTTCACGGCGGTCTGTTCTGGTCAGAGCTGGGCACCGGTTGGTCGCGGGCCGAGGAAAGCCCTCCCATCGCCGCGGCCTTCGAGCGCTTCGACGACTCACCTCCGCTGGACCTGCTCTTCTCGTTCGAGGTGGGCGCCGGCTCTCCAGTCCGTCTTCGGATGCGGAGCGATGATGGGACCGAAATGGTCCAGCTCCAGCGCGACCGCCTCCACTACAACTGGCTCGGAGGAGAGGCTGGCGCCTACCCGCGCTATCCGGAGGTTCGGGCTCGGTTCGACGACGTCCTCCAGCAGTTCCAGGGCTTTCTGGAGCAACAGAAACTCGGAGAGCTTCAACCGAATCAATGGGAGGTCACCTACGTGAACCGACTGCCCAGGGGCGAGGTCTGGAACTCGGCGGCCGAGCACCTGGCCACCCTGAAGCTCGCGGGTAGCCCGGAGGTCGAAGGGCTGGTCACGGAGGCGGCGGACCTCAAGCTGCGCTTCCTGATTCCGCCCAACCAAGGCCGCCTTCACGTCGAGAGCCTCCAGCAGCCCGACCACGTCCGCCTCACACTGACCGCCCGGGGCCCCGCCCAGACGCTGGAAGAGCTTTCAAGGGGGCTCGACCTGGGCCGAAAGACCATCGTGACCGCCTTTGCCCGCCTCACCTCCACCGAGGCCCAGAAGGCATGGAGACCCGAGCCGTGACTGCGCTAGCCGAATCGCTGCCCCCTCCCGCTGCTCAACTCGGAGCTGCACGTGCCTCAGAGCTGGCGAGTGTTCCGACCGGCCAAGGCCACTGGGACGCGCTGGAGGAGCGCCTGGTTCGCTGGACCCTCTACCCCCACGAGCTGGAGGACGATGGCTTCGAGCCTCCCACTCCAAGTGTGCTCGCCGAGGCCCGGCAGTTCGTCGCGTGGATGCGCCAGCGGTCCGACGAGCAACCAGGGCTCAGGCTAACCCGGGTCGCGCCCGACGGCGACGGTGGCCTAGCGTTCGAGCACATCAACGGCAACGAGACCATCGTCGTCGAGTTCACGCCGGACTGCGCCGAGGTCGCGAGGTTTCTGGACGGGAGGCTCGTCAGTCGCTCACCGCTTAGGGCTTGAGCCCCCGAATCGAGCGCAGGTGTGTCCGCTGCCGCACTCCAGCCCGACGAGGTCCTGCTCCGCAGATTCCCGAAGTCCCAGTTCGAGGACGACGGTCAGCCGCCGCCTCAGGTCGTCTTCAACCCGGGGAAGAACGACACCGACGGCATCTCCCTGTTCCGCGAGGCCGTCGTGTCCCCCGAGCAGCTCGGGGCTCAGGGGACTGCCGGAAAGGCGTACTGGGTGGCTCGGCTGACCGTGGCCGACCTGACCGACGCCGGCGCTCAGCTCCGACCGGACGACGAGCCCGATGGGCACGTCACGGTCATGAACCTCGGCTACGAGGACCGGCGCTCGCCTGAAGCACGAGAGCTTCGAGAGCGAATCCGTCATCGGTGCATCGAGGTGCGCGGGCCCTTCACCGGGACGGTGGAGAGGTAGGCCGGCTCGGCATGGCGGACCGGGGTCCCGGTTTGGGTTCCGGTTTCGCGTGTCAGGAGCACACGGGGTGCGACGCTCCGTGACAGGTAAGTGCTCGACAACACGCGAATCCGGAGTGGTTCCGGGACCCCTGGCACTCTTCACACGGTGGAAGTCGCTGGTTCGAATCCAGCTGTGCCCATAATCATTCCAACCACTTAGCGGCGGCCTGCTCCTCCCCATCGATCGGGGTTATGGTTCGGATCCCGGTTTCGGCTACAGCGCTTCGCCGACCTGCTCAGCGCCTTCCCCCAGCGGCCGATCGCGGAGTTCGCCGTACCCGACGACGGTCCCGCGTTCTTCCGCACTCTGGACGAGGTCGAGATCGCCGCCGAGGCGGTCCGGCAGGCCTGGTCCCTCGGTCTCAACGCAATTCCTCGGCTCGCCGAAACCCTCGAAGAGCGAGGTCTCCTGGTCCTCGCCACCGAGGCCGACGACACCTGGACTGCAAGCGGAGCGCGCAGCTCCCGAACGGAGCGAAGCCCGGTCGCAGCCGGCTCCGCCGGCGCGGGCACCGGTGGGTTCGATGGGCTGACCGCCACCGTGAAGGACCTGCCGGTGGTCGTCGTGAACGCGCACCGCCCGGGAGATCGGCAGCGCTTCACCGCGGCCCACGAGCTGGGTCACCTCGTCCTCGAAGGTCGGCTCGCCGATGACCTCGACGAGGAGAAGGCCTGCCGCCGTTTCGCCGGCGCCTTCCTCGTTTCCGGCCCGACGGTTCGAGCCGAGCTGGGCCCGCACCGGACCTGGCTCGACCCCCGCGAGCTGGTGCTGCTCGAGCACGAATACGGGCTGAGCATGGGCGCCTGGATCAGCCGGGCGTCGGACCAGGGCATGTCTCCAAGGTCACGAACGACAAGCTGCACCGCTACTTCGCGAAACGAGGCTGGAAGAAGGCCGAGCCCGGCGACCCCGTTCCGCCGGAGAAGCCCCAGCTCTTCGAGCGGCTGGTGTTCCGCGCGCTGAGCGAGGACCTGATCGCCACCAGCAAGGCGGCGGAGCTCATGGGGCAGTCGGTCAAGGCCTTCCAGCGCCGCGCGCGGTTCGAGGACGAAGGCGTCCCTGCTCATCAGTGACGCGAACATCTTCATCGACTTCCACGAGGGCGGGATTCTGCGGCGACTCTTCGAGCTGTGCGACGACATCGGCGTCCCCGA
>DAIQNR010000118.1:0-9789 GCA_036788295.1 Myxococcota bacterium
AGAACACAGGATCCTTCGCCTGGAGGCGCCGTTCCAACCCGTTCGGTGCTCTAGCTCAGCTTCGTCAAGGACCAAGTCCGCCGCGCCGAGACCCGTTCGGCGCGGCGACCCAGATTGTTGAACTTCTCACCTGTGGTGACGATTGGGAGCGTCGACCTGCACGTGCGTGTGGTTACCTGTCGCTCTCGGCGGCTGGTACGTCGTTCTCCCTTTTTGACCGGCCTTGTAGCTGTCGTGCCGATCGAGTTTCGGCCCGGGGCCCTTCAACCCCGGAACCCTGTAGCCTCCACTACGAGCCCCAAGCGGCGTTTCGACGATGACGGTGACGCCCGGCCCGGTCGCACGGCTCACGCTGCGTGCCTCAACGTCGCGCTCAGCCCAAGTGCGTGCCCTCGACACGTAGTCGAATGCGCGACCGTCACCATGCGCCTTCGAGGTCGGTCCGACGCCGTTGTCGCGGCGGGTGGTTGTCATGCTCGGCCCAACGACGGAGCGGGTTGCCTGCTCCGCCTTGTTGCGCTGGGGCACATGGTCGTTGGCCCAAGCGGGCGAGAGGTAGAGCACGATCAACCCGATCGTGATGTGCATGCAGTTTGTCATGACCGGTTCAACTCCATGAGGGCTTGTCTGTCCCTCAACGTCTTGTCCGGCGCCAGCGCCGGTTCGCCAGGAAAAACGCAGGGACCCCGCTCTTCTCGAAAATACTTTTCGAGCGGGTGGTGGACCGGGCCAGCAGCCATCATGGGCCCGACCGCATTTCGGCCACCACTGCTCGCCTCGAGCAGCTCCTCATGAGGAGCCAAGCCAAGTCCGGCTGCCTTCGGGACGTCGGCGGGAACCCGGCACCTGGCCCGTGGTCCCGTACCCGAAGGCGGGCGGCGACGGCGATCAGGGGGCCAAAGCGGCAAAGTCTTCCTCCACCTTGATGAGCGCAGAGAGATACGGCAGCCGGTGCAAGGGGTCCGCCAAGCGGCCCCACGCCGCCACGTCGAGCGCGAGCAGCCGCAGCCACCCCAGGAACTCGGCGAGGCTCGGCGGCTTGCGCAAGGCCTCGTTGTCCGCCAGCGCCAAAAAGGCGGTGATGGCCCCGTCGACCACCGGAGCGGCGAGGCCCGCGAACTCGGGGTCGTGTTTGCGGGCCTCGTAGGCCCGGCGCACCAGCTCGCGGTCGAGCTCGATGATATGAAAGATGCATCGCCGCAAAAACGGCTCCGGCAGGCGGCGTTCGGAGTTCGTGGTCACGACCACGAAGGGGCGGCGCCGCTCGGTCTTGCCCCTTAGCCGCACCGCGCCCGTGGCGTCGCGGACCAGCTCGGGGAAACGAGCCCGAATCGCGCCGTCCTCGAAGCGCTCGAGCTCGGGCACCTCGAACTCGAAATCCGACAGCACCCCGAGCAGGTCATTCGGAAAGTCGCGCGGCGCCTTGTCGATCTCGTCCACCAGCACCACGCACGGCACCTCCGAGCGGATCGAACGCCACAGGGGCCCGGGCCGGATGTGCCGGGTCCGGTCCCGCGCCCCGTCGCGCTCGTGCGCGTCCCGAAAGTCCCCCACCGCGTCGTAGGTGTACAAGAGATCCCGCTTGGTGGTCGTGGACCCGACATCGAGCCGGTACGGCGGGTCGAGCCCGAACATCGCCGCCACGAACCACGCCACCTGCGTCTTTCCCACCCCGGGCTTGCCCGACAGGAGCAACGGCATCTCGAGCGCGAGCGCGGTGTTGATCGCCGCCACCAGCGGCTCGGAGGCCTGGTAGCGAAGCGCACCCATCCGCGGGTCCTGCAGGGTCGTCGGCATCCGGGGCGCCTCGAGCGCCCGCCGCCGCTCGATGACCGCCGGCTCCCGGGCAAGAGACGCCCAATCGGCGGCTGGGGGGGCATTCTGGGCATCGAGCAACCAAAACTTAGATGTCATCCTCGTCATCCTGTCGAAGAGCCGAAAGAGGTCAAGGAACCCGGTCGGCGAGATTTCGCAGCATCCGGAACATCCATGGGTTGAGATCCTGCATGTCTCGGTCGAAGATGCTCCGGTCGATGACTTGGCAGGTCGAGGCTTCGAGGGCGAACACCGTCCTCGAGCGCGGCTTTTGCCGCAGCAGGGAGAGCTCGCCGAAGATCTCCCCGGGCATCAGCACCCGGCTGAGCTCCCCGCTCGGGTCGGTCACCGCGCAGCGGCCCGACAGGAGGAAAAACGCCTCGCCCCCGGGGTCGCCGAGCCGCACGATCGTGTCTCCCGGGGCGTAACGCCGGATGGGAAAAGCCCAGCTCGAGCGGAGCAGGCGCCGCAGGTCTTCTTGCAGGCTGTCCACGTCGGGGTAGCGCTCGGCGGGTTCGAGCGCGGTCGCCCGCTCCACGACCGAGCGCAGCCGCGGCGGCGCCCACTGGGGCAGCGCTGCGAGCGGCTCGAGCGACGCTCGGGTCACGATCTCCACCACGTTCGTTCCTTGGCGCGGGGCGACGCCGGTGACGATCTCGTGAAGGAGCGCCCCGAGCGCGAAGACATCCGTCCACGGGCCGAGCCCCGCGCGCGTGGGCTGCGCCTGCTCCGGGGCCATGTAGCACGGCGAGCCATAGATGTGCGTGCGCGGCGGCTCGAGGCTCGGGACGAAAGCGGAGCCCCAGTCGAGCAGGAACAGCTCTCCGAAGCGGCCGAGCAGGACGTTCGCTGGCTTCACGTCGCAGTGCACGACCCCTCGGGCGTGGGCATAGCGGAGCACGTCCGCCACCCGGAGCACGACCTCGAGCAGGTCGAAGAGCCGGTTCGGCGCCATCGGCCGCTCGAGCTCCTCGGCCAGGCGGTCCCTCAGGGTGGGGCCCTGAACGAAGGGCATGGTGAAAAACGGGCCGGACTCCGGGTCGATGCCCACGTCGAAGATGGGCAAGATCCCTGGATGCACGAGCTGGCCGGTGATCACCGCCTCCCGGCGCAAGGCGCGCTCCATCGCGTCCTGGTTCCGATACCGGGGGTGGACGGTCTTCTTGGCCACATCCCGCTCGAGCACCCGGTCCTGCACCCGAATGACCTCGGCCTGCCCGCCGTAGAACCGAGCCGGGGTCTCCGCGAACCGCCCCGGGCCCAGGTCCCAAGCGGAGTCGTCGGGGGGCAGCGTCACGGTCTTCAGTGCATCCACGCCTGAACTCCTGATTCGCCACCCACGACGCCCGCATAGCACGGGCAGCCGCCGCGCGGTAGCCACCCCCCTGGCCTCAGAACCGGTCCTCGTCTTCGCTGGCCTCGAAGCGCTCGAGATACTCGGTGGGCCCCAGCTCGTAGAGGCGGAGCAGCTCGTCGAGAAGGTCCCGAAAGCTGGGCTGGTGGTCGTGTTTGGCGAACATCGCGGCCACCAAGGGGTCCCGCTGCCCGTCGTCCACGCCGAACAGCGACCGCTGCTCGAACAGCAAGCGCCGCAGATCGGCCGGGCCGGGGGCGTCGAGCTGTGGCATGCAGTCCGCCTCCGCGAACCCGAACTCGAGCCCATGTTTCGCCCGATACTTGTCGAAGGTGGAGCGCACCTTGCTCGGCGCCGAGTCGGTGATGACGCCGATCGCCGAGACCCAAAAGGCATCCGGGAGCTCCTCCAGAATCCCTCGGCGAAGAAAATCCCGCTCTCCGGCGAACCACCGCAGGACCTCGCTCGGCTTTCGGTTTCGGCCGTGCTCGGGGTAGCAGCCCCAATCGACCCAGAACACGGTCTTTCGGCGCAGGTCACACCGGCTGCGGAGCCACTCGACGAGCCCGGACTCGTCGGGGACGAGCGCGAGCTGCTGAAGCCGGGCCTGCACCGCCGCCATCGGCCGGTAGGCCTCCGCCGCCTCCGGGGGCAGCGGCCCCGGCGCCAGGGGGACGAGCCGGGCATCGGCGCCGAGCGCCCGGCCCAGGTACTCGGCGATCACGTCGGACAAGCGGCTCGGGAGGGCGGTCTCCGGACCGAAGTAGAACAGGGCCTTCATGCGGCAGGGGCTCGTTCGCTCCCGCAACAGCTCGTGCACGTGGCCGAGCGTGTCCCGCCGCTGATCGTGCCGGTCGAGGTAGGGCACGACCCGTTCGATGTCGGCCTTCTTGGGCCGGGGCGCGCCTTCGAGCCCCCAATCCGTGAACCGGGCCAACAGCTGCGGACCGGGGCCGGCCCGGTCGTCCAGCGAGCCGGCCGCCTTGGCCACCGCGAGCGGAGGGGCCTGACCGGAGGCGACCCCGTCGAGCACCTCCACCGCCCAGGCCGGGGACGAAGGCGCGGGGAAGAAAAGCACCGAAGAGGCGTGGCTGTCCCAAGCGAGCGCGGCCGGCAGCGGCGTCGGCGCGTCGAAGCCCTCGAGCACCACGAGCGCCGGCTCCGCGCCGCCCATCGCCCGGCCCAGCCGCGCCGGGTCGAGCCACCCATCCGAGAGCTCGAGCGCGCCCGAAGCCGGGTCGAAGCGCCCGGTCGCATGCACGACCCGGGGCGGCTCGATGGGGGCGAAGTGCAGCGCGTCGGCCACCGTCGTGAACCGACGCATGTATCCGGTGAGGCCGGGCTGGCGGTCCCCGAGGCGCTGAAGCACCGGGTCTTGGGCCGGCGGGCGCTCGCGGCCGTCGAGCCGCCACACCCGCCACGGGAGGCGCAGCCGCACGGCCGCGCGGGGCAGGCCGAGTCGATGCAGCGCGAACGACCACGGGGCGCGGCTCAGCTCGAGCCGCTGCCCGCGCACCTCGAGGCTCCGCCAGGGGAGGCAGAGCGCCGACTCGTCGTGGCTCATCACGTCGAGCCGGGCCCCCAGCTCGAGCAGGCCCTCCGGCCGCTGGCCCCGGACGACCATCGCCGCCAGCGCGGCGTGCTCCCGGGGCGGACCGAACACCGCCTCCGCGAGCGCGGCCCCGCTGGCCCGGGCGGGGACGATCCCCGTGCGCAGCACGCGCCCCCCCGAGGTGCGAAGCTCGCTCCGGTAGCCGCCGGGCTCCGCGTGCAGCTCGAGCTCGAGCCGGGGCGCTGCCGGCTCCGGGCGCAGCAGCTCGGGCGGCGGGCCCGGCTCCCGCCGGCGAAGCCCCTCGAGCAGTTTTCGCCACGGCGCCTCCTCGTCGAGCGAGCTCGTGAACTCGACCCACGTCCGCGCCCCGACCCAATCGGGCACCGCGGCCGCGTCCCGGAGCGACCCGGGCAGGTGGACCCCGATCACGGGAAAATGCGGGTTGGTGAGGGCGCGGTGCAGCGCGGTCCGCATCTCTTCGACGTGCACGTTGCCCGCCCCGTGCGGGCCGAAGAACACGAGCGCCGCCCGGCTGGTCTCGAGCGCCTGCGCGATCTCCGGCCGCCAAGGAGCGCCGGCGGTGAGCGTCCACTGGTCGAAGAACACCCGGAAGCGCTCCCGCTCGAGGCGGCTCGCGCATTTCTGGACCGCCTCCCGATCCTGCCAGTTGTAGGAAAGGAACGCGTCGTGCCCTCCCTCACCCATCGGGGGCGCACGGTACCGCCCGCACCACCCGAGGTCCAGCCGGCTCGGCCCGCGCTCAGAATTCGGCCAAGCTCCGAGCCCGAGCATTGCGTTTCTCTGACCGCGCGCGGACGCGCTGAATTCCAGCTTCCCTGCGTCGTCATCGAACAGCGTGAAGTCGTCCATGTAGCGGAGGTAGGCACCCGGGCGCAGCACTCGGCCCCGTCCACCAGCGATTCGAGCAGCCGGGCGAGCCTTGGGTCCCGGACCGGCCGACACCAAAGTGACTTCAAGATGCCGTGGTCCACGGAGGGAAAATACTTGCGAACGTCGAGGCTGAGCCGGTGCCGAAAGCGCTTGCTGAAGCGCAGGTACCCGAGCACCGCACGGTGGGTGCCGCGGCCCACCCGGCAAGCATAGCTGTGGTGCACGAAGCTCTTCTCGTAGAACGCCTACACCATCGCGTGCAGCGCTTGGTGCACCACCCGGTCGGCGAAGCTCGCCACGACGATCGGCCTCAGCTTCGGGTCCCGAATGATGCGAACCTCGAGCGGCGCCGGATGCCACCGCTCGGCCAGGAGCAGGCGTCGCTGCCGGCACAGCCACCGGTCGGCATCGAGCTCGAAGGCGAGCGCGGCCGGACTCCGCCGTTTGCCCCGGCGGGTGCGATGCCAGGCTGCGTACAAGCTCTCGAGCGTCGTCAGCCGGTCGAAGACGTCGTCGGGCAGGAGGGCGTGGCGACGCCGGCCCATCAGGTGCCGGCCATGGGCCCGAGACAAGGTGGACCGACCCAGGGCCGCATCGACCCGGGGCCGGTCCGAGGCGACGCGCCCTGCTCGGGCTCCCGCCAAGCGAGAGCTCGGGTTCGAGGACCGCAGGACCCGCACAACGAAAGCCCTGGTTCCTGTTCCGGTTCCCGGGGTCGTTCCCGTTCCGGTTCGCGGAGCGCAGGTTCCGGGCCGGGTTGTTGAAGGAACCGCCGCGGTTCACCCGGTGGCCAGCGCCCGGGCCTCTGTGGAGGCGCGCCGCTCTGGAGACTCCCCTCACGCGCCGAAGGCGTCAACTGCGCCCCGTCCGCCGAAGCAAGCCACCGACCTGCCGCCCGATCTCGTCGCAACGCTCGAGCGCCCGGAGCGCGAAGGCCCGGTCGCCCCGGTCGAGGTCGGCTCGAAGACGCAGCCACAGGCGGAGCCGCGCGAGCTGTGCATCGGCCTCCTCGAGCGGGAGGTCCGCGCGATGCAGGGCCTCGTGCACGGCGCCGAGCAGCGACAGCGAAGTGTCGACGGTCAGCGACGCGAGCTGCTTGTCGCCATCGAGTTGTCGACAGGTGTCGAGGGCCAGCTCGTAGGTGTCGGTGAACAGGGGCGTGGGTCTCATCGGGGGCCTCGTCCGGTCTCGGCCCGCCGCACCAGACCGGAGAGCGCGGGGAGCAGGCTCGTCTCCGTCTGCTCGACCAGCGCCAGGGCCGGAGCGGTGCCGCGGAGCAGGAGCGCGCTCAGGGCATCGCAGGCAGCCAGGCGCGCGTCCTGGTACGATGCGCGCTTGTCCTGCCGCTGAAACGCGTGGCCCCCGCGCACCAGGCTCCGGACGGCCCGGGCGACGGCGTCCGCCTCCGGCGCGGCCGGGCTGAACGCCTCGACCATCGCCCGGTGCAGCTCGAGCGCGCTCTTCACGGCGCGCATGTTCGTCACCGACCACGGAGCCGCCGTGCCTCCGGCCGGGAGCGCTTGCTCGACCACCGCTCTGAGCGCCTCGAGCTTCTCCGCGGTCCTCTCCCGTCGTTCTGGGCGCTTCGCCAGCGCCTCGGCCGGGATCTGCCACCGGCCCTCCGCCTTGGTTCCGGCGAGGCGGCCGGTCTGAATCAGGTAGCGGACCTGCCGCTCCGACTTTCCGAGCATCGCCGCTGCCTCCGGGAGGCCGTAATGGGTGCGCGCCACCATGTGGTGACACTGCGGCGCCGCTGGTTTGTCAACACGAAGAAAAAAATTTTCGATCGCGCTTCGCGCGAAAAGGGGGATATTCGTCATCGATTTCCACAACCAAAACGGGATTTTACAAGGCTTCAAGGGGATCGAGTGTTCAGTCCGAGCTCGAGGACCGCAGGACCCGCACAACGAAAGCCCCGGTCCCTGCTCCGGAACCCGGGGTCGTGCCTGCCCCGGACCGCGGAGCGCAGGTCCCGGGCCAGGGAGTCGAAGGAACCGCCGCGGTGCAGCCGGAGGCCAGCGCCCGGGCCGCATTGAAAGCAGGGTTTGTCGACATATGTCGACACTTCCTCCTCGTCATGGTGACGGTACCCGTCACGCACCCATTCCCACACGTTGCCGTGCATGTCGTACAGCCCGACCGGATTCGGGCGTTTCCCCCCCACCGGCCGGGCTTCGTCGTCTGGGTTGCCCTCGTACCAGGCGTATTCGCCCAGCTCGGCTTCGTCGGCGCCAAAGCTGTGGGCGGACGACGACCCGCCCCGCGCCCCGTACTCCCACTGCGCCTCGGTCGGCAGGTCGAACCCGGGCCCGAGGCTCCGGCAAAACGCTCGGGCCGAATCCCAGTCGATGTCTGTCGCCGGGGCCGTCGGGCGGGTCTCGCCTTCAGGGGCGTAGGCGTCCCGCTTCGCGCGCCACGCGGTGTACGCCGCGTGTGTCGTCTCCGTCTCCGCCAGCGCAAAGCCATCGAGCCGCACCCAGCGCCGGGCCTCGTCGTCGTCTCGGCCTGGCTCCTCCGGCGGGCTCCCCATGCAGAAGTCCCCCCCCGACAACGGCACGAAGCGAAGCTTCAGGTGCTCCTCCGCCCCGCCGGCGTCCGCAAGGGGCTCGGGCTCGCTCGTTTCCGGGGGCTCCGGCGGCAACACGGCCGACTGCACCCCGAACACACCGGCGGCCAGACCGAGCAGCGCCACCGACAGCGTCGTCACCGGCCACGGCGGCCGCTCCCCCCGCAGACGCGACACGAGCCCACCGCCCCCGGTGCGAGCTCCCCACGCAAGACCGGGGACATCTTCTTCGGACACCCGGCCCAACCGGAGCTTCAGCGCCTCCGCGTGGTCGCGACCCTCCCGCCACAACAGCTCCGCCGCCGCCTGCGCCGACTCCGCGTCCTCGCTCACCTGCAGAACGTGCCACGCCCGCTCGAGCCGGGCCGTCTGCGCCGATGCGCTCGCCCCCCACCCAGGGTCCCGCGCCGCCCGCAACGACGCCTCTGCGTCCAGCGCATCCAGCCACCACGCACCCGCCGCCCGCCACCGCTCCGGCCACGCCCGACGCGCCCACGACCGCGCTCGAGACACCGACGCCGGCGGCACCGACAGCTGCACCGGGCTCACCCCAAGCCGAAGCAGCTCAGGAAGGTGAAGCGCACGGACCGAACCCAAGCCCAGCGACGAACGCAGCCGAAGCGCCTGCCCCGCAGAGGCCAGCGGCGAACCCTCCACCCGGTGCACCAAACCCAGCCATCCCTCCAAATCCGCCGCGCTCGGCGAAAAACCCGCCTCGACCGCCCGAGGCGACACCCCCGACCCCAGCCAAAAACCGAGCGCCTCCGGCACCAGCGCTGGTGCCACCCCTTCGAGCGCACGGGCCAGCTCCGGGCTGCGAGAGGCATCCACCACCGCCACCCGACCCGCGGAGCCCAGCGCCGACAGCACCTCCCGCGAACGCGCCGACAGCGAAGCCCCGTCGAGCAGCGCCCGACCGTCCGAGACCACCACCACCACCGGCTCGAAGCCTTCCGACAGCCGAGCCCCGAGGTCCACCGGCCCGTTTTCGCTCCGCAACCCCCCAAAATCCAACCCGAACCAGAACCGCTCATGCGGCGCCCCGCTCGAGCGAAGCTCCGCCAGCACCTCCGTCACCACCGACGGCTGAAGCAGCGCCACCGACGTCTCGTCCTCGAACAGCCACAGCGCCCGCTCCTCCCGCCGCCGGGCGTACACGAAACGAGGAATCCCTCCCGACGCGGTGCTCGCCTCCACCGTCGCTGCCGGGTCCAAGCGGAGAAGGACATCCTCCGAGCCATACGAACCCAACCCCGCCGAGAGCTGCCGCCGCTCCTCCGCCGTCAACAGCGGACCCGGATCCACCCACCGCGGCAGACCGAAGCTCGCTTCCCCTCGCCCCACAAGCCCCCGCCGCGGCGGGCCCCGCATCCACCGAATCGCCGCCGCCACGCAGAAGCCGAACACCGAAAACCCGCCCCCCGCCAACCACCACGGCCAAACCGGAGGCTCCGGAGTTGGCTCAGGAGAATCGAGAGCGTCGGGCGGCGCCGTGGACGTCGGTACGCTCCCGGGAACCACCGTCACGGTGTACGGCTCGCCCACCACCACCTCGAAGTCTTCGCACGGCTTCCACGCACGCCTCGTCCCCACCGAAGAGGTCGAAACCGA
>DAIQNR010000118.1:9889-16011 GCA_036788295.1 Myxococcota bacterium
ACCGAAGAGGTCGAAACCGACGGCTCCCCCGCGCCCCCCGGCGGCGAAGTCGGCTTCAGGGATACGAGCAGACCCACGCCGAGGCCGCCGGCCAGGACCGCCGCCAACCCCCGCTCCACCGCCGGCCGCCACGAACGCGGCGCGGGGCGAACGTACGCCGCTTCCCGCCCATCCGCCCCAGAATCGCGCGGGGTACGGGCGCGCGGGGTTGGGGCGCCGCCCCGGCCCGCCCCGGGGGCCCCCGACACCAAACCAGGCTCGACGGCACCCAGGAACGAACGCAGCACCGTCGCGATCCGCTCCCCGCTCGCCGCGTCCTCCCGGTGCACCAAGAGCGACACCAGCGCCGCCACCTGCTCGTCGAGCGACGACGGGCCCACCGACAGCAGACGCGCCGCCCGAAAACGAAGGTCCATCCCCACCGGATGGCCATCCCTCTCCAGCGCATCCAGAGCCCGCGCCAGCGCCTCCTGCCCGTCTTTCGCCCGCTCCATGCGCCCCCCGAGCAAGCCCCGGCCCCCGCCCCCCGTCAACACCGACCGCCCGACCGACCTCAGCCGATGTAGCTCGCCCAGGTCGGGCCCAGGAGCTTCTGCAGGCGCCGCCGAGCGAGGTGGATGCGCCCGGTGATTCGGTTCACCGAGACCCCTTCCCTTTGGGCGATCTCTTCGTAGCTGAGCCCGCACCTCTCCTTGAGAAGGAATGCGCGGCGGTTCGCGCGGGGAAGCGTCAAGAGCGCCCGCAGCAGCTTTCGACGGAGCGGCCCGTCCCGCCCGACCGGGGTTTGACCGATCTCGGACACGTCGGCTTCGCCGTCGATCCGCCTCCCTGGCCGGAGGTAGGAGATGGCCTCGTTGTGCGCGATGCGGAGGAGCCACGGCTTGAACCCCTGGCCCTGCTCGCTCCAGTGGTGGCTGGTGACTTTGACCCAGACCCTCTGGTCCACCTCCTCGAGCGCATCCCCGCGGAGCTTGAACTTGCCCCGAAGGTAGGGGAGCACGTGCTCTCGGCGCGCCATTCGGTAGAGGCAGTCGAAATCCTTGGTAGAGCCGGTCTCGAAGTACCGCTTGGCGAACACGTCGATGTCGTTCATGCCCAAGCTACGACCCCCACCCCGATTTCGTTGGGCCCCCGAACACATTTTCGGTCGACGGGGCGCGAGGGAAGCGACCCAAAAAACTCTCAATGGTCGGGGCGGGGGGTGCGTTGCTGCCCCCGAAGGCCGCGGCGGCCGCCATCTGGACGGAAACGAACCGCCACCGCCTCGACGAAAGGATGAAGAAACCAATGAAAAACATGATCTTCGCAACCGCCCTCTTGCTCGCCTCCCCCGCGTTCGCCCACGCGAGCGAATGCTCGACCAAAGAGGCGTGCGACAAGCTCCTCCGTGACGCGAAAGATCTCCCAACGAACCCTGGCGGCCTCTACAACTACCAGAAGCGCAACGTGGAGAACTTCGGCCACTGTGTCGGCTGCGCGGTCAAGGATGTCTTCACGCCGAAGGATCCCCCGCCCAAGGGGAACTGAAACCGCTAGCCCGTCGCGGTCTGCGCCCGCTCGTCCGCGAACCTTCTTTTCTCCTCTCGGCCCCAACGAAAGCCGCGCGCCCTCCGTATCCGAGCCAGCCATGCTGTCGCTCATCCTCTCCGCGGCCACCCTGCTGCCCTCCGATGAGGCCCGGATCCTGCTCATCGGAGATTCCCACACCTACCAGACCTTCGGCCGGCATCTCGACGCCAGTCTCCGGACGGTACCTGGGGTCCGTGTGCGGACGGTCGGGATCTGCGGAGCGCGCGCCCAGACTTTTCTCGAGGCTACGCCGACCGACATCTGCCAGCGCTTCATCGGCCCCGACGGACGGAGCGTTCACGGTCGCCAGCTCGCAACCCCCGGCCTCGACGCCCTGCTCGCCGAGTTCCGGCCGACCGTGGTGCTCGTCGCGCTCGGGGCCAACAGCGTGCACCTGCTGGCCAAGAACCCGAGCCATGAAGCGGCCACGTACCGGCGACTCGTGAACCGGGTTCGAGGGAGCGGGGCCGAGCTCTTCTGGGTGGGGCCTCCGGACGGAAAGAACAAGCCGCCGGGGCGCCTGTCGGCGCTCTACCGGATGCTGGCCGACGTCACCGGGGGCCCCGTGTTCGACAGCCGAAGGACAGAGCTGCCGTACCTCGACTACGCGCGCTTCGACGCTGGCGGGGACGGCATTCACTTCGATGCCTTCGGGCCCGCGGGAAAGGCGGCAGCCCGGCGATGGGCCGACGCGGTGCTCGACTGGTGGCGAGCGTCTCGAGCGCCCGTCTGAGCCCCTCCCCCATCCAAGCCCTAACGAAACCGGGGGCTGCGGCGTACCTGGGGTGCCATGCGATTCTTCCTCCTCCCCATGACCACCATCGCCCTCGCCGCCCCGGCGGCGGAGGCGAGCTGGACGCCGGGCGCGTACCTGGCCAAATCCCTCGACGGCTTGATCGAGCTCGTCGACCGAACCCAACGGCAACTCCCGGGCATGGGCCTCGCGGCCGGGGGCCCAGCCGTTCTTGGCGCCCACCTCACCGAGCGGGCCCGGGCCAAGATGACCTTCGACCTGAAGGCGAACACGCCCTACGTCTTCTTGGCCGCCTCGAGCGAGCAGGAGGACATCGACCTCGCCCTCTTCGACCCCGCCGGCAAGCTCGTGGCCGAGGACGAAGACGACGACCCGACGCCGGTGCTGATCGTCAACGTGAAGACCTCGGGCCGGTACACCCTCGAGGTGCGAAACGCCGACGACGACGCCGACACCTTCGCCGCCGTCGCCTTCCTGCACGAGGGCGGTCACGCCCTCCGGGCTGCGTTCCTGAAGGCGAGCTTCGCCCGCTTCCTCGCTACGGCGAGCCTCGCCGGGATGGCCAAAGGGCTCATCTTCAACGATCAAGGGGATTGGGCGCTGATGGCGAGCATGCTCGAAGAGGGCGAGGTCGAGACCTACTCCGGGGTCGATACCCACGGCCGGTCCGGGGTGGCGCTCGCGCTCGGGGACGCCGACGTGAAGGACCTCGACCTCGTGCACAAGGATCGAAACGGCAAGGTCGTGGGGAGCGACAAGGAGCCGGACGCAAACCCCGTTCTCGAGATCGGAGTCACCACCAACGCCCAACTCTCCCTCATCGGGGCCTCGGTCGAGCGGCCCGGCCTCGCTGCCCTCTTCGTCCTCGTCGATCCGAAGCGGCCGCGAACGAAAGCGGCGCCCAAAGGGAAGACCGACGAACGGGGGAAGAAGATGGATGGCCCACCCCAAGGGATTGTCCTCCCCGACGCCGTGCTGGAGGTCTTCTTCGCCCCCTGGTGCGGGGCCTGCACCCAGCTTCGGCGTCAGCTGGCCGAAGCGGGCGCCCCCGACCGGCTCGAGGTCCCGGGCGTCGGTCCCCTTCGCATCTCTTGGGTGGACGTCAGCGACGACGAGAGCCGCGCGGCCAAGATGAAGGGGCAAGCGATCCCCGAGCTGCAGCTGAGCAAAGGCGGCCGAACCCTCGCCACCATCACCGGGGCCAAGAGCGCCCGCGAGCTCGGCGAATGGGCCGCACGAGCGCTCCGCCCCGGAACCCGAATCTAAGGGGCTGAGTCGAACTTCAGCGACCACTCCTGCGGTCGAAGAGTTGCCCGCGGACGCTGGTGAACCTCCCCGTTCGTAAACCGCGTACATGGGAAGCAGCAAGTCCTTCGTGTCGGCGTCGGGCACCTGCCGACGGGGCCTGAGGGCAGGGTCCGTCGCATGCATGCCCGCAACACCGCGGCCGGTCCGCCTCCCAGGAAAAAGATTTGAGGAAGAGCCGCGCAGCGTGGTTCTCCCCGCGCGGGCCGTCCACCAAGCGCGGCCGCCCAGGCATCGAGCCTGAACACGAGAGGGAGACGAGAATGCACGCTTACCAACGAGATGTTTCGTTCCTTGCGATGGCGCTGGCGGGAGCTGTCGCCTGCGGAGAGCAGGGCGGCGATGGCCCGTGCCTTGGTCCGGCGCCGCGGTGTGACTGCGGTTACGGTGTGGTCGGAACGCCGGCCTGCGACCCGACCGGATTCTACGTGTGCGAGTGCCCCCCGTTCATGCCGCCCGATCCGGGCGAGCCGCCGCCCGTCACCTCGCCCGAGCCCCCATACGCCCCGCCGCCTCCGGAGGTTCCGGAGCCCGAGCAGCCCTCCGAGCCGGTGGCCACCTGCCTCGGCCGGATCGAGGGGCCCTACGAGCCGATGCTCGGCCCGGTCAGCGACCCGACGGAGAGCGACCCGGTCAAGCGGGAAGACGGCAACATGACTTGCACCGAACGCACCCACAGCCTCGAGCGCGACCTGGGCTCGATCGTGGCGCTCGGTGACGCCTACGCGAGCCTCCAGCCCGGTCTGGTCGCGAACGCCGAGTCGGCCTACCGCGGGGTTGTACAGCCACTGTCCATCCCCCGAGCGCCGGTCCGGATCAGCATCGACCTCCCGGTCACCCAGTCCTCGCGGCTCGTGCCGACCCCGAGCAGCGCCTCGCTCGCCGACGCGGTAGCGAGCCTGAAGCGAGAAGCGGACGAAGAGCTGGGCAACTTGCCGGAGCTGCCGGCTCGGCTCGACGTCCAGGTATTCGCGGCCCACGATTTCGAGCAGGCCATGTCCGCGCTCGGGATCTCGGCGTCCTACTCCGACCCCTTCGTGGACGGGGGCTTTCGCACCGCGATCGACCAGCGTCGCTCTTCTCGTACGACATCGGTGGTCATGCGGCTCTTCCAGCCGATGTACACCATCTCGGTGGCGGAGGACGAGATCTTCCAAAACCGGGACTTCTTTCGCGAAGGCATCGACTACCGCGAGGGCAGCCCCGCTTGCGACATCTTGGCGGCGTCGGCCGAGCCCCCGGCTTACATCCGCTCGGTGACCTACGGACGGGTCATCTACTACGCGGTCAGCAGCGAAGAGTTTCACAAGGCGGAGGACTTCCGGGCGGCGCTCAACGTCGCTGTGCGGGGTATCGGGGCGAGCGGCCGAGTCGATGTCGAATACAGGGACGAGTTTCGGCAGCGCATCCAGCGCTCCGAAGTGCGGGTGGTCGTGTTCGGGGGCTCGCAGGAGCAGGCGATGCAGGCCATCCGCGAAGGTGATTTTTCCCCCTTCCTGCAGCCGACCCGGGCGATCAACGCGGTGCCGCTCGCGTACCGGGCCCACTTCGTGGCCCGCGGGCGTCCGCTGATGACCATGCGGGAAGCGACCAGCTTCACCCAGCGCTGCTGCGTGCCCACGCAGTGCCCGCCGGCCCCGACGCAGCAGCACGTCTGCGGCACCTGGCGCCACGACACCGGCTGGCACTTTCACGGCGAGAGCCGCCGAGAGTACGCCACCGTGGGGGGACGATGCCGGTCCGGTCGGGTGCGCGAGGGGGTCCACTCCCACCGCGCCAATGGCAACGGCCACTGCATGGCCGAGTGGGTCACGAACGACCCGCACGATTGCCGGGCCACGCTTCGCTACTCCCGCTCCGGCTCGAGCTTCGTGGTGTGCGAATGGACGATGTTCGAGAGGGAGACGCTCCCTCACCCCGATCCGCTCTGCCGCGGCGGCGGCGGCTGCTAAGCTATAACCGCCTTCTTCGACCGCTGCTCCCCTCGGGACACCGCATCTGAGGCTGTCGCCAGAGCCATACTTTCACCGCCCGCCCCTTCGAGACCGCCTCGCTGAGCGACTCTGGATCTTCGAACTTCACTCCTCTTTCAGAATCGCTCGAAGCCTCGCCACCTCGGCGGCCAGGTCCTCGGCGCGGGCCGACTCCGCCTTGGCGCGGGCCGACTCCGCTTCGGCCCGCGCCGACTCCGCTGCGGCCCGGGCCGACTCGGCTTCGGCCCGGGCGGCCACGCTCTCGGATTCGGTCGGCCACAGCCGGTCTCCGGCCTCGTCGTCCGCGATGCGCAGGTACCGCCCATCACCCACGGTCACGAGGTACGCGTCGAGCTCGGGGCTGTACGCCCGCGCGGGCCCGGCGTAGATCCGCACCATCGCCGCCGGTTCTTTGCCCCTGCGACGCCAGATCTGGAGCGGAAACGGGCCGCCCGTGCCCGCGGGTCCGTACAGCATCGGGTCGAAGACCCACAGCTCCGAGACCCCGAGCCGAGCGCAGC
>DAIQNR010000119.1:0-15998 GCA_036788295.1 Myxococcota bacterium
TGCCCGCGCCCGCCAGCAGCTTGTCGAGCGACTCGAGCGAAATCTCGTAGGACTCGGTGTGGGCCATGTTCGCCATGCAACCCGAGGCGAGCTGCTCGGGTGCGACCACCTCGAAGCCATCTCCGGGCCCGACGCGCGGCGCGTCACAGCTCTTAAGCACCTCGTGCTGGTCCCGAGCCAGGTTGACGAAATGATACTGGTAGGGGGTAGGGACGAACGTATCGCAGAGGGAGGGCTCGCCGTCCACCTGCTCCTCCGGGGCGCAGTCGATCGCCTCGTACCCGTACCAGTTGACGTGCCAGTCCACGGTTTGCGGACCTGGGTTGTCGAGGACCACGGCCGGGCACATGGCGATGCGCCGCCCGGCCGCGAGGCCGCTGCCGAAAGTCGAGAGCGTCAATCGGAGGATCCGGCCCCTCCACTCTCGGTCGACCTCGTTGCCGAGGTTCTCATCGACCGTGACGAACGCGTAGAACTGGAGCTGGTCGAGGTCGAGGAATTCCGGCGGATCGCAATCGACGCCACCTTCGCAGGGCTGGTCGCCGCATTGCCACTGGATGAGGCCCTCCGGCTTCGTGGTGTCGGGCGGCATCGGACCGCTCGCGCAGTCGCGGACGGAGGCCATGATCTCGAGGTCGTTGAAGTCGCCATCGCCCGAGAGGTGAAGGTCCTCCCACTGAAGGAGAAACTGGCGAAAACCGACAAGTTCGGTGCGAAGCTGGTCCGATCCGAGCGGGTTCAGGGACGGGTCCGCATAGAAGCGCTGATCGATGAACCCGGAGCCGAACCGGTCCGTCACCAACCCGAGCCCAACCTGCCGGGTCGCCCCCGCCGGGACGAGCGTCACCGGCATCGATTTCGACCAGGCCGGGTCGCCCTTTCTGCAGAAGCAGCTGAGCACGCCCGGGTAGTTGGGGTCGGGCGGGCAGGAAGCGCAATCCCCGGTGAAAAACGCGCAGGAGGGCTCCGTCGCCGTCGGCCCGACGACGCACTGCTCCGTGATCGTGGGCGAGAGCACCTTCAGCCCGTTGCGGTACGCGGCCCGGGCGTGAACGAACTGGAGGAACACCTCTCCGTCCACCGGCGTGGGCCCCGTCGAACGAACCTCCATGCCCTGCGTCACCCTATGGAACTCGAACTGTCCCTGCGCAGAAGCGAGATGAGGAGCGCCCAGAACCATCAAGAAAACGATAAACGTGTGTGTGTGTGTGTGTGTTGAACTCTTCCCACGGGTAGAGTCTTGTCCAACGCTGCCGCTGCCGCAACCGCTCGCTCGACGAATTTCTCCGGCCGCGCGCGGACGCGCTGGGTTCCTGGCTGCTGCACAGACCTCAGCGCTTTCGCGCTTCGGCCTCTGCTGCAAAAGGGCCGGCGGTCCTTGGGCTTCGCCCTGCGGACCTGGGTTCCTGGCTGCTGCACAGACCTCAGCGCTTTCGCGCTTCGGCCTCTGCTGCAAAAGGGCCGGCGGTCCTTGGGCTTCGCCCTGCGGACCTGGGTTCCTTTTCAACGCATGAAGGCGCTGAGTTGTGCCGCTCAGGCGGAGGGTGCGGAGATATGGGGGACCTGGTGGCGGGTCATGCCGTACATCACCTGTCCAATGATGCGGGCGCGCACCCACCGGGGCAGGAGCGAGAGGGACAGCTCGATCAGCATCGACATGAGGCCGGGTCGAACGGTGCCAACCCGTCCGAGGCCAAAGAGCGTCCCCCTCGCCGCCGCCTCCGGACGCATCGCCCCGTTCATGCGCATGTCGGCGCGCGCGCCGAAGCCGGACCCGACCAGACCAGGCGCCGAGGCGAGCACGTCCACCCCCGCCGGCGCCAGCTCGAGCGCGAGCCCCTCGGCCCAGGACTGAACGAAGGCCTTGGTCGCCGCGTAGGTGGCGGCCCGGGGCACGCCCTGGAAGGCGACGAGCGAGCTCATCACGACGATGCCACCGCGCGCGCGGCGCACGAGACCGGGCAAGAGCCGATGGGCAAGGTCAACCATCGACCGACAGTTCACGTCGATCATCTCGAGCTCGACCGCGCGCGATGAAGCCACGAAGGGCCCGCTCGTGCCGAACCCGGCGGCGAGCACGAGCAGCCCGATGTCGAGCCCCGAGACCGCCTCGGCCACGGTGACCGGTCCCTCCGGCCGCGAGAGGTCCACGGCGACGACCCGCGTCTCGGTGGGAAGCTCCGCGGCGATCGCCTCCAGCTCGGACTTTCGACGCGCGACGAGCACGATGCGAAATCCGTCCTGCGCGAGCGCCTGGACCATCGCCCGTCCGATCCCGTCCGAGGCCCCGGTCACGAGGGCCCACGGGCCGTATCGCGAGAGGCGGCGGCTCATAGCTTGCACCGCGAGCGAACTGGCTCTGCACCCACCACGAAGGAGGCCTTTCGAAACTCCGGCACCCCGAGTCCGCCCGGCGCATCCTCCGAGAAGCAGTAGGCCTCGCGGGGAATGCCGAGAAAGTTCTTGTCGAGACGATGGTTGTCGTTCGCGTCGTGGTACGCGACCACGGCGTAGCGCCCGGGCGCGACGTTATCGAACGCGCAGGTCGCCTTGCCATCCTCGATCAGGGCATCCACCCCCGCGACCTGCTTGCCCTCCTCCGCCCAGTCGTTGTCGAGGAACAAGCCGCAGCGGACCCGGCCGGCGGCGGACTCGAGACCGGTCACGTCGAAGCGCACCGGCGCGCCCGCGGGCTCGGCGCCGAGCGCGACGGGCGAAGCGAGAAAGAAGGCGGCGAGCATGCCGCGCCCAAGAGAGAATCGCATGGTGCACCTCGGT
The DNA here is from genome assembly GCA_036788295.1 of Myxococcota bacterium. Classification (GTDB taxonomy): domain Bacteria; phylum Myxococcota; class Kuafuiibacteriia; order Kuafuiibacteriales; family Kuafuiibacteriaceae; genus JAHQVK01. The sequence goes on from DAIQNR010000119.1 coordinate 2,779, forward strand.
TCCTGCGGCTGAAGCAGCGGGCGAAGGACGGTGGCGCCGATGCCTCGGCGCCCCGCGCGTTATGTTTCCAACGGTAAGACCCGATGTTTCCGATGTCAACATAGGACGGCGCGGACAGCGCCGTGTACGCTTGGCCGCATGAAGGCGCGGTCTTGGCAGAAGCCGAAGGCGGCCTACCACCACGGCAACCTCGGGCGGGCGCTGGTCGAGGTTTCGGTTCGGATCGTGGCGGAGGAGGGGCTCGAGGCGCTCACCCTGCGCCGGGCCGCCAGGGAAGCCGGGGTCAGCCACACCGCCCCGAAGCACCACTTCGGCGACCTCCGGGGGCTGCTCGCCGCGATCGCGGTCGAGGGCTACGAGCGGTTACGCGCGTACATGGGCCCGGAGGACGCGGACCCGGCGGCGAGCCTGCAGCGGCTCGGGGTCGGCTACGTTCGCTTCGCGGTCGAGAACCCGGGACACTTTCGCGCGATGTTCCACCCGAGTCTCGGCAACAAGGCGCCGTACCCGTCGCTCCGGCAGGCGGCCCAGGAGACCTTCGGGCTGGTGATCCACACCATCGAGCGCTGCCAAGGCGCCGGGAGCGTCCGCGCCGGGGAGGCTCTGCACCTGGCCATGCTGGCGTGGTCCACGGTCCACGGATTCGCGTCCCTCGCCGTAGACGACCAGCTCGAGGAGAACGGGCTGAAGGAGGACCCGACGACGCTCGCCGTGCGCATGACCGACGAGATGTTCCAGGGCCTCGCCCCTCGATAGGGGCCGCCCGAAAACCCGCACGGGCCCGGTCAGCGCCCGCTGCCGGACTTCCGGTCAGATGGCGGGCGGCGCGTCCGGTTGCCGGTCGGGGTGGGCGGCGACGAACGGGGCCAGCGCCGCCCCCGATGTCTCCACCCGGAGCAGATGCTCGAGATCGTCGAGCCGGATCTCGAACCGGCGGGCAGCATAGATTTGGGGGATGAGGAACGCGTCCACAACCCCCACCTCATCGCCGAGGGCGTGCCGTCCCGCCGTCTCGGCCAAGCGGGCCTCGACCGCGAGGAGCCCGCGTCCGATGAGATCCTGGCACCAGGCCGAGCGATCCATCCCCCCGGCCTCGATGCGCTTCAGGACAGCGAGGTTCTGGAGGGGCTGGATGCCCGAGTTCACCATCTCGATGAGCTCGCGGGCCCGCGCCCGCAGCCGCTCATCTTTCGGATACAGGGCGGGCTCCGGGTAGAGCTCCTCGAGCAGCTCGGCGATGGCCACGCTCTGGCTCACGCGGAACCCGTCGTCGAGCTCGAGCACCGGGACCTGAGACAGCGGGCTCTTCGCTGCAAACTCCTTCGATCGCTGCGCTCCCTCGAGCAGCGGCACCGCGATGGACTCGTAGCTCAGGCCCTTGAGATGAAGCAGGATCCGAACCCGGTAGGTCGAGGAGGAGCGCCAGTAGCCGTAGAGCTTCATTTCGCCACCACCCGCTGCTCGATGGCCCCGAACACCGAGCGGCCCGCCTCGTCGAGCATCTCGATCCGCAAGGTGTCGCCCACCTGCATGAATGGGGTCTTCGGAGCCCCCTCTTCGATGGTCTCGATCATCCGCCGCTCGGCGAGGCAGGAGATGCCTCGGGCCCGATCCTCGTTCGAGACGGTGCCGCTTCCGAGCACGGTTCCGGCCGTGAACCGGCGGGTCTTCGTGATGTGGGCGATGAGGTCGAAGAACGAGAAGTGCATCTCGGGGCCGGCGTTCGCGGACCCCACGAGCTCGCCTCGGTAGGTGCAGCGCATGTCGAGGTGGAGGCGACCGCCGCGCCACGCCGGTCCGAGCTCATCGGGAGTCACCGCGAACGGGGAGAGCGCGGTGGCCGGCTTGCTCTGAAAGAAGCCGAAGCCCTTGGCCAGCTCGCCCGGGATGAGCCCGCGAAGGGACACGTCGTTGCACAAGAGAACGAGCCGGACGTGGCGCTCCGCGTCCTCTTGTTTCACCCCGGAGGGGGTGTCGCCGAGCACCACGCAGACCTCGGCCTCGAAGTCGAGGCCCCACGCCGGGTCGCCGAGGACGAGGTCGGCGGTCGGGGCCAGGAACTCGGACGATCCCCCTTGGTACACCAGAGGGTCGGTCTCGAGGGTGGGGGGCGGCTCGGCCCCCCGGGCCCGCCGCACCAGCCGGACGTGGTTGAGAAACGCAGAACCATCCACCCACTCGTAGGCCCGAGGCAGCGGCGCCAAGAGCCGGACCGACTCGATGGGGCGGGCGGGCGCCGTCCCGGCCTCGAGCTCGGCGGCGAGCGCCTCGAGCAGAGGCCAGCACCGGTCGGCGTCGTCGAGGGCGGCCTGCAGGTGGGGAGCGATGCGGTCGGCCGGGGCGATCGAGGTCCCGTCTGTAGAGACGACCGCCAGGCGGCCGTCCCGCGTCCCGTCGTCGAAGGTCGCGAGTCTCACCGGTTTGGGCGCTACCACGGCCCCGCGCCCCGGCCAAGGAGAGGTCCCGAGAGGGGAAGGCGTCTCGCTGCGGTCCCGGTTCCTGTACGCTGCATCCATGCACGGAAAGACGGTGGTCATCACCGGCGCCAACGGCGGCATCGGGGCGGCGACGGCGCTCGAGCTGGTTCGCCGAGGGGCCGAGGCGACCCTGCTGTGCCGGAGCCCGGACCGGGGCGAAGAGGCGGCGGAGCGCATCCGGTCCGCGGTCCCGACCGGCAAGGTCTCCGTCATCCGCTGCGACCTCGCGAACCTCGGATCGGTCCGGGCGGCGGCGGAGGTGGTGCTCGATAGGCACCCGCGGATCGACGTGCTCGTGAACAACGCCGGCCTCTTCCTGCCCCGCCGCCAGACGACTTCGGACGGCTTCGAGGCGACGGTGCAGATCAACCACCTCGGACCGTTCCTGCTCACCGCCCTGCTCGCCCCCCGGCTGCTCGACAGCGCGCCAGCCCGGATCGTGAACGTCAGCTCCGAGGCCCACCGAGGGGCCCGGCTCGACTTCGACGACCTCATGTCCGAGCGCCGCTACCGGGGGTTTCAGGTGTACGGGACCTCCAAGCTCATGAACGTGCTGCACGCCCGAGCGCTCGCCCGCCGGCTCGAACCCTCGAAGGTCACCGTGAACGCGCTGCATCCAGGGGTGGTCAACACCGGCTTCGCCCAGGACGAAAAGAGCGTCTTCGGCTGGGCGTTTCGCGTGTTCGCGCCGCTGTTCAAGACCCCCGAACAGGGAGCCGCCACGACGATCACGCTCGCGTCCGACCGGATCGGCGGGGAGGTGAGCGGCCGGTACTTCGCGAACTCCAAGGAGAAGCGCCCGTCCGCCGCCGCGCTCGACGACAAGAGCGCAGAGCGGCTGTACGAAGAGAGCGAGCGGCTCACGAAAGCCCCACCGCTTGTGCCATGACCGAGCCGGTGAAGACCGAGATCCAGGCCGAACTCGACCGGAGCCGGGCCCGGCTCGCCGAGCTCGGAAACCGGTTCCGGGTCGTGGTGGTCTTCTCGTTTTGGCTTCTGCACCTGCTGCTCGGCTACGCGGTCGGCGCCCAGAACTGGCACGGGAACCTGCACATCTGGTCCCTGTACCTCGGGCTCGCGATCGCCCTGCACTGGGTCATGCGGCGGCGGCCCGCGCTCAGGCCGCGGTCGATGCGGTTGGTGCTCCTGCTCGACATGCCCATGCTGTTCTGGACGTCGAGCACCCTCGCCGCGCTCAGCGACGACCCGAGCGCGGTGGTGGGGCTGACCGGCGGCGGCTTCGTGATGCTGGTCTTGTGGTCGGTGATCGGGCTCGAGCCGCGCATGACCATGCTCGCCGCGGCAGAGGCCGGGGTCCTCGAGGCGGCGCTGTTTCACGGCATCGGGTCGGACCCCGGCGGACTCATCGCCTCGATTCTGCTCCTGCTCGCCGCCGGCTTTCACACCGTGCTCGTGACCCGAAACCTCGGGGCGGCGATGGCTGGGGTCACCGAGGCCCGCCTGAGAGAAGAACAGAGCGAGCGAACATCACAGGAGAAGGATCGCTTCGTGTCGACCGTCTCCCACGACTTTCGCTCTCCGCTCTCGGTGCTGCTGGCGTCGCTGCAGACGCTCCGGGACCACCCCGGGCTGAGCGAGACCGAGCGCCGCGACTTCCTCGAGCGGGCGATTCGCCAGTGCCGCCGGCTGATGGGGCTGACGGAGGACCTGCTGCGGCTCGCGCGACTCGGGAGCCAGCGCCCGACCTTCGAGACGCTGGATTTGGGCTCCGTCGTAGCCTCGGTGGTTGGAGACCTCAGCGTTCGCGCCGCGGCCCAAGGGGCGCGGCTGTCGTTTCACGCGGCCGGACCGGCCCCCGTGCTCGGCTCGCGGGCCCTGCTCGACCGCGCGCTCACGAACCTGCTCGACAACGCGATCCGCCACGGGGGCGCCGTCGGCCCAGTCGAGGTGACGGTGCGACCGGGCCAGAGCCTCCACCGCGTCGACATTCGGGACTCGGGTCCGGGCATCGACCCTGACCTCCATGACCGGATCTTCGAGCCGTTCTTTCGGGGCGACGAAGGGCCGGAGGCCGGCTCGGGGCTCGGGCTGGCCATCGTACGGGAGGTGGCCCGCGCCCACGGCGGCCGGGCCGAGGTCGACAGCCGCCCGGGCGAGGGCGCCCGATTTTCGCTGCTCATTCCCGGCCAACGCGGGGTATGATCGGGCTCACACTTGGGAGGCGAGGAGGACATGGCCACGATCCTGCTCGTCGAGGACGAGCCCGACCTTCGGCGGCTCGTCGCCTTCAACCTGGGCCGACAGGGCTACCGGGTGGTCGAGGCCAAAGACGGCATCGAGGCGCTCGATCGGCTCGAAGAGACCCCCGTGGACATGATCGTGGCCGACATGATGATGCCGCGCATGGACGGCCTCGAGCTGTGCGCGCGGGTGCAGGAGCGGCCGGCGCTCGCCGAGGTTCCGTTCCTGTTCGTGACCGCGAAGGACGGGGCAGAGGCCCAGTACCTGGGTCTGCGCGCGGGCGCGGACGACTACATCTCGAAGCCGTTCGAGGTACCGGACCTGCTCGCGCGGGTGCGGGGCCGGCTCGACCAGCGGGCCCGAAAGCGGCCCAAGAGTGAGCCGAAGGCCCCGCTGCGGTGGTGCCCGGTGTGCGCCGCCCGCATGCACGATCCGGTCTGCCCCGACCACGGCGTGGAGACGCTGCCGGTCGCCAAGTCGGCGTCGCCGGCCGATGTCGCGCCGGGGACGGTGATCGGCGATCGGTTCTTGGTGGAGCAGCCGCTCGGCCAAGGGGCGATGGCCCACGTCTACCTCGCCCGACAGCTGTCGATCGGCCGCCCGGTCGCGCTGAAGCTGCTGCATTTCCAAGGGGGCTGGGACGACAACGAGATCCTCCGCTTTCATCGGGAGGCCCGGTCGGTCGCGAGCCTCCAGCACCCGAACCTCGTGCAGGTCATCGATTTCGGCGTCGATTCCGCCACCTCCATGCCGTTTTTGGCCATGGCGCTCGTCGAGGGTCAGACCCTGCGCACGGTCGCGTCGGGGCGGCCGCTCTCGGTGAGCCTCACCGCGTCGCTGCTGGCCCAAGTCGCAGATGGGCTCGCCGCCGCCCACTCCGCCGGCGTGGTCCACCGGGACCTCAAGCCAGAGAACATCATGGTCAAGCAGGAGCCCGACGGCCGCTTGCGGGTCGTGCTCCTCGACTTCGGGGTGGCGAAGCTCCCCGCCGGTATCGCGGCCACGGCGACGCTCACCGGCCGCGGCCAACTCGTAGGGACCCCGCAGAGCATGAGCCCGGAGCAGGTTCGGGGAGACGCGGTCGGAGCGGCGACCGATCTGTATGCGCTGGGATGCCTGCTCTACGAGTTGCTGCTCGGACAGCCTCCTTTTTCGGCGGACAACGCCGCCGGCCTGCTGTTCGAGCACCTCCACACCGAGGCCCCGATGCTCCCGGAGCGAACGCCCTCGGGCGAGCCGGTGCCGGAGTCGATGCGGTCCTTGTTGGCCCAGCTCCTCGCCAAGAACCCAGCGGAGCGCCCTTCGGATGCGGTCGCGGTGGCCCGAACCCTGCGGGAGCTGGAGGACTCCCTTCCTCAGACCCTGCCTCCGCCCGCCGTATCCGTCAGCCAAGACCTCGCCGACGGGGTTGCCGACACCCGGATTCGCCCCGCGCCGCTCCTCCTGTGGGTTCGGCGGCTGCTCCCGTGGGGGGCCGCCGCCGCGGGGTTCGTCGCGCTGCTCGCCTCGTTTTTTCGTCGCTGAGCGGTGCGCTCCGACTCGTCTCCGGGGTTGGATCGAGCAACCCAGCGAGACGATCGTCGAAAAGAAGACATGATCCGAGTCGACCCGACCCGAGGGCCCCAAGCGCCGCCGGCGACCGGGCGAGAACCGTTCGTTCTCGCCGAGATCCGCGGGGTCCGTCCCGACGAGGTCGAGGCCGAGGCGGAGCGAGCGCTCGCTGGGACCGACACCGTGGCCTTGGGCGCGACCCGGGGCGAAGCCGCTCCGGGCATGGCGAGCCCGATCCGTCCCCATCCGAGCCCAGCGGAGACGAACCGGGTCGGCGGGGTCAGCCCCGATGTCCTCCGCATGGATCAGCTCGCGCCGGTCTCCGGTGCGCTCGCTGGCGCCCCGATGGCGGTGGCGGACCAGCCCGAGTCGTTCTCCCGCCCCGGCCTGCTCCTGTCCACCATCGGGCCGGTGGAGGGGCGGCAAGACACCGTGTTCGACTTCCCGGGCGAAGCTCGCCTCTATGGGCTGTCCGGTAACAAGACCGGGCGACCGGTCCGCAACTGGGTCGCGGTCCAGAACACCTCGGACACCCCGCTCGAGCTGACGGTGCGGGGGACGACCTACAGCAAGCACGTCACGAGGCCGACGACGATCTCGCCCGACTACAACCCCGAGGGAGGTTTCGTCGGTCCCCACGCCATCACCGGGCTGTCGTTCCTCGAGCGGGTGCCGGGGAGAAATGGCTACGCGGAGGAGACGTTCACCATCCCTCCCGGTGAGACCAAGCTGGTGAGGGATGTCTACCAGGAGGCCGGGGGTGAAGTATTTCACATCCTCGACCTCGAGGCCAAGGATCCAAGTCAGACGTTTCGGATCGCGAACGGGGCGACCGCTTCGTCCCCGAGCGCGAGCGAGCTCGACCGGCTCTCCGAAGGGGCGCCGGGGGCCGGCATCCCGGAGAACTTCTACCCAGCCGGCGAGAACGCGCTCGGGCGACCGCACGGGATCGTGAACGGCGGACAGCGCTTCGAGGGCGGCCGCACCCTCGCCCTCGAACCAGGCGAGCGGGCAGGGGAGCTGTTCTTGGCCACGAGGTTCAAGAACGCGGGCAGCACCGCCGAGGTCGGCCGGCTCGATCCCACCGGCGGGGTGCCGCCGGCAGCCTACGCCCACCACCCGAACGTCACCCACCCGAGAAACCCATCCGAGTCGGATGGGAACTATGGGACGACGTACGAGCTCGAATACACGCTCGAGAACCGGACCGCGGAGCCGCTCGTCTACGAGGTGTATCTCACCGCTCCACGGCAGGGAAACGAGCTGCACCGCCCCGGCGGCGGAGAGCTCACCCTCCCCGTCCGGGTGAACGACGAGATCCACCGGGCGAGGGTGAACGCCCGGGGCGAAGGCGTGATGCTCGGCGCGTTCGTGGTTCCGCCCGGCGGATCGGTGCCGGTGCGGCTCGAGACGACGAACCAAGGCAATACCTTTCCTCCCGCCGGCTTCGAGTTTCGGGCCCGAAGCCCGTAGCGCGCGGCCCGTCCGGAAATCGGACCGGCCGGACGAAAACCGGACATCTTTTCCGGATTCCGGAATCTTTTGCAAAGTCGCCGCCCGCGGTCCCTGGTGGGCCCTGGCACGCTCGGTGCTTCGGCGCCGGTCATGACCCCGCTCTGGGTGCTGCTCGCGGTTCAGACCGCCGCCGATCTCGACGAGCTGCTCGACAGCGCCGATCCGGAGCTGCGGGAGTGGGCCGAGCGCGCCGCCTCCGCCCCCCCTCGAAGCGGTGAGTGGGAAGAGATCCTCGAGCGCGGTTTTCAGGCCGAAACCCCTCCGAGCCGCCGGTTCGCGATCGTCGTCGCGGTCGAAGCGAACGCCGAGCGAGCGACCAGCTCCGATGACCGGTCCCGCTGGTTCGGCGCCGCGTTCCTGACCGTCCGGGTGCAGTGGGACGCGCTCTTCGTGCGGCCGCCCCCGCTGTCGCTTTGGGTTCCTGCCCTCGAGCAGCGGCGGCGGGCCCGATGCGAGCGGCTCGAAGCGAAGACTCGGTGGGGAGGCGAGCGGGGCCGCGAAACCGGTTCCACGACAGCGAAACCGGGCAGAGCGGCGGTGGCGAGGCACGCGGCTTGGGCGTCGGCGGCCGCGCTCGGCTGCGAGGGGTTGGCGCCGTGAAGACGGTCGCTTCGCTGTTGTCCCTGCTCGCCGCCTCCGCCGGAGCCGAGGTTCGGGATGGGCTCGAGCAGCTCATCGCCGCGATCGTCGCGGGCCGAGGCCGGCTCCCGCCGCTGGCCCTGGTCCAAGACGGGGCGGAGCGGGCCCTGCGCCTCGAGCCGGAGGGGCGAGCGGAGGACTGGTCGGACCGAGCCCGCGATCGAGGCTGGGTCCCGCAAGTCGACCTGCGGGTGGGTACCGACAGCGCGCTCGATGTCCGGGAGCCGGGCCGGCTCTCGGAGGTCTACCAGGATCGGCGGAGGTTCGACGCCCGCGTAGGCTTGCGATGGGGACTTGGCGACGTCGTGTTCTCCGATGTGGAGCTTCGGGTGAATCGGGAGCGGCTCGCCCGATCTGCGGCCGTGCGGCTCGCTCGGGAGCGGGCCACGAAGATCTATTTCGAGCGGCTGAAGGTGGAGCTGCTTCTTCTCGGGGAGGATCCCGACCCATCGCTGCACCTCGAGGCCGCCCGTCTCGATGGCTTGCTCTTGGCGCTGACCGGGGACCATTCGGACCGGAGGACCCGATGAAGGTCGCCGGCAACATCTTTGAAACCATGAGATCCATGAGACCATTCTGGCTCGCCGCGTGCGCGGTCGGTTGCCTGACTCATCCGACAGGTGTGGAGGCGCCGGTCGTGACCGTCAGCCCGGACGGTCCGGTGGCGCCGACCGAGGCGGTGGTGCTGGCCTGGCCCGCCGGCTTCGCTCTCAGCCGGCCCCCCGAAGCGAGCGCGGCCGGCCGGTCGATCCCGGCGGCGCTCGATCCGCGGACGGAGGGGGCGGTGCTGACTCCGCTCCCCCGATGGCCCGAGGCGACCGAGGTGCAGGTCGACCTTCGTCTCGAGGGTCGGGCCGGTAGGGCCGACCTGGCGGTGCGGTTCCCGGTGAAGACCGGAGCGCCAGCCCCGCCCCCGCCGGTGGTCGTGCGCAGGCCCGTTCCTGGCCAGCTCGCCCCCTCGAACCTGGCGTGGTTGGCCGTTGCCGGCACCGACGCGCCCGAAATCGCCCTCGATGGACCTGGTGGCCCGGTTCGGGCCGACCGCTTCGAGCCCTCCTTGTACCGGATCGACGACAGCGGCCCCTGCTCCGGGGTGTGTCCAGGCGCCCGATACCGTCTCGCCGAAGCGGAGCTGGGACCGACCGGGGAGGTGTCGACCGCCACCACGCCCGACACGACGCCGCCTCGGATCGAGCGGCTCGCGCTCTTTGCGACGCCGGGGCGCCTGGAAGTCGAGGTCGCGGCGGACGAGGTGGTCCGAGCCGCCGGTCGGTGGTCCTCGGAGCCGTCGTCGGGCGCGCTCGCCGCGATCGGGACGCCGGGGCCTTCGATCCGCCTCGAGGCCCGGCCTGCGCCCCCGGACGGGGCGGCGGTCGAGGTGGTGCTGGACGTGTATGACCTTGCTGATCTGGGCACCAGCACCCGGAGCCGGGTTCGAACCCCAGAGGTGCCGCGGGTGGCGATCACCGAAGTGGTGACGACGCCGCGGTCGGATTGGAACGACAGCGAGCCCAATGGGGAGCCCTTCGATGCCTTTCCTGGGACCGGCGCCGTGACGAGCGCGGACGAGTGGATCGAGCTGGTGAACCGAGGGGGTCGCGCGCTCGACGCCGACGCGGCCGGGCTGGAGGTGCACGCACTCGATGCCACGCCGACCGTCACCCGGGTGGCGACGGCGGCTGGATTTCGCTTCGGGGACGGAGGCACCATGTCGAGCTGGGCCCCGGGGGAGGCGCTGGTGCTGCGACCCCGAGGGAGCATGGCGCAGCAGGTCACGGTGGAGGTCTGGGCGGGCGCGGTGCTGCTCGACCGGGTCGTGGTCGGTCGAAGCGCCGGCGCCGACCATCCGGGGGGCGCGCCGCCGGATCGCGACCACGAGTCATTGGCTCGGGCCCAAGACGGAATGTGGCGGTGGTGCATCCCGACCCCGGGGGATCCGACCCCGAACCCGGTCTGCCGCAGGGATTGACGCTCGCTCAGGAGACGGGCGTGAGCGGGGACGGTCCGCCGTCCAGGCGCTCGGCGAGCTTGATGGCCAGCAGCCAGCGGAGGAACTCCTGAGCGAGATCCACCCGGGACGGGAGCTGCAAGCGAACGGTAGGCTTCGGTGGGTTTTGGGGGGGCTCGCCCTCGACCTCGATGACGATCTGCAGCCCGAGAGCCCCCGTCGGCTCGACGGAGACCGGCAGCGAGGAGGCCGACATCTCGGTGAACAGCCACGGTCCGAAACCAGCGGCGGAGGGGGCGGAGTGAACGGCGAGAGGGATGCCCCGGCGCTCTTTCAGGGCGGCAAGAAGCGCCCCGATCGGCAAGGCGGCGTGCACGTCGGCGGGGAGCTGGGGGTCGAGCCCGGCGACCAGGTTCTCGAGCCTCGCGCGCAGCTCGTCCGCGTCCACCCCGAGGAGGACGGCAGGGAGGAGGACGGTGTAGAGGAAGCGGTCCCCGAGGCTCGGCGCGGGCCGCTGAGGACCGAGGAGCTCCAGCACCCCGCGGTCCTGCGCCCAGCGCTCGAGGGCGGAGCCGGGCCGCGCCACCGCGAGCACGGCATCGGGGGAGAGGTTGGCCCGCTTGGCGGCTTGCACCACCCGCCGGTCGTCGGACAGCCCGAGAAGCACCACGAGGACCGAGCTGTCGTCGTCATCGGTCGGCGGGAGGGGATCGTCCGGAGTCTGCACCACCAGCTCCGGGGCGCCATCGAGCTGACCGAACGCGTTCACGAAGGCGTCGGCCGCGGCCCGGTCGGGCTCGGGGGCCACGAAGATCACGGTCTCGACCTCGGCCTCGAGCAGCTCTTCGGCGAGCTGACCGAGCTCGGAGAGCTGCGCGAGCGCGTCGTGAATGTCCTCGAGCATCGCGAAGAGCTCCGCCCTCACCGGGTGCTCCGAGTTCAGCGACGCGAGCACCGGCTGGACCACCGGATCGAGCTCGCCCAGGCGCAGCTCCACGCGGGACAGCTCGAAGCGCAGGGCATCTTGCCGCGCCGTTTCGCAGTGGCGGAGCAGGCGATGGTAGGCCTCATGCTCCGCTTCGGTCTCCGCCTCCTCGAAGGCGAGCTCGAGCCCTTCCGGGACCCGGATCCCGGTCGGGTCGGGGGGCATCAGCGGGCCGGACGCGCATGCGCTCAGCCAGCAGCCGTGCACATGGGGGGTATCGGTCAGCAAAAAGAAGTTGGGGATGCTGCCTGCCGCCGCGGCCAACGCCTGGTCGATCGCCCCCACGAGCTCGGTGGCGGAGGCGCCCGCGTCTGGCTCGAGCCGCCGGGCGACCGCTTTGGCGGGCACGATGCCGAAGCCGACGAGGTCCGACGGGTCCACCCCCTGGCGTTCGGCCAGCTCGAGGCCGTGCGCGAACGCGCGGCGGGCGGCCACGCAGGCCCGGGGGCTGACGAGCGGCGAGAAACCGACGGAGAGCCCCTCGGCGAGGATCAGGCTCCCGGCGTCGAAGCCGGCGGCGGTGGCCGGCAACAGGATGGCGATGTGGTCGCGTCCGTGCGCGACCGCCTGCTGCATCGCGGTTTCGTACAGCTGCTCGACGTTGGGACGGACGAGCGGGGGGATGGAAATGAGCGCCCACGTCTCCTCTCCCAGGGCATCGAGCGCCCACCGGGCGTCATCGAGCCGGCACTCGTCCAGGATCTCGGCCGCGGAGGAGCCGAGCTGGCTCAGTCGACGGATCTCGGCCGAATACCGAGCATCGAGCTGGGCGCCATCGGACCAGCGGGACGAGACCAGCCAAATCGGCGGCTCGTTTGGGTCGGAACGAAGAGCACCGCTGAGGATCGCGTTGCGATCGAGAGCTGGCCACCAGCGCGGAAAGAGGGAGGTGAGCGAGGCGTCCAAAACTGGCGCAGGCTCCCGCGACGGGCCGGATCGGTCAACGCGCGCGACGACGATCCGCTCTTGGGGCTCGAGCCCGTGTAGGCTGGCGAGGGATGTGGTCCAAGTGGGCTCGGACGACCGGGCAGGCAGCGCGCGCGGCGTCGCAGGGTCCGCTCGAGTCGCTGGATTCGGCGGAGGAGGCGGCGACCTTCGTGGCCGGAGGCCTCGAGACCGTGCGGCCGCTGCTCGTGGGGACGCCGGCGCTCGAGGGCGCCTTGTACAGCTCCCGGGGCCGGGGCTACGCGCCCTACAACGAGGACGGCGCCGTCCTCTTCGCCGGCTCCGACGGTCGGTTGTACGGAGCGGTCTTCGACCAAGCCGGCGGCCTCGGTGGATCCGTGCGAGGCGCCGGCAGCCGGGTCGGCGCGGTCCGGACGACGGAGGCCTTCGTGCGGATCTCGACCGGCGAACGGAGCCCGGACGCGATCTCGCGCGAGCTCGGGGACGCGCTCGAGCAAACCCACCAGGAGCTGCTGACCCGCGGGGAAGGAGAGGTCACGACCGCGGTCGTGGCCGTCGCCCTTCCGGACGGGGAGGTCATGCTCGCGAGCAGCGGCGACTCGGCAGGGCTCCTGTTCGACCCGAGCGGCCACGTCGTCGCCCAGTCGGTCCTTCACCAGCCGAAGCTCCCCCACCTGAGAGGTTGCCTGACCCACGCGCTGGGGCTCCGAGGGCCCGGGCCGGACGTGCAGCACGCCCGGTGGAGGCTCGAACCGGGGTCGAGCTTGGTGCTGTGCACCGACGGCCTGCTCGACGCCGAGCTCGAGCTCGACGAGATCGGGGCCTGCATGCGCGCCGAGCAGCAGCTCGGGCCAGCGGTCGATGGGCTCGTGCGTCGGGTGTTGCGGCGAATGCGCTGGTACCAAGGCAAGCCCGACAACCTCACCTTGCTGGCCGTGCGGCGAAACGAAAAAAGCCCCGCCCAGGAGACCTGAGCGGGGCGGAGAAGATCCCGGCG
>DAIQNR010000120.1:0-15996 GCA_036788295.1 Myxococcota bacterium
ACCGAGCGTGGTGAACCCGAGGCCTCCCAACATCATTGGACGTGGTCAGTAATAGTCGGCGGCAGGCCGCAGAGCGCGTTCCGCTTCAATGGAGCCCGGTCCATGTCAGACCGGGAAGCCCGAAAGACGAGCGTGGGCCCGTCCGGGGCGTCCCAGCGGGCTTCAATGGAGCCCGGTCCATGTCAGACCGGGAAGGTCGGGGCCGAGCTTCTTGGGACTCATCTTGCCTTTAGGTTGCTTCAATGGAGCCCGGTCCATGTCAGACCGGGAAGTCCCCCTCGGAGAGGTGCGCGAGCGGCTTGGGTCGATGGCTTCAATGGAGCCCGGTCCATGTCAGACCGGGAAGCAGGCGGCATCCAGTCTGCTTTGATCTGCGCGGGTGAAGCGCTTCAATGGAGCCCGGTCCATGTCAGACCGGGAAGAAGAGACGGTCCCCGCGGCGGTACACCCGCCCGCCGAGCTTCAATGGAGCCCGGTCCATGTCAGACCGGGAAGTCGACGAGCAGCTTCTTCGCAATCCATCAGAGCCTGTCGCTTCAATGGAGCCCGGTCCATGTCAGACCGGGAAGCCGTGGTGCGATGCCCTTGTCAGAGGAGCCCAAGATGCCCGCTTCAATGGAGCCCGGTCCATGTCAGACCGGGAAGGGGCCGGGGTGTATATCACGCTCGGCTGAGATGCCGGGCCCGCTTCAATGGAGCCCGGTCCATGTCAGACCGGGAAGGGCCGCGGGTGGTGACTCGGCCCGGGCCGAGCGTGCGCTGCTTCAATGGAGCCCGGTCCATGTCAGACCGGGAAGGCTAGTCGGGGCTGGGGGGTCAGAGTGTTTCGAGGTCGCTTCAATGGAGCCCGGTCCATGTCAGACCGGGAAGGTGAGCTGGTCGTCTTTGCATGGCGGGGGTCTCCTCGGGCTTCAATGGAGCCCGGTCCATGTCAGACCGGGAAGTCGTGAATGCCTTCAGGGACCTCTTTTGGTGCTACGTCCGGGCTTCAATGGAGCCCGGTCCATGTCAGACCGGGAAGGTCCTGCCACGTCGAACAAGGCCAGTACGGCCACAAGGCGCTTCAATGGAGCCCGGTCCATGTCAGACCGGGAAGCTATCGAGCCGGGGGATAGGCGGTTCATCGTGCTGCGGCTTCAATGGAGCCCGGTCCATGTCAGACCGGGAAGGCAGGCGGATCTCGTTCGGGGTCGCCTCGTCCGCGGTGCTTCAATGGAGCCCGGTCCATGTCAGACCGGGAAGAAGCCGGACCCGATGCCGAGCCATCGGGCACCAAGCCAATCGCTTCAATGGAGCCCGGTCCATGTCAGACCGGGAAGTCGGTGCGCCTCCAAGGCTCAACGCCCCGGCGCGCCCGGCTTCAATGGAGCCCGGTCCATGTCAGACCGGGAAGCCATCGAGACGCTCGCCTCGATGGCGGTCGTGTCGATCTTCGCTTCAATGGAGCCCGGTCCATGTCAGACCGGGAAGGCACGCTTCGGTTCGCGAGTCATCGCCAAGAACGGTGGCTTCAATGGAGCCCGGTCCATGTCAGACCGGAAGGCTCTTCCAGACGGGGATCGCCACCCTGTTTCCCCACTGGCTTCAATGGAGCCCGGTCCATGTCAGACCGGGAAGACCGGGCGCTCGCCGACGAACTGAATCGCCTCCTGGAGAGGCTTCAATGGAGCCCGGTCCATGTCAGACCGGGAAGTCGCCCAGAACTACCGGGGGCCCGGCGGCGCCGCGGTGCAGCTTCAATGGAGCCCGGTCCATGTCAGACCGGGAAGCGGTATTTCGTTTATCAGCGAACCCAGAGCTAGCTGCACTGCTTCAATGGAGCCCGGTCCATGTCAGACCGGGAAGGCGTCGTCGTATCCCTCCCTGTCCCAATCCTCCGACGCCGCTTCAATGGAGCCCGGTCCATGTCAGACCGGGAAGGAGAACCGACGAGCCTGCCCACCACACGGACGACCGGTAGCTTCAATGGAGCCCGGTCCATGTCAGACCGGGAAGCAGGTCCGCCCATGGTCTTGAACAGCTTGAGAAGTACATGCTTCAATGGAGCCCGGTCCATGTCAGACCGGGAAGGATGGCCGGCGCCAGTTCGGCGCCAGCGCGACGTTGGGCGCTTCAATGGAGCCCGGTCCATGTCAGACCGGGAAGCGGTCCCCTGGTTCATCGACTTCTCGACGCGGCTTCGGCCGCTTCAATGGAGCCCGGTCCATGTCAGACCGGGAAGACGCCGGCGACATACCTGACCTGCTCCCGCCCGCCGAGCTTCAATGGAGCCCGGTCCATGTCAGACCGGGAAGCCTTCGCCCGGCTCACTGCCGGGCGGAGGGTATACAGCTTCAATGGAGCCCGGTCCATGTCAGACCGGGAAGTTTCGGCCTGGCCATGGATGACGGCCCCGCGCGGGGGCAGCTTCAATGGAGCCCGGTCCATGTCAGACCGGGAAGACACGCTCGAGCCCACCGTGGCACGCAAGCTCGAGACGCTTCAATGGAGCCCGGTCCATGTCAGACCGGGAAGGCGCCCGGGAGGTCCACAAACGTCGTGGGCGCTGGGTCGTGCTTCAATGGAGCCCGGTCCATGTCAGACCGGGAAGGGGTTTTGATGTCGATGCAGGAGAGTATCACGGCGTTGCTTCAATGGAGCCCGGTCCATGTCAGACCGGGAAGGTCATCTATCTCTGGCCGCATCGGCGAGGCGCTGCAGCTTCAATGGAGCCCGGTCCATGTCAGACCGGGAAGTCGAGGCGACCGCTCGGGTCTCGTTTGCGGCGAGGCCTGTCATGCTTCAATGGAGCCCGGTCCATGTCAGACCGGGAAGGCTCGCGAGCGAGGGTCGCGGCAAGGGAGGGTATAGGCGCTTCAATGGAGCCCGGTCCATGTCAGACCGGGAAGACGAGATCGCGGGGGCTCTTGGGCTCTTCGACGACAAGACGCTGCTTCAATGGAGCCCGGTCCATGTCAGACCGGGAAGTTGTGGGTTACTTCGTACCCTCGATTAAGCGATGAGCGCTTCAATGGAGCCCGGTCCATGTCAGACCGGGAAGTCGGCGCTCGGGTATCGCGACCGGAAGAAGCCGGTCGCGGCGAAGCTTCAATGGAGCCCGGTCCATGTCAGACCGGGAAGCCCATCGTCCTACCGCATGCGGCAGCGCATGCAGATGAGCTTCAATGGAGCCCGGTCCATGTCAGACCGGGAAGTAGCGGCCCGGACCCGCTCGATCATGTCGTCCCGGGACCGGCTTCAATGGAGCCCGGTCCATGTCAGACCGGGAAGCCGATTGGGCGTACGCTGACCACGCCGGTCCTGAGTTTCTGGACGCTTCAATGGAGCCCGGTCCATGTCAGACCGGGAAGATCCAGCTTCTCGAAGTCGTGCGGGTCATGGTCCGTTCGCTTCAATGGAGCCCGGTCCATGTCAGACCGGGAAGGGGCCCGCGCCGCCATGGCGTCGTCCGGACCTTCGTCGGCTTCAATGGAGCCCGGTCCATGTCAGACCGGGAAGCCACGATTTCGGTCCCGCTCACGAACGCGGATGTTGCGGCGCTTCAATGGAGCCCGGTCCATGTCAGACCGGGAAGGTCGCCGCTTGATCGAGGCGAATGCTTTCGGGACTTCGGGGCTTCAATGGAGCCCGGTCCATGTCAGACCGGGAAGGCGTCCCTTCGCGGGAGAAACGCAAGCTTGCTTGCGGTGTGCTTCAATGGAGCCCGGTCCATGTCAGACCGGGAAGCCCCGGCTCGGATGCTGACAAAACGGCCGCGTGGAGCATGCTTCAATGGAGCCCGGTCCATGTCAGACCGGGAAGTCGATATGGAGTTTTTCGCCGATGATGACAGGCCGGCCCTGGAGCTTCAATGGAGCCCGGTCCATGTCAGACCGGGAAGTCTTGGTCCGGCCCGGCAAGCCGCTCGTGCTCGTCGAGCTGCTTCAATGGAGCCCGGTCCATGTCAGACCGGGAAGTGCTCGCGGATCCACTCGGCGGCGGGGAACCGCTCCCGCTTCAATGGAGCCCGGTCCATGTCAGACCGGGAAGATGCGCGTGGCAATCCTCCCAGAAACATCCTCGGACTCGCTTCAATGGAGCCCGGTCCATGTCAGACCGGGAAGCCGACAACAACTTCACCTGGGAGCAGGGAGTTGAGCTGGTCTCGCTTCAATGGAGCCCGGTCCATGTCAGACCGGGAAGCGGAAGGTCGGGGGCATTGCGTGTCCCGCGCAGCTGACCGCTTCAATGGAGCCCGGTCCATGTCAGACCGGGAAGGTTCGACCTGCCGGACGTGCGCATCGACGCGCTCAAGCTTCAATGGAGCCCGGTCCATGTCAGACCGGGAAGGGCCCGGGGGGTAAGGTCCCGGGATCAGGGGAGACTGGGGCTTGGTTTCGAGCGGTGGGCCGCGTGGTGGGCTTTTGGGGTGCGGATCGGTGGGCTGGGGCCGGGCGGAGGCCGGAAAGCGCTGTGATTTCGGTGGTCGAGCGACCCCGGGGGTTTTGGCGGCGCTTCGCGGCTCGCGAAAGTGGTGGTCTGCGGTTTTCACGGAACGTGGGTGCAGCCTACACGATGCGGGGGCCGGGTGGAATCCGTGGTTTGCGGATTCCGAGCACTTCGATGTTCTTCTGGTTGTGCCCACCGACGGGGCCGAGCGGTGCAAAGAGGACCTGGTCCTCGGTGGGGTCGATGACGTCCTCGAGCAGGCTGATGAGCTGCACCCGGCGGGCGGCGGACAGCTCGCAGTGAAAGACCGAGTACTGCCAGTGCTCGCCGAAACCGCGCATCAGGCGGTAGACCTTTCGCAGCCGCTTCGGGTCGCAGATGTCGTAGCAGACGATCCAAGCGATGACGCCGTTCATCGGACCACGAACTCCGGGAAGCTCTCGATCTCGCCGGTGAGGTACCGGCCGAGCAGCCGGGCCTGAACCTCGAAGACCTGCCGGTAGGTGACCTTGTACTCGAACACCGGGTGGGTGATGGACTCGGCCATGCGCCGCTCGAAGGCGTCGATGAACTTGCGCTGGCCTGCCCTGGACATGGTGCAGGCGGTGCGGGTGGTGATGAAGTCCTCTGGGTCGAAAATCCCCCGTCGGAGAACCGAGTACACCACCGAGTCGGCGACGATGGGGCGGAACTCCTCCATGAGGTCGAGCGCGAGCGCGGGGCGGCCGTATTTCGGGGTGTGGTAGAAGCCAAGGTAGGCGTCGAAACCCACCCGGTCCACCGTCTCGGTCCAGCTCGTGGTCAAGAGCGCGTACGCAAACGAGAGCATAGCGTTCACGGGGTCACGGGCCGGGCGGCGGTTCCTGCGCTCGAAGGAGAACGGGGCCGGGGTTCGGCCCTCGATGAGCTTGGCGAGGCCCCGAAAGTAGAGCGTCGCGGCGTTGCCTTCGACGCCGAGCAGGCTCTCGGCCGAATCGACGCGATCCACGGCGGTGAGGCTCGCGTCCAGGCCGGACAGGGTGTCGTCGAGCCCCTCCCCGTTTCGGCGAAGGAAGGTCCTGCCGTTTCGGATCTTCGCCCGAACGAAGCGACGCGCCAGCGCGAGCGCTCGATCTGGGTCGGTGGCGTGCTGGTACTGGGCGATGCGCAGGAGCACGTTCTTGTGACTGGGCCCGCGGGTGCGTCCGTACAGAAAGTTCCCCCGGCTCAGGTAGGAGATGGTGATGTTCCTCGACATCAGCTCGTGGAGAGCCGGCGCGGTGACCTTCACCGCCCCATGGAGCTGAAGGCTCGACACATCGACGAGCCGGACCTTCTCCACCGGGCCCTCCCGTGGCTCCACGATGAGCTCATGCCCGCTCTTTCGAACGACCGCGCCGGGGTCGGTGACGTGAAGCGGGTACGCCTCGACCCGCTGGGCCCGCACCTCGCGAAGCCTCTCCTGCTTCTTTCCCCGAAGCAGCAGCGCGTGCTCGTCCGGGAGGCAGATCCCGGCGAGCGAGCATCCCGCGCATTTGCGGCTGTCCTCCAGCGGCGGCGGCGCGACTTCGGATTCGGCGCAGGCGCGCGCGGCGTCCCGCAGCTCGAGCGTCCGGGCGACGAGCACCTCGTCGATCGGGACCTCGACCCGCCGCCGTGAGCCAGCGAAATACAGGATGCCCCGCTCCACCCGGTACCCATGCCGCCGGAGCAACAGCGCCTGCGCCGCGAGCTGGACGCGCTCCGGCTCCCATGCCACGTCATCGTCAAGCCGGGGGAGCTTGCCCCGCTTGTAGTCGATGGGGGTCGCCTCGATCCCGTCGCTCTCCACGAGGTCGATCTTCGCGACGAGCCCCAGCTCTTCGTCAGCGAGGTCCACGCTGCGGCCGACAACGGGCCGGCCCTCCTCCGGCTCCGGTTCGGACCCGGCGCGCCGAACGGCCTGGTCCACCCGCTTGTGGATCCGCTTTCCGTCGTACGTGTAGGCGTTGTCGGCCCACTCCTGCTGCACCCACTCGAGGTGAAAGAGCCGAGGACAATAGGAATATTCGTTCAGCATCCGGGCGGGGAGGAGGTCGGGATTGGGGTTCTTCATGGCCGCCGTGGCCTACTCCGCTGCAGTGACACCTGAGGTCACGGTCCCCGAATTTCATTCTGGTTGACTGGCCTTCGCACGAAGGTGGTTCACCCACCCCTCCATCCGAGCTTGCCGGGCGCCCGCGATGGCTTCGAGTCGCGTGCGCGGGGCGGCGCTCCCCCCTCGAAACGAGGTCGAGCGGGCGTCCTGGTGCCGCCCGGTCCATTCAGCTTTGGGCGACGTGCTCCGAGTAGGCTCGATGGATGAGGCGCTGGTCCTGTTCGAGGTCGCCGGCGAACAGCGCGGCCGCCGATTCGCCTTCGTAGCCGAGGGCGAGGGCGAGGGGGCGCAGCTCGCGTTCGGTCTTGCCCACGCCGTCGAGGGCTTGGTCGTGGATGAGGCGGAGCCAGTCGAGCGCCCGGCGCAGCCGGCGGTGGGCCCGGGCGACACGGTGGGCGGTCCTCGAGGGGATGTGGCCGCCGGCGCCGAGCCGGCGCAGGGCCTCCCTGGTGCTCGGCCCCCTCAGCTCGCGGTCGGAGCCGCCGTGCAGAAGTAGCAGGTGCTGCACCAGGAACTCGGCCTCGAGGATGCCGCCCGGCCCGAACTTGAGGTCGATCCAGCGGTCCGCCCTGCGCCGGCGCTCGCCGAGCCGCTGCCGCATGGCGTGGATCTCTGCTGCGTCCTCCGGGCGGTGCTCGCCCCCGTAGGTGGCCTGCTCGAGCGCGGCCTCCACCCGGGCCCTCGCCGCCTCTGGTCCGACGATCGTGCGGGTTCGAACGAGCGCCTGCTTCTCCCACCGGGCGGCGTGCCCGCGGGCGTGGTAGCGCTCGAAGCTGTCGAGGGAAGCGACGAGCGGACCTTGCGACCCCGACGGCCTCAGCCGCAAGTCTACCGGGTACAGGTCGCCCTGGGGAGTTCGCAGGGTGATGTACGACAAGAAGCGCTGCATCCCCCTCGTGAAGTATTCAGAGATGGTTATCGGCGGCTTTGCCGCGCCTCGGGTCTCGCCTTGACCCAGGTACAAGGCGGTGAGATCCACGTCGCTTCGGTAGCCGAGCTCCTCCGCGCCAAGCGTCCCCCCGGCGAGCAGGACCAGCGCGGCCTCCGGGTCCTCGGGGGGGCCGTACCGGGCCGACATGTCGGCGAGCGCGAGCTCGAGGCCAGCCCCGAGCAGCGCCTCGGCGAGCCGCGACGAGCGCTGCCAGACCTCCTCGGGCGGCACCGCGCCAGCGAGTTCCGCGAGCGCGACGCGCAGGATCGCCCTTTGCTTCGTCGTCCGAAGTGCATGCAAGCTACCTTCTATGTCCGCCGGATCGGTGAGCTCGGCGACGCGGCCGGCGACCGCGGCCACCGGCGGCAGCGGGGCGGAGAACAGGACGTCGGTCAGCAGATCCGGGCTGCTCACGACGATGCGGGCCAGGAGGTCGCTCGCCCCGAGCGCCCTCGCCACCCCCCGACGGAGGTCGGGGCGCTCGAGCTTCTCGAAGTAGGCGCCGTGGGCGAGCGCGGACCGGAGCAAGACCGGCAAGTACTCGAGCGCCCGCTCCGGTTCGGGGCTCGACAGGCAGTCGGCGAGCAGCTGCGCGGCGAGGCGGTGGCCGCGCTCGGAAGCCGCCGGGTGAAACGGGCTGCGCGGCAAGCGGGCGGCCGAAGCGAGCGCGGCGATGACCTTCTCCGGCTCCCGAAACCCTAGACCCTCGACCGCCGCTCTTTTGGCCTCGATGCCGAGCTCGGGGTCGAGCAGCAGCAGCACCTCCGGCGCCGCCGGTGGGTCGTCCTGCGCCTGACCGAGCAACCCCGTGAACAGGTGATGGACGTGAGTGGTATGGATGCGAAGGGCGTCGGCGAGGCCATCGCCCGAGCCGAACCCCAAAGAGCGAGCGATGGCAGCCCGGGCAGCGCCTTCGGGAACGGCGTGGGTTTGGCGGTCGTCCACCAGCTGGATGCGATGCTCGACGGTGCGAAGGAAGAGGTAGGCATCGGCGAGCCGCGCTCGCGCCTTCGCCCCTACGTGACCGGCGACCTCGAGCGCGTGCAGCGCCTCGAGCGTGTTCCCCGACCGGAGCCGATGGTCCCGCCCGCCGTACAGGAGCTGCTGGCCCTGGGCGAAGAACTCGATCTCTCGAATCCCACCCCGGCCGAGCTTCACGTCGAAAGAGGACTTGCCGACCCGTCGCTGCTGCTTGTCGATCTTCGCCTTCATGGCGAGCACCCCCTCGACCACGGCGAGGTCCCGGGTGCTGCGGTAGACGAAGGGCCGGGCGAAGGCGAGCACCTCGTCGAACAGCTCGAGGTCCCCGGCCACCGGCCGGGCCTTGATCCAGGCCGCCCGCTCCCACGGCTGCCCCCACGTCTCGTAGTATCGCTCGAGGCTCGCCAGGCTGTTGCACAGCGGGCCGGTCCGCCCTTCCGGCCGAAGGTCGATGTCCACCCGGCAGACCCGCCCGCTTTCGGTGAGCCGAGACAGCGTCGACGTGACCCGCTCGAACAAGCGGACATGGAACTCATGGCTCGAGAGCGCGCCTGCCTGCCCGTCGTCGTGCTCGTAGACGTACAGCACGTCGATGTCGGACGAGAAGTTGAGCTCTTCGCCGCCGAGCTTGCCGAGCCCGACGACCAGCGCCCGGCACGGCGGCGTGACCGGCCCGACCGCCGCTTCGAGCCGGGCCCGGTGGTGGGCGAGCGCCCCCTCGAGCGCCGCCCCTGCGAGATCGGACAGCTCGCGGGCGGTGTGCCGCACGTCCGCCCCCCGCAGCTCCCTGAGGGCGATGCGAAGGGCCTCCCTGGTCCGCAGCCGCCGAAGCTCCCGATCGAACACTTCGGTGTCGTCGCCGGCCAGGTCGATGAGCGATCGCACCGACAGCAGAAACCCAGCGTGGGTGGGTTCCGGGGCTTTGCCGGCCATGGCATGGGGGTCGCTGCACAGCGGCTCGAGCAGCCCCGGCTCCGCTCCGAGCACCCGCGACGCCCAATCCGACGCCCCGGCGAGGTCCACGAGCGCCTCCACCCGGCCGGGACCGGCGAGCGCCGACGGATCCCGCTCGAGCGCGGTCTCGACCGCTCGGGCGGCCCGGTCCGGGTCCCCCACCTGCGGCCGCCTGAGCGCGAGCTCGGCCCGGGCGAGCACCCCAGGTGGTGCCTCGGGCGGCCCCGACCGTCGTCCCTCGTCGGCTGCCACGGTCAGCCTCGGGCGACCATCTTCTTGAGACCGAGCTGCTTCAGCTTCTTGTGGAGGTTCGTCCGCTCGATGCCGAGCATCTCCGCGGTCCGGGTCACGTTCCAGCCGGTCTCCTCGAGTTTGAGGGCGATGTAATCCCGCTCCACCAGCTCGCGAAGCTCTCGCAGAGTCAGGCCGGTCCCGTAGCGCTCGAAATCGAGCTGCGGCTCCCCGGGCGAAGGCCCGGATCCCCCTTGCTCCCCGGCGATGCTCTCCGGGAGGTCTGCGAGCCGCACCGGGTTCTCCGCGAGGATCACCAGACGCTCGCAGAGGTTCTTGAGCTCCCGGACGTTCCCCGGGAACGCGTAGCCTTCGACGGCGGCCGCCGCCTCCGGGGTGAGCGTGACCTGCGGGCTCACCCCGTGCTCGAGCGAGAAGCGCTCGAGGTAGGCCTCGCATAGAAGTCGGATGTCCCCTGGGCGCTCCCGCAGCGGCGGTGACTCGATCGGGACCACCGAGAGCCGAAAGAAGAGGTCCTCGCGGAAGTTCCCGGTGCGAACCTCCTCTTCGAGATCCTTGTTCGTGGCGGCGATGACCCGGACGTCTACGAGGAAGCTCTTCTCCCCGCCCACCCGGACCACCTCCCCGGTCTGAAGAGCCCGAAGCACCTTCGCCTGCGCTTCGAGGCTCATGTCCCCGATCTCGTCGAGAAACAGGGTTCCGCCGTCCGCGAGCTCGAAGCGGCCCCGCTTCTGCTTGGCGGCGCCGGTGAAGGCGCCCTTCTCGTGCCCAAACAGCTCCGACTCGATGAGCTCGGACGGGATCGCAGCGCAATTGACCTTGACGAATGGACCGGCCGCTCGCTTCGAGGCCCGGTGGATGGCCCGGGCGATGAGCTCCTTGCCCGTGCCCGACTCCCCCGTCACGAGCACCCGCACGCTCGTGCCGGCCACTTTCGCGATCTGGCTTCGGACCCGCTCGATCGGCGGCGAATCCCCCAGCATCTCGTCGCCCTGGGTGTCGGCCTCCAGCGCGCGCAGGCGGGCCTTCTGCGCCCTCTGGAGGATCGCGTTCTCGACGCTGACCAGCACCCGCTCCCGGGCGAGCGGCTTCTCGACGAAGTCCGAGGCCCCCCGGCTTCGGGCCTCGAACGCCTCCTCGATGGTCGCGTTGCCGCTGATCATGATGACCGGGACCTCCGGCTGCTCGGTCTTGATGCGGCCGAGCGCGGTGAGGCCGTCGGTGCCGGGCATGCGGACGTCGAGCAGGACGAGGTCCACCCCGCCCCGCTCGAGCCTCGGAAAGAACGCGTCGGCGCTCTCGAAGGACTCGACCTGGTAGCCCTCCCCTTCGAGCACCATCGTCAGCGTGCGGCGGATGTTGCGCTCGTCGTCCACCACCGCAACCCGGCGGCCGATGAGGTCCGGGGCCTCGGTCATGAGCGGACCTTCCATCGAAGCAGCGGGCCCGGCAAGCGACTCCTCGTTTCGGACGAGAGCGCCGCCTCGCCCCGACCGCCGAGGATCCCGGCGAGGACCATGAGCACCGCCGGGGGCTCGCTGCGTCACCCAGGGCTTGGCATCCCCTCCGAGGCGCCCCAGGATGGGCGGGTGCGCGCCCGCCTCGTTGACCAGCTCCTCGCCGGCCGCCCGCCCTACCGGCACCCGCGACTTCGGCGGGAAAAGGCCGAACAGGTGCTGCAGGGCTGCCTCGGCTTGATGTTCCCGCACTTCGCTCGCTGCCCCGAGTCGCGGGCGTTCCTCATCGCCGAAGCGGAGCGGGTGGAGGCGGACCTGCACGAGCTGCTCGCGGCGGTCGGGCTCGAAGCCGAAGAGGCCGAGCACCCGATCGAGATGTTCATCGAGGCGATCCCTCAAGTGGCCCGAGACCTGGCCGCCGACGCCCAGTTTCTGCACGGCGGAGACCCGGCGGCGGCCTCGATGGACGAGGTGATCCTCGCCTATCCTGGGTTCTACGCCATCGCCGCCCATCGGCTCGCGCACCGCCTCCACCAGATCGGGGTACCGGTGATCCCTCGGCTCATCTCGGAGTACGCCCATCAGCGCACCGGGATCGACATCCACCCCGGAGCGAGCATCGGCGTCCCGTTTTTCATCGACCACGGCACCGGCGTGGTCATCGGGGAGACGACCCGGATCGGCGACCGGGTGAAGGTCTACCAGGGGGTCACGCTGGGCGCGCTGTCGGTGCGAAAGCAGGACGCCCACGCCAAACGCCACCCAACCATCGAGGACGACGTCATCATCTACGCGAGCGCGGTGATCCTGGGCGGGGACACCGTGATCGGGCGGGGCAGCGTGATCGGCGGCAACGTGTGGCTCACCGAGTCGGTGCCCTCGGGGTCGGTGGTGTACCGCTCGGCGGAGATTCGGGTCCGCCGCCCCGACGACAGCAGCGCCAGCGAAGAGCGCATCTTGATGCCCACCCACTGAACCAGCGCCGCACAAGAGAGATCGCATGGCCATGAGCATCTATCCCCGCGTGATCGACGCGATCGGCAACACCCCGCTCATCCGCCTGAACCGGGCGTCGGAAGCCACCGGATGCACCGTGCTCGGGAAGGCGGAGTTTCTGAACCCGGGGCAGTCGGTGAAGGACCGAGCCGCGCTGTGGATCGTGCGCGATGCCATCGAGCGAGGCCTCTTGCTCCCCGGGGGGACCATCGTCGAGGGCACCGCCGGCAACACCGGCATCGGCCTGTCCATGGTCGCAAAGGCGCTCGGCTTCTCCACGGTGATCGTCATCCCAAAGACGCAGAGCGAAGAGAAGAAAGCCGCCTTGCGGCTCGCTGGAGCCGAGCTGGTGCAGGTCCCGGCGGCGCCCTACCGGGACCCGATGAACTATGTCCGGTACTCGGGGCGGCTCGCCGAGCGGCTCGCGGCCGAGCTTCCCGAGGGAGCGGTGTGGGCCAACCAGTTCGACAACGTCGCGAACCGCCAGGCCCACTACGAATCGACCGGGCCCGAGATTTGGCGCGACACGGGGGGAGACGTCGATGGCTTCATCTGCGCGGTCGGCTCCGGAGGCACGCTCGCGGGGGTGGCCCAATACCTGAGGGAGCGGTCCCCGAGCGTTCAGATCGGGCTCGCCGACCCGATGGGCGCCGCGCTGTACAGTTACTACACGACCGGAGAGTTGAAGGCGGAGGGCAGCTCCATCACCGAGGGCATTGGACAGGGGCGGATCACCGCGAACCTCGAGGGGCTCGAGGTGGACCACGCGTTTCGCATCTCGGACGAGCTCGCGGTCGAGCAGGTCTTCGACCTGGCCGAGCACGAGGGCATGGTACTCGGGGGCTCGGCCGGGCTGAACGTCGCCGGCGCGATCGAGCTCGCGCGGGCCATGGGGCCAGGGCACACCATCGTCACCATCCTCTGCGACTACGGACAGCGCTACCAGTCGAAGCTGTTCAACCCTACCTTTCTGCGGTCCAAGGGCCTGCCGGTACCGGCCTGGCTCGACCGGCCGGACCGACCGATGGCGCCGCTGTGAGCGAGCCAGCGGTTGACCAGCCCCGGCGGCGACCGTAAGCCTGGGGGGTGGCCGAGGCGCTCCGAACCGAAGAGGAGCTCGACGAGATCGAGCTGCTGACCCTACCCGGCCGTGAGGCCGACCTGAGGATGTTCCTCGACTTGCTCCACCCGGTCGACGTGGCGGAGCTGCTCGGGGGGCTCGCCGGCGACAAGGCGGTCGTCGTCCTCGGTCACCTCGGCTAC
Source organism: Myxococcota bacterium (assembly GCA_036788295.1). Classification (GTDB taxonomy): domain Bacteria; phylum Myxococcota; class Kuafuiibacteriia; order Kuafuiibacteriales; family Kuafuiibacteriaceae; genus JAHQVK01. Next base: position 13,379 of record DAIQNR010000120.1, read on the forward strand.
GAGCGAGCGGCGGAGGCGATCGCGGAGCTCGACCCGGAGGACCAGGAGCGGCTCGTTCCGCTGCTCGCGCCGAAGGACCTCCGCCGCATCGTCGGCGAGCTCGAGACCGACGACGCCACCGACCTCATCCAAGAGCTCGACGAAGCGACCCGTCTGCGGGTGCTCGAGAGCCTTCCCGCCGAGGACCGGGCCGAAGTCCAGCAGCTGCTCTCCTACGACCCGGACTCGGCCGGCGGCATCATGCAGACCGAGCTGGTCGCGGTGCCGATCGCGGCCACCGTCGGGGAGGCGCTCGACCTCGTGCGCGCAAAGGCAGCGGAGGTGGACATCATGTCCGTCTTCGTCGTGGACGATCTCTTCCGCTACGCCGGGCACCTCGCCCTTCAGGACCTCGTCTTCTCGAAGCCGAGCACCAGGGTCGAGCAGGTCATGGAGCCGAAGGTCGTGGAAGTCACCCTGGCGGTGGACCAGGAAGAGGTAGCGCGCCTGTTCGACCGCTACTCCCTGGTCGAGGTCGGGGTGGTGAACGACGACGGGGTCCTCATCGGGCGGATCACGGCCGATGACATCCACGAGGTCCTGGTCGAGGAGGCCGAGGAAGACCTCCTCAAACTCGCCGGCACCGCGGCGGAGTCGGACGTCATCTATTCGAAGCGGGTGTTCGGGATCGTGGGCCAGCGACTTCCTTGGCTTCTGTCCACGTTCATGGCCGGCCTGTTCGCGAGCTGGATCTTGAACCAGGCCAGGGTCATCTTCGACACCCGAGTGGTGCTGCTCACGTTCGTGCCGGTCATCACCGGGATGAGCGGCAACGTGGGCACGCAGTCGGCGATGATCATGATCCGGGGCCTCGCCACCGGGCATATCGAGCGGAGCACGCTCCGGTCCGCGATCCGCCGGGACCTCACGGTCGCAGGGATCATGGCCGCGGCGTGCGGGATCGCCGTCTCGGGGATCGTCTCCCTGTGGCAGATGGACCCCTACCTCGGCCTCTGCGTCGGCATCGCGCTCGGGGTCTCGATGGTCACCGCGAGCGCGCTCGGCTCCACCGAACCGGCGGTGCTCGAGCACTTCGGCATCGACCCGGCGATCGCGGCCGGGCCGCTCATCACCTCCATCAACGACATCACCGGGGTCATCATCTATACCGGGGTCTCGTTGCTGTTTCTCGATCTCATCACCTCCACCTGATGCGGGCGATTCCAGGTGGGGCCTTTGGGGGCGCGATGTGGGAGGCGGCCGCGATCGGCGGCTTCGTCCTGTTGGTTCGGCTGCCGTTTCTCGGCCCTGGCTTTGGGCTTCAGCCCGACGCGTGGCGGGTCGGACTCGCCGCCCGCGCCATCCGAGAGACCGGGCGATACGTCCCGTCCCGCTACGGCGCGAACCCTCTGCACGAGCTGCTCGCCGCCCTCCTGCTCGACGGTCTGCCTCTGCTTCTCACCTTCGCGAGCGCAATCGGCGCGGTCTTCGTCGCGCTCGCCGTGCACCGGGCGCTCGAGAGCGCCCCGCAGGCCGTGCGCATCCTCGGCCCGATGGTCGCCGTGCATCTTCCGGTGGTCTTCACCGAGAGCGTCTCCGGCAAGGACTATCTCATCAGCACCGCGTTGTGCACCTGGGCGGTGGTGCTGGCCTCCGAGCGGCGGTGGGCGGTCGCCGGGGTCAGCCTCGGCCTGGCAGCGGGGTTTCGCCTGCCCTCCCTCATCTTTCTTCCCGCGTGCGTCTTCGCGCTGCCGCTCGATGCAAGGCGCCCTCGGGCCGCACTCGGGCTCGCGCTCGTCGCCGCCGTGGTGGCGCTCGCGGCGCTGTCGCCAGCCCTCGTGGCCCGAGGGCTCGGCATCCTTCACAGCGAGGACCCCGCCGGGTACGACCCGCTCCGGCTCGTCTTTTCGCTGCCCGCCAGCCTGGGACCGCTGGCCATCCCTCTCGTCGTCTTGGCCCTGGGTCGGCTGCCGAAGCTCGGCCCCGCGCTCGCCGAGGACACCGCGAGCGGCGGCGTGACCCGAGGCGCCGCGGCCGCGGTCGCGACCATGGGGCTCCTGTTCTTGGCCATCCCCGGGAGCTCGCCCTCGAGCTATCTCGTTCCCGCTGCGCCGTTTTCGGTGCTGCTCGCCGCCGGTCTCGGGGTCCGAAATCGGGGGGTATGGTGGGCAGCGGCCCTGTCCGGGGCCCTGCTCGGAGTTGCCGGTCCAAACCAAGGCGGCGCTCAGCGCCCACACCCATCGTGGCTCTCGCTGCCGCTGCCCGGGGGGCGCGCGCTGCTCCCGCTCCGGGGAGAAATCATTCAGCAGCACGAGCGGCGGGTAAAGGAGATGCGCCTGCTCCAGCGCGCGGTCGAGCGAGCGCGAGAGCTCCCCCCAGGGGCGATCGTCGTCGCCGGTCCGCTGCGCCCGAAGCTCGCGTGGCTCGCTCCTGAACTCCTTTGGGTCTACGCCGCTCGGCCGGGCACCGGGCCCGTTTACCACCTCACCAAACCGGCGCCGGATGGTTCGCTCCCCCTCCTTCCCCCTTCGAGCGAACAGGAGCCCAGCGCACCCCACGCACCGAACGATGATTGACAAGTCGAGCTAGAGCACCGATCACGTATGTGGACCTGTAATTCCAGGTATTTAACATGGGGG
>DAIQNR010000121.1:0-15811 GCA_036788295.1 Myxococcota bacterium
AGGTCGGCGCCGACGTCGGCGGCCTTGGTGTAGATGCCGCCGCCGACCCGGGCGAACAGCGCGATCGACGACGCACCGAGCGAGAAGCCGGAGAGCACGGCGAGCCCTTTGCTCAGCCCTCCCGGCGCCTGGAGGCTCTCGAGCCCGAGCAGCCCGGGCGAGGTGTAGTAGAGCAGAAACAACGATCCGAGCCCGATCAGCGCGAGGCCCACCACCGACATGCCCATGACCGCGCCCCCACGAAACGCGATGTTGAGGGCGCCGGCGAGGCCGGTCCGGGCGGCGGCGGTGGTCCGAATGTTGGCCGCGGTGGCGACCCGCATCCCAAAGTATCCGGCGAGCCCCGAGCACAGAGCCCCGACCACGAACGACAAGGCCACGAGACCGTGGGAATTCGGATTGCCGACGTTCGCGACCGCGAGCAGCACGGCAACCAGGACGACGAAGTAGGCGAGAATTCGGTACTCGCGAGCGAGAAAGGCCATCGCGCCCTCTCGAATCGCGTTGCCGATCTCCTTCATGCGGTCCGTGCCTTCGTCCTGGCTCGAGATCCACCTCGACGAGACGAAGGCGAAGAGCAACGCGAGCAGCCCGGCCACCGGCACCAGGTTCGCCAATAGATAGAGTTGTTCGCTCGGCATCTGGGCTCGCCGTATCGTCCGGGGCCCACCGGCCGTCAACCCCCGCCCCCGCCGTCTTTGCATCGCCGCTCACGACCGGGCGTGGGGCGAAAACCGGGGCCCGGGCGGCGGTTTCGCGGTCGTTGGGCCGGTTTCGCGGTTGCTCGACGCACCTCGCATTGGCGATGTCCAATGGGGTCATGGGACGCACTCCCGTCGCGCTCGCGCTCGCCGGCGCCCTCACCGCCTGCCCGAACCGCCCCCTCGACGCTGCCCGGGCCGCGCTCGAGGCGGGGCGGCTCGACGAAGCTGGAGAGGCGTTTCTGGCCGCCGCCCACCGGGACCCGGCCCTCCTCGGGGCTTGGGATGGCGCGGTCGAGGCCTGGTGCGTGCGCGCCGCCCACGTCGGGCGCTGCCTCTCGGTGCTCGACCTCGAGCTCGACCGGTTGGGATCGGTCGACCGCCACAAGGACGCGCTCTCGGAGGCGCTCGAGGGGCGGGCCCGGGCCCGAATGGCCGCCGGTTTGGTGCAGGCGGCGCTCGAGGATCTGGACCGGGCGGCGTTGGCGGCGCCGGAGCGAGCGCCGGTGCTCGTCGCTCGGGCTCGCGCGCTCGCGATGCTAGGGCAGCGGGACGAGGCGCTCGCCGCGCTCGAGGCCGCCCAAACGATCGACCCCTCGCACCCGGAGCTCGACGAGGTGCGGCGGATGGTGCCCGGACCGCCTGCGGTCCCGGACCTCGAAAACGCTCCTCCCGCCGGCTTCGGCGGCCCAGCGACCACCGAGCCGGGCGAGAGCGGCCCTCGCTGAAGCTGAGACGAGCTACGCGAACCGGCCGAGCGCCTCTCCGAACTGCACCGCCTCCCCCAGAGGGCGGACGAACACGACCGGACGCTCGGTCACGAGCACGACGGTCGAGCCCATCTCGAACACCCCGAGCTCCTCCCCGCGGCCGATGGGCAGAGGGGGGCTGAAATCGAGCCGGCGCGGCGCCTTCACCCCGGGCAGGTTGGTCACGAAATCGGGAGCCGCGGTCGCCCGGACCTTCCCGACGATGGTGGCCCCGACCATGACCACCGCCACCCGCCCCAGCCGCTCGCTCACCAGGTGGGCGATGAGCCGCTCGTTCTTCGCGAAGAGACCATCGACGTGCGCGACCGCCATCTCGTTGACCGGGTACAGGTCCCCGGGAACGTGGGTGAGCCCGTGGAGCGCGGCGTCGCAGGGCGCGTGGATGCGGTGGTAGTCCTTCGGCGCGAGGTACAAGCAGGCGTGGCTGCCCGCCCGATACGGTCCGTCGTCGTCGGCGAGCAGCGCCGAAAGCGGGTAGGTTCGGCCTTTGGCTTGGGGGAGAACTCCGCTCCCCACCGCCGCCGCCTGCGACAGGACCCCGTCCACCGGGGACAGGAGGCTGCCCGGATCGGGGTCGAGCGGCCGGGCCCCGGGCCGTAGCCGCCGGGTGAACAGCTCGTGGATCGACCGGTAGCCGTCGAGCGGAAGCTCGGCGTCGGTGAGGTCCACCCCGTAGCGGGCGGCGAACCTTCGCACCGCCATCGCCGACCGGACCTCGGCCAGGGGGCGCACCGCCCGGGAGAGCCGGCGCCGGGGCAGCGCGCGGATCGCCGCCATGTACAGCGCGCCGTTCATCCCAGCGCGGCCAGGTCCGCCTTCACCTCGGCCGGGTGGGTTTTGGTGCTGACCTTGGGATAGACCTTCAGGATGTTTCCTTCCTCGTCGATCACCACCGTGGTCCGAAGGATGCCGATGCTCGTCTTGCCCATGAACTTCTTTTCTCCCCAGCTCCCGTAGGCGGCGATCGTCTCCGCGCTCGGATCGGAGAGCAGGCGAAACGAGAGGTTCTGCTTCTCGACGAAGCCGGCGTGGCTCTTCACCGAGTCCCGGCTGACTCCGAACACGACCGCGTTGAGGCCCTCGAAATCGGCCTGCAGATCCCGAAACCCGCACGCCTCCACGGTGCACCCCGGGGTGTTGTCCTTCGGATAGAAGAACAGCACGACCTTCTTTCCTCGTAGATCGGACAGGCGGACGGTGCTGCCGTCGTCGGCGGGCAACTCGAAATCGGGGGCTGGGCTTCCCACCTGAGGGGCGGGCTTCGGGTCCGGCGTCGGCTTCGCCGCTGGGGTCTTCGTGGGCATGGCCGGACTCAACGGCGGGCGGAGAGCGCGATCAAGCACGATCGAGCGCGGTCACCCCAGGGTTGCCCCAGGGTCGATCCGGCTTGGCCTCGCCGCTCAGCGGCAACGGCCGGTGCCCTGGTCGCAGGTCCCGCCGGCGCCGCAGTCGGCATCGGCCCGGCACCTCGGAAAGCACACGGAATACGCCGACGCGCCCGCTCCAAAGGTCCGGCAGATCATGTTCGGATCGAGCGACGCGCACGCCGCGTCCGTCGCGCACTCGCGAAAGCAGACTCGCTGGCCTACATCGAGGCACATCGAGCCCTCTGGGCACCAGCCGAGCCCCTCGCACGAGGCCGAGCAGCCGATGCCCGGAACGCACAGGCCAGCCTCGCAAGTTCGGTTGTCGGTGCAGGCGCGGCCGATGTCGGTGGCTGGGCTCTGGCGCAGGCACAAACCGAGCCCGCCCCCGGCGAGGTCCACGCAGCGGTAGTCTCCGAGGCGCTCGCAGAGGGTGTCCTGGCCGGGGCGGCAGAACCGGGCGCAGCGACCGGCCGGCGCGGCCGGGCTCGCCCCCCAGCACGCGAAGTTCTGGACTTCGCTGCACCCTTCGCTGCCGCTTCGGCGCCCCTGTCCATCGAAACGCACGGTGCACGGCGCGTCCTGGGTGCCGGCGGTCGGATCCGGATCGCGAACGCAGGCCCCCTCGAGGGGGGCGGCGTCGCCGAGGAAATAGCAGACCTCCTCCGGCCCGCAGCCGGCGAGCGCCCGCTCCGCGAACGGATCGCAGCCGGTGACGCAGCGGCAGCCGGTTCGACCGGCGCAGGCCTCCACCTCCTGTCCGCCGCTGGCAAAGACGCAGGCGCGCTGGGCGCCCGGGCAGTCCTCGTCGGACCGGCACTCGCCGCCCGATCCAGCCTCGGCGGCGGGCACGTCGAGCGCTCCGGCGTCCATCGGGTCGGGGGACACCCCGCGGTCCTCCCCCGACCCGGCGTCGGACCCGGCGTCGGACGGATCGGGCCCAGAGAGGCAGCGGCAGGCGCCGTCCCGCCCCTGGTCGGGCGTGCAGCCGAACGGGTTGCTCGCGCAGCGGTCCCCAGAATCGGGCGCGGCCACCGGCCCGATGTCTCGCTCCTTGGGCCGGTCGCTGCCCGGCACCGCCGGGTCGCCGCAGCCGACCGCGAGCACCAACCCGACGACGCCGAGCAGCCGCCCCGCGATTCGGCCGACCACCGACGTTGGCACCCGGCCGGCTCGGTGCCCCTGAAGGCTCATGTGGGCGGATGTACCAAAACCGGTCACCGAGCGAAAACCGATGAACGGCGGACCCGACCCCGATGGGAACCGCGGTGAAGCTCGGAGCAGCTCAGGTGAGGAGGATGAGGTTGCCGAAGCGGCGCATCGCGGCCTCGCCCACCCTCCGCATCTCCCGCTCGTTGAGCCGGACGGAGACGGGGGCGGCGAGCAGCGGCACCATGCGCCCCAAGGTCCCGAGCCCGTACCGGACCGCGAGCGCCTTGGCGAGCGCGCCGAGCACCCGGGGGCTGGCCCGGATGACGTCTTCGATGCCGTGGACCCGGCCGAGCACGTCGAGCAGCGCCGCTTCCCCGGCATCGCCCCGCAGCTCCACCCCGTAGGCCTCGGCGATGCCCACGGTGACCGCGATCTGGCAGTAGGCGAACATCAGCAGGTTGAGCGGGACCCCGGCGAAGCCGAGCACGCCGGTGACCCCGCCCTCGATCTTCGCCACCGTCGTCCACCGGTCGAGCATCAGCGCGGCCTGTCGATCCCGAGAGGCCTCGGGCTCGAGATAGCGAATGAGGTCGAGATGGGCCTGGGCGCGCCGCCGCTCCTGGACGATGAGCTCGTGCAAGGACCGCCGGGCCGCGCCCTTCGGGTCCTCGAGCAAGGAACGGAGCCCGTCGGCCATGCTCGAGTCATACCGGGGGCGGGCCATCGGCGCACCGGGTTTCGAGGGGCGGCGGCTTCGGCTCGACGCTCGGCCGAGCCCGGTCTAGCGTCCGCCCGTGCCACGACCGCTCGCACCGATTCTGGTGCCCCTCGCTCTGGTCGCCGCCGCCTGCGCCCACCGGCCGCCCGAGGCCCCGGCCGCGGACACGACCCCATCGATCCCCTTCGAGACCTACCAGCTCGACAACGGATTGACCGTCATCCTGCACCAGGACGGGCGGCTGCCGCTGGTCGCGGTCAGCCTCTGGTACGACGTCGGCGCCCTGCACGAACGGCCTGGTCGCTCCGGGTTTGCGCACCTGTTCGAGCACATGATGTTCCAGGGCAGCGCCCACGTCGCCGAGGACCAGCACTTCCCGATCCTCGAGCGCCTCGGCGGGACCCAGATGAACGGCACCACCAGCTTCGATCGCACCAACTATTTCGAGACCGTGCCGAGCGACGCGCTCGAGTCGGCGCTCTGGCTCGAATCGGACCGGATGGGGTTTCTGCTCGATGCGCTCACCGAGGCCAGTTTGAAAAACCAGGTCGACGTGGTGAGGAACGAGCGCCAGCAGTCGGTGGAGGGCGCGCCCTACGGGCTCATGGACGAGCGCATCACCCAAACCCTCTACCCTGCCTCGCACCCTTACTACGGGAACGTGATCGGCAGCATGGAGGACATCGGCGCGGCGACGATCGAAGACGTGCAGGACTTCTTTCTCACCTACTATACCCCGGCGAACGCGACCCTGACCCTCGCCGGAGACTTCGAGCCAAAACAGGCGAAGTTGCTCGTCGAGAAGTATTTCGGACCCCTGACCGGCCGGCCAAAGCCTCCCCGTCCAAAGCTCGCTCCGCCGAAGCTCGAGCAGGAGACCGTCATCGACTTCGCCGAGCCGGTAGGAAAGCTCGAGAAGCTCTCGGTGGTGTGGCCAGGGCCGCCGGCTTTTCACGAAGACGCGGCCGCGCTCGACCTGCTCGCCCACGTCCTGTCCGGGACCCGCTCCTCTCGGCTCGACGCCGAGCTGAGCTTTCGAAACCCGGTCGCCCAGAGCGTGAGCGCCTCCTTTCGGGAGTACATGGCCGGGGGTCAGTTTCAGATCGACGTCGTGCTGCAGCCGGGAAAGTCGCTCGACGACGCGCTCCTCGCGATCGATGGGGTGCTCGCCGAGCTGCGGGAGCGACCGGCCACCGGATCCGAGATCGCGAGGGCGAAAAACGCGCAGGAGACGAGGGCTTTGTTCGGGCTCGAGCGGCTCGGCGGGTTTGGCGGGCGGGCCGAGCAGCTTCAAACCTACCAGCACCACTTCGGCGACCCGGGGCGACTCGGCTGGGATTTGAATCGGTACCGCTCCGTGACCGCGGAGGACATCCGCCGAGCCCAGGACGACTGGCTCACCCCGGCGCGGCTCATGGTGAAGGCCCGTCCCGCCGCCGAGATGAACGCGGCCAAGGAGGACAACCGATGAACGCCGCCGCGATGCTCCTTCTCGCCCTCGCCGCCGAAGACCCGTCGTGGCGGGCCACCCCGCCCCCGCTCGGGCCCCCCCGCCCGCTGGTTCTGCCCGCGTTTCAGCGGGACCAGCTCGACAACGGGCTCGTGGTGCTGGTCGCGACCCAGCCGAACCTCCCCGTGATCGGGCTTCAAATCACGACCCGAGGCGGGGCCGCGCTCGACCCCGCGGAGCGCCCGGGCCTTGGGAGCCTGGTGTACGCGATGCTCGAGGAGGGCGCGGGGGACCGGGACGCGCTCGCGTTTTCGGACGCGGTCGCCGATCTCGGGGCGAGCTTCGGGGCCGGCGGCGACCGGGACCGGGGCACGGTGTCGGTGAGCGGGCTGACCCGCCACGCAAGCCAGCTCGCCACCCTGCTCTCCGACGCGGTCCGGCGCCCCCGGCTCGTCGCCGCGGACCTCGAGCGGAAGAAAGCCCAGACCGCAGCCAGCATCGAGCGGCAGCTCGCCTCGCCCCAGGGGCTCGCCTTCTTGCGGATCCCCTCGCTCGTGTACGGAGAAGCGCACCCGTTTGGGCACCCTCCGACCGGGACCCCCGAGTCGGTCCGCTCGGTCACCGTCGAGGAGGTGCGCGCCCACCACCCCCGGCTGATCTCGCCGGAGCGATCCGCGTTCATCGCCGTCGGAGACATCGATCTGGCCGGCGCCCGAGCGCTCGCCGAGCGGCACTTCGGCGACTGGAAGGCGGACAACCCGGCCTCGTTCTCGATCCCCCCGGTGAAGCCCCGCCCCAGGGAGAAGATCGTGTTTCTCGACAAGCCGGGTAGCCCCCAGACCATGACCGTTTTCGCCCGCCCGATCTTCGGCCGGGGCGACCGGAGGGAGGACGCGCTCGTCCTCGCGAACGCGGCGTTCGGCGGCAGCTTCTCGTCCCGGCTCAACATGAACCTGCGCGAGGACAAGGGCTACACCTACGGCGCTGGCTCGCAGGTTGCCCTGCGAAACGGGGTGGGAGTCTTCCTCGCCTACGCCGCCCTCCGCCGCGAAGACAGCGTGCCCGGGCTCATCGAGTTCTTCCGGGAGATCGAGCGCATCGAGAAGGATCCGATCGGCGACGACGAACTCGAGCGGGTGAAGGCGGCGACGGTCCGCCGGCTCCCCGGGCAGTTCGAGCGAATCTCGGACCTCGGCGGCACCGCGGCCGACCTGTTCGCCTACGAGCTGCCGCTCGACCACTTCACCGAGCTCGGCCCCCGCCGGGCCGCGGTCCCGCTCACCGCGGTCAACGAGGTCGCCCAGGAGCAGCTCCTGCCGAACTTGATGCAGATCCTGCTGGTGGGCGACGCGAAGACCGTGGTGCCCGCGCTCGAAGACCAAGGCTTCGGTCCCATCCAAGTCGAGCGCCCCTGAGCGCTTCGGCCCTCGACCGCCTCGGAGGGCGCTGACCCCGGTCGGGGCTCGACGGCTGGGCCGGTGCGGACGCATGCTCGCGGGCGAGGGGCGGCGGCCGAGACGGTCCGCCCGACCGACCGCCCCCAGAGGAAGGACCGAACATGAAGACTGCGCTCCTCGCCGCTGCGGCGCTCGCCTTCGCCGCTTCGCCGGCTCGGGCCGAGCGGCCCCCGGTGACCCAGATTTTGGTCGACCTGGTCGACAGCACCAACGACGCCGACGAAGCGGCGATCGAGGCCTTGCTCGGCGGCATCGACCTGCGCCTGAACTCGATCCACGCCGCCGACGAGCGCCTGTTCATCGCCGACGTCGAAGCCGACCGCATCCCCGAGCTGCTCGAGCGGCTCGCCGGCGACCCCAGGGTCGAAAACGCCGAGCCGAACTACGTCTACGGCCTCCCCGAGCAGGACGCGATCGCGTTCGAAGGCCACGAGCTGGCCCCGCCGCCCGAGGCGAACCGGGGGCCGAAGCAGCCGAACGACCCCCTGTGGAGCCGGCAGTGGTCCTTCCGCATGATCGGCGCGGCCGAGGCCTGGGCCCACGCCGACGGGGCCGGGGTCGTCGTCGCGGTGATCGACACCGGGGTGGCCTACGAGCGGTTTCGAGGCTTCGAGCGGGTCGAAGACCTCGACGCCGACCGCTTCGTGCCCGGCTACAACTTCATCACCGACACCGAGCACCCGAACGACGATCACGGGCACGGGACGCACGTCGCGGGCACGATCGCGCAGGCCACCTTCAACGGCCGAGGGGTGGCCGGCGTCGCCCACCGGGCGAAGATCATGCCCCTCAAGGTGCTGTCGAAGCGGGGCTTCGGCACCGCCGGCGACATCGCCGACGCGATCCGCTTCGCCGCCGACGAAGGGGCGCACGTCATGAACCTCTCGCTCGGCGGCGGACCCCGGTCCCGCGTGCTCGAGTCGGCGGTCGCCTACGCCCGCCGCAAAGGGACGATCGTGGTGTGCGCCGCGGGCAACACCGGCCGCGGCCGGGTGGAATACCCCGCCGCCTACCCGGGGGCCTTCGCGGTGAGCTCGGTGGGCCCCACGAAGCAGCTCGCGTTCTACAGCTCCTACGGCCCGCAGATCGCGGTGGCCGCGCCCGGCGGCGACAAGAACGTCGGCGGTGAGGCCGGCGGCATCCTTCAAAACACGATCACCGCCGAGCGCCCGAACGCGACCAACCTCTACCTCGCCTACCAAGGCACCTCGATGGCTGCCCCCCACGTCGCCGGGGTGGCCGCGCTCGTCATCTCGGCCGGGGTCACGAACCCGGACCGGGTGGAGAAGATCCTGAAGGAGACCGCGCAGGACCTGGGGGCCGCCGGGCCGGACGAGCGCTACGGACACGGCCTCCTGAACGCCGCCGCCGCGGTGCAGGCGGCGCGGGCCGAGCGAGGCAGCCCCGCCCACCTCGGCGCGGCGCTGCTCGGATTGCTCGGGATCGCCGCCCACGGCCTGCGCCGGTTCGGGCGGGCCGCTCTGAAGGTGACGCTCGGGCCAGGCGCGCTGCTCGGCGCGGGGTGGGCCTCCGCCGGGATCGCATTCCTCCCCGGTGTCTTCGGCTTCGCGCTGCCCCGGTGGGACCTCGCTTTCGGCGCGGCGACCCACTTCGGCGCCCTGTGGGCGTCCGCGCTGCCGATGATCGGGCTCTGCGTCGCGCTGCTCGGGGTGCCGCGGCTCCGGGGGCTGCTCGTGGGGCTGTCGGTGGGCTGGGCCGCCCACCTCGCCCTCGCTGCCTTCGGTGGTTCCACCGACGTGCTCGGCGTGCCCGGGGTGGCCGGCGCCCTCGACCGGATCTGGCTGCTGTCGCAGAGCGCGGTCCTCCTCGGGCTGTCCGTCTCGGTGCTCCGAGTCGCGCAGCGGCGCTGACCCCCGGGCGCAACGGCTGCAGAACCGGCCGCGCTCGTGCCTCAGAAACGTCATCGCCTCGTGGCTTTTTCCCGGGAAGACTTGCCTCTGCCGCCCCGCTGACCGATACTCACTCTCGTAGACGGCGCCCGAGGAACCCTCTCGGAAAACATCCTAGCGTCGCCTTCGACTCCGAAGGCGGCCAGGGATAGCCTGAGGTGGCTTTGGGGGTCGCGCGCTGTGACCCGGTGGCTTGTGCGTTGGGCCTGGCCAGGAGGAGAGCGCGGGAGGCGATGAAGATCGAGAGTTTACTCGAGGTACAATTCGATCCCAGATGAAGCAAACCCATGCCCAGCATGGGATGGCACCCCTCGGGGGGCGAATGGATGTGAAGGTTCGGAGGACGGCCTGGTCCCGACGAGTCGACCGGATGGGACTTGCTTGGGCGTGACTTCGAGTCGACACGAATGCCGCGACGCCTGACGATGTCATCGGCGGCCGGATGGATTCGCTTGCCGAGCGTGTCGGAGAATGGACCTGACCCGGAGACGGGGCGGGTCCCAAAAAAGGGCGGCCCTTTGGGCTGCCCTTTTTTGCATTTGGCCCCAGTGTCCCGACTTCCTCAACCCTCGCCCCCAAAGCCGAGGGGCTCGCTCGAAGTCGCCCGCCCCGCTTCGCCGTGCTAACCGAGTCCCGTGGCCCTGCTCGACCGCGTGCTCGAGGCCGCTTCGGCCGCTCCGGAAGCGGCGGCTTCGATTCTGTTCATCGGTTTTGTCGTGAACGCGCTCTTTGGGCTGCCCGCGTCGGCGGTGACCGCCGCGATCGGCGCCGTGCTCGGCGTGCCGGCCGGGACCGCGGTGGTCATGGCGGGCGTCGTCACCCACGCCGGCCTCTGCCGGTTGCTCGTCGCCCGGCGGCCCGGCCGCTGGGCGCGTCGGTTCGTGGACCGGCGGCCGAACTTGGGGCTCTTGCTCCGCGCGATCGAGGACGGCGGTCCGTGGCTCGTGTTTCTCGTCCGGCTGTCGCCGGCGCTCCCGCTCGGCGCCACCGGGTGGGCGTTTGCCCTCGCTCGAATTCCCTTCGTGCCCTACCTCGTCGCCACCGGGGTGGCGACCCTGCCCACCCAGATCGTGTGGGTGAGCCTCGGGGCGGCGGGGCGGGAAGGGATGAAGACCTACGCCGAGGCCGAGCCCACCTCGACAGCGCAGTGGCTGCTCATCGGCCTGGGCTTGTTCGCGACCATCGCCTCGGTGGCGGCGCTCTCGCTGCTCGTCCGGCGCCGGGTCGAGGCCGAGGTCGCTCGGCGAACGGAGAAAGGCCCCCCATGAGCCCGTCCGAGGTCTACGTCGGCGGGCTCGATGGACCGATCCGCGAGCGGCGCTGGCGCTTCGAGGTCCTCGACGGCCCCGACGCCGGCACCTGCTTCGTCCCTGCTCGCCACCCGGCCCTGCTCGGGGTGGCACCGGCCGCCGATTTCGCCTCGGCGATGACACCGTCTCCCGATTTCACGCCGAGCTGGACCTCGAAGCCGACCTCGTGAGGCTGCGCGACCTCGGCAGCACCAACGGCTGCGAAGTGCGCGGGGAGCGGCGGCAACGGGCGCTGCTTCGGGCTGGCGACCGGTTCCTGGCTGGCTCCACGCTCATCGAGGTCTCGGTGGAGGAGCGGCCGGCGAGGGAGCCTCCCGCCGTCGCTCCGCCGCTCGAGCTGCTGGCGGCGTCCCCGAGCACCGTTCGCGTCGCCGCTTGGGTGGCCTGGCTCGCCGACCGACCGGTGAGCGTGCTCTTCATCGGCCCCCGCGGCTCCGGCCGGGCCGCCTGGGCCCGGGCGCTCCACCACTCGAGCCGGCGGGCGGATGGACCGTTCGTGCTCCACCGCTGCGGATCCGATCCTCTTCTTGGCCCCGAAGGCGCGCTCGCCCGAGCGGAAGCGGGGACCTTGGTCCTCGATGAGCCGGATCGACTCGGTCCCGATGACCGGGCCGGCCTCCTGCACCACGCGACCAGGGGGGGCGGGCCCCGCCTGATCTCTCGGTCGATCGCGCCGCCTCGAACGCTCGCGCCGGTGCTCGAGACCAGGCTCGGCGCGCTCACCCTCGAGCTGTTGCCCCTCGAAGAGCGGATCGAGGACCTCGCCGCGCTCGCCGACCGCGTCCTCCCTCGTTTTGGGCTCGCGACCGCCGGTCCGGCCGTTCTGGGGGCCCTCCGCTCCACACCGGTCGGCTTCGCGGAGCTCGCCCCGGCTCTCGCCGGGGAAAGCGAGCCTCCGTCGCTGCGCCGCGCGCTGCTCGAAGACCTCATCGCCGCCACGAAGGGCGACGTGGACGAAGCGGCTCGGCGCCTGAAGATCGACCCCCGAACCATGCTCGACGAGCTGTCCGACCGCGACGTGCCGATCCCGGAGTGAAGGTCCGCTTGCGAACCGCGGCGAGGACATGATGGCCCCCGTCTGGCGCGGAATCGACCCCTTCGGCGGGAAGCGTTGCTTACCTCCGACCGCTTTGCGCTAGCTTGAGGCATGGGTCGTCGCCTCTGGTTCGCGGTCGCCTCGCTCGCCGGGGTCCTTTTTGCCGTTTCGGCCCAGGCCGAGACCGGCGCGCTCGCCGCCTCGGGGCTCGAAGGGCTCGGTTGGCTGGGACCGCTCGGCATCAGCCCGCTGTTCACGCTCGCGGTGATGGGCATTTCCGGTCTCATCGGATTGGGGTCGGTGCCAGCGGGGCTCACCGCTGTCTCCCACCCCGCTCTGGTGCTGCTCACTGGGCTCGGCGCGGCGGGCCTTCACATCGGGCGCTCGAGCAAGCTGTCGAAGCCGCTGGCCGAGATCGCGGGCCTCGGCGAGTCCGCGATCGCGGTGTTTGCGGTGCTCGCGCTCGCCGCTGGCGCGCCGGGCCTTGTCGAAGGGCTCGTTATCCTCGTCGCCGGGCTGCTCGTGGTGACCGTGGTCTCGGTGGTGCGCACCGCGCTCGACCTGCTCACCTGGCTGACCCCTCTTCCGTTCGTGGACGCGGGCCTTCAACTGGCGAAGGTCGGCGCCGCCGCGCTGCTCGCCTTCGCCGCCGTCGTGTCCTGGCCGGTCGCCGCCGGCCTGAACGCGCTGCTCTTTGCCGCGACCGTCTCCACCGCCCGGGCGTCGGTGCGGGCCCTCCGGTTTGGCTTCACGCTCGTCAGCGACCTGGTCCGCCGCCCCCGCCTGCCTTTGCCCCGGGATCCGGTGGTCGAGGCCGACATCGGGCCGCTCACCGCGTTTGCGCTCAACGTGCCCGGGCTGAAGCGCCGAAGCGCGGTCGAGCTCGAATTGCGGGCCGGCCGTTGGTTTCTCACCGGCCACGGCGAGGCCCGCCCCCTGGGCGACGGGCCCACCGTGAAGGCTTGCCCCACCTGGGCCGGGATCGAGTTCACGGTCGGAGAGGCGGTGGTGCTGCTGCCGCCCCGCTACCGGCCCCACCTCGACACGCTCGTCCGCGAAACCGGGGCCGTCGCGGCCAGCCGGTCGTGGTTCGCTACGTCGGCCAGAGGTTTGCCAACTCCGGTGCAAGACCGGTAGGTCCCACCTGATGCGCCGCGCCGCCGCCTGGACGTTGGTCCTCGCCCTCCTCGCCTGCGACGAAACCGATTCCGTCGATTCCGTCCCCGATGCGGGGAGCGGGGACTTGGGGGTCGGCCCCTGGGAGCCCTACGACGGCGGGCAGCTCGAGCCCCGCGACGTGGGGCCGACCACGCGCGCCGACGCCGGTTTTGCTGATCCTTCGGTCGTCGCCCAGGGCCGGGTCCTGATCGGCTCGACCCCCTTGTTCGTGACCGTGCGGGGAACTCTCACGTCCACCATGCCCCCGCTCATCGTGCTGCCGACCGGCCCGATGCACGGCCAGGAGTACCTCTACCGGCCCACCGAGTTCCTGCTCGGCCCCGGTGGGGTCGAGCGGCCCGACCGGCTCATCGTGTACCTCGACCCCCGGGCCACCGGCCGCTCCTTCTTCGGGGCGCTCGACGACATCGGCGTGACCGTTGAGACCCACGTCCGAGACGTGGAGAACCTCATCGCTTACGTGGACGGGCTCGTCCCTGGTGGCGCGGGGCGGGTGGACTTTCTCGGCCACGGCTACGGGGCGGCGCTCGCGGTGCTGTACGCCGCTCAGCACCCGGATCGGATCAGCCGCCTCGTCCTCGCGAACCCGTTCCCCATCAACGTCCGAGACTACGCCAACTGGCGCGCGAACTTCGAGGCCCGGCTCGACGCGAGCGAAGTCGAACGCAGGCAGAAGATTGTGGGGGAATGGCGGGTCTGCTTGCGCGACCTGCGCAACTGCTCAGAGGAGTACTGGAGGATTATCGGCCCGTCCTGGGCCTGCCCAGAGAATCGAGCAGTGCTCGAGAGGCTCGGGGTCGAGCACATCGACCTGCGGCCGTTCCAAACCTACATAGACCGCGACCTAAAGATGGAACCGGGGTACGACTGGGCCCCGATCCTGACCTGGCTCCCCTTGGTGCCGACCACCGTGATCAGCGGCCCGTGCGACCCGATCCCCGAATCGTCGTTCGGCACCTACACCGCGAGCGTCGCCGGCGCGACCCGGGTGGTGATCCCGGGCAGCGGGCACTTCAGCCTCGCCGAGCAGCCCGAGGCCTTCCAGCGGGCGGTTCGCCGGGCCCTCAGCTACTCGGAGCCCTCGGCGGAGTAGGCGGCGGCCGTCGCCGGGGCGACGCCGTCGCCCTTTCCCGGTGCAGCCCGGCCGAAGCGCCGCACCCTGCTGGCTCCGGTTCGTGGACCTTCGCCCGCGAAATGCGGGTAGCCTCCGCTCGGGTGGACACCGGGAGCAGCCAGACCGTGCTCGTCGTCGATGACGAGTCGAACCTCCGGAAGGTGCTCGAGGCCCTGCTCCGCCGGGAGAGCTACCGCGTGCTCACCGCCCACGACGGGGCTTCGGCTTGGGACCAACTGCTCACCGAGCGGGTCGACGTCGTGCTCAGCGACCTTCGCATGCCCGGCATGGACGGGATGGAGCTCTTGACCCGGATCTCGGAGCGATTTCCAGGTCTGCCCGTCGTCCTGCTCACCGCGCACGGCACCGTGGACACCGCCGTGGACGCGATGAAAATCGGGGCCTTCGACTACCTCACCAAGCCGTTCGACAAAGACGAGCTGCGGGCGATCATCGGCAAAGCCGCCGCCCACGCTCGGCTGCGAGACAGTGAGCCTGGGGTTCCCGCCGGCGGGCGGGGCAGCCGCTTTGGCATCGTCGGCACCAGCCCCGCGCTCGACGACGTCTTTCGCACCATCGAGAAGGTCGCCGCCTCGCCGACGACGGTGCTCATCACCGGCGAGTCCGGCACCGGCAAGGAGCTGATCGCCGACGCTTTGCACCGCGAGTCGCCGAGGGCGAAGTTCCCGCTCATCAAGATCAACTGCGCGGCAATCCCCCACGGGCTCATCGAATCGGAGCTGTTCGGGTACGAGAGGGGCGCGTTCACCGGGGCCACGACGAGCAAACCGGGCCGCTTCGAGCTGGCGCACGAGGGCACGCTGTTTCTCGACGAGATCAATTCGGTCCCGCTCGAGATGCAAGTGAAGCTGCTGCGGGCGCTGCAGAGCAGCAGCTTCGAGCGGGTGGGCGGGGTCAGCACTACGCACGTCGACGTGCGGCTCGTGGCCGCGAGCAATCGGGAGCTCTCCGGCGAGGTCGCGGCCGGCCGGTTTCGCGAAGACCTCTACTACCGGCTGAACGTGGTCCACATCGCCCTGCCCCCGCTCCGGGACCGGCTCGATGACCTCCCGCTTTTGGTCGAGCGCTTCGTAGAGAAGTTCAACGCCCGGCTCGGCAAGCAGGTCGAAGGCCTCACCGACGAGGCGTTTCACCGGCTCGAGACCTACGACTGGCCGGGCAACATCCGGGAGCTCGAGAACGTGGTCGAGCGGGCGGTGCTGTTCTCCGAAGGCAAGCTGGTCACCATCGACGAGCTGCCGAACGCGCTCCGGGAGCGGACCTTGCCCCCGGATCCACGCCGCCTCCCCCGCGAGCCACCGGCAAGCGAAGCACCACCGACGGAAGTCCTCTCGCGTCCGGCTCTGCCGGTCGGTCCGCTCAAGGAGATCGTCCGCCGCCACACCCACACGCTCGAGCGGGACCTCATCGGCCGGGCCCTCGAGGAGACCGGCGGCAACGTCACAAAGGCCGCCCGCCGGCTCGAGATCTCGAGAAAGAGCCTGCAAAACAAGATGAAGGACTTCGGCCTGCGCGCCGAAGACCCAGACGACCGAGGCCCCGCGCCCGACTGATCGCGGCCGAGCCCATCGGATGTCGGCCCACCCCCGTGCGGAGACGACGGTTGGCTCATTCCTCCCCCTCGGCGCC
>DAIQNR010000122.1:0-15769 GCA_036788295.1 Myxococcota bacterium
CGCCTGGCTGGATACGCTCCTGCCTGCCGCCGCGCCCGGCTTCGTCCCTCACGTCCTGGGATACATGGCCGACGTTTTCGTCTTGGAAGCCTGGCGCTCGAGCATGGATGAGCCTCGATTCCAGGCCAGAGAACACCGTTTGAACGCGGCGGGATTGGTGCTGAGATGCCCGGCGCCGCTCGGACTCCGAACCTCGGTTTGCGGAGCGCGCGTTCAGGCTTTGCTCCGGAGGAGGTGTAGGATCTCGGCCATCGCTCGGCAGTCGCTTTCGTTGTAGCGCTCGATGGCCGAAACGTGGTCGAGCTCGCGAAGCGGGAGGTTTTGGACGCGGGCCTCCTCTTGGGCTCGCCACAGGCCGACCATGGCGCCGAGTCCGTCGCCCGGCCCGCTGCCCCAGCTCGTCTCGATGAGGCCGTGGCGGTGGAGGGCTTGGGCGATGGGTTTGAGGCCGAAGCCGAGGGCGCCGCGGACGACGACGGGCTCGGCGCGGATGACGCGCTGGAGCAGGTCGTACCAGTTCACCTCCGGCCAGGCGCGGCCTGGGTGCCGAGCGCGGGCGGAGTTGAACGCGGAGTCGAGAAAGGAAACCTCGGCGCTCGACCAGTGAAAGACGCGCGGTTTCTCGATCTCGGGGGCGAGCCTCTGTCGGACGGCCTCCATGTGCTCGAGCCACGCCTCGATGACCGCGGCCTCCGACGCCTCGGCGAGGGCATCGACGGTAAACGCGCAGAACCGCCAGGCGCCGTCCTCGACGTGGCCGCAGCCGATCATCGCGATCAGGGTGTGGCCGCCGCGCTCGGGAAAGGTCGAGAAGTCATCGTCGAGGTCGCTCACCGTCTCGAAGTCCACGAAGAACTCGAGCGCGGGCACCGGGCGCCAGACGGCTTCGTCGGCGGTCACGCGCTCGGGGCGGAGCACGGGGCCGGCGGCGTCGCGGTTTGCGGCCAAGATCGCATCGAGCGTCGGGCCCGTCTTCTCCCCGACGACGCCGAGCGTCTCGGCGGTGCAGCGCGGATCGGACCAGCAGAAGACCCCCTCTGCGTGCGCCGCCGCGCGCTTGTCGTGGCCGACGTGCCAAAGGAGGGTGAGTTCGTCGAGATCCCTTGCGATCCGCTTCTTCGCCGAGCGCCACGGAGCGTCCTGTGTGTGGCTCATGTTCGGCCAGAGCTCGGGGACGCTCGGCTTAGGGCGCAGCGTCCAGCGCGAGCCCTCGGATCGCACCCGACGGACCCACTCCACGGCCTCGTTCACCACCGCGCCGAGGTACATGCCTTTTTTGATCTCTCGGGTGTGGCTCATCGGCGCGAGGCGCTCGAAGGCGGAAGTGCCGCGCGCCTCGCCTTGCTGCCACGAGCGCCCCAATAGATAGGCTCGCGGCGGGAGGTAGCCTTGGAGGGCCCCGAGGGCGCGGCCATAGATGAAGAGCTGGGCCTTGTACGCGAGGCACGAGCCCGCGTTCCCGAGCTCGCCGGTCCTCTGTTGGAGGGAGAGGGTCGTGAACTTCGCGTCCACGACCCGGTAGTGAAAGGGCTGTCCGAGGGTTTGCGCCGGATGGACGGCCTCGAAGTCCTCGAGCGCGTCGACAAAGAGCCGCCGGAGCTCGTCGCTTCGGACCAGAAAGTCGGGGGCGCCGTAGGTCTGGCTCTCTTCGTCGTGGAGCACGCCCTGATAGATGACGGGGACGCCCCGCCGCATGGCGGCGAGCGTCCGCTCCACCGCCGCCGGCGAGCGGATCTCCTCGCGCCTCGTCGCGATGGTCTCGACACGGGTGAGCGTGCCGAGGTGGGCGAGCACGGCGGCCTCGAAGGCGTGCGCCCGCTCGAAGACGAAGCTCGTGAAGTCCGTCCGTGGGTCGTGCCACGGCGCCTTGGTGTCCGGCCGAAAGCCGTTGTTCTCCCCATGGAGGTCGAGCCAGTCGAGGATCCAGTCTTGGAGGAGCGCGTTTCGGACCCGCGAAGCGCTGACCCACGCGCTCCCCACGAGCGCCTCTTGGGTCGCCGGCGGGGGCGGCAGCGCCTCGGTGAGCGCCGCGGTCGTCGTGACCGCGCTCGTCGCGCCTTCCAGGTCGAGACCCGCCTCGGCCCAGAGCTGGCAGAGGAGCCGCGGCGGCAGGCACGGCTCGAACTTCGAGAGCCGGTGGCGGATGGCGCCCTCGGCGAAGCGGCCCGCGTCGTCCCGGTTGGGTCGCCCCGATGCCGCCAGCGTCCGAAGAAGGCCCTTTGCGCCGGCGATGCTCTGGCCCGCGCGACCGCTCAGGTCGATCGAGGTGTTCCGGACGATGCACCGCCCGCCGAGCTCGGCCTCGATGAGCCGCGCGAGCAGGCTGTTGGCGCGGCCGCCGGCGAAGGTCCACCACCGGATCTTGTCGGGCCCAGCGTCGGTCAGCGGCGTCGCTTCGTCGCGAAGGAAGGCGTGCTCGTCGCGCAGCTCGGTCAGCGTCTCCGTCGCGCGGCGACTCCAGGATGGGTCGAACTCCTCGCCGACGAGGACGCGACGAATGGCCTGGCAGACCTCGAAGCTCAGGAAGCTGGGCGCGCCGGACCAGCGCGCCGCCGCCGCGTTCTCGGCGGGCCGGACCGCGCAGCGGCCTCTTCGCCAGTCCACGGACTCGATGAACCACGGCCGGCCGGCGAGCATGAACGTGCTCCGCTCGTTCTTCTCTTGGAGATTCGCGAGGAACTGGGCATCGACGGTGCCGACCTCCTTGCCGCCCCACGCGACGACGACGAGGCGCGGCGTCGAGAACACCGCGTAGAGCTCAGAGAAGTTGCGGCGCCCAAAGAGCTTCTCCCCTTTGGGACCGAGCCAGAGCACCCCGCCGGTTTCGGCCAGGATGTCTTCGCCGAGCATGTGATCGAGGATGTCATCGATGTCCTCGTCGAGGAGATCGGCGAAGCTCGAAGTCCCCGACACCCAGGCGAGGACGTCACTGCGAGGCAGGCCAGCCTGCTGGATGCAAAGCGCCATCACCTGGTGGGCGAGGATGTGGCTCGCTCTGGACGACGGCCGGACCGCCTCGACGAAGCCCTCGCGGAACAGCCGAACGATGGCCGCCGCCTCGAGCAGCCCACCGCCGTCCGTGCACAAGAAGGTGCAGTTCGAGACCTGGCCGGCGCGGCGCCCCGTGCGGCCCATCCGCTGGAGGAACGAGGACACGGTGCCCGGGCTGTCGATCTGGATGACGCGGTCGAGGTCGCCGATGTCGATCCCCAGCTCCATCGCCGATGTGGACACGATCACGCAGTTGTTGCCCTCCGTGAACATGCGCTCGGAGAGCTGGCGCTCCTCGACGGAGAGGGATCCGTGGATGAGATAGGTGTCGATCTGTCGCTCACGGAGCTTTCGGCCGAGGCTCTCGACCTTGCGCCGCGAGTCCACGAACACGAGCCGCTTCTCCCCCCGGTGCAGCTTCGAGATGACGTGGGCCGCCCCGTCGAGATCGCCTACGAAGTCGAGGCCGAGCTCGGGCGCCCGCGCCTCGGGCGGCGGCCGAACCACCGCCCCAGCTCGCTGGCTGCTCCCCTTCATCCATCGGAGGATGGCGTCCGGGTTGCCGACCGTCGCGCTCAGCCCGATGCGCTGAAAGTCGCGCCGCGCGAAGCGCCGCAGGCGCTCCAGGACCGCCACCAGGTGCGCGCCCCGGTCGTCGTCGGCAAAAGCGTGGATCTCGTCGATGACGACCGCCTCGATGTGCGCGAAGAGCCGGCTCGGGACCCGCCCGCTCATCAGCATCGCCTCGAGGGATTCGGGCGTCGTCAGGAGGATGTCCGCCGGGTCCTTGATGAACTTCTTTCGCTCGGAGGTCTTGGTGTCCCCGTGCCACTTGAAGGCGCGCCGGCCGAGCAGCTCCGCGTAGCGGCTCAGCCGCGCCTCCTGGTTGTTGAGGAGAGCCTTTATGGGCGAGAGGTACAGGACCGAGGTGGGGCTCCACCCGGCCTCGTCCATCGCGGACAGCAGCGGAAAGAAGGTCGCCTCCGTCTTTCCCCCGGCCGTGGGCGCCAGAAGGATCGCGTTTCTCCCGGATCGGATCACGGGGATGGACAGCTCCTGGACCGGCCTCAGGGCGGAGAAGCCAAGGATGTTGACGATCTGGTATTGGAGGGCCGGGCTGAGGCGTTCGAAGGCGCCGCTCACGGGAGTTCCCCGCCGCCGGGCGGCTCCCCAAGCTCGAGCTCGATGTCATCGGCGCTCGTCTTCAAGCCCGCGGCGTTCCGCTCCTCCGGGTTCAGCTCGGTGGTCCCGAGCTGAAGCTCATAGTGCTCGCTCGGGTCGAAGTCCTCGAACTGGTCCACGCGGTCGAGCACCTCGGATACGAGCTTCTTCAAGAAGATGCGGGGCGCCACCCCGACCTTTCCCCCCAGCTTGCCGGTGACCTGCTGCGAAAGCGCGTAAATGGTGTCGTCGCCGACCTTCGCGGCGATGCGCTCGCCGTGCTCCGTGGGGTACAGGTCGCGGATCCGGCATCCCACTTCGACGAGCTTTTGCTCGTCGAAGGGCGCGAGGCGGAGCTGGACCGCTCGGGGGTTGTCCCAGCGCGCATCCTTCGCGAAGTCCACGTGGAGGCGCTGAGCGAGCGGGCTCAGGCGCTGCACGCCGAGCGGCCCGTCGAAGAAGGCGGGGGTGCCGGTGACGAGAAGGTACAGGCCAGGAAAGCGCTCGTCGTCGATGAGGTCGATGAGCTGCCGGAGCGCGTTCAGGCTCTTGTCGCGCGAGGTCGAGATCGTGCGCTGAATGGTCTCGAGCTCGTCCAGGACGAGCACCAGGCCCTTTCTCCCGGTCTGCCGGAGGACGACCAGGAGGCCCCGAAGGAACGCGAGGGCGCCGGTGTTGTCGAGGTCGCCTTTGATGCCCGCCTTGCGCTTCACCGAAGCGGCCACGTTGGGCTGGCCCATCAGCCATGCGACGAGCCCCTCGACCGTGGCCGCGTCCTCGTTGACCCGGGCGGCGTGGCAGGCGCGAAGCGCGGCCGCGAACTGGGGCTGGCTCGCCGACACGTCGGCGAGGCGGGCTTCCAGAAGCTTGCCCACCGCCTTCGTGAAGCCCTCGACGTCGTCGGTCGGGGTGCCGGCGGCGATCACCTCGTCCTCCAGCGAATAGAACCAGGACTCGATGAGCGCGCGAAAGGCCCCGTCTTGGTGCTGGGATGTGCGCAAACCCTCCAGCGCCCGCCGGTACACCGTCTCGAGCCGGTGCAGCGGGGTGTCGTTTTCGGAGATCTGCACCTCGGCGGTTGCGAAGCCCGCGGCTTGCGCGGTCTGCTGAAACCATCGGGCGGTGAAGCTCTTTCCGCAGCCGAAATCGCCGCGGATCGCCTTGAAACCGCCTCGGCCGGCCGCGACGGCCCCGAGCTCTTCGGCGAAGGTGGGTGCGAAACCCTCCATCCCGACCGCGAACAGATCGAGGCCCCGGCGGGGCACGGTCCCCCGCCTCAGCGCATCCACCACCTCCTGGCGCCGAAGTCGGGTCGGCTCGCTCACGCCTTCACCTCGAAGAGCTGCGCGAGCATGTCCGCGTTCACGGTGACTTGCTTTCCGGCGTGGTCCACGACGACCGGCATGTGTTGGTCTACGTTCAGCAGCTCGGCCATCGCGTTCAAGGGGCCGGTGGCGCGAAACGAGGGCAGCTTCGCGCGCCGCGCGAACTCGGCGAA
This sequence comes from Myxococcota bacterium, assembly GCA_036788295.1. Taxonomy (GTDB): domain Bacteria; phylum Myxococcota; class Kuafuiibacteriia; order Kuafuiibacteriales; family Kuafuiibacteriaceae; genus JAHQVK01. The sequence goes on from DAIQNR010000122.1 coordinate 5,651, forward strand.
ACCGAGCTGCCCGCCCTGCTCGAGCACGAGGCCGAGCGCTTCGAGGGCCGAGGCCACCTGCGCGGGCGCCCGCCGCTCCGCCTGCACCTTGAACAGCTTCGTCGCCCGCAGCTTCTCGACGAGCGGAGGCGAGACGCTCGAGGGGGGTGCGCCCCCGTGGAGCCCGAGCGGCAGTTGGGCCGTCGGGGCCGAAGCTTTGGTCTTCGTCGGCGCCGCGGTCTCGGCGCGGGGCCGCTCCGCCTCGACCTCGAGCTGCCACCACGTCGGCTCGTACCGCGGCGCCGGCTGAAGCCCCGAATCCGGCGCTCCGGGACGCATGTCCGCCAGCGTGTCGGGAACGATGAGGACGCACGGCGCCACGACCTCGGCGAGCGCCGCGCCGCCGTGCTCCCCGTTCTTGGCGGTGCCGTAGGTAACCCGCTCGTCCCAGATGAGCGCCACCCGGTCGCATCCCTTGGGCGCCCAGGCGACGAGCGACGAGAGCACGACCTCGAACTGTGCCGCCGGCTCCCCGGGGGCGAGCCCCCGCCAGCGAGCGCCCGCGCGCTCCTTGTCGGCCCCCGGCGTCGCCTGAAGGAGCTCGCCGGGGACATGCCCGTGGTCGGAGGCGAGCAGCACGGCGCGCTCGCCCATCGCGGCCGAAGCGAGCAGCGAGCGGAGCACGGGGATGTCCTTCACCTCCCACTCGACCTGCACCTGCTTGGCGCCGCTCAGGTGGTCGTCGATCGCGTTGATGACCACCGCGACGACGCTCTCGCCGTCCTCGTCGGGCGCGATGAGTTCCTTGGCCTTCGCCGAGAGTTGGCCGCCGCTCATCAGCTCGTCCTTCAAGAGCAGGGCCGGGGTCACGTCGTCGGGCAGGAGTTTTCGCACGGCCACGTTGGCCGCCCAGCGCTTTCGGTCTTCGCTCGTGCTCTGGTCCCCGAGCTCCGGCTTGAAGGCCCCGGCGAAGAACGCGGCGCGGCTCACTTGGGTGAGGGTCGGTGGGGCGGCGAAAACGGGCGGCAATAGGCCGAACTCGAGGCCATCGAAGCCCTTCGGGCGCCACGCGGCCGGCGACCAGCGGTCGGACTCCAACTCCGCGCTCTCGAGGAGCTGAACCATGTCGCTCATGCTCATGCCATCCATGAGGACGACCAGGAGCCTTCGGTGCGGCCCGCCGCTCAGGAACTCGGCCACCACCCGCTTGCTGACCGCCTCGATGGGCAAGACCTGGGTGGCCGGCTTGCCGTGACTGGCCCAGGCCGCGTAGCCCTGCGCGAAGGCCGCGTCCTGCGCCCGCCGGAGGCGGTCCACCTCGGCGAGCACCGCCCGGTAGGCGTCGATGTGCGGGCCCTCGCCGATCGAGCGCAGCCGCCGGCGCGCCCAATCGACGAACCCCCCCTCGCGCCGGTACCGCCCGGCGAGGTCGAGCGCCGCCTGGTATTCGGACGTTGGGCTCGGCTTTTGCGCCGTGCTCGCTTCGGCGAGGTAGGCCACGAGCCGAATCGCCATCGTGCGCCCCTCGGCCTTGGTGGCCGGGCGCAGGTAGTGGCTCTCGATCTGCGCGTCGGCCTCGAGGAGCGCCTTCAGCTCCGCCGGCTTCGCCAGCGCCCGACCGAGGGCCGCGTCGAACAGAAGCAGCCTCGCGTCGAGCCCCGCGGGGAGAAAGCGGCTCCGAACGAGGTCGGCCTGAAAGTCCCGCGATGGGATGAGCGCCTGGTGGCGGAGAAGCTCCGTCGCCTTCACGCCGAGCTCGTCGAGGACGAGGCGCAGGCGCTCCGGCGAGCGCGCGCCGTCGCTTTGGCGCAGCCGCGGGCCGTAGGGGAGGGCCGACAGCCGGTCGTCGAGGATCGGGCGCGCGTAGGCCGCGGCGGGGTTCGCATCGACCGCATCGAGCAGGAGCCAGTAGGAAAGAAAGGTCGTGCCCTGCTCGCGCGTCCACGCCTCGAAGCCGGCGCGCGCCAAGGGGCCGAGCTTCTCCTCGACGAACGCGGCCACCTCGTCGGAAAGGCCCGCCCCTTCATCGAGCGCGCCGAGCGCGCTGCCGTTTGGATTGCGGCAGCAAAACGCGAGGAAGCGCTCCACGGCCGACAAAGCGTCGAGCGGAAGGTCCGCGAGCGCGTGCAAGAACCGGGCGTAGGCGTCTTCGCGCTGAAGGAGCTGCCCAGGGACCTTCAACAAGCGCGCCGACAGCGCCGGGCGGACGAGGAGGACGCGGGCGAGGTTCGACCCGAGCAGCAGCGGATCCACGTCGCGGGCGCCAAACAGCGCGGCGATGCGGGTGTCGCGGTTGATGCGCTGCAGGCGCCCGCTCGCGAGGCGGCAAGCGATGTCGAGCGGGAGCGACTCCGTCCAGTCGACCAGGTACACCGTCCCGGGCGTGTCCGCATCGACCCGCTCGGGGAGCTTCGCGCGCAGATCGAGCTCGCTGCGCGTGGGGACCACCCGGAAGCGGCGGGCGTTCACCAGCACCTCGCCCGGCTCCCCGGCGCCAAAGAAGGCGACGAGGTAAGATCGCCGCTCCTTTTGGAGCAGCCGCGCGAGCTCGCTGCGGAGCATGCCCGGGGTGAGCACCGGCGCCGGAACGCGCGCGCTGCCCGAGGTTTGTCCGAGGGCCTCGGTCACCGCTCGGGCTCCTTCGTCACGAGCGTCACGCTCAGCTCGACCGCGCTCGCGTCGCCTCCCAGAGGGGCCAACTGCGCCCGGGCCCACGTCTCGAGCTCGGCGAGGACTTCGGCCGGGCCCCCAAAGAAGGACCGCTGCTGAACCCTCTCACCTGGCTTCGGGGGCGCAGGATCGAAGTGGACCGTATCCTCCTGGATGAGGCCCGCGGCGCGCTTCGTGAGGTCTTGCAGCTTCGCGGGCAGATCGACGTTCAGTTGATCCGACACCAAAGCCTTCTTCAGGTCCTCCAGGATATCGGCCGCCCGGTTCGCCCGCGCGGGATCCTTCTGGTACTTTCGAACCGTCGCGAAGTTCAGCCACTGCGGGTCGTCGTTGAGGGCGGCCAAAGTCTTCTGGTCGGCGCCGAGGCTCTTCTTCACCGCATCGAGCGAGGTCTTCGGCGCATAGCTCGCGAGATTCTCCACCCGCTCGGTGGGCGTCGGCGCGGCCAGCCGCTCGAGCAGCTCCGCGCTCGACGCCGCCGTCACCCGTCTTGGAACATCTTCCTCGGAGCTTGCCCACTCGGAAAGCCGCTTGTCGAGAGCAGCCTCGAGGCGCCGGGAGGCGGCGTGGCGGGCGGCCGCTTCGGCCAGCTTCTCCGCTAGCTCCGTGACATTTCGCGCGCTGAGGTTTCGGCGGGGCTGGGCCACCCCGAAGAAGTGCCCGGCCTTGGCGATGGCTTCGTGCCAGGCCTCGTCCCCCGGCAAGTTGGGCAGCACGAGCTCGACGTCGGGGTCGAGCTTGCCCAGCTTCTCGAGCTTGTAGGGCTTGCCCCCGCGCTCCAGGCTTCGCCCGAAGCGGAGCGCGTAGGCTTCGACCAGCAGGTCCGAGACCTCCTGTGGGTAACCATGGCTGCCCGTGGGGTCCACGTAGGCCCGCACCTGCTCCACCGTTGGGATCTCCGTCCCGCCCTTCAGGCGCTCCTGCTCGACGCGCCTCAGGTCGGCGGCGGTGAGATGCGCGGTGAGCTCGTGGAGCTTCAGGAGGCCGAGCGGCTCCGCGAAGTCCCGAAGCACGGAAACATCGCTCTTCTCGACCGGCAGCTTCTCGTCGGAGGCGTCGAGCAGCTTGTCGAAGAAGCCTCGGACCTTCTCCAGCTTGCCAGGGGTCACGTCGCTGCCGAAGCGGGGGTGGTGCGGATGCCGATGCTCCATGAGGCGTTCGAACAGCTGCTGCAGCGCGTCCTTGAAGCTCGCCGCGACCACCGGGCGCATCGCCAGGCCCGGCTGCAGGGATACCACCGACTCTTCGACCGAGCGGGTCGCATCCACCCGCTCGGCGCTCTTCGCGGTGAGGGCGTAGCACTCTTCGAGCGTGCGCCGGATTTGCGCCTGCTTCTGGCTCTTGAGGCTCTCGAGGTCCAGCCGAGCGCGGCTCTGGTCTTCGGTGCGAAGGTGCCCAAGGTATTTTCTTACATTGTCGCCAAAGAGAATGTGTTCGATGATCGCGAGCTTTCCTAGCTCACGCTCGATGGTCTCGGTGAAGAAGTGCGGAAGCCAGACCAGGGTGGGATTGTCTTTGCCGCCCAGCGTATCTCGCACGGCGTCCACCCGCTTCAGGTCGTCCGCGGGGCCGAAGCCGGGCACGTCGAAGGGGTAGTCGATGATCACCGCCCACTCCGCGTCCTTGGGGCAGCCAAACGCCTGATCGGGCAGCTCCCGCACGTTCCCGAAGCGGACGAGCCCGGGGCGCTTCGTCCCCCGGAACGTCAGCGTCTTCGGGACCGTCGTCGTCCCTTCGGTCTTGAGCTCGAGCGCCCGAAACAGCATCGCTTGCACGATCCGGCGCCGGTTTCCGGGGGTATCCGCCTCCTGCGCGCTCTCGATGATCGGCCCAAGGTCCACGCCCTCGAGCCGCACGCTGACTTCGGGGTCGGCCTGCTCGCCCACCCGGAGCTGGCCGACCTGCGTGGCCCACTGGCGCACCTTGCCGACCGCGGACTGCACCGGATTTCCGCCCGGCGGCACGCGCACCGCGCCCGGGTTGAGGTGGACGAGCTTCGATACGGTGAAGTCCCTGAACGGCGCTGCGTTGGGGACGAAGGCCGCGAGCAGCAGCGTCTTTGCGAGGCGGTTGTCGTTTTGGCACGCGGTCTGGTCGCAGCCGGAGCAGCCGAGCCGAACGGGATGCTCGGCGCGGAGGCGCTGGCACTCCTTTGCCGTCGTCGTCCCGTGGGTGCCCTGGATGATGGGCAGGAATTGGTCCTTGTAGAGGCCTTTTGCCCGGTTGAAGCGGTCTTGCATCAGCGCGTCGAAGGCGTCCTCGCCGCCGGCGAGCACGTCATAGATGTCGCCCACGGGCACGACGTCGCCGAGCTTCAGCCCCTGTAGGTGCTCGACCAAGAGCTCCATCAGGACCCGAATGGCCGTTCGCTCCCGCTGCAGGCAGTCGGACACCGCCACCAGCGCGTCGATGAGCGCGGGAGAAAACGGGTACACCTGCTTGAAATCCGCCTCGGTGCCGTGGGCGCCAAGGAGCGTGCCCCACGCGTTGCCCACCCGCCGCCGAACCCCGGGGATCTGGTCCTCGATGGCCAGCTTGGCTGCGGCGTCCTTCTTCTTGACGACCCGGTGCTCCACCACCGCGGGGAGGTTTCTGTCCTCGAGGCGAATGGTCTCGAAGCGCCCGCTCGACCAGTTGAGCGCATCGCGGAGCGTGGTCAGCGTCTCGCCCGCGACCTGATCGCCAACGAGCTCGCCGAGGTCCCGCTGCCGGGCGACGTAGCTGATGATGGGAATGGACCGCTTTTCGTCCTGCGCCTCCTTCAGCTTGGCGAGCTTCTGGGCCTCGTCCTGAACGAAGCCGATGTCCGAGACCTTGCCCGCGAGCCACAGGATGAGCTCGTCGAGGTAGAGGACGACGGCGTCGTAGCCGAGCCCCGCCGCGTGCCGCGACAGGATCCCGAGCCCTTGGTCGAGGTCCAAGAACTGATTCGTCTGGGTCGCGAACGCGGGAAACAGCCTCTTCACGAGCGCGGAGAACAGCGCCTCGCGCTCCTTTGGGTCCGCGCTCGCAGCGGCGGCCTGAAAGCGCGCGCCGTCCCAGGCGGCCGCGCGCTTGCCCCATTTGCTGGCCCCGGCGGCGACGACTTCGTTCAGCTTCCCGAAGAACGCGTCGTCGCCCATCGCCGAGCGGATCTGCTCGGCGTTGTCGAACAGGCTCTGGTCCGCGTACAGCGCAGGGATGGGCGCGTCCGGGTGGCGCTCCTGGACCCGCCGCACGTAGGCGCCGAACACCTTCTCCTCGATGCTCTGGGCGCCGATCATGTGCAGCGGGAGCTGGAGGAACTTTCGCTCGGCCACCCAGTCGAACTTCTTTCGGAGCGGGTGAAGCTCGGGCCGCGTCCACGGCGCCTCGTGCCCCGAGAGCATCAGGTCCAGCATCGCCATGAAGTGCGACTTGCCGGATCCGAAGGAGCCGTGCAGGTACGAGGCCTGGCTGCGCCCGCCCTTCAGGCCGGCGTCCACGAGCCCGAGCGCCCGGTCGAAGGTCTGCACCAGGTTCGCGGTCAGCGCGTAGTCGGCGACCGTCCTGCCCGGATTTTCCACCCCGTCGGCGAGGCTCATCACGAAGTCGCCCTTGCGGACGGCCTCAGGCAGGTCGAGAAGTGCACGAAGCGTCGTCCCCACGCGATCTCTGTAACAGCGGCTCCCGCCCGCATCCACAATGGTCGTCGGCCCGAAGACCCGATCCGGACCTCGACTGACCGGCTACGGAGCGCTCGGGTCGACGGCGTGGACGGCGAGCATGTCGGGGTCGAGGTGATCGAAGTCCCGGTCGGTCGTCAACAGCGCCGCGCCTGCCGTCTTCGCGCAGGCGGCGATCCAGACGTCGTTCTTGCCCATGTTCCGGGCCCCATCCGGATGCTGCTGCGAGAAAAGGTCGATCTCGACGTAGGCCTCGATGACCTCGGCCACGTGGATGTCGACGGTCACGAGCGCATCGAGCGCGGCCTGCAGCGCCTGGAGCTTTTCGGGGCCCCACTGGTTCCGCCTCGCAAGCACCCTTACCTCGCCGTGGGTCACGACGCTGATCAGCGACCGATTCTTGCCGCTGGTGAGGCCGAAGGTTTCATCGAGGTGCTTACCGAACGCACCTCCACGCACCAGCGCGAGCAGAACGTTGGTGTCGAGCAGGTACAGCTTGCTCATCCGATGGCTCGGAGGAGCTCCAGAAGCTCGGCATCGCTCTCGTCGCCCGGCCAAGTACCGAAGAACGCGGAGACACCCGCAGCGTTGGCTCGCTCACCGACGTCGATGACGAGCCTCTGCCGAGGCGCCACGGGAGCTCGGCGGAACACGGCGTCCTCGGGGCGAGCCCGGTCGAGAGCCTCCACGTCGAGCATCATGAAGCGGCCGGAGGGCCGAAAGTGGGCCACGCCCGAGACCACGACCTCCTCGCCGAGCAATGTGCGAAGGGCCTCGAGGTCGTGCGCCTCCATCCGGGCATGGACGCGCGTCCCGTCCGCGACCACGAGCACGACGTCCGATCGCGATGCGGAGACAGTGTCGAGGCGCCCCACGACGCGGGCCCCCTGCGGCCGGGGCGTCTCATCCCGGAGCCGCTCGATGCGGCTCGCTTGTTCCGAGCGCAGCACCAGCGGTGTCTCACGACCGGCGATCGCCTCGAGGCGCACCCCGTCGAAGCCAGCCCCAGCCACACGGACGAACCGCGCGCAGCCGTCGAGCAGGGGGCGGTCCGCGGCGACGTCATCGACGTCCCGCTCGACGAGGTCGGCGAGGAGCCGGCCGAAGACGTCGACGGCGGTCAGTTCCCCGAGCCGAGCATCCGTCTCGCCGAAGAGCGAGGGCTGAAGGTCGCGGAAGCGGGCCGGGTCGACCTCGGCGAGCGTCCGCGCTTCGAGCTCGAGGACGACGGAACCGGGCGAGAGGCCGGTCACGTCGAGGTCGCAGGCGGCCTCGAGCCAGCCTGGCCGCGTGCCTCGGCGGATGCTCTCCCCGTCCACGGCGAAGCGCGTCGCGAGGCGAGCCCCCTCGATGAGCGCGCCGACGGCCTCATGAAGCAGCGAGGCGGAGACTCGGAGGTGGTCGGATGGACCACCGAGCAGCGTGAGCTTGTGAGCCTTCATGAGAACCTCCCTCCTTCGCTTCGGCGTGAGCGTCTGGGTGGAACGACATCCCACATCGGCGGCGGGAGGTCACGCTCGACCGATCACTCTCGAGGTCGACCCCGGTCGAGTGCCTGGTCAACCCGAGCGGACCACCGTATGCTCAGAGGATGCAGTCCGAGCGCGTCGCCAACCCCGATGCGCTGGCGGCGCGATGGCGGCTCAACCAAGCGCGAGCGAAGAGCGGATGCCATGAGCTCCTTCGAACAGCTCTTGCGATCGGCGCGCGACCTCGACCAGCGGGTCGAGGAGTATCGGCTCGTCCTCTACGAGCTGGCGAGCAGCATCACCGCGGTCTTCGGGCCGACACTCGAAGCCACGGCCGTGGTGAATCCAGGCGAGCCTTCGATGAGCTACCCCTCCCTCGCGCTCGTCGTCGGAGCGCCCGAACTGGGCCTGCGGGAGATCCTGCTCCACTACCGCGTTCTCCCGAACGGCGAGATCGAGGCGCATACCAGCGAGCAGCGCGCTCCACTGGCGTCCCCTCACTCGCTCGCATTCTCGTTCTTCAGCGTCGTAGGCCGTCCTGGATCTCGAGGACGACGGACTCGTCGACGTCAAAACCGAACAACTCGAAGAGGCGCACGGCCGGCGCCGCAGCGTGCCGACCCGGCTCCGCGACCAGGTCCGTTAGCCTCAGACCGACCTTGTACTCCCAACGATCCTCGCTGCACACCCTCGGACGGGAGATGATCCGATTGGGAGCGATGGTCAGAGCGCGCTGGCGAAGACCAAAGATCTCGACCCTGATCCAGACCATGCCCACCCCGTCGATACGCTGGTAGTAGCGGGATGCGAACTCGAAGATCTCCACCAGCCTGTAGACGGAATCCTCCACCGATAGGTCGCCTCCTTGGCGCCAGGTTCGGTCCGGAGGCCACCAGGACGACTCATCGCGCCAATCATCCCTGATGCCCTGCACCGAGACAAGCTGCCCACTCCGGTAAGCTCTCCAAAGCTCACGAAAGTACTTCCATGACACCTCCTGCGAGACGTAGCTGGAGCTTCGGCGGACTGACTCGTTGGGGTTGAAGTGCGGGAAGTCCCATCCCCGCAGAGAGACCACCGATTGGCGGACCGCTTTCTCGAGCGTTTCCAGAGAGATCTCCTTTTCGAGAGGCTCTGGTGGACGAAGCGTGATGAACCAATAGCCGCGCTTCTTGATGTCTTGGATGACGCTCATCGCAGGTCCTGAATCTCGGCATCGAATCGCTCATCCGAGGATGGGGCCGCCGGTGCGCCGCCGAGTAGCCCGATGGTTGCGCGAATGAGCTTGCGAGCCCGGATCTCCGCCGCCCGGTCGAGCACTTCGCGCATCTCGACGTGGGATGGAACCTCGACCGTCTCGATCTTTCCGCGAACTCGCACGTAGAGGGCACCCTTCTTTAGTTTTGAGCTATCCTCGCCCTTCTTGCAGATCACCGGTAGGTCGTCGAACGGCTGGACTTCTAGCACGGCCAGGGTCTTTCCCTCCACAGTGACGAGGCCGCAGTCCAGGTCGACGTAGGGGTCCGCATAGTTGGAGAGCGCCTTCGCCACGTGATCGTAGTTCCAGGTCGAAGCCTGTTCTTCGGAGAGTCCCGTTGGGGTCAGCGCACCGTTCGCTTCGTCGACGCCGACGATCACGACGCCGCCGTCCGGAAGGTTGGCCATTCCGAGAACGGCTCGCACCACCTTGGCGAAGAACACCTTGTCCCCGCGGGAACCGGGACCCTTGAATTCGACCCGACGCTGCTCACGGCCGAACGCGAGCAGGGCGAGAACGTCCTGCTCCTTCATGGCTCTACCTCCCAAAGCCTCACCCTGCGGGGGCGCTTCGAGACCTCGACGAGGTGGCCCGCCTCGACGAGCTCGGTGACGAGCTTCGAGATGGTTGGCTTGGGGGCGCCGAGGGCTTCGGCGAGCGTGTCGAGGTCGGCGGCTTCGCCGTTCAGGGCGCGGACGGCGGCGAGGAGCTGGGCTGGGTCGAGGGTCGAGCGCTTTCGGCGGGGGGCTGGGGTGCCGTCCTTCGGCTTCGCGGCGCGGCCGCGGGTCTTCTTCTCGGGGCGCCAGCTCCGGAGGTCGTCGAGGGAGAGGCCGAGCTGGCGGCACTCCTCGTCGACCATGCCGGCGTAGAAGTCGCCGAGGCGTTGGCCCCCGTACTCCTGGTTAGGCTCGTTGTGCCACTGCTTCAGCCAGGGCACGAGCTCGAGGAGGCCGGCGAGCATGGGGGTCATGCGCTCGGCGCCCCAGCCGTCCTCGGTCTTCCTCCGCTGGTAGAGCGTGGCGAGGGCCATCGCGCGCTGGAGGTGGTCCCAGCCCGCCCAGCCGTAGAGCGGGCTCGGGTCGTCGTCGCTCTCGCAGCC
>DAIQNR010000123.1:0-15744 GCA_036788295.1 Myxococcota bacterium
GGTCATCGTCCCCATGGTCCCGCTCGTTGGCTTTCTTGGCGCGTACGCCATTCTGATGTTCGTCATGGGGGTCGCGACCCCCACGCTCGCGCTCGCGCTCGAGCGGGCCGGTATCTCCGGCGGCGTGGCGGGACTGGTGCTCGCCAGCCACCACGTCGGCTTCGCGGCGACCGCGCTCGTGGCCGGCCCGATCCTCGGCCGCTTCGGGGCGAGAAGAGCGCTGGGGATCGCGGGCTTCAGCCTCGGCGCCGCCGTGTTCATGCAGGCCGGTTTCGAGAGCCCCTGGCTGCTCGGGGTGGGGCGGGCGATCGGAGGGAGCGCGGTCGCGGTCGCGTGCCTCGCCATCGAGCCCGGGCTCGGGGCGCTCGCCGGACCCCGCCGCGGCCTCGTGCTCGGCGCGTACCTCGTGGTCGGCAACCTCGCTCTGTGCGCCGGCCCGCCGCTCGCGTCCTTTGGGCTCTCCGTGCTCGTGCCGGTGAGCGCGCTGGCGGTGGCGGTGATCCTGCCCGCGGCGCTCGTCCCGGCTCGCCGCACCCGGGCCGTCGGCCCTGGCCTGGATCTGCGCTTGCTCGTGTCGGCGGCGCCCGGGGCCACGCTCGCCGCCTTCGCCGGCGGCGCGGCCACCTCCGCGCTGTTTGCCGTCGGGCCGCTGTGGGGGCTCCGGCTCGGGCTCTCCCCCGCGGAGGGGGCGCTGCTCGTCGTCGCCCTGGTGGCAGCGGGCGGGATCGCGCCCCTCCCGCTCGGGCTCCTCGCCGACCGGACCGACCGGGATCGGGTGATCCGCTTCACCTCCACCGGCTGCGCCGCCGCTGGGCTCGCCGCCGCGCTCTCGCCCACGCCGGCCGCGTTCGTCTTTGCCGCCGTGGCCTCGGCGTTCGCGTTTTCGCTGTACCCGCTCGGGGTGGGGCTCGCGCAGGACCGGCTCGACGCCGACGAGCTGCTGCGGGCCAGCGGCGGCATGCTGCTCGCGTTCGCCGCCGGCTCGGTGCTCGGCCCCCCGGTCGCCGGGTTCTTGGTGGAGTCTCGAGGCCCGGCGGCGCTGCCCCTGTGGGTGGCGGTGTCCGGTTCGCTCGCGGTGCTCGGCCCGGCGACGCGCGGGTGGGCGGCTCGCTGGCGCCGGGGCGCTCGGCCCCCGCTTCCGGCCAAACCGGTGCCGTCAAGCCCTCCGCCACCCGTGGCGGCGGCATAGATCGTCGGCGATTCGGTAGGCCTCCTGCTCGCAGTCCACCGGGCGCAGCAGCACCGGCAGGCGGCTCCCTCGCTCGTCGGTCAGGCACCAGGTGTACAGCCGGCGCAGCTCGAAGCCGGCGGGCGGGGGCTGCACCGACGCCGGGAGGCGGTTTCTCCGCCGGTCTTCGAGAAACTGGTACCCCACGACATGAAGGCGCTTTCGCTCGGCCACGCCCGATGAGCTTACGGCAAGATCCGGCGGGCCCCATCAGGAGGAGCGGGGAGCTCCGAACCGGTCAGAGCTGCTCGACCACGCCGAGGAAGAGGTCCCGCTCGTCGTAGGCGAGGCGGACGGATTGACCACCGGGGACGAGGCTCGGCGGCCGGTCGAGCCACATCGGGGCCCGAAGCTCTCCGACATGCTCGAGCACCGAGAGGTCGGACCCCGACGTCGCTTCGGCTGCGCTCACCGCGAAGCGATCGGCCGCCGCCGGGTCGGGCAGCGGGTGCCGGCGCTCGGGGGCCAATGTGCCGTCGAACCGGGGGCTGAGGTGCCACAGCTCGTGGGCCAGGATCGCGAGCCGCTCGCCCGGGCTGGCCTCGCGAAAGAACAGCGGGCGCAGGCACAGCTCGTAGAGCATCAGCCGACCGCCCTGGTGGACCGACGGCTTTTTGTCAGCCCCGAGCTGAAGCCGGGGCGGCGCCCCCCCGAACGTCAGAGGCCGGATCGACGCCCGGGCCGCCCTCCGCGCGGGGCCGGCGACGAGGCAGATCCGCTCGACGTCCACATGGCCCAGGGCGGTCCGATTCGCCTCGACCATCGCGGCGAGCAGGGCCCTGAGCGGCCCCTCGAGCAGGGGCCGGCCCCAAGGATCGGCGGGGAAAGCGGACACCGGACGAGATGAACCGAGCGCGCGGGGCGTGACAATTCGGGTCGAATGCCGCTCTGCATCATGGCAGAAAAGCGACATCTTTTGGTGTCGGTGAACCGACATCAGGTTTCCCCTCGGTAACCGACCGCCGATCGCGCCTCTCGGCGGCGCTGGGCGGCGACAAGGGTGCCGGAGACCACGACCGCGCGGTCAGAGATGCGAGGCGATTTGGATATCGCCTCATGGATCTGGCTTGGCCCGAGGTTTGAATAGAACCTTGGCATGTTCGATTCGTGGCCATGCTGAGCCGTCCCCTTCACGACCGACCCAACTTGTGCGCGATCCCCTCCCCGATGCGGAGGGCGTTCGCGAGGATCGTCTCGGTGCTCGGGACCGCGCTGCTGCTCGGGAGCGAGCCGCCGCAGCTGACGTAGACGTTCGGGACCCCATGCAGGCGCCCGCTGCGATCGGTGACGCTCGTGCTCGGGTCGTCCCCCATCCGGCAGGTCCCGTGCTGAAGGACCCAGGTCTCGCCGCCGACCGACAAGGTCTGAACCGGCTCGCACCCCATCGCCTCGAGCAGGCGCCGTCCCTCCGCCTCGAGCCTCGAGGACGCGGCGCGGTCGGCCGGGTGGCGGGCGACCGTGATCCGGGCCGCCGGCAGCCCCCACCGGTCGCGAACGTCGGGATCGAGGTCCACCCCGCAGCCGGGCGTGGGCAGCCACTCCGAGAAGCCCTCGATGTCCACCGCCCGTCCGCCGCGAAACCGCCGCTCGAGCCGCTCCATGAGCTCCGCCCCGAACACGAGCCGCCCCTCCTCCCCAATCAGCCGCTCGGCGGCGTAGATCGGGTTTGGGTGGGACCACATGATGTGGAGCGTGCCGCCCTTGCCGATGCCGTCGCCCTCCGGCGGGACCTGCAAGAAATCCTGCACAGCCCGGTTCAGGAACGGGGCCGGGTCGTCGAGGCGGCCCCGCCGCTCCTCGGGCAGCCGCTCCCTGGCCAAGAAGCCCTCGAGCTTCGTGAGGGTCGAAAAGCACAGGTTCCTGCCCACGAGGCCCCGGTCGTTGCCGAGCCCGCCGGGGAACCGCCGCGACCGGGAAAGGAGCAGCAGGCGCGCCGATTCGATCGCGCTCGCCGCGACCACCACGACCTCGGCCCGGACCTCCCGGGCCGCGCCCTCCGCGTCGAAGTACCGGACCCCGCGGGCTCGGCCGCTCCGCTCGATCGGGATCTCGTAGACCATGCAGCCGGGCCGGACCTCGCACCGTCCGGTCTGTTCGGCCGCCGGGATCACGGACGCGAGCGTCGAGCTCTTCGCGTCCACTTCGCAGCCGTAGGAGCCGCACAGCGGGCAGTAGGCGCAGGCCGACCGCCCGCCGACCGGCCGGGTGATGATCGCGCGGGGCGCCGGGTAGGGGTGCATCCCCAGCGCGGCGCCCGCTTCGTCCACCCACGCCGCCGCCGGGTGGGTCGCGAGCGGCGGAAACGGCAGCGGCCCGGTCCGCGGGGGCTCGAACGGGTTCTTCTCCACGTCGCCGCTGACCCCGATCTCCTGCTCCACTCGCTCGTACCAAGGGGCGAGCTCGTCGTAGCCAAACGGCCAGTCGATCGCGGTGCTGCCCGGGATGGGCCCGAAGTGGCTCGCGAGGCGCAGGTCTTCGGGCCGCATCCGGAAGAAATACCCGCTCATGTGCACCGTGCCCCCGCCGACGCATTGGCTGATCCAGCCCGCGTTCGTCGGGATCGCCGGTGCGGCCGGGTCTCGCCTGAGCGTGTGCGGATCGCCGTGGGGGAAGGGCACGAAGAAGTCTCGGCGGCAGCTCGAGATCTCGTCGTGCAGGAAGTCTTCGACCGCGTGGCGCGGCCCCTTCTCGAGCAGGAGCACCGACGCCCCCGCCCGGGCCAGGGCGTAGGCCACCGGCCCGCCGCCGGCCCCGGATCCGATCACCACCGCGTCCACCGACTCGCTCAATGGTCGTGCCCTCCGTGGGCCAGCGGCTCCCGCTCCCTGGGCATCGGGATCGAGAGCGCCTCCCAGGCCGAGAACCCCTCGTTGCCCCCGTGGGCGGGGTGCCCGAGGTAGCCCTCGAGCGAGAACCGGAGGGCGACCTCGAGCGCTCGGGCGGGGACGAAGCGCCCGGTCCGGGTCGTCTCGGTCGCCGCCGTCGTGAGCAGGGCCTTGGCCGCCTCCCGGTCGAGTTCGATGAAGCGGCTCGGCCGGCTCCGAGCATCGAGCCAGCGGGCCAGCTTCAGCAGGTCGTCCCGCACCGGGCGGAGCCCTGGGAGCCGGGCGGCCGCCTCCACGTACCGAAACACCCCCGCCTCGGTCGCCGACGGGAGGCCGAGGCCCCCGGGCAGCAGGTGCTCGCACAGAGCGAGCAGGGTCTCCCGCGACCGGGGATCGAAGGGCGGCCCCCCGAGCGGCGGCACCGGCGGCGCTGGCTCCCCCCGCATGGGCTCCGGGGCGGGGTCGAGCTCGTAGCCCTGGGCCCGAAGCCAGGCGTAGGTGCCCGAGCCGAGCGTCACGGCCCCGGCGCCGGCCAGCAGGCCTCGGCGGGTCAGTCGGCGATCCACGACCGCAGCAACATCGGCTCGAGGGCCGGGGTCAATCGGGCCCTCCCCGCCGATCCGCGTGACGAGCAAGGCGGTCCGCCTCGGAGGTTTGACCGGCAGCGGCTGCGCCTCGGTCCCGAGACGTTGCCGGCCCGGCGGGGCCGGTGCTAGCTTCGCCCCGCCCATGTGGGAGATCTTCAACACCCTGGCTGCCGGCGGGGTCATGATGTTCGTGAACCTCGGCGTGTCGATCGCGGCGGTGGGCGTCGTGCTCCTCCGGGTCTATGCGCTGTGGATCCGGCACCGGGTGTCGGCCCCAGCCTTCGCGGACGGCGTCGTGGCGCAGGTGGATCAGGGCAATTACGCGGGGGCCATTCAGATGGCGGCGAGCCAGTCCCACCCGCTGGCCGCGATCACGAAGGACCTGCTCGAGAAGGCCGACCGATCCGACCGCGAGATCGAGCGGGCCTTCGAGACGAGCGCCGCCCGGGAGCTGCCGAAGTTCAAGCGCTTCACCGCTTTTCTTCCCCAAGCGGGCAATCTCGCCACTCTGATCGGCCTGGTCGGGACGATCCACGGCCTCATCGAGGCGTTCGGCGGAGCCCAGGCCGAAGACGCCGCCCAGCGCCAGGCGGTGCTCGCCAAGGGCATCACCGTCGCGTTCTACAACACGTTCTTCGGCCTCTCGATCGCCGTGTTCTGCGCGATCACGTACCTCATCATCAACGGGCGCCAGGGCCTGCTGCTCGAGCAGATGGAGAACGCGGTCCACCGGGTCCGCGACGCCATCATGGATCGCAACCGCGCCATCCGGGCCAACAAGCCCCGCGCTGCGTGACCCATGGCCGGCGGCACCGACGACGAAGCGACGTCCTTCGACCTGACGGCGCTCCTCGACATCCTCTCGAACATCATCTTCTTTCTGATGGCGTCGTTCGGGGCAGCGGTGGTGGCGATGGTGCCCGCCTCGGTCCCGACCACGTCGCCCGGGGGCGAAAACGACACCGCGGTCGATGCCGACAAGGTCACGGTGACCATGACGCTCGCTCGGGACGGGGCGGTGCAGATCTCGGCGGCCCACCAGGAGCTGTTGCCCGAAGACCTCGCCCCGCTCCAAAAGAAGATACCGGGCCGGGAGGGCACCATCGCGGCCGAGCTCGTGACCGAGCACCTGTGGACGATCAAGGACGCGTACCGAAACTCGAAGGACCTCGTGCTCGTGCCTGACAACGACGTGCCCTACGAGCTGCTCGTGCGGACCATGGACGCGGCGCGGGAGCGAAAGATGGTGGTGGACGGCAAGAAGGTCTTCCCGGAGCTGTTTCCGGCCGTCGTGGTGTCATCGAGGGCGCAGTGAGCTTCGGAAAGAAGAGGCGCGGCCCGTTCGCCGACCCGGATTCAGGCCCCCCCACCCGGCTCAACCTGACCGCGCTGATGGACATCCTCTCGAACATCATCTTCTTCTTGATGGCGAGCTTTGGGGCCCAGACCCTCGATTTGGCCTCCGCGAGCCAAGTGGAGCTGCCGAGCTCCACGTCGGAACTGTCGCTCAAGATGTCGCTGTCGGTCGCGGTGGGTTTGTCGAAGCTCTACGTCGAGGACGAGCCGGTGTCGGATCTCGAGTCCGGGCGCCTGCTCGAGCTCGACGAGGAGCGGTTCATCCCCTCGCTCGAGCGGGCGCTGCGCCGGGTTCGGGCCCAGCGCCTCGCGAAGAACGAGCGGCCCCGCGACGCGGACGAGGTCGTCCTGTTCATCGCCGACAAGCGGCTCGAGTTTTCGACCATCGACCGGGTGATGAAGACCTGCGCCCGGGCCGGGTTCACCAAGTTCCGGTTCGCCGTCGCGAAGTCCTGAGCGAGGCTACCGCCGGCCGGCTCCGTGCTATGCCGCTTTCCATGGATGGGCCGCAAACCTTCGACGCGCGCCGGGAGGGCCGGGTGCTCGTCCTGTCCCTGCGCGGCGCGGACCGAAAGAACCCGCTGACCTTCGACAGCTACGCCGAGCTGCGGGACACCTTTCGGGGGCTCAGCCTCGACCGGGAGGTGCGCGCGGTCGTCTTCGCCTCGAACGGGGGCAACTTCTGCTCCGGCGGCGACGTGCACGACATCATCGGGCCGCTGACCCGAATGGGCGCGACCGATTTGCTCGCGTTCACCCGGATGACCGGGGACTTGGTGAAGGCGATCATCGCGTGCCCGCAGCCGGTGGTGGCGGCGGTGGACGGGGTGTGCGTCGGCGCGGGCGCGATTCTGGCCATGGCGAGCGACCTTCGGCTCGCCAGCCCGCGGGCGAAGACCGCGTTTCTGTTCTCGCGGGTGGGCCTCGCCGGCTGCGACATGGGGGCGTGCGCGATGCTGCCCCGGATCATCGGGCAGGGCAGGGCGGCGGAGCTTCTGTACACCGGGCGGGTCATGACCTCCGAAGAGGGGCAGGCGTGGGGTTTCTTCAACCGGCTCTGCCCGGCCGAGGCGCTCGAGACGGAGGCGATCGAGCTCGCCTCGTCGCTCGCCGACGGGCCGAGCTTCGCCCACGGGCTCACGAAATCGATGCTCCGGCTCGAGTGGAGCCTGGGGCTCGAGCAGGCGATCGACGCCGAGGCCCAGGCCCAGGCCCTGTGCATGCAAACCGAAGACTTTCGCCGGGCCTACCAGGCGTTCGTCGAGCGGCGGCCGCCGGCCTTCGAGGGGGATTGATGGAGCACCACGGCTGGCCGTTCTTCACCGACGAGCATCGCCGGTTTGCAGCCCGGCTCTCGGCCTGGTGTCGCGAGACGCTCGACGGCGCCGAAGCCCACGACGTGGACGAAGCCTGCCTGGATCGGGTCCGAACGCTCGGCGCGGCCGGGTTCCTCGAGCCGGCGGCCGTGGACCCGGACACCTCCGATCCGCTCGACGTCCGGACCTTGTGCCTCGCCCGGGAGACGCTCGCGAGCCACGACGGACTCGCCGATTTCGCCTTCGCCATGCAGGGCCTCGGGTCGGGCGCCATCTCCTTGTTCGGGACCGAAGCGCAGCGCCGCACCTGGCTTCCCCGTGTCCGGGCCGGCACTGCGATCCCTGCGTTTGCCCTCACCGAGCCCCGGTCCGGCTCCGACGTCGCAAACCTCGCTTGCCGGGCCGAGCCGGACGGCAGCGGCGCCCGGTTGTTCGGGGAGAAGACGTGGATCTCGAACGGGGGGATCGCCGATCTGTACGTCGTGTTTGCCCGGACCGGAGGGCCCGGGGCTCGGGGGGTCTCGGCGTTTTTGGTCCGCGGCGACGACCCCGGCGTGCGGGTCGAAGAGCGCCTTCATGTCATGGCCCCGCACCCGCTGGCCCGCCTTCGCTTCGACGGAGCCAAAGCGGAGCCGGTGGGCCAAGAAGGGCAGGGATTCAAGGTGGCGATGGCGGTGCTCGACGTGTTTCGCTCCACCGTCGGGGCGGCGGCGCTCGGCTTTGCCCGCCGCGCGCTCGCGGAGGCGCTGTCCCGGGCTCGGGGCCGGGAGCTGTTCGGGGCCCCGCTCGGCGACTTGCAGATCGTGCAGGGGCAGCTCGCCGACATGGCCACCGACGTGGACGCCGCGGCCCTGCTCATCTATCGGGCGGCCTGGAAGAAGGACCAGGGCGCGGCCCGGGTCACCAAGGAGGCGGCGATGGCCAAGCTCTTCGCCACCGAAGCGGCTCAGCGGGTGATCGACCATTCGGTGCAGATCCACGGGGGCGATGGGGTTCGGGTCGGTCACCCGGTCGAGCGGCTGTACCGAGAGATTCGCGCACTTCGCATCTATGAAGGGGCGTCGGAGGTCCAGCGGGTCGTGATCGCGAGGCAAATCCTGGGGGAAGGGCGCTGATCATGGTCCACGAGCCGCTTCACCCCTCCCACTGGAAGGCCCCCCGGGGCTACGCCAACGGCGTGGCCGCCCGGGGTCGGCACATCTATGTCGGCGGTCAGATCGGTTGGAACGCCGAGCAGGTGTTCGAGGCCAACGACCTCACCGGGCAGGTTCGGCAGGCGCTCGAGAACATCGTCGAGGTGCTGCGGGTCGGCGGCGCTGGCCCCGAGCACCTGGTGCGGCTGACCTGGTACGTGCTCGACAAGCGCCAGTACCTCGCCGAGCTGAAGGGGATAGGCAGCGCCTACCGGGATGTCATCGGGAAGAAGTATCCGGCGATGGCGCTCGTTCAGGTGGGGGCGCTCGTCGAAGACCTCGCGCTCGTCGAGATCGAGGCCACCGCGGTGGTCCCCGATGCCCCGTCATCCGGCGCCGAGCAGCGACCGGAGTGACGGGGCCTGGATCTCGACCGGGCGCTTCGCCCGCAGCGCCTCGAGCCGGGCCTCCACCTCCCGCTGCACGGTGGGGCCGAACAGGACCTCGACGATCTTCGGCTGCGCCTCCTCGAACGGAATGATCCGCTCCTTTCGGCTCTTGCCCACCTTGTGGACGGTGAAGCCCACTGCGTCCTCCCACATGTCGAGCACCTCGCCCGGCTTGGCCGCCTGGATCTGCTCGTACAGCGCCGCCGGGAAGACCCCTTCGGGCACGAAGCCGAGGTAGCCGCCGCTGTTCGCCTTGCCCCCGTCGGAGACGTTGCGGGCGAGGGTCTCGAACCGCTCCGGATCGGCCTTGGCCTTCTCGAGCACGTCCTCGGCCCGGGCCCGGACGAGGTCCCGGTCCCGCTGCACCATGCCCCGGGGCGCCTTCAGGAAGATCCGCCACACCTCGATCCCGGCTCGCTCGACGTGATCCTGCGGGTGGCGGTCGTAGTAGTCGCGGGCCTTGTCCTCGAGCGACTCGGCGACCTCGTCTCGGAGGGCATCGACGATCGCCTCGAACTCCACCGCGTTCTTCGCGTCCTTCTGCCGCTGTTCGGCGTCCTTTCCGGCCCGGAGCAGAAACGCGGCGAAGGCCGGGTCGGCCCCGATTCGAAGCTCGAGGCCGTCGAGCCACGCCTTCACCCGATCCGGGTTGACTGACACCTCGAGCTCGGCGGCGAGCAGGCTCTGCAGGATCCGGTCGGAGCACCGGTTGAGCGCGCTCTGGAGGACTTCGGACCGCTTCAGCCCCGACGGCACGCCCGCCGCCGCCAGCTCGAGTTGGAGCTGGCGCAGCTCCTGCTCGAACGCGGACCGGCTGACCGGCTGACCGTCCACCGTCGCCACCACCTCGGGCAGCGACTCGGGGGGGCGAAACAGCCCGTCGAGGTCCATCGCGGTGGTCGACGTGCTGTGCCCGGCCGGGAGGCTCGACGGCTGGCTCGAAGGCTGCGAGGCCGGCGCGTCGCTCGACGGCGCCGGGTCCCTCGAGCACGCCGCCACGCCGGCCGCGGCCGCCGCGAGGAGCAAGGAGGCGACACGAAGGTCCATGGCTCGAATGGGACCACCGCGCGATGCGCGTCGGCAACCGGACAGCCGGCGCCGGCCGCGAATTGTCGAGCGGGGGCTTGCCGACCCCGAGATCCCTTGGTAAGTCCACCGTCCCACGCGGGTGTAGCTCAGTTGGAAGAGCGTTGGCCTCCGAAGCCAAAGGCCGCAGGTTCGAGCCCTGCCACTCGCGCAATCCCACCCCAAAAACCAGCGCCGCGCTCGAGGATCGGGTCGCCAAACCGGCGGTCCGCCGAGCAGCTCACCGGACGGCCAGGGACGCAGGAAACGAGCCTGGGGCGTTGGTAGAGCCCGATCGGTGCTCTAGTTGATCTGGAAGACGAGCGCGACCCCCACCCGATCGGGCCGCATCTGCGAAAACAACAGGCCCTGCTCGGGCAGGCAGGCGCCCACTCTCGCCGCCGTCGCCGCCTCTTCGATGGAGACCGACCGGAACTCGATGCCTTCGGGTCGCCCAGCGACGAACAAGGCGACTTCGTGGCCCCGGAGCGAGACCCGTTCGAGCTGGTAGCGGGGCACCTCGAGCGTGGCGGTGCGGTTCACTTCGACGCCGGCGCGGGTGCCCTCGATCGCCAAATCGGTGATTCGGGTGGCGACCGAGCGGAGCTCGAGCCCGAGCTCGCCCGGACCGCGGACCCGAGCCCGGGTCAGGTCTCCCACGGAGAGAATGTCACTTCCGGCGCCTCCAATCCGGAGGGCGGCGGTCGAAAAGTCCCTGAGATCGACATCTTCGACCTCGAACTGCGTGCCGTTTCGGAGGGCGAGCCCCCGTCGCCCGCCCGACGCCCGGACTCGGCGGAGCCGGAGCTGGCTGCGTGCCGAGTCGAGCGTCTGGTCAGGAGCGTCGGTGGCGATGAGGTCCTCGATGTCCGCCTCTGCGTCCCGAAGCCTTATCTCCCCCTCGTGAAGCTGGACCCGAGCGAGCTCCACCACCGCTCGGTCCACCACGACGGTGATGGCATCGACATGGACATCGACGCCGCGCCAGGTGCCGCCTTGAATGAGTGCCTCTTCGAGGACTCGGCCCACCCGGAGCCGCTCCGTGGTGGAATGACCTTGGGTGGCCGCGAGCCCTCCCACGGCGAGGTCCTGGCCCACGAGCGTGCCGCCGGCCAGCTCGAGCGTCGCCTGCACCCGCACCGCCACGAGCCGAGCTGCCCCGGCCCCGAGCTCGAGCCCCTCGAGCACCGTCGCCGACGAGAGGACCGAATCGGAGGAGAGCCTCCCGGACCGGAGCACCGCCCGATCGATCACAACCGGCCCGTCCGCGACGAGATCGCCGAGCATCACCCGCTCGCCGCGAAGCCTCGCCTCGGCGCCGACCTGGGTCGCGCCGGCCCGCACCCCGCGCAAGATGACCGAGCCGATGGCCTCGATGGGATCGTTCACCGTGACCGAGCTGAGCTCGACCCCCGAGAGCGCGATCGCGCCCGATAGCCGGGTCTCGGCGGCGCACGCCCCGATGATCTCGGCCTGCTCGATCCGGCCCGAGATCCGGTGCGAGCCCCGTCCCAGGTGAACCCTTCGCCCGACCCGGAGCGCCTCGGCGACGCTCCCGAACGGCCGCTCCCGGCTCCCGTCCCCTCCGCCGCCCGAGTCGGCGGACACGTACAACCCCTCGATTCCTTCGGCGAATTCGTCGGGCGGACACGGATCGGACAGAGGTTCGCATCGTCCGGCGGAGGGAACCAGCGCATCGGCGCAGTCCGGGGGAAGCCCAAGGGGCGGCTGGGCCTCTTCCGGCGGCGCTGGCGGGGCGGGAAGTTCGGGCTGAATCGGGGGCTGGCAGGTCTGGAGCCGCTCGTCGGGGGTGCCTCCATCGAGAAAGCAGCGGTTCACGTCGAGCGGAGGCAGGCGCAGCGAATCCGGCACCGTCGCCTCGGCCGGCAGCCACCCTTCGACGGCGGGCACGAAGCTCGCAACCGGAGCGGGCAGGCGGCGGAGCTGGTCCTCATCGCACGGCGCTTCCGCGACCGGGGCCGGGATCGGCCGCTCTCCAGCGCCGATCTGCAGGTTCTCGAGGGTCTCCCGAAACCCGAACAGGGTCGCTTCCCCTCCGTTTGGAAGCCAAAGCCCGTCGGCGGTCGCCGCGCCGTCGTACAGCACCGCCCGGGGCGGCGACCCCGGCTCGGCTCGTCCGACCACCAGCACCGACCCCGGCAAAGAAGGCCAACCCACCGGCCCGCCGGTGCCGGACGGCCCGCAGCCGGCGACCAGGACGGATAGGGCTGCCCACCTCACTGGGTGATCGTCGTCTCCCGGTCGGTGCGCACCACCGTCACCGCGTCGGGGAACACCGGGAAGCGGGTGGCGCCAAACGCCTCGGTGCAGACATTCCGGCGGTCGATCCCCACGGCGACGCGCACGGTCTGGGCGGCCGAGGAGGTGGCGGCGCCGAAGCCGAGGCCCACCGCGGTGCCGTACTCCGAGGTCCGGGTGCCGGCGGACTCGAACGCGGCCGACACATCGAGGTATCCAGCCCGGGCTGGGGCCGGGGAAAAGCCGGCCGTGAGGTTCTCGGTCTTGAAGCCGGTGCAGTCCCGGGTCTCGACCAGGGCGTGGCCGGGGCCCCGCTCGTCCCGGAAGTTCTCGGCGCCTGGGATCGGCGCGCCCGCCTGCCCGATGAGCTCCGTGAGCGTGGATTCGGCCACCACCACGAAGTCGGTGGTGAGGTCGGGCTGCCGGGTCTCGTCGCTGCAATCGGTCGTCGCTTGGTCGAGCCGGCGGATGTAGTTCCAGAGGTAGCTCGGCACCCAGGTCGGCAAGGACGCTCCGCTCCGGGCGCGGATCACATAGTTCACGTCGCTCTCGAGCGCGTCGCCGAGCGAAGCGTAGCCGAGCTCGATCTTCCATCCGGACTCGCACTCGACGGCGGCCCGGACGGTGCGGGCCCCGGCCGAGGTCCGCAGGTTCGGGCTGCGGTCGGTGCCCTCGGCCCGGTCGAAGGTCGGGTCCACCGGCTCGCCGCTCATGCTCGAGGCCCGAAACACGTCGAACTGCAGCTCTTCGACCTGCGCCGGGGTGGGCGTGAACCCGAGGAAGTCGAGGCACTGCGTGAAGCACACCGCGCGGGCCATCGGCGAGGGGGTTGGCTCCCGCCCGAAGCAGCCGGTGCTGGCGGGGGAGTCGCCGCGCACGGTCGGAGCCCCGGTGGTGGCGGCGAGCGGGATGTCTACGCCATCGAAGGATACCGAACCCTCCACGCAGTCGAGACCCAGGTCCCGGGGCCCCATGTCCGCCTGCTCCCCGGTGTCGCGCACGCCCATATCGGCGGGGGCGGCGCCGGTGTCGGCCGGGCCCGTGTCGGGCGCGGACGCAGCGTCGGTCGGGCCGGCATCGGGGCGGTCGTCCGAAGGCGCGTCGTCACCGCAGGCAGCGGCGAAGACGGCGGTGAGGGCGAGGGAAGAGAGAAGACGTCGGTGCATGGTGTCCCGCGAAACCCGAAGACCCTATTCGCCGGTCTCGCGGAGGGCAACCGGTTGGTCGGAGGGCGTCGGAGGGCAAAAAGCTCAGCGCGACGCCACCGAGGCGTCGGCCGGGCCCGGGTCGCCCAGGATCCACAGCACGTCCGCCACCCCGGAGCCGATGAGATCGATCGCCTCCGGCGGCTCGAGGGGCAGGATCGTGAGCGATGGCGCCGCGCCTCGGCGGGTCGCCCGGGATGGGATCCCCTCTCCGTAGCGGACGTGCCCGGTGCCGGCGAGCACCACCACCCGCTCGGGTCCGCCCGGGGCGGCGAGGTGGCGGGCCACGGACTCGGCCATCGCCTCGTCCCACGTCACCTGCGCGGCGTAGAAGTGGTCGAAGCGCATGCCCCCGTGGGGGGCGGCGTGCGCGGCCCAGACCATGTGAATCCGGGCCCGGTGCGCCGTCTGCTCGAGGTCGAGCTCGGGCAACTCGGAGGCGAGCTCCGCCGGAAGCGCCTCCGGTCCGACCCGCGCCACCGCCCGAGTGAGCTCCTTTTGCGCGTTCAGCGCGTACAGGGGCAGGGATCGGTCGGCCGCGAACCGAAAGATCGGCCGGTACAGCCGAAAATCGTAGCCCCAGCGCGTGCTCCATTCGGTGGCCTCGACGAGCCCGTCCTCGTCCTTGCTCTCGAGGAACGCGTCGAGCGCGGCCTGAAACGGCCGCTGCACCATCTCGAGCCCGACGCCGGCGGAACCGAGCCGCGCGGTCCGCTCGATCACGGCCAGCTGCACCGCGTGGTGGTCGGCGCGGTCGTGCTTTTCGCCCACGTAGACGACCCGGGCCGCCTTCAGCCTCGCGTCGAGGCCGGCTTCGTCGATCCGGCGCCCGGTGCGGCCGTCGAGCAAGAAGTGGGGCCGGCGCCACCGCTCGGCGAGCGGCCCCGGATCGTCGAGGTCGGGGCCGATCGGAGGGTGCCCGGGGGGCAAGCTGGCCTTCTTCGAAGCGGGGTGCCCGGCGGCTCGCGTCGCCGTCGGCGGCGGACCAGCGGTGGCGCAGGCCCCGAGGGCGACGGCGGCGAAGGCGTAGAAGCAGCGCACCCTAGCGAGGCTGGCACCGCCCGCGCCGCTCGGTCACGAATTCGGCGACGGTGCGCTCAGAGCACCATTCGGATTCCGGTCGCCACTCCGACCGCCGTGTCTCGGGTGCTGACCGCGACCTGGGCGAACACCCGCAGCTTCCAGAGGTTCGCCTGCACCCCGAGCATGACCCGCGGGAGCAGGTCGTCGGCCCGGGCCCGCTCGTTCACGTCGAGGCGGGCGGTACCGAGTTCGAGCTGCTCGCCGTCGATCCGGGCGGACAAAGCGGTGTCGAGGCCGAGCGTGCTCTTCGCGTCGCCGAAGGGGATGTCGATGCCGGCCCCGCCGTAGATCGACAGCAGCTCGAACAGCGTCAAGCTGGTCGTCACCTCGAGCGGGATCGTGAGCC
This sequence comes from Myxococcota bacterium, assembly GCA_036788295.1. Classification (GTDB taxonomy): domain Bacteria; phylum Myxococcota; class Kuafuiibacteriia; order Kuafuiibacteriales; family Kuafuiibacteriaceae; genus JAHQVK01. The sequence continues at coordinate 14,853 of DAIQNR010000123.1, forward strand.
CCGTCTGCTCGAGCCGCAGGGTGCCTTGCGAGAGCGTGTCGAGCGTCACCCCGCTGCCGAGCGAGGTGCTCGCCCGAAAGCCGTCGCCGTTCTCGATGAGCAGCGACTCGTCGAGCTCGTAGGTGGTGCGGGCGTACGTGAAGCCGGTCGTGAGGTCGATACCGCCCCAGTGCAGCGCGCGAAAGCCTTCTTTCGTCTGCCGCAGCAACTTGACCTGCGCAAATAGGCCGAGGTTCGTGAACTCCGCCTCCAGCTGGTTCACGTTCATCGGCACATGGAGGCCGTGGGCGGACAAGGTGAGCCAGGGCACCCCTTGCTGCGTGAAGTTGTACCCGGCCATCACCGACAGCATCGCGCCGGCGCTGACCGGGACGGCCCGGTCGAACTCGAAGTCCGGGTCCCGGAGGTCGGCGTCGCCCGCGTCCACCGCCGCGTTCACCCCGAACCCGAAGAAGAAGCCGGTCGGGCTCGACGCGTAGTCGGCCCCGATCCCCGCTCCCACCAGCGCCTGGGCGTTGGCGGACAGGCGAAGGAACTCGCCGACGTCGGCGAGCCCGTACAGGGCCCCGACCTCGCGCTCGAGCCGCCGCTCGAGCTCGGGAATGTCCAGGGAGAGCCTCTCGGCCACTCGTGAGGCCGTCGGTGCGAGGTCGAGCCGGATGACCGGCTGGGCCGTCGCCGGGGCGGCGAGCAGCACTAAGAGGAGCAGGGAGGAGAGGAGGGGGACAAAGCTGCGCACGCGCCCGACCGTGCCAGGCCGCGTCCGCCGGGTCCACGCCCTGGGCCTACGGTGAGAGCGCTCACGCCCCGGGTCGCAGCGAACGAAAGAGAAAGTGGCGGGGCCGACGAGACTCGAACTCGCGACCTCCGGCGTGACAGGCCGGCATTCTAA
>DAIQNR010000124.1:0-15546 GCA_036788295.1 Myxococcota bacterium
CAGGGACGCAGGAAACGAGCCTGGGGCGTTGGTCCAACCCGATCGGTGCTCTAGGAACTCGAACTCGACGCTCGTGGCACGGGCTCCATCTCCAGCGTATCGGCCAAGACCGGCTCCGGCGCCGCTTCGAGCTGGGCCACGACGGAGGCGAGCTCTCGGGCCAAGATCTGGGCCGATGCCGGACGAGCAGAGGGATCCTTCGCCATCGCCCAAGCGGCCAGCGCCTCGAGTCCCCCGGACGGCGGCAATCGGGGTGGGGGCCGGGTGCTGTGGTGGATCATCACCTCGATGGAGGTCGAGCCCGTAAATGGGGGTTTGCCCGACAGCAGCTCGTGGAGCACCACGCCGAGCGCGTACACGTCCGCGAGCGGGCTCGCCTCCGACGCGCTCCGGGCCTGCTCCGGGGCCATGTACATGGGCGTGCCCACGAAGGTCCCGCTCGCGGTGATCCGTAGGTCCTCGTCGGCCACGGCGAGGCCGACGAGGCCGAAATCGAGCAGCCGGACCCGGCCGTCGTCCCCGAGCATGAGGTTTGCGGGCTTGACGTCCCGGTGCACGAACCCAGCCTCGTGGGCGGCGGCGAGGCCTCTTGCCGTCTGCATGGCGATCCGGCCCGCCTGAAGCGCAGGGAGCGGGCCGACCTTTTCGAGGTGGGCTTTGAGACTCGCCCCCTCCACCAGCTCCATCACCACGAAGCTGAGGCCCCCGATCGTCGTCCCGAAGTCGGTGACTTGCACGACATTCGGGTGGCGGATTCGACGGGTGGCGGCCGCGGCGCGCTGAAATCGGCGGACCACCCGCTGGTCGGCTCCTAGGTCCCCCCAGATGAGCTTCATCGCGCACGCCTCGTCCCGAAGCCGGTGCCGCGCCCGGTAGACTCGGCCGGTGCTGCCTTCGCCGAGGAACGCCTCGATTCGGTAGCGATCGATGGGTCGATGGAGCAGTGGATCGGTGGCGCCCACGGGCAGCAGCCTGGTCCCGTCAACGGAGCAGTGCTCGAAGGCGCCCCGAAACAGGGAGCCACAGTGGGGGCAGTGGCGCACTGCGTGGGAGGCTACCGTGGGCTGAGGCCGAACCCAAAGCGATGCTTTCACTCCTGTCCCTACGAGGCCTGCTACGTTTGCGGCGATGCGGCTCTTGGACTTCGACTATGCGCTGCCCGAGGACCGGGTGGCGCGCCACCCCGCTGCGCGCCGGGATCACAGTCGCCTCCTTCACGTCCCGGCCTCGGGCGGCCTCGGGCACCACCGTTTCTTGGACCTCCCCGGGCTGCTCCAGGACGGCGATCTTCTCGTGGTGAACGACAGCGCGGTGCTTCCCGCCCGGCTCGAAGCCCGCAAGGCCTCGTCGGGGGGGAGGGTGGAGGTGCTGCTCATCGAGCCGCTCGACGACCCGAACCGGTGGTCGGCGCTGCTGGGGGCGAGCAAGCGGCCCCGGGCGGGGACCGAGCTCGTCTTGGCCGGCGGGGAGCGGCTCGAGGTCGAGTCGTCCCTCGGCGACGGCCGGTACGCGCTGCTCTTGCCCGAGCCGGCCGAGGCGCTGTGCGCCCGCCACGGCTCCCCCCCGCTGCCCCCCTATCTCGGGCGCGCCGCCGGACCCGAGGACATCCTTCGCTACGAGACGGTCTACGCCGACCCGAACCGCCGGGGATCGGTCGCGGCGCCCACCGCCGGGCTCCATTTCACCCCCGAGCTGCTCGACGCGCTCAGCCGTCGCGGCGTCGAGCGCGCCAGCCTGACCCTGTATGTGGGGCCAGGCACCTTCCTCCCGATCCGAGGCCACGACATCGAGCAACACCGCATGCATCGGGAGCGCTTCGACCTGCCCGAAGAGACCGTCCATCGAATCACGGAGGCCCGGAGGGAGGGGCGCCGGGTGGTGGCGGTCGGGACGACTACGACCCGGGTGCTCGAGTCCTTTGCAGGAGAGCTCTCGGCCGGGCCCGGTTCGACCGAGCTGTTCATTCGGCCAGGCCACAGCTTTCGCTGGATCGACGCGCTCATCACGAACTTTCACCTGCCTCGATCGACGCTGCTCGTGCTGGTGTGCGCGTTCGCGGGGCGAGATCGGGTGCTGTCTGCGTACCGAGAGGCGGTCGAGAGCGGGTACCGGTTCTTCAGCTACGGGGACGCCACCCTGCTCGAGGCGGCCCGATGAGCCGGACCGTACGCTACGAGCTGCTCGGTCTGGACAAGGGGACGGCCGGGCGAAGGGGGCGCCTCCATACCCCCCACGGCGCGGTCGAGCTGCCCACCTTCATGCCCGTCGGCACCGGCGGCGCGGTCAAAGCGATGCTCCCGGAGGAGGTCGCCGCCACCGGGGCCCAGATCGTGCTCGGGAACACGTACCACCTGATGGTTCGGCCGGGGCACCGGCTCATCGAATCCCTCGGTGGGCTTCACCACTTCATGCAGTGGAGCGGGCCCATTCTCACCGACAGCGGGGGGTTTCAGGTCTATTCCCTCGAGGCTCGCCGAAAGATCGACGAGTCGGGCGTGCGATTTCACAACCCCTACGACGGAGAATGGTACGACCTGGGCCCGGAGCGGTCGGTCGAGGTGCAGGAGGCGCTCGGGACCGACATCGCGATGGCTTTTGACGAGTGCCCGGGCCACGACGCCGAGCGCCCGTACATACAGGCGTCGATGGATCGCACCACCCGGTGGCTCGACCGGTGCATCGCGGCCAGAAAGAAGCCGGAGCGAACCTCTCTTTTTGGGATCGTGCAGGGGGGGCGGTTCTCCGACCTGCGGGAGCGGCACGCCGAGGCGGTGCTCGCGCGCGACCTCGATGGGTACGCGATCGGCGGGGTGGCCGTGGGCGAGAGCAAGCCGGACATGGAGCGGGTGGTCGCGTTCACCGCGCCGATGCTGCCCGAGGATCGGCCAAGATACTTGATGGGCGTGGGCCACCCCGAGGACCTGGTCACCGCGGTGGCGGCTGGGGTGGACATGTTCGACTGCGTGGTCCCCACCCGAAACGCGAGAAACGGGCGTCTGTTCACGTCTCAGGGTCGGCTCGTGCTCAAGAACGCTCGCCACCGGGAGGCGGCGGGGCCGATCGACCCGAGCTGCGCCTGTCCAACCTGCCAGCGATTCTCGCTCGCCTACATCCGGCACCTCTGGATGACCGAAGAGATCCTCGCCCATCGGCTGACCACCATGCACAACCTCTGGTTTTTCGGGGCGCTGATGGCCCGCATCCGGGGCGCCATCGAGGCCGGCACCCTGCTCGCCCTACGAGATGAGATCCGGTCGACCTGGGGCCTGAGCACCGAGCCCGGCTGACGAGGTTCAAGGGGTCCGGCCGAGCGCGCGCTCGAGGGCCTCGGCCTTCAGGACGGTCTCTTCCCATTCGAGGCCGGGGTCGGAGTCGGCGACGATGCCGCCGCCCACGCCGAAGAAGAGCCGACCTCCGCGCAGGGCGGCGGTGCGAATGGCGATGCTTGCCCGCATCGCACCGCTGCGGTCGATCCAAAGGATGGCGCCGGTCGCGATTCCGCGGGGTTTGCCCTCGAGCTCGTCGATGACTTCCATCGCTCGCAGCTTCGGGGCGCCGGTGATGGAGCCGCCCGGAAACAGCGCCCGAGCGAACTCGCCCGGGTCCGGCGGACGAGGCAAGCGGGCCTCCACCCGGCTCGTCAGGTGGTGCACGGTGGAGAAGGATTCGAGGTACGCGAGGCCGTCCACCCGCACCGAGCCCGGCTCGGCCAGCCGGCCGAGGTCATTTCGGATGAGATCGACGATCATGAGATGCTCGGCCCGCTCCTTTGGGTCCGAATGCAGCGCGGCGGCGTGGGCGCGGTCCTCGGTGGGCTTTGGGCTTCGGCGCCGGGTGCCCTTTATCGGGTAGCTGCGCAGGCGCCCGTCCGACGTGAGGTCGAAGAAGCACTCCGGCGAGGCGGAGACGATGTGCGCATCGGCGTCGACGCGAAGGTAGGCCGCGAACGGGGGCGGAGGGTCGAGCCGGCCCAGGGCGGCGAGCGGAGCGCCGGCGTAGTGGCCGACGAGCCCCCGGACCAAGTTGACCTGGTAGATTTCGCCTTCCCCGATGCGCTCGAGCGCGACCCGGATCCGGGCCTCGTGGGTTCGCCGGTCCACCGTGCTCCGCAGCGGTCCCATCAGGCCGCCCGGTGGAGGCCAGCCCGGGGACGTCACCGCCTCCCGCAATCGCGCCGCCCTCGCTCGTGCGCCAGGGGTCGGTTCGGCGAGCACGAGGCCCCGGCCCGACGGTTCGTGCCGGGCGTAGATCGCGTCGTAGCGGTGAAAACGCTGCCCGGGCAGGCCGAGCGGATCCGGGCGCGGCGGACGGGGTTTGGGAGCGTAGGCCCAGGCCGCGTCGTAGCCGACGTAGCCGACCGCGCCACCGGTGAACGGGGGCAGCCCCGGCGGATTCGGCCCGCCGCCGGTCACGAGCCTGGCTGCGGCTTCGAACGACGAAAACGACCCGGCGGACTCGAGCGCAGCGTAGGACCACTCCGTGAGCTCCGGGTCGCCCGGACCGGAAAGGAGCACCATCGGGCGGTCCCGGGCCTTCGCCCGCGCCGCGACCGCGACCGGGCTCGGCGCCGGGGCGGGCACCGCCCAAGCCTCCACCGGCGCCGCCCCGAGCTCTTGTGCCCGCGCCCCCACCCCGGCGGAGTAGTCAACCGCGCACCCGAAGTCACGCCGCGACCGCCGACGCCCCCTCACCCGGCGGCGCGGTCAGCGGAGCTCCGCGCTCGAGAGCTCGCGGGCGAGGGCGATGAGCTTTTGCAGCGCGAGCTCGGCGACGCGCTCTTGGCCGGGGGGGCCGGGGGGGCCGGGAAGGCCGGAGGGGCCGGGGGGGCCAGGGGTTTCGGCCCTCGCCCGAAGGCGTCTCGCCGCCTCCGCGAGCTCGGGGGGCAGCGCGGCGAACATTTGCTCGATGTCCCTCGGGTCGAGCCGAAACTCGGATGCGTCGAGCTTCAACGCGCCTACGCGAGGGCCGGGGAGGGCCGCGCTCGAGAGCCGGTCCAAAGCCGCCTTCATCCGGGCGTGGGTCTCGGGCGGGTGCCGCCCGCAAACCTTCAGCTTCAGCGCGGTGCTGTCGAGCCGCTCGCTCAGGAGGGCCTCGAGCGCTTCCGGGGTGCTCGCGGTCTCTTCGCGAAACCGCCATCTTCCTACGGAGATGGGATCCACGGTGACCCGCCGGTTTCGGCGCACCAAGACCATCGCCACCGATCCGGCGCCGGTCTCGCCGAACTTGGTGGGTTCCGGCGCGCCGGGGTACACGGTTGGGGGATTTTCCCCGAACACCCGAAACCCGTGGGTGTCGCCGAGCGCCAAATAATCGAGGCCGCGGCGGGCGGCAGCGTCGCCGGCGATGGGGAAGTTCGTTCGGGCGCCATCGAAGTCGAAGGTCATCCCGTGGACCATGCCGATGCGAACGCGCGCGTCCGAAGGAGCTCGGTTTGGCAGCGCGAGCGCCGGGTCGTCGAGGGACGCGGCGCTCTGGCACGGGACGGCGAGCAGCACCGCGCCGTCCGCGAGCGGCGCCTCGACGAGGGGTTTGTCGATGACATGCACCCACGGGGGGAGCTGCCGCCGAAACGGGTGGGATGCGGCCCAGACCGAGCTCACGAGCAGCGGGTCGTGGTTTCCCGGGAGCAGGAAGGTCGGCGGGCAGTCCCCGGCCCGCCGAAACACGTCGAGCAAGGCTTCCCAGACCGATGTTGGTGGGTTTGCTTCGTCGAAGAGATCGCCGGCGGCGAGCACGGCGTGGACTCGCTCTCGGCGAGCGAGCCCAAAAATTTCGGGGAGGACGTCGAACCGGGCCCGGGCGAGCCGGTTTCCCGCTTCTTCGCCGAACTGCCGGAACCTCATCCCGAGATGCCAGTCGGCGGTATGCAGCAACTTGAGCACGGGCTCGTCTCCTCGTGGGTTCATGCGAATTCGACCTCGACGTCGAAGATCCGGGTGGGGGTGGGCGGGGCGTAGCGGCGCTCGAGGCCGCGGTCCCTCAGCTGCCGGTAGGTGGGATCGTCGCGGGCCTCCACCCGGGCGAGTTTGTCCTCGAGCGCCTCGCGCTCGGAGGCCGCTTTGCGAAGACGGGCGCTCGCCTCGTCGCGAGCGGCCACCGACTGCGCCCCGTCTCGCTCGGCTTCGATCCGCGAGATGCGCTGATCGAGGGCGGCCATGCCGGTTCGAAGCAGGGCGGCGCGGTCCTCCATGCCCCGCTCGAGTCGGTCGATGCGCGCCCGATGGCGCTCCGCCTCCGGTCCGTCGAGCGCGCGGCCGGCCCGGTACAAGGCCTCCTCCACCGCATCGTCGAAGTCGAAGTCGAGCACGGGCATGCCCCGGGGAGGGATCTCTTCCATGGGGGCCTCCTCGAGCGCCCGAGCGACTTCGAACGCGGCCGCCTCGTCTTCGCCTTCGAGCACGAGCACCGGGAGGAACGCGTCGAAGGTCTCGAGCCCGTCGTAGCGAACCCAGACGAGGGAGAACCGAGCCCTGCGGCCCCGGTAGGCCTGAAGCGCCGGGTCGTCGGCCCGCACCCGGACCGCGGCCGACGAGAGGCGCCGGCTGGCCTGCACTGCCGCCTCCACCCACGGGTGGGACAGAGAGAGCATCGGCAGCGAAGGATTCCAGCCGATGGCGGCGATCTTTCCGACCGAGCCCGAGGCCTCCGGCCTGGGGTCTTCGATCCGCAGCACGGCTTCGTCCCGGAGCACGGGGCGGCCTTCCGCTTCGAACGCCTCCGTCACGACCCGAGCGAGCGCCTCGTCGAAGGCGGCGAGCTCGGGCGGGTTGTCTCGCTCGTGGCCTTCGAGCACCCGCCGGACCTCGGAGTCGAGCGCGACGTCGATGAGGCCCGCCGCGCGGGCGTGAACGGACTCGACCTCCCGCCGCCTGGCGTCCACCTGCTCGACGAGAGCCCGGTGCTCTTCGGCGATCTCGGCTTGGCTGCGGGCCCGCTCGTAGATGCGCCGGATCTCGGTCTCGAGCCCTGGTCCGAGCGCGCTGGTCAGCGCCTCGGCCGGGGTCGCGCCCGGCGCGTGCAGCACCTGATCGGTGGCGTCGAGCACCCGGCCGAACAGATCGAGCTTCTCGCTGAGGATCCCGTACAGAAGCCGCTCCGCTTCGTTGCCCTGGTCGAGAAAGTTGAGCACCGTCACCGCCCGGGTCTGCCCGTACCGATGGCATCGGCCGATCCGCTGCTCGATGCGCTGGGGGTTCCACGGCAGATCATAGTTGACGAGGGTTTCGGCGAATTGGAGGTTCAAGCCCTTGGCTCCGGCCTCGGTGGATAGAAACAGCCGGGTTCGGGTGCGAAATTCGTGGACCAGGGCCGCCCGCACCGCGAGATCCCGGCTCGACGCTCCGTGGTGGATCTTTCGGTACTCCGCGAGCGCCGCGTCGGCCTCCGGGCCCCGGTTGTCCCCCCGAAACATGGTCAGCTCGTTTCGGCGGTACAGGCCGCTCTCCACCAGCTTCTCGACCAGGTAGGACTGCGTGGCGAGCGACTCGGTGAAGATCACGACCTTGCCGCCGACCCGCCCCGCTTTTGCCTGGTCTTCGATGAGGCCGAGCGCGCGGATCAGCGCGCCCAGTTTGGTGTCGGCGCCGAGCCGCCGGGCCCGGTCGGCGAGCGCTTCGACCCACCGCCGCTCCTTCGCTGCCTGCGCGGCATCGACCGCGGCGTGTTCTGCGCCGGGAGCGTCGTCCTCGCCCGGATCTTCGTCCAAAAAGCCGTCGAGATCTTCGGTCAGCGCGCTCGGCCCCGGGGCCTCTCCCCGCTCGAGCTTGCCGAGGCGGCTCGCCACCTTGTCGAGCGAATCGGCGAGCGCCCGCCGGGAGGACGCCATGCGCCGGTGAAAGCCGATCATCAGCAGGCGCCGCTGCCCGCCCCGAAACGCGAGCGAGGCCGGGTCCTGGACGTAGGCGATGACGTCGTCTTGCAGGGCTCGTTCTTCGGCGCTCGGCTCGTACTCGAAGGTGCGGGCTTGCCGCTCCACGAACGGCCTCTTCAAGAAGGGCTGGGCTTGGCGGCGCAAGGTCCGCTGCAGAACCGGGCGGAGCCGGCGCCGCAGCTCCTCTTCGGCGCCGGGCTTGACCCGGCGGTCCCCCGGGCCTTCGCAAAACAGCGCCCGGAACCCATCGAGTGGGCCGAGCAGCGTGCTGCTGCGGTCCACGTACCGAACGAGGCTCCACAGCTCGGCGAGCGAATTCTGGATGGGGGTCGCGGTGAGCAGCAGCGCTGGGCAATCCCAGCGGTAGAGGAGATCGTAGAGCGCGCCGGCGCGCAGGGCCGCTTTCGACTCAGGGTCGTTTTCTCCGGTCTTGTCCATCCGCCGAAACAAATTGGCGAACAGCTCGTGGGCCTCGTCCACGACGACGAGATCCATCGGGTCGGTGTCGAGCAGCACGGCCTGCGTTTTGGGGGAGGTCGCCATCTCCCGGCCGCAAAGATAGATCCCAGGTCCGGAGAACCCGCCGGGCTCGGCCCGGCCGGCTACGGTCTCGAGCCCGAACAGGTCGAACAGCTCCTGCTCCCACTGGGGAACGAGCGCTTTGGGCGCGAGCAGCAGCACCCGCCGGGCGCCTTCGGCCCACCGCTGGGCGATGACCAGGCCGGCCTCGATGGTCTTTCCAAGGCCCACCTCGTCGGCGAGCAGGCATCCCCCCTCGGGCAGCCGGCCGAGCGCGAAGGCCACCGCTTCGATCTGGTGGGGGTTCGGGTCGATCCGGCCGGCCCGTTGAGGGGCGATCGCCCGGCGCCGGTCGTCGGAGGGCCGGAGCCGGGCCAGCTCTTCGGCCCGCCACCGGCGCTGGAGGGGGTGCGCCATCGAGGGCCGAGTCTACCCGAGGTGGCGTCCGAAGAACCGCAGCGTGCGGTCCCAGGCGGCTTCGGCCCAGACCGCGTCGTACTGCGTCATCGGGATCCGGCCCGGGCCCTGGGCGGTCTCGTTGGCGAAGCCGTGGTGGGCCAGGTAGCGGTGGCCCTCGTAGGCGACGCCCGCCTCCTTGAACTTGGCTTCGAGGCCATCCACCCCTTCGAGCGCGAACGCTTGGTCCTGCGTGGCCCAGTGGGCCAGCACCGGGGCCGTGATCTTGGACGCATCCACGAATTCGAGCGGCGGGTATCCGTACCAGATCACGCCGGCCGCCGCTTCCGGGACCATGGTCAGGGCGAGCACGGTCAAGGCGCCGCCCATGCAATAGCCGGTGACCCCCACCTTTTCGCAGCCGCGCTGGGCCAGGGCTTGGACCGCGCCCCGAATGTCTTGGCCGGCCGCTTGGCCGAAATCGAGGCCGCTCATGAGGTGGTGGGCTTCTTCGGCCTCCACGGTGGATTTTCCGCGGTACAGGTCGGGGACCAGCGCGGTGTAGCCGGCCCGGGCGAAGCGCTCGGCCACCCCGCGGATCTGGTCGTTGAGCCCCCACCACTCTTGGATGACGACGACGCCTGGCGCTCCGTCCCCGCCGCTGGCGAGGTACCCTCCGACCCGTCCTCCATCGGGACGCGAAAACTCGATCATGCTGCCCATGTTGCCTGCTCCTTTTCGTAGCGGGCCAAGGCCCCAGGGAGCCTCGGCTGAACTCGGACCGGAAACGGTCGCAAGCTCTCTTTCGCTAGAACGTCCTTGCGCCCCCGGTTCGACGGCAGCGTTCCCGAGGACGCCGGTTTTTTCAAGCGTCGGATCCAGCTCAGGTGCAGCTCACTGGTACGGCCAGCATGCACGTCTCGAGCGCATTCAAGGTGGCCTCCTTTACGCCCGGACGGCACTCGTTGGTCGTGTCCATGAAGCTGAAGCCATCGCAAGTGACGACGATTTGCTCGTCCACGTAGGTGACCTCGGGGTGGACGTCGGCGGCGTCACGGGCGCACGTGACGCAGGCGTCGTCGCCTCCGCAGGCGCCCGCAAGGACGAAGAGACAGAGAGGCAAAAGCGCGGTTTTTGGCATGTTGGTGTCCCGGCGGCCTCGAGACTACCTTGTTCGCGCGGTCGCGGGTGCTCCGCTCGACGTATTGGCCCGAGGAGCCCCCGGCGCCGGCCGCTCAGCGCGCCCCGTACTGGGACTGGATTCTCGGGTCTGGGGTCACGGGGATGATGTGGACGCCGTTCAGCATGCCCGGCCCCGGGTTGCTCGCGTCGCCGATCGAGGTGTCGATGCGGACCCAGTTGGTGAGACGGGGCGGATCTCCGATCTCGACCCCGACCGGCTGGTCGAAGCGGTGGTAGATCTTCGTCGCCCCGCTCGGATCGGTCACCCATAGACCCTGCTCGAGCGCCTCTCGGACGAGCTCGTGGTAGTTGTCCGCCGCTTCCCGGGTCAGCTGCCCCCCCGTCCGCTCCGCGTTCGGGCCAGACAGATCGCGAAGGACGTTCTGCTCCTGAGCGGTCGCGGGGGCGCCAGCGAGCAGCTGCTCGTACCGCTCCTGGGTGATGTTCGATCCCCGGGTGTGCTTGTGCCGCCCGTCCTCGTAGTTGACCTGGAAGACCCGGCCCTCAGGGCTGAGGACATGCACCGTCCCCGACGGGGTTTGGGTGAGATTGTCGCGGGTGCCGATCACGTCCTGACGGCCCACGAGCTTGATGGTTTTTGCCATCTCTTCCGGCGTCTGTCCGGCGAGCTCTTCCCGGCCCGAGAGCTCGAAGAACCGTGCGACCTCCTGCGGGCTCACCTGGCGGCTCGCGATCGCGGTCCGAAGACTCAGCCCGTCGGGGTCGCTGTCGCTGGCGAGCATCGGCCCCGCAACCGGGTCGAGGCCCAGCACGGCGAGCGCTTGCCGGGCGGCGGCGTCTCGCTCGATGACCGCGATGAGCTCTTCGCCCATCGAGGAGGTGAGCATCGCGGCGAGGTTTGGGTTCGTCTCGAGCGCGTCCAGGATGAGCCGGTCGATGTCGGCGGGCTCGCCCCCGGTCCCTACGGGGGGCCGGGTCCCCGGCGGCGCGCCGGCTCCGCCGAGCCGACCGTCGAGCAGCGCGCGGGCGTGGCTGCCGATCCCATCGGTGCCGTTGGCGGCGACGTACCGCTTCAGCGCCTCTGCATGCCCGGCCTCGATCGCCTCCCGCAGCGGACCGGCCGAGTCGCTGTCCGGGTTGGCGAGGATGCGGCGGATCTCTTGGGCCTCCTCGCTCGGATCCTCCCTCATCTCATCGAGGCGCTCCTTTCGGATGGCAGCGGCCAAGATACCATTTGCAGAGGTGCTGAGCCCGACCTCGGACAGTTGGTGCTCGGTGAGGAGGCCGCTTTCGAGCATCTGCATGACTTCCGACGGGAGCCGGGCGACGAGCCCCTGCTCGAGGGCGCGGCCCTCGATGACGGCGAGCGTGGGGGGGGTGCGGGTCGCGAACTCGCGGTTGAAGGGGACAGCGGCCGCGCCCAGCTCCCGGCGGAGGCTCGCCGCGAGCAGCCCGTCGTGGCGGGTGCTGAGCCCCACCCGGTACAACTCTTCCGGCCTCACCTCGCCGCTCCGGATCCCGTCCCGCAGCTGGGTGGGCGAGCCGCGCACCGCCTGCCGGTCGATCCCGGAGCCGACGACGAACGCCACCGACGGGCGGTCGGCGGCCCCGCGGTTGTAGCGGGTGGCGATCTGCGAGAGCTCCTGCTCGAGCGCCTCGGCGAGCAGCCCCCGGTTCGCGGTCGAGAGTCCGGCCCGCTCGAGATCGCGGCCCCCGATCTGCCCGCTTCGGAGCCGCTCGGTAATCTGGCTTGGATAGTAGGGCTCGAGTCGCTGATCCACGCCGCGGCCCTCCACCATCGCGAAGTACGGCGGCGTCCGGCTCTCCCAGGCCTGATTGAACCGCTGCGCCGTGAGCTCGAGCTCCCGGCCGAGCCCCCGGGCGAGCAAGCCGTCCGGCGCTCGGCTCAGCCCCACGTCGAGCAGGCGGCGCTCGTTCCCAGTGGGGATCTGGCTCGGGAGCCGGCGCTCGACCACGATCTGGCCGTCCTGAACCATCGGCCACACGAAGTTTGGCGGATCCCCGGCCACCCCCCGGCGGTTCTCCTCCCTGGCCCAGTTCACCGCCTGCGACCACTGGCGAGACAGGGCCGACGGCGGGGGCGCCTCGGCTCCAGGCCGCGGGCGGGTCGGGATCGGCGCTGCGCCTCCGAGCTGTTCACCCAAGCGTTCGAACGCGGGGCGAAGCGGCTCTTGAAGCAGCAGCCCCCGGTCGCGGAGCAGGCCGAGCGCCTCCCGCTCCGCGGTCTGGAGCACTTCGCCGAGGCGCTGGGCCTCATCCCGCCGCGGCGCCTCTCCCGCCGGTCGCGACCAGGTCCCGACCGTGTTCGGCTGCTGGACGAGCGCCTGGTAATCCTCGGCGAGCAGCCCGTTTGGGCCCCCGGTCCCGGGGGGAAAATGGGTGGCGACGTTTCCGGAGGAGGTCGCCTGAAACACGAGGTGCCCGCCCTGCTGGAGGTAGCGCTCGGTGGCCTGCACCCGGCTGGTGGCGGCGAGAAGCCGCTGCATGTCCCCGTCGGACATCGAACCAGCGGTGAGCACGCGGGGGCTTATCGCCGCCTGTCCGAGCGGGCCGCCGCCGAGGAACTGAAGCTGCGAGCCGCCCGCGACCGGCCGGGCCGAAACCGGGAGGGATTCCAGGGTGGGGCGAAGGTTGTCGCTCGTGATCTGCGCCGGCCGGGTCCGGGAGAACCGCACGATGTTGTTGGCGACGGTCGGCCCCGCCGTCCTCTGCTCGCGGTCCACCGGGCTTCCGACGAGCGCGAGATGCACCCCGCCGCTTTGGAGATCCCACAGCTCGGGGCTCGGGACGAAGCTCGGCTGGGCGAGCGTCGAAGACCCCGAAGTTCGGTCGAAGCGGTCCTCGGCGGGGAGCGGAGTCCGCGGGGCGTCCACGACCGCCCGGTCGCGTCCGGCTTCGCCCCCGAGGGAGGGGGTGGCGTCTGCCGGTTGCTGCCGGGAGGGCTCGGGCGGGAGGTCTCTTCGGACGGTCACCATGGCCGTCGAAGCAGCATCGTTCGTGCCAGGTTCGGCCCCGCGCCTGAGCGCCGAATCTCTGTCGGCTGGGCCAGACAGGGTGTCGGGTTCGGCCTACTCTTCGCCGAAAGCGGTGCCGTCGCGGCGGGTGAAGCGGGCGCCGGCTTCGTCGCGCTCGTACAATAGATCGTGCTCCGAATAGTGGGCTCTCTCCGCCTGGGCTCGCGTCCCGACCACCAGGAAATGGGCCACTTCTTCGCTTCTGTTGATGAGGTGGTGGCCATTTTGGACCCCGGCCGGAAACGCGGCGCAGTCGCCGGGGTGAAGAACTGTGGATCCATCGTCCTCGACCAGCGTGAGGGTCCCGTCGAGAACGAGCACGAATTCGTCTTCTTTTTCGTGCCAGTGGCGAAGGGAGGAGGCCGCGCCCGGGGAGAGTCGAACGATGTTCGCTCCGAACTGGGTCAGCCCGCCGGCGACGGTCAGCCGCTGGTAGGCCCGCCCCGCGACCAAGGACTTCAGGTTGTCCGGATAGCCCGAGCTCTCGACGAACGGGACCTGGCCTCGATCGATCTTCGGCATGGCGCCGAAATACCATGAACCGGCGGCGCTCGACACGCGGCCGGTCGAGCTTTGGACCAAAGGCCCCGCTGTGCGCTATGGTTTCGGCCCATGGGGCTCAGAACGAGCTGGCGGCCCGGGGACAAGTTCCTCGTCCGCCACCAGGACGGTTCGGTGGTGGTGGTCGAAAAGAGGGCGGGGCTGCTCACCCACGCCGGGCCGGAGCAGGACGAGCCGAGCTTGCTCTCGCTGCTGCGGGCGTTTCTCGGGGACCGGCCGAACGACCGGCGGCGTCACCTGCGGGCGGTGCACCGGCTCGACCGGGTCGTCTCCGGCCTGCTCGTGTTTGCTCGGACCGACCGGGCCTTCGAGGCCCTGCGAGGCCAGTTTGCGGCCCGGACGGTCGAGCGCTCCTACCTCGCCGCCATCGCCGGGCAGCCTGCGTGGGAACAGACTCGGCTCGAGGACGAGCTCGACGTGGGCCCGATGACGGTGCGGGTGGCCCCTGGCCATCCTGAAGCCCGGGTCGCGATCACCCACGCGGTCGTGCAGGAGAAGCTGCAGACCGCCGACGCGAGCCTGCTCGAGGTGCGGCTCGAGACCGGGCTTCGAAACCAGATTCGGGTGCAGCTCGCCCACCACGGGCACCCCTTGCTCGGGGAGCGAAAGTACCGGCCGGACCGGCCCCGGGCCCAGGGTCAGGTCCGAATCTTCTTGCACGCGGCCCGGCTCGGCTTCTCCCATCCCTTCTCCGGTCAGGCGCTGCGGTTCGAGGCTCCCCTGCCCCCGGACCTCTCTAGGTGGCGGGCGGCGCTGCGGCGGGGGCCGGCCCCGCACTGCCCCGCGCCGCGGCGGCCTTGAACGCGGTGACCAAAGGAGCGGCCTGAGGCCGAGCGCTGCGACGTGGGGTACCCGATAGCGGCGCCGGCTGGTATCCTGCGCCGGTGGGGAGACTACGGGGAAAGCTCGCGCTCGTGACCGGGGCGGCCTCCGGCATCGGCCGGGCCACCGCAAGACGTCTTGCGGAGGAGGGGGCAGCGGTGCTGATGACCGACCTCGACCGCGCTCGGGTGGAGGCGGCGGCGGCTGAGTTCGGCGACGGGGAGCGAGTCTTCGCGGCCGGCCAGGATGTGACCGATGAAGCGGGATGGGCTGAGGTGGTGAAGATCGCAGAGGAGCGGCTCGGCGGCCTCCACGTGCTCGTCCACAACGCCGGCATCGGTCTTTTTGGGTCGCTCGAGGAGACGACGCTCGAGCAGTGGCGCCGAATCCAAGCCGTCAACACGGAGAGCGTGTTCCTGGGGACGAAAGCGGCCTTGCCGCTCATGCGCCGCAGCGGCGGAGGCAGCGTGGTCAACGTATCCTCGATGGCCGGCCTCGTCGGCGATCCCAGCCTCGCCGCCTACTGCGCGAGCAAAGGCGCGGTGCGGCTGTTCACGAAAGCGGCGGCGCTGTACTGCGCGGAGCGCGGCGATGGGATCAGGGTGAACAGCGTGCATCCAAGCTTCGTGGACACCCCGCTCGTGGGGCGGCTCGTCGAAGGTTCGGCCGACCCGGACAAGGCCCGCCGTGCGGTTCGCCGGACCAGCCCGCTCGGCCGGCTCGGGACCCCCGAAGAGGTGGCGGCGGTCATCTGCTTTCTCGCGAGCGACGACGCATCTTTCGTGAACGGCGCCGAGATCGCGGTGGACGGGGGGGCCACGGCCCGATGAGCGGAGGAAAGACGATCCCCGTCCGGGACAATCATCGGTTCGACGAGGGCCGGCTGTTTTCGTGGCTCGCCGCGCGCATCCCTGGGTTCGAAAGTGGGTCGGTGCTGCAGTTCGCGGGCGGCCAGAGCAACCCAACCTTTCTCATCGAAGGCAATGGCGCCCGGTACGTGCTGAGAAAGAAGCCACCGGGAAAGCTGCTGACGTCCGCCCACCAGGTCGAACGGGAGTTTCGGGTGATGAAGGCGCTCGAAGGCACCGAGGTGCCCGTGCCCCGGTGCCTCGCGCTGTGCGAGGATCCGGACGTCATCGGAACCAGCTTCTATGTCATGGACCACGTAGAGGGGCGGATCTTCGACGATCCATCTCTCCC
>DAIQNR010000125.1:0-9202 GCA_036788295.1 Myxococcota bacterium
TGCTCGGCGGTCTGGCTCTCTCGACGGCGCTCACGATCGTGGTCGTGCCCGCGCTGTTTTCACTCGTCTGGCGGCTCGCGCGCCGAGCCTGAGGCCAACGCGACGAAGCGACTACGCGTCGTCGGGCGATAGAGTCTCGAAGACGATCTGGCGGTCGCCCGCCGGACCGGGCTTCGACTCGATGCCATGACGGATGCTCCCCTCGAGGGGATGCTCGGCTTCGATCATCCGGACCGAGACGAAGCCTCCGTCGGACGTGAGCCGTCCGGCGTGCACAGCCGAAAGGCAGATGAGGCTGGGAAAGGCGTACCGGTCGGTTCCGTAGACAACCCTGCCCGGGAGACTCGCCGGCGCCTTCGGGCACCGAAAGACGAAGCGTTGGCCGATGAGCTTTCGGTTCGCGAGCCCGGTGGCGGTGAACTTCGTCGTCCATGTCACCGTGGGCAGCAGCTCGCGCTGCACGGGCGTCAGCCCCCGCGCGAAGTCGTCGCCCACGAACACCAAGCTGCGCCGGGTCGCCGGGGCGGCGTTCGACCGAACGCCGTTCTTCTCGCTGCCGACGTAGCGGTCGATGCCGGGGTTCAACTGGACGGTCACCCGCCCGCCGCGGGGACCGATGACCCCCGCGTGCACCGCGGCGGCGCAGATGGGGCTGTCGCTCGCATAGACATGGGTACCGCGAAGCTCGGGGGCGCGGTGTCTTTTGTCGTGCTCCGGACAAGAAAACACGAACCGTTGTCCGACGAACCGGTCATCGTCGAGCTGCTGGTGCTTCAAGGCGGTGTCCCACTTCAACTCGGTGGGGACCGGCTCGTCTGCGCGGGCCTGCGCCGTAGAAAACAGCGAGGCGAAGAGCAGACCGAGGGTTTGGGGGCCGCGCGAGCGGACGCCGAGGGACTTCGCGCAGGCGCGGACGTGAAGGTTGTATCGCTTGGTCATCATTTTCTCCGTTCTGGATGTGTGACCGGTCTTCTCGCCGCGCTGGTTTCACACCGGCGCGGGACCCGGTGCCTCTTCAGCGAGAAATGGGACGCGCTGGCGACACCGGTCGCGTCGGAAATCGCCTCCGGGCGAGCGCGAAAGAAAAACGACAGCCCCCTGTCGTTTCTCGCCTCCGACCTCGTTATTGTGGGTAGGGGGCGCCGAGGTTGTCCCGAAGGCGGCGGTCGAGGAGAGCATGTCGAGCACCGATCCCATGAAGGAGCACGAGGTCACGGAGCTGCTTCAGCGCTACGGCGACGGCCAGTCCGCGTGCCTCGACGAGGTGGTCGTGCTCGTGCACGACGAGCTGCGCCGCATCGCGCGCCAGCAGCTGCGACGCTCTTCGGCCGGTGGGCACCTCGAGACCGCCGTGCTCGTGAACGAAGCCTATGAGAAGCTTGCTCGGGGCCGAGCTCAGCCGTTTCGGGATCGCCGACACTTCTTCGCCGTGGCGTCCAGAGCCATGAGGCAGATCGTCGTCGATCTCTACCGTGCGGGCCGAACCGCAAAGCGAGGAGGGAAGGCGCCGCTCGTGACGCTCTCGAGCCAGCTCAGCGTCGCCCAGCTCGATGACCCAGAGCAGATTGTTGCCGTGCACCAGGCGCTCGACCGGCTCGCCGAGCACGACCCCGAGCTCGTCGAGGTCTTGGAAATGACGTGCTTCGGGGGCTTGTCGAACCAGGAGGTCGCCGAGCTCTCTGGGTGCACCGTCCGCACGGTCGAGCGAAAGCTGAGGAGGGCGCAGACCTGGCTATCCGTCTTCCTCGGTCGAACGTAGACGGAGTCGTCGCATGGACCACGCCGCGAATGCCCCGTCGAGCTTCGAGGAGCTCGACCCGCTGCTCGAGAGGGCCTACGCCCTCGATGGCGAGGCGCGGGCCGCTTTCGTCGAGCAGCTCTCCGAGCCGCTGCGCGCCCAGATCGAGCAGCTCCTCGCGCTTGGGAGCGCCCTCACCCTGAACCGGATCGCGGATGACGCTCGAGCTGCGCTCGACGGGCTGGCTGCGTCCGAGGCGGCGGAGGGCCTGCTGCCAAAGCCGCCTCTCATGGCCGGGGCGTGGCGGCTTCACCACGAGCTCGGCTCCGGGGGCATGGGACAGGTGTTTTTCGCCACGCGCGAGGCTCCCGGTGGTGGCGACAGCGCGACCGGCCGAGACTTCGTTCAGCAGGCTGCGATCAAGGTCCTGTGGTCACAGGGCCCGAGCCACGAGGTTCGGGGCCGGTTTCTTCGCGAGCGCCGCCTGCTCGCGTCGCTCAGCCACCCTGGCCTCGCCCGCTTCGTGGACGGGGGCTTTCTCGACGACGGCCGCCCGTGGTTTGCCATGGAGTACGTCGCGGGGAGGGGGATCATCGAACACGCGCGAGGTCGATCCCTGCAAGAAAGGTTGCGTCTGTTCACGGAGGTGTGCGCGAGCGTGGCCTACGCCCACCAGCGCCTCATCGTGCATCGGGACATCAAGCCAGCCAATCTGCTCGTGGACGACGCTGGGCGGGCCCGGCTCCTCGACTTCGGCATCGCCAGGGTCCTCGAAGGGATCGACGACGGCGTCCATACCCGATCTTGCGGCGGTCTACTCACCCTGCAGTACGCGAGTCCCGAGCAGCTGCGGGGCGGCATGGTCACCGCGTCGAGCGACATCTATCAGCTGGGCCTCTTGCTGTACGAGCTCATCGCGGACGTGTTGCCCTACGATCTCACCGGCGCCTCCTTGCTCCGGGCGGTCGAGGTCATCTGCCGCCAGATGCCTTCCAGACCGAGCAGCCACCGGCGGGACATCGACCGCGACCTCGACGCGATCGTGATGACGGCGCTCGCCAAGGATCCAGACGCGCGGTATCGCTCGGTGACTGATCTCTGCGATGACGTCGCCCGGTACATGTCGGGCCTGCCGGTCCGGGCCGTCCCTCACACCGCGTGGTACCTCACCCGGCGATTCATGAGGCGCAACGCGCTCCTCGCGACGACCTTGACCGCGAGTGCCATCGGGCTCAGCGCGGCCACCGTGGTCTCGATACGGATGGCGAACGAGGCGACGGCGCAGGCCGCCCGGAGCCAGGCGACCCAACGCATCCTCTCGGACGTGTTCGCGAACGCGCATCCTTTCGAGGGGAAGGGCGCCTCGGTGACGCTCGCGGAGGCCCTCGTCCGGGCGAAGCCGCAGATTCAGGCCCGCGTCGCGGGCGACCCGCTCCTCGCGTGGGAGGTCAGCCACACCCTCGCCAATATCTACGAGAGCCTCGGGCTCGTGGAGGAAGAGCGCGAGGCGCTCGCGGTCCTGCTCGAGGCCGCCGACCGCCTGGGCGGCCACGAAGGCGACCACCGCCACCTCGTCGGGATCGCTGGGATGGGCAACGTGCTCGCGAGGACGAATCCGGTGGAGGCTGTGCGATACTTCGACGCCCATCTCGTCGCTCGACCGGCATCGAAAGACGCCCTCGACCCCTGGCTCGACGCCCAGTATGCGTACGCCGGGGCGCTCGAGCGGGTCCGCGAGTACGGCCGGGCGGACACGGCGACGTTCGCGTTGGCCAAAGTCATGGAGGAGCACGGCGTCGCCGACCCGCGAAAGCGGGGACGCCTGAGCCAGCTGCTCGCGGCCTCGGCCCAGCGGGCTGGCGACGACGCCGCGGAGGACCGGCACCGGGAGGACGCGGTCGAGCACATGCGGGCTGCCAACAACCCCTCCGCCCTCGCCGTCATCCTGAGCAACCACGCGATCCATCTCGGGCGCCGCGGTCGCTTCGAAGAATCCGAGGCCACGTTCCGGCAGGCCCTGTCGATCTTCGAGGACGCAAACCTTCGCGATGGCACCTTCGCCACGATCCTTCGGAGCTACGCTGGCCTGCTCTTTCGGACGAGTCGGATCGATGAGGCCATCGAAACGACCGAGAAGGCGCTCGCGTTGCTCCCTGCAGGGTCTCAGCACTACGCCCGTTTCGTGACCGAGCTCAACCTGGCCGAGTACAGCTTCGTCGCCGGCGACGCGGGCAAAGCGCTGGACGTCCTGGCAGAAGCCCTCCCTCGGGCGTTCGACGCGTTTCGAGACGATCCGTCCGTTCCCCGCCGCATGCTCCGCGTCTTTTCGAAGGTCCTCGTTTTCGCCGGCGCGACGGACCTTGCCCGCACCGCGCTCGGACGCGAGGACATTCATGCCGCCCTCGACCACCTCGAGGCTTCGAATGAGAAGGGGAGGCGCGAAGCGATATGGGCTGGCCTCGCGCGGCTCGATGAGCAGGGGAGCCGCGAATTGGTGCGCAAAGACCTCGAAGTCTTTGTCGAGACCTACGAAGCGAGCGCGCCGCTGTTCTTCGACGCCCTCGACCGCTGGCGCGTCCTCGAGCGGCTCCGGGGCGTCTCCGCCGAATCGAAGGCGGCGCTTCCCCCATCTCTCGAACTCGCCCACCGGACGCTGAAGGAAGACCGCGACGCCTTGGCCCAGCGCATCGCGTCGAGCCCCGTCCTCGCCGAGATCTCGAGGGCGCTCGGGGCGTCGGGCCATGCGGCTCAGACGCAGCCTTGACGCACGTTCGAGAGGGGAAGTGCGGACTTGGACACTCGTAGGCCGAGCCAGGTCATGTCCGCGCCACGAGGTTTGGGGTAGGAATGGAAGGGTGAGCAAGGTGGCGGCGCTGCGGCGGGCGATGCGGGCGGCCGGAGGCTGGGAGGACCGCGAGGTGTCGATCCCGCGCCCGGCCCTCCAAAAGATCGCGGTCGGCCGGCTGCACCAGGCCGGGTTTCGGCTCCGAAGCCGGAGTCCTTTTGGCACGAGGCGGCTCGAAGTGACCGACGAGAGCTGGTGGTTTGGGCAGTTCCTCGGGGCCGAGGTGGAGATCAAGAGCCAGAAGGAGGCGAGCCGCATCGGCTGGCGTGCGCTCGGGTCCAACGCCATCCGCGGGAACGAGCGAAGCGCCGACTTGCTTCGGGTGGCGCCGGGGCTGTGCGCGCTGATGCTCGCGCCGTCGCTCGACGTAGAGCCCATCGTCGCGCTCCTGTATGTGCTCGGCTGTCTTCCGCTGTTCAGCCGACGGCTCGCGTTCTTCGTGACCGGCGGGGGCTTTCGGGGCATCCGGGCCCGCAGGGCGCGGTTTATGGCCCGGGTCGCTGCCACCGTCGAAGAAGCGGTCAGCGCGGCCCAGAAGGTGGAGCGCGCCGCAGGTCAGCTTTCGATTTCGACCGACGAGCGTGCCGGAGACCTCGCCTTGGCGGACGGAGCCGCCGCGGTGCCTCCCCGTCCGGTTTGAAGGCCCCAAGGACTTCATCGGGGTTGCACGCCGAGCGCCTCTGTCCGAGCCTCTCGGCATGGCTCTGGAGGCAACGGCTGCTCTCCCCGGCGAGCGAGACCCGGAGCATCGCTACGAGACTCTGGGCGGCGAGGTTTGCGCGCTCGGGCTACCATCGCGGCGGCACAGCCTGCTCGCCAAGCGCATCTACGATCAGCTCGAGCGCCAGCTCGCCGGCTCCCCGTGTGCCGCCTATCCGAGCGGCCTCGGGGTGCATGTCGAATCGAAAGAAGGCCCCCGACACACCATTCCCGACGTCACGGTCTTCTGCGGCGAGTTGAGAGGCCACCCAGACGATCGGACGTCCTCCTCAACCCCTCGGTGATCGTCGAGGTCCCCAGCATCGCCACCTACCACCGGGACCATGTGCAAAAAACGCATCGCCTACTGCGGCATCGAGAGTCTGAAGGCGTACCTCATCGTGGACCAGGACCAAGCTTTGGTGACCACTTGGGGCCGCAGTGGGCCCGGCCGGGAGGCGTGGGAGCCGAGCGTCCGGTCCAGAGGTGGGCTCGATGTGCCCGGGACCGGCCTGCCGCTCGACCTCGAGCAGATCTACGCGAACCTGGAACCGGGCGAAGCGTAGGCACGGACCCATCGACGCATGGGTCTGCCGTTCAGGCCATGTCCGCCCGGCTCCGGAGCCGAAACGGGCCTGGTGCAGCAGCGAATCGACGAGACCCGCGGCCACCACCCGACCGCCGAGTTGCTCCGGGTGGCGCCCGGGCTGTGCGCCCTGACGCTCACGCTGTTGAACTCGGAGCCGGCGATGAAGCATTTGTATTTCATGGTTTGTTTGCCGCTCTTCGAAGAAGCGGTCCGGCTTGACCAGCCATACTCACTCGTGTTCGCTCTGCATGTGGCGTCGGAGCCGGTTTCGGAGTCCCGGGTAACGGTTGGGCGCGTCGCAGGATGGACGACGATAGAATCGCTCGGCTCGAGCCAAGCCATCGATAGAATTTTGTGTGCGCGCCTTCCTGGGCATGGTTTTTGCGTCAGACGAAAAGGGAGGGGTGCCGAGCGGCGGTTCGAGGTGACCGACGGCCACCCATGGTTCGGACAGTTCGTGGGAGCTACGCTGGAGATCCGGCTCGGGTCCGGTTCGGCTCGGGTCAGGTGGCGCCTCATCCCGCCCTCACAGATTAGTGCGCCCCACATTGCGGGGGTTCTGCTCCGGGTAGCGCCAGCCCTCCCCATCGCCGTCCTGGCCGGGTCGGCTGCCGATGCGCTCGCGGCAATACGTTGGGTTTACCCATGTGTCGTCGTGTGGTTGGTCTGCCTTTACCCCGAAGTGGCGTTGCTCCTTACCGCGGGAGGGTTTCGCGGGACACGGCGCCGGCAGGCCGAGTTTTCATCCCGGTTGGTGGCGGCCATCGACGTGCTGCTGACCATCGCCGAGCGTATCGACAAGAACGGGCAGGCCGGTCAACTCTCGATGCCCTCGGGCGCCAGCCATGGAGGCCTCGCCTTGGCCGAGGGGAAGCCTACGACGGCCAAGCCCACACAAACGCGAGCGGACAGTCTGTCTTGGGTCCGGCCCCACTTTCCCTGAGCCTCGACCGGCCGGCCGTGGCAGGGTCGCGGACCATGCCGAGGCGGCGGCCCAAGTGGTTGGCTTTGGTGCTCGCTGGCGCGGCGCTGGCTGCCCCTCTTCGTGCCGCGAGCGCACAGACCGGAGGCGGACGAGAGGCCGGGGCCTTGACCTTGGAGGGGGTGCTGCGCCGGGCGCTGGCCGACGCCGAGTCCCCGCGCATTGCCGAAGCTCGGCTCGAGCAAGCGGAGGCCGCGGTGCGGATGGCGTGGGCGGCGCTGCTTCCGCAGCTGGGGGTGAGCGGGACCTATCGGCGCCGCGCCTTCGAGGTGAGCGTGCCCCGCGAGCTGCCCGACGGGCGGACCGAGCGGGCGGTGTTTCAGGCCCTCGACGCGTTCTTCGGTGAGGCCCGGCTCAGCAGCACCCTGTTCGAGGCGCGGGCGCTGCCCGACATCGGAGCGGCCGAGCAGGACGCCAGCGCCGCCCGGGCCGCGGTGGAGCGGAGCCGGTTTCTGCTCGCGCACGAAGTGGCTGAAGCCTACGTCGGGGTGCTGCTCGCCGAAGGGGCATGGTCCGCAGCGACGCGGCGGCTCGAGGTGGCCAGGCTCGACGCCTCGGCCGCGGCCGAGCGGGCGGGGGCGGGGCTGTCGGCGCAGTCCGAAGCGGATCGGGCCGAGCTCGAATCGGTGGAGGCGGAGCTCGCGGTGGCGCAGGCCGAAGAAGCGGCTCGCCGGGCTCGGATCGCGCTCGGCCTGCTCGCCGGGTCGCCGATATCGGAACCGCTGCTGCCGGTGCAGGCCGAGGCTCCGGCTGCGGCCGACCTCGGTGAGGCGGCGCTTTTGGCCCGGCCGGAGCTGAAGGTCGCCCGGGCCGAGGTGGCGGCGGCGGAGGACCGGGCGCTCGCCCCTTGGCTCGCCCTTGCCCCGACTCTGACCCTCGACGGCCTCGCCACCGCGACCAACGAGACCGGCTTTCTCGGCCGGGTGTTCAACTGGAACGTGGCGCTCACCCTGTCCTGGGCCCTCTACGACGGGGGACGCCGCTACGCCGAAGCCCGCTCCACCGCCGCCGGGGTCGACGCCGCCCGGCTCGAGCTGCAATTTGCCGAGCGGCAGGTCCAAAGCGAGCTCGAGGAGGCCCGCGCCGGGCTCGACGCCGCGACCACCGAGCGGACGCTCGCCGCCCGGCGGGCCAAAGTGGCCTCCCGGTACGAAAGCGAGATCCGCGCCCGCGCTGCCCGGGGGCTCGCCACCGCGGTCGAGGCTGCCGACGCCGCCGCCGTCCGCTTCGCCGCCGAAGTGGGCGCCGCCACCGCCGACGCCATGTATGCCCGGGCGCTCATCCGCCTCCGCCGGGCCGCGGGCTCCCTCCCCGCTGAGATCTCGACGAACTCCGAGGGCGCCTGACCTCCTCCGCCGCGTGGGAGGCCCGCAGCTCGCCTCGCGCGGCCTGAAGCGCCACCTCGGCGATCCGCCTGGCCGCCCCCGGGCGACCGAGCTGGTACGCCCCCCGCCGAAGCGACCGGAACGTATCCGGCGAAGCAAACACGCCCGCAACCTTCGGGCCGAGGAGCGGGGGCCGGAACACCCGTACGGCGGCGCCGCGTTCGAGCAAGAGGTCGGTGTTCTGGTCCTCCTGGTCGGGGCGCGGCCGCAGGATGGCCATCGGGCAACCCACCGCCATGGCCTCCGCGGACGTCAGGCCGCCCGCCTTGCCCGCGAGCAGATCGGAGTCGGCGAGGATGCGCGGGACCTGGTCGGTGGGGCCGAGCACGTGGGCCCGGTGCCGGCCCGGCACCGCCATGGCTTCCACCGCGACCCGGCGCGCGTCGTCCCCGCCCACCAGCGTCCGGATGTGGAGCGGCCGCTCGACCGAGAGCAGGCTATCCTGCGCAATCCGAGCGACCTCGGGAGACAGGCCGGTGGCCATGAAGGTCACCCGAGGAGGCCGTTCACCCCCCTCGAAGCCCCGAAGCCGCGCCTCGGTCTCGCTGGCGTGGGCCTCGGGCTCGAGGCGAAGCGACTCGAACTCCGCATCGACGGGGATGCCGCTCTGCTCGATCTGTTCGGCGCTCGCCCCCAGGTGGCGAAGGTGCAGCTCGGCATCCTCGGTCGCCACGAAGATCCGTTCGCACGGCTGGTGAAGCCACATTGAGTGGCTGAAGAAGTCCGTCGTGACGGTCAGATGGGGGAAGTCGACCTCGCCCCGCCGCCTCAGGTACGCGGCGAGCTCCGCGGAGAAAAAGTGGGTATGGATCACGACGTCGTGCTCGCTCTCCCGGAGGTAGTCGAGGAGCCGGCGGAGACTTTGGCGCTCGAGAGCGGAGAGGAGGCGGTCGAAGAGGGATGCCACGTTCTTTTCGGAGTTCGCGTCGTACCAGTCGTAGAGCTGCCCGAAGACATGTGGGGC
>DAIQNR010000125.1:9302-15097 GCA_036788295.1 Myxococcota bacterium
TCTTTTCGGAGTTCGCGTCGTACCAGTCGTAGAGCTGCCCGAAGACATGTGGGGCTGCCTCGAGAATTCGCCTCCGGATGGTCTGGTACAACCTATGGAGCGATTCGTTCATGCAATCGACGATGTTGATGAGCTTCGTCTCCGCCCCTGCCGCTGTCAGCGCCTTTTCGATCGCCTCGGCGGCGCGCCGGTGGCCCGCTCCCGTTGATGCCATGTAGATGAGGAGGACGCGGGGCGGACGGCCCGCAGTTGCATTCATGCTCGGCTCCCCGCAAGGTCCATGCCTGGCGTCGGCCGATCCCGAGGCGCCGGCACGCGGCTTGCGGACCCAACCGCGAATGCCTACAGCCCGAAGCGAGCTCTCCGGTCCGACCTCTGACGAGCTGCCCGGCTTCCCGCCCGGGTTCCTGTGGGGCGCGGCTACGTCGGGCCACCAAGTCGAGGGCGACGCCCGCGGCAACGACTGGTGGGCCTTCGAGCGGGACCGCGCCGACCTGATCCGCGACGGACGGCCTTCCGGCGACGCCGCGGGCTGGTGGTCCACGGGCCAAGCCTCCGCTCCCGTCCGCTCCGGAAGCTCAACGCGCCAAGGCGGAGGGGGGAAGGAAGCGCCCGATCAGCTGCTTGAGCGGACCGGAGGTCTCCACTCGGAACCGTCGCGCGAGCGCGGCGCGGGCTTCCGGGCTTGCGGAGGCGCCGAGCCACCGGATGAGCTCGGCTCGGGTGTCCGGGTTCGACCGCCCGAGCTGGCCCTCGGCCCAGGCCACCGAGGCGGCGTTGGGTGGGCCGATCTCCCGAAGGCTCCGCGCCATCGCGAGCGCCGCCTCGCGGTCCTTCTCGTCCTCGAGGGCGGCCTGCAGGAGGGCGGACGCGGGGGCTCCCATCCGGCGCAGGGCGTCCGCGGCGTGGGCCCTGGTCCGAGGGTCCTCGTCCAACATGGCCTCCGAGACCGGCCCGAGCAACGCAGGGTCGCCGGCGTTTCCGACCGCGTCGAGCGCCGCTCGAGTCTCCGCCCCCGAAATCGCCTCCGATAGGGCCGCCCCGAGGGTCTCTCGAACGAGGCCTCGCACCGCCTCGTCCCCCTCGCTCGCGAGGCTCCCCACCGCGAGCAAGGCGGCCGTCGCCAATCGGGGCTCCGTCGCCCGCGCGTGAAGGTCGACCAGCGCTTGTCCGACCTCGACGGTGGGCTCTCCCGCCCCCGACAGAGCGATGGTCGCCCTGATCCGGTCGTTCGGCATGGGCGCGTCCAAGAGCTCGGTGAGGACCGCTTTCGCCGCGTCGGTCGCGGCGAGCTCGAGCGCCCAAAACGCGGAGGCGCGCTGGTCCTCGCTCCACTCATGCAGCCGCTCGGCCAGCGCACCGACAAGGGCGGAGTGGGCGGCAAGAAGGCCTGCAAGTCGCCGGGCGTCGGCCACCGACATCCCTTCGAGCCCGGCGAGCGCGGACTCGAAGCGCATCCGGGCCTCGTCGAGGTCCGCCGGCGCGTCCGGGAGCCGGCCCGCGCCGTCCTCGGCCGGCGCGAAGGGATCGACCCGAGCGATGGCTCCTAGGCTCGGTGCTCGGAACAGGGCGTCGTCGCGGCGGAGGGACGAGATCTCTTCGAGATCCGCCGCGAGCGCGCCTCCGCTCTTCAGTCGGACCCGCTCATGGCCGGTCGAGCGGGTGAGCAGGCCGTCCAAGCCGAACCGGGCGATGTGCTCGGAGGCGACCAGCTCGATCACGAGGCCGAAGGTCTCCAAGCCCTCCTGCCGATAGAAGAGCTTGCGCCGGACAATCCCGCCGTCGGTCCGCCGCTCGTAGCTCGCTCGGTGCGGCCCCATGCCGTCCTGCTGTTCGGAGGCCCAGGTCGTGCCTGTGCCGAGGACATATTCGTGGCCTCGGAGGAGGTTGGCGACCAGCCGCTGACCGGAGGCGGACCAGGCTTCAGGGAGCCGAAAGGCGAGGATTCGGCAGTCCTGCGACGATACATCGAGGCCGAATCCATCGGTCAGCCCGTGGGCGATCTCCGTTCCCGGCTTCGCCATCCCTTGACTCAGCTCGACCCCGGACAGGGCGGCTTCGAGCTCGGCGCGGCCGCCGCCCACCCGAACCGCTCGGAGGCTGAGGACCCCCGAGAAGCGGTCGGGCGAAGCGAGGACCTCGCCCTCGCTCCCTCGCGCGACGACGGTGGACTCGAAGGCGAAGCCGAGGCCCCGGCCGACCACGTAGGGGCAGCCAGCAACAGCGAAGCGGCCGGGTCCGGACGCATGGTCCGACCCCTCTGGTGCGCGCGCAAAGATGGATGTCAGGACCGTTGTCCATTGAAGTCCCACCGCGGTGAGGACGAGAAGCGTGGCGAGCACGCCGGCGCCGAAGCGGGTCATCGGAAGAGAACCTCCGCAGCGGGCATGCTGCGGTCAAGGAGGTCCTTTCGGAGGACGCCGGCGGAGAACGACACGATGGTGACCGTGCGACGCCGCTTGAACCGGCGAAAACCGATCTCGCCCACCAACTTGACGTCGCCGTCGAGCGGCCGGAGCTCGATGCCGAACTGGGTTCTGGCGTGGACCAGGAACTGTCCGGCCACGTCCCGCCCGAAGCTCAGCTGACCGTCGAGCGGGAAGTCCACCCGCAGGAGGGTGAGGTCGATCTCCACGCCGGCCTTCGCAATCCGTATGTTGATCCCGCCGAAGGCGTTGGCGGAGAGGTTGAAGAAGGGAGAGACGCGGGCGTCGAGGCCGGCGCAGCTCGAGAGGTCGCTCACCGCGGGCAGGTCGTTCAGCTCCCCCACCATCTGATCGAGGACCTGCTGCAACAGGGCGCGGGACTGCGGCGGAGCGCGCTCGAGCTCGGCCTCCAGCTCCGCCCTGCGGGCCTGGAGTCGCTCGCGTGCGGCGACCAGCTCCGGGCTCGCCCCGGGCAGCCGGGGACGGCATGCCGCTTCCCCCTGGGCCAAGTTGAAGGTTCCTTGCGCCGCGATGCCCACCGCTCCGCCGGCATGGAGGTCGAAGTTCAAAGGGATGGGACCGAACATGAACCGGGCGTCCACGACCTTTCGGCTTCGGCTGACCCGGATCTCCTCGGCGTAGCCGAGCGCGGCCCCCGATTGTTCGAAGGAGTCGACGGTGATCCCGAACAGGCGAAGCGCCATGTCCGCGCCGGCATCGCCGGTGGCCGGACCGCGCGCTGTGGCGTGGGCAGCGACCAGATCGACCGAGAAGCTCCGGCCGATCTTCCCGCTCAGCGTGACCCTGCCCTCGCCGTGGACCGAGACGCCGGAGGCGATGTCCAGGCGGTTGCGGGTCAGAAAGGAGCTCTCGACCGAGATCCGGTCGTTTCCGAACTTGCCTCGCTCGTCCTTGTCGAAGCTGAGCGACGCGGCGCCGCTCTCCGGAGCGGAGTCGGCGACGAGGACCACGTCGACCGTCCTGCACTCGCCCGGCGCGCCGCGGAGCTGCTCGAAGTCGGCGACGAGGCACGCGCGGACGGTGAACAGCTCCTCCCCAAGCCACCGGTTCTCGTCGAAGAGGGCCGCCCGGGCCGTCTCCTCCATGTACAGTTCGTGGGCGAGGACGTTGGCGGTTCCGGGAGTCAGCTCGGTGATGACCGCCTCGGCGACCCGGCCGTCCTCGGCGCCGACGGCCAGCGGCTCCCAGGTCCGTTGATCGCTCGCGGCGGAGAAGGCGTAGCGGACGCGGAGCGGCGCTGGCAGGTCGTCGAGCGTGCCTACCTGGTCGGGGGGCAGACCGAAGCGGAGGCCCTCCGCCAGGTCCGGCGCCGCCTCTCGGAGATCTTCGGGGATCCGCGCCGGATCGACCGGCGCGGCGTAGGGGTCGCGGCCGTTCAGGAGCAGCGCCGTCCTCACCGCGAGCGAGGGCACGGGCGGGACCTCGGCCGCATCGATGTCTCCCCCGAAAAGCTCCGGGGCGGGCGGAAATAGCATGACCGACGAATCGGGCGCGAAGTCGGCGAACTCCACGTGGACCAGGTCCTTGCCTTCCAGGCCGGTCGGTGAAAACTCGAGGTCGAGTTCGATGACGCAGCCGGGCTCGGCTCCGCGGCAGTCCCGGTTCACTGCATCAGCCGCGCGCTCGGCCGAGGTCACGAGCGGGACGCCGAGCGGTCTGGCTTCGTCGTCGGCCGCGGGGTCGATCTCGATCTTCAACGCGACTCGGCGGCCGACGATGGTCGCGCACTCGGTGACGGGCCAGACGTAGGTCTCGAAGGCTCGCTCGGTCCCATCCCCCACCAGTTCCAGGTCGAGACCGTTGGAGCTGCAGCCCAGGTCGCCGTTGTCGGGGTCGCTTGCGTCCACGAAGGACACCACCACCGGGAGCGTCGCTGCGGCCGTCGGGTCGGCGGCGACGGCGGTGATGCCGAGGGTCAGCGGCAGCCGCTCGTTCAGATAGATCGGCCCCGCGGGCCGGGCGAGCTCGAGTCGAGTGATTCGAACCTGTTCCAGAGCGGGGGCCCCGGCGTCTTCGTCGGTCGAGCCGCAGGCGGCGAGGCCGACCGAGGCGAGGAGTAGGATTTGGTTTCTTACGTTCATTCGTGCGACCCTCCTTGGGCCCTCGGAACTTAGAGGGTCGCCGTAGGGCGAAGTAGATCGCAGATCGAATGGGGCCTGTCCCCTCATGCGTATGATGGTTGCGGACGATCACACCTCGGGATCGATCAAGGTCTTGGCCGGTCGATCGGGTTCGGGGTCCCCTCGGCGGCGAGGGCGGCGTGAAGACGCATCCTTGCCGCCTGCAGCGGGCTGAAGACCGGCCGCTCCACCAGGTTCGGGTTCGGTGCCATCAGATTGTCGTCTCGACCCGTGTCCGGCAACTTGTCGGACTCTCCGTTCACTTCGACCGAGTGGTAGAGGCCGAGGAAGTGGCCCAGCTCGTGGGCGACGCGGCGAGCTTGCACGGCTACCGGCCACGGCACCGGGGCGCTTTCGCCCGGAAAGCAGTCCCGGCCTCGAAGGAAGATCCCGGCTCCCGTGGCGCTGAGTCCGGGCACCCGAGGGACCAGCCCGTCGAGGACGGTCGAGGAGCCCAGCTCGGGGTGGACGCGCTCGATGCACCCCGCGAACACGACCTGCACCGGGGCGCTCGGCGGGTCGACGAGCGCGGCGAGTTCCGCCGGATCGCCCTCGAACCACCGGGTCGAAGCCGGTATCGCCGGAGCCTCGTCGCTTGCCCTCAGCGTCGCTGCGATCCCGGCCGGCGCCATGAGCGCTCGGACCGCGCGAAACAGAGCTTCCGTGGAGGCTCGATCCGCCTGGGCCGAAAAAGGACCGTGGCGAAAGATGAGCTGCACCGGCGCCTCGGCCGGGAGCTGCGGAAGCGGCCGCCACCAAGCGGAGAATCGAGCCGGCGCGTCGACCGATGGTCGGGCCGGCGTGAGGGTGGTGCACCGCATCTGGCCGAGGACGAGCTCGGCCGGTCCCTCGCCGGCCTGGGGAGGATGATGGACGAGCATCCCGTCTCCGGCGATGAGGGAGAAGCGCTCCGAGCAGTCCTTGCAGCTCGGCCCGCTCTCGAGCGTTCGCACCACGAGCGCTTCGGACTTCAGCCTTGCCACCTGCACGCAAGCATCCGCCTCGACGAGCATCGCGAAGCCGGCCGCGCCCCCGGGGATTTGCAGCTTCGGCCCGAGGAGAAGAGCTCCGCTCGGCGCGAAGGAATGCTCGCCGAGGAAGGTCCAGGGCGAGGTTCTGGAGTCCACCGGAGCCCCGCAGCTCAGGCCGCACGCTGCCGCAAGGGCCAGCGCTCGGCGCCTGCTCCACTCCGCCCTGTCGGCCCGCATGAGAGGCAAGGGTAGCGCGG
>DAIQNR010000126.1:0-15042 GCA_036788295.1 Myxococcota bacterium
GAGTCCTACGAGATTTCGCTCGAGTCGCTCGACAAGCTGCTGGCGGGCGCGGGCATTCCTCTGGTGACGAACACGATGCCCGCGCAGGACGTCTTGCAGGTCATCCGAGGCGTCGGGATTTACGCTTTCATCGACCTCCAGGCGGAACCCTTCTTCTGCCCGGTGGGTCTCAACAACAGCGTGGGCGGCGTGAACCAGCAACTGGCCAAGCTACAGCAAATCTTGCTCATTCAGGGGCAGTCGCTCGGGTTCGAGAAGAGGGTGCGTCCGTGAACAGGTTCTTGTCGGTTTGGGCGGTGGGTGTCGCCCTGGCGATGGGCTGTGGCGAGGGTCCGACTCTCGAGCCGACCGGTCCGCGTGACGGGGGCATGGATGGATTCGACGCCCTGGCTCCAGACGTTGGGCTCGACTCGGGGGCCGTGGCCGATGCCGGGACCGAGCGGTGGCTCGGGTCGGCTCCGTTTCCGCTGCTCGCGGGCCCTCCGTACGGAGGACCTTCGACCTGCCCCAGCGCTCTTGGAACCGAGTTCGTGATCAGCAGCGGGAGGAATCCGCTCCAGGTCTTTCTGTTCAAGCCCGAGGGGGGAGATTGGCGGGTGGAGGGCCCCTTCGAATGGACCTCCGAGCCCGGCATCGGCCAGGTGCATCCCACCTGCTGGGCCACCGGGCCAAAGGTGGTCGCCCTCGAGTCGGTCCCGCTCGACTGGGGGCCGGAGGCCCCGGAGCTCGAGATCGATGGGGCGCGCGCCCGGCTTCGGGTCTCCTGGTGGAGGAGTCGAATGGGTCCGGTGGGGGAAGTTTCCATCGGCGACGCGTTCAGCATGGCGGTCGGCGGCGCCATCGATGCGTGCTCGGGCTCGGCGGGGGAGGGGCAGCTCGAGCTGGTGCGCTTTGGGCCCGAGGGCTTTCTTCCGCCGATTTGCCTTCGTTACGTGGTTCGGCTCTCCGACGTCGCCAGTCCGTTTCTTCACGCCGGCGGCCAGACGTGGCTGCGGCAGGTGTCGGGGTCGGCTGGAACGGGCCTTTTGTGGCAAGACCTCCTGGAGGGCGAGGCTCGCACCATCGGGCTGCTCCCCAATCGGCAGACGGCATTTCTCCCCGGCCTCACGGCGGTGGTACTGACCAGCACGGGGTCCCGTACGGGTATCGGCCCCGGCGGTCGGTACGTTCCGGGGGGTCTGAGGCGGGTCGAAGCCTCGTTCGAGCCGCCCGGGCTGACCGAGACGAGGGTCGAGACCGGCCTCGAGCGGCTCATCGATTCGGTGACGGAGGTTCGCGCGCTCGGCGGGGAGGCGGGCTGGCTGGTGCAGGGCGTGGGGCCCGACGGGCAGCCCGCGCAGGTCCTCGTGGACCCGGACCTTCGGCCCCAGGGCCGGGTCGCAATGCGGACCGGTCACCCCGGCCGGCTCGTGGCTTCCAGCTCGACGTTCGGCTACGTCTACATCGAGCCCACCTGCAGCACCGGATCCGAGGTGGGTTGCGTCCGGTTCGAGCCCGTCACACCAACCCCGATCGATCCCAGCGGCCCGTGACTCCAGCGCGTCCGCGCGCGGCCTCACTCGATGGGCAGGCTCGGGTCGTGCAGCCACCGGGCGTGCGGAGGAGCGGTCCGGGTCTCGGCCCACGCGTCGAGCATCTGCCGCTTCACCCGGTCGAGCGCGGCCCGCATCGGCGCCGTGTCGGTCGGGACCGCGATCTCGAGCCGGTGGCCGTTCGGGTCGAAGAAATAGATCGAGCGAAAGAGGCGGTGGTCGGTGGGGCCGACGACCTCGATCCCGCCTTCTTTCAGCCGGGCGGCGATCTCGTCCTGCTCGGCGAAGGTCTCCACCTGAAACGCGATGTGCTGCACCCACTTCGGGGTCTGGCGGTCCCGGTCCATCGGCGGCTGCGTCGGAAGCTCGAAGAACGCGAGCACGTTGCCCTGCCCAGCGTCGAGAAAGACGTGCATGTAGGGGTCCGGCTCCTGCGTGGACGGGACCCGGTCCTCCGCGATCGCGAGCACAAAACCCATCCCCAGGTACTTTTCGTACCACTGTACCGTCTCCTTCGCGTCGTGGCAGCGGTAGGCGACGTGGTGAATCTTCGTGATCGGCATGTCAGGCCCGCACCACGCCTCGCCGGATCTGGTCCCGCTCGATCGACTCGAACAGCGCCTTGAAGTTTCCTTCGCCAAACCCCTCGTCCGCCTTTCGCTCGATGAACTCGAAGAACACCGGGCCGAGCAGGTTCTCGGAGAAGATCTGAAGCAGCAGCCGGGGCTTCTCCCCGTCGGTGCTGCCGTCGAGCAGGATCCCCCTCCGAGACAGCTCGCCCACCGGCTCTCCGTGGCCGGGTAGGCGCTCCTCGAGCATCTCGTAGTACGTCTGGGGCGGCGGGGTCATGAACACCATGCCCGCCGCCCGGAGGCGGTCCACCGTCTTCGGGAGGTCGGAGCAGGACAGGGCGATGTGCTGGATGCCTTCGCCGTTGAAGCGGAGCAGGAACTCCTCGATCTGTCCGCCCCCGCGTTCGGCCTCCTCGTTGAGGGGGATGCGGATGAGGCCGTCGGGGGCCGACATCGCCCGCGAGGTCAGCCCGGTGTGCCTGCCCTCGATGTCGAAGAACCGGATCTCCCGGAAGTTGAAATACTTCTCGTAGAACCGGGCCCAGTGGCTCATTCGACCCCGGTACACATTGTGGGTCAGGTGGTCGATGAGCTCGAGCCCGCAGCCGGGCGGGTTCTTGTCGGCTCCCTCCACCCACCGAAAGTCGATGTCGTAGATGGTGCCGCCCTCCTCCAACCGGTCCACGAGGTAGATCGGGGCGCCGCCGATGCCGGTGATGGCCGGAATGCGCAGCTCCATCGGTCCCGGCTCGGACGGAAACGGCCGGGCTCCGAGCTCGAGCGCCCGCTTGTAGGCGCGGGGCGCGTCGTGCACCCGAAAGGCGAGCCCGCACGCCGAGGGCCCGTGCTCGTCGGCGAAATACGCGGCGTGGCTCTTCGGCTCCTCGTTGAGCAGGAAATTGATGCGGCCCTGGCGCCACAGCTCGACCCGCTTGCTGCGGTGGTGGGCCACCACCGAGAAGCCCAGGCGGGCGAAGACGTCCCGCAGGACCGCGGGGTCCGGGGCGGCGAATTCCACGAATTCGAAGCCGCACAGGCCCATGGGGTTCTCGAAGAGGTCTCGGTGTTCGCGGTTCATGGCTCTCCTCCGTCGCCCGCTCCCTCGGGGGCCCGCGGAGGCTACCGCAAAAACCTCAGGACGGACCCCACTCCCGCGCGACGGTTGACTCTCCGTGAGGGCTGCGGAATGCGTGGACCGCGCCGCAATGGAGAAAACGAAGGTATGCTGCATCGGCGCCGGGTACGTCGGTGGGCCCACGATGGCGATGATCGCCGCCAAGTGCCCGCAGCTCGACGTCACGGTGGTCGACCTGAACGCCGAGCGCATCGCGGCGTGGAACTCGAACGCGCTGCCGGTGTTCGAGCCGGGATTGATGGCCGTCGTCGCCGCCCATCGGGGCAAGAACCTCCACTTCTCGACCGACGTGGACGGGGCGATCCGCGCCTCGAACATCATCTTCGTCAGCGTGAACACGCCGACCAAGACCTACGGGCTCGGCGCCGGACGGGCCGCCGACCTGAAGTACATCGAGGCTTGCGCTCGCCGCATCGCGGAGGTCGCCGATGGCCCGAAGATCGTGGTCGAGAAGAGCACGCTGCCGGTGCGGACCGCCGAAGCCCTCAAGCGCCTGCTCACCGCGCAGGACCGCGGCATCCACTTCGAGGTGGTGTCGAACCCCGAGTTCCTGGCCGAGGGAACGGCCATGGCCGACCTCGAGTTCCCCGACCGGGTTCTCATCGGCGGAGAACCCACGCCGGAGGGGCAGCACGCGGTCGCGCAGCTCGTGGACATCTACCGCTCCTGGGTCCCGGCCGAGCGGATCCTCACCACGAACCTCTGGTCGTCCGAACTCTCGAAGCTGACCGCCAACGCCTTTCTCGCCCAGCGGATCTCGAGCGTGAACGCGATGAGCGCGCTGTGCGAGGTCACCGGCGCCGACATCGACGAGGTCGCGCACGCGATCGGGACCGACTCTCGCATCGGACCGAAGTTCCTGAAGGCGTCCGTCGGATTCGGCGGCTCGTGCTTTCAAAAGGACATCCTGAACCTCGTCTACCTGTGCGAGCAGTTCGGGCTTCAGGAGGTCGCCGACTACTGGGCGCAGGTGGTCGCGATGAACGACTACCAAAAGAGGCGCTTCGCCCGGCGAATCGTGCAGACCGCGTTCAACACCGTGAACGGCAAGCGGATCGCGCTGCTCGGCTACGCGTTCAAGAAGGACACGAACGACACCCGAGAGACGGCGGCCCGCTACGTCGCGCTCGACCTGCTCGAAGAGCAGGCCCACGTCGCGATCTACGATCCGAAGGTCGAGAAGGCGAAGATCCTCGACGAGCTCGGAGGGGATCGAGGGGGCCGGGTCGAGGTCGTCTCCGATGCCTACGAAGCGTGCGCGGGGGCCCACGTCGTCGCCATCCTCACCGAGTGGGACGAGTTTCGAACGCTCGACTACCCGCGCATCCATCAGGGCATGCACAAACCCTCGTTCCTCTTCGACGGTCGAAACGTGGTCGACCTCGCTCGGCTGCGGGAGATCGGGTTCGAAGCCTACGGGGTAGGAAAGCCGTCCTGATCCGATGGGGAAGCGGGTCGATGCGCTCTTGGCGGCGACGACCCACCGGTCGACCGTCTTCGGCTTTCTTCGCCTCGCCCTCCACCGATCGGGCGGGGCCAACCTGCCGGCAGCGCCCGGCCCTAGGTTCCGGCGGACCCATCCCCCGTTCTCCCCTCGGCATCTGGCCGCATACCGGGCTCATGTCGGGGACCTGGGGCCGCCGGCCGAGGTGCCGGCCCACCTGTTCCCCGCCTGGTGCTTCGCGCTGTCCGGCGATCTGCTCGGCCGCTTGCCCCTCCCGATGACGCGGGCGCTCAACGTCGGCTTCTCCGTCGAGTCCGTCCAGCCCCTGCCTGCCCATGAGCCGCTCGAGGTCGAAGGCTGGCTCGCCGAGGTGGAACGCACCGAGACTCGGGCGCTGATCCGCCAGCGGTTCGTGACCTCGACCGGCTCGGCTCCGGGCGCGCTTCGAACCGAGATCCGCCTGCTCGTGCGTCTCGGCTCTCGCCGGGGCTCGCCGCGGGCGGCCGTGGCGGTGCCCGCCGAGGCCGAGCTCGTGGCGAGCGAGGCGGTGGGGCGCTGGGCTGGGCTCGAGTACGCGGCGCTGACCGGGGACTTCAATCCGCTGCACTGGTGGCCGGCGTATGCCCGGCGGGCCGGGTTTTCAGCCGTGCTGCTGCACGGCTTCGCCACCGCGGCCCGGACCTGGGCCGCGCTCGAGCGGTCGAAGCAGCGGCGCATCGTCGGTGGGGAGGGCCGTTTTCTTCGCCCGTTGGTGCTCCCGGCCGACTTGAAGGTCCTGAAGACCGAGGGCGAAGCCTACGCCACCGACCGCCGCGACGCGGAACCATGCTTCGTCTTCGCCTATAGAACAGACGAATTTTTTTCGAATCGAGCCGTTTCGACGGGGAGAAGGTGACAACCAGGCGGTTCGGTCTGGGTCACCTCGTCACCTGCCTTCCCGACCGACGGTCGTCCCTTTGCCCCCGGAAGGAACCGAGATAGGCCACCCAGTGTGGACGTCGCGAACGTCGCCGCCTGGCTCGACCGGCACGCCCAAGCCCGGCCCGACGCCCCCGCGTTCACGTTCGAAGCCGGCAGCGGAGCGAGCGAGAGCTCGACGTACAAGAGCCTGGCTCAGGCGGCCTCGGCCGTGGCCGAGGGCCTTCGGTCGCGGACCCGGCCCGCGGATCGGGTGCTCATCTGCCGGCCGCCGGGCCTCGAGTACCTCCGCGACTTCCTCGGGACCTTGTGGGCGGGGCGAGCGGCGGTGCCGGTGCTCCCCCCCAGCTCGGTTCGGGGCACCGAGCGCTTCGTCGCCATTCTCCGGGCCGCGGAGCCCGCGCTCGCGCTCGCCGAGACCGCACCGGACGCAGGCGTTCCTGCTTGGAGCGGGCCCACCGCGGACGAAATCAGCGCCGGAGGCGGCTCTTCGCCGGTCGATCCGACCGGCCCCGCCCTCCTGCAGTTCACCTCCGGCTCCACCGGATCGCCGAAGGCGGTGGTGCTGTCGCACCGATCCCTGCTGCACCAGCTCGAGCAGCTGCGGGCGGCGTTCGAGCTCGGCGAAGGCTTCGTTTGCGCGGGCTGGCTCCCGCTGCAGCACGACATGGGCCTCATCGGCAACGTGCTCGCCCCGGTCGCTCTCGGCGCCCCGTGCGCGCTCATCGCCCCCGAGACGTTTCTCATGCGGCCGGGGCGCTGGCTCGAGCTCGTGAGCCGGACCGGCGCGACGGTGTCCGGGGGCCCCGACTTTGCCTACGCGCTGTGCGCGGATCGGGTGCGGGACGAAGAGCTCGCCCGGTTGGACCTGTCGTCCTGGCGGGTCGCGTTCACCGGCGCCGAGCCGGTTCGACCGGCGACGCTCGAGCGCTTCGCTCGTCGCTTCGCGCCGGTGGGGTTTCGAGAGGAGGCGTTCTTTCCGTGCTACGGGCTCGCCGAGGCGTCGCTGCTCGTGGCGAGCGCGCCGGTGGACGAGCCGCCGACGGTGCTCGCCTTCTGTCCGGAGAGACTCGCCGCGGGAAAGCTCGAGCCGGCCGACAATGGGCGCCGGCTGGTCGCCCACGGCGGGCCGCACCTCGGCCAGCGGCTGGCCGTGGTGTGCCCAAAACGGCGGATCATGGTCCCAGAAGGGGAGGTGGGCGAGATCTGGGTGTCGGGGCCGAGCGTCGGCGATGGATACTTCGGCGACGCGGACAGCGACGCGGTCTTCAGGGCGCGGCTCGACAGCGAGGAGCGGGAGTGGCTTCGGACCGGGGATCTCGGCGCCCTATGGGAAGGCCAGTTGTTCGTGACCGGGCGGGTGAAGGACCTGCTCATCTTGGGAGGACGCAACGTGTATCCCCAGGACATCGAAGCTGCGGTCGAGTCCGCCCACGCCGACCTTCGGCGGGGGGGCGCGGCGGCGTTCACGGTGGACGACGGCGAGAAGGAGCGCCTCGTGGTGGTAGCGGAAGTGGAGCGGACTTCGCTTCGCCGTCTCGACCACCGGGCGGTGGAGCGGGCGGTGCGGGACCGGGTGTTTCGAACGGAAGGGGTCAGAATCGACGAGTGGGTGCCGCTTCGGCCTGGGGGATTGCCCCGAACCACCAGCGGGAAGCCCCGAAGGAGCGCCTGCCGCGAGGCTTACCTGGCCCGCACGCTCGAAGTTTTGTCCGAGGTCCACCGGTGAGCGACGCGGAGCTCGTCGAATGGCTGCGGGCGGCGGTGTCCGGGGCGCTGGGGGTACCGCCGGAGGACGTGGACGTGGACGCGGAGCTCGGGAGCCTCGGCCTCGACTCGATCCAGGCGTTCACGCTGACCGGCGACCTCGCCGAGACGCTCGACCGGGAGCTGTCGGCGACGCTCATGTGGGAGCACAAGAACCTTCGCGCGCTCGCCCGGGCGCTGTGTTCCCAGGGACGATGACGCCGGTCCGAACCACGACCGAGCGCGTCCCGCCCTCGCCCCAGCAGGAGGCGCTGTGGTTTCTGCACCGCCTCGATCCGACCGACCCGGCCTACCACGTCGGCTTCGCGCTCGAGATCGACGGGCCGCTCGACGAAGCGGCGCTCGCCGCGGCGATCGAGGACCTCGCCGCTTCGCAGGAAGCATTGCGCACCGGGATCGGAGAGCGGGGCGGTCGCCCGGTCCTCGTCTTCGGGCCTTCACCGAGGCTCGCCATCGCGGAGCCCGGCGCCGATGTCGAAGCCAGGCTCGATGCACTGCTGCACGCCCCCTTCGACCTCGCGGCGCCCCCGCTGGCCCGCTTCGAGCTCGTGCGCCCCGGGCCGGGGAAAGCGGTGCTCGGCTGCGTGTTTCACCATGTCGTGTTCGACGGAGCCTCGGTCGCCTTGTGCATCGAGCAGCTGCTCGCCGCCTACGCCGCTCGGGTGGGGCCCCCGGGCGAGCACGGCCTCGCGTCCGCGCCGGGCGTGCTCGCCGAGCTCGGTCGGGCCCAGCGCGCGGTCGAGGCCGGCGCGGCCTGGTCGGACGCGCTCGGTGACGCGGAGCCGCTCGTGCTCCCCGCGGACCGGCCCCGGCGCGGCTCGGGGGGCCCGGGGCGCACCGACGTTCGCCGCCTGCCCGACTCGGTGGCCCCCGCGGTGGAGCGGCTCGCTCGGTCGAGCGGCGCCACCCCGTTCATGGTCCTGCTGGCCGCGTTTTTCGTCTTGGTCGCCCGGCAGGCGGGCTCGGTCGATCCGATGGTGGGCACCCCGATCTCGATGCGCATGGACCGGCGCCTCCGGGACCGGATCGGGATGCTGGTCAACACCGCCGCCCTTCGGGCTCCGCTGGGCGACAACCCGAGCTTCGCCGCCTACCTCGAGCGGGTGAAGCAGGCCTGCCTGCACGCCTACCGCCACAACCGGATCCCGTTCTCCCGCGTGCTCGACGCGCTGAGGCCGGACCGCGGCCTCGGGGGCTCGCCCCTGTTCACGGTGATGTTCATCCTCCAGTC
This sequence comes from Myxococcota bacterium, assembly GCA_036788295.1. Lineage (GTDB taxonomy): Bacteria > Myxococcota > Kuafuiibacteriia > Kuafuiibacteriales > Kuafuiibacteriaceae > JAHQVK01. The sequence goes on from DAIQNR010000126.1 coordinate 8,600, forward strand.
CGCGCCGGCGGTGCCGCCGGTGGCCGGGCTCTCGATCCGCCACCGGGAGCTGAGCCCGCGGGGAGCGAAATTCGACCTGACCGGCGCCGTCGCGGTGGGTCCGGGGGGATGGGAGCTGTCCCTCGAGCATCGGACCGACCTGTTTTCGGAAGAAACCATTCGGAGCCTCTCGGACCGCTACCTCGCGCTGCTCGAAGCCGCGCTCGAGGATCCGGGGGCGGGCGTCTTCGACCTCGGCTTTGGATCGCTCGAGGCCGAGAGCAAGAGCCACGGCGGTCCCCACCCGGAGGAGGGAGCGCTCGTTTCGGTCGTGGAGCAGCTCACCGCGCTGGCCCAAGCGGCGCCGGAGCGGCTGGCGGTCGAGGAGCCCTGCCGCACGGTGACGCTCGGGGAGCTTCTCGACCGGGCCGAGCGCTTCGCCGCCGGCCTCGTGGGCCGAGGGGTGGGCTTGGGGGATCGGGTCGGCCTCCGGATGGGTCCGGGCGCCGACGCGCTCGCGGCCGCGCTTGGGTGCTCGAAGATCGGGGCGGCCTATGTCCCGGTGGACCCGGGCTGGCCCCCGAACCGGGCGCGCGCGCTCGTCGAGGACGCTGGGCCGAAGGTCGTGGTCGGCCCCCCTGGTGGGTTCGCGCCTGGCCGGGATCTCTCTTTCGAGGAGGTGGACAGCCCGCCGATTCCTTTCTTGCCGGTCCCGCTGTCGGCGGTGGCCTATGTCATCTACACGTCGGGATCGACCGGGACGCCCAAGGGGGTCGAGATCACGCAGGAGAGCCTCGCCCGCTTCCTCGGCGGGTTTCGCGCCGCTTTGGGCTTCGGAGCCAGCCCGCGGTGGGTGGCGCTCGCCTCGTTCGCGTTCGATATCTCGGTGCTCGAGCTGTACGCGCCGCTTCTCGACGGCGGGGTGGCGGTGGTGGCGCCAGCCGAGCTCGGTCGCGACGGTCCGGGGCTCTCGGCGTGGCTCGATGGGGCCGAACCGACCGTGCTTCAGACCACGCCCACGAGGTGGCGAATGCTGCTCGCCGCCGGCTGGGCCGGCCGCCGGGGGCTCACCGCGCTGACCGGAGGCGAGGTCCTGACCGTCGATCTGGCCCGCGCGCTCCTACACCGGGCCGACCGGGTGGTGAACTTGTATGGGCCCACCGAGGGCACGGTGTGGTCCACCTGGCACGAAGTATGCCCTGCGTCGCTCGACGGCCGGGACCCGCGGGAGGGACTTTCGCTCGGGCGACCGATCCCGGGCGTGGGCCTCGAGCTGGTGGACACCCGGGGGGCGCCGGTGCCGATGGGGGTCCCCGGTGAGATCGTGCTCGTGGGGCCGATGGTGGGCCGGGGCTATCTCGGCCGGCCGGAGAAGACGGCGCAGGCGTTTCGGGTTCGTCCCGACGGCGCGCGAACCTATGCCACCGGGGACCGAGCCCGGTACCGGCCCGACCAAAGCCTCGAGTTCCTCGGTCGGGGCGACGCGCAGGTCAAGGTGCGGGGCCACCGCATCGAGCTCGGTGAGATCGAGTCCGTTCTTCGCCGCATACCCGGGGTGAAGGAGGCGGCGGCGGTCGTTCGAGACGACACCTTGTATGGGTTCGTCGAGACATCGGGGCCGGTCGAGGAGGATTTTCGGGGGTTGGCGGCGGCGGAGCTGCCGGAGCCGATGGTCCCGGCGGCGGTGGTCGTCTTGCCTCGGCTCCCGCGCACGCCGAGCGGAAAGCTCGACCGCCGCGCGCTGCCCGAGGTCGAAACGGCCGGGCCGGTCCGGCTGCCCACGACCGAGCTCGAGCGGCAAATCGCGGCGGTGTGGGAGGAGGCGCTCGGCCGGCGCCCCATCGGCGTGGACTCCGACTTCTTCGCGCTCGGCGGGCAGTCGGTGCTCGCGGTCGAGGTCGTGGCGCGGCTCGGGGAGGCGCTCGGGCGGCCGGTCTCCGTGGTCGAGCTGCTCGCTGGCCGCACGCCGGCGGGGCTCGCCGCCCGCCTCGCCGCCCGCCTCGCCGATCGGACAGAGCCGAACCTTCCGCTCGATACTCTCGTCGTGCACCGAAAGAGCGGCGGGGCCCGGCCGCTGTTCATCATCGACGTCGGTCACATGATGCCGGGGCTGCTCCACCACCTGCACCGCGAGATCCCGCTGTACGCGCTCAACCTGTTCGGCCTCGTGCCTTTGTCCGGTCCCATTCCGGAGCCCTCCGTCGCCGACGTGGCCGGAGCGTTTCGCCGGGACTTGCAGAAGGTTCAGCCCCGCGGCCCGTACCGGCTCCTCGCCCACTGCGGCGACGTGAAGATCGCGCTCGAGCTCGCCCGGCAGCTGAAGGATCGGGGCGAGGCGATCGAGTTCTTTGGGGCGGTGGATGTCATCGGTCCGGCGGGGACCGGACAGCTCGACCCGCGGCAGGTGCTCGGCTTGCTCCGTGACTTCGGGCTCTCCTATCCAAAGGGCGTGCTCAGGCGGTGGAAAACGCGCACGACCCGGCTCATCCTGCGCCGGGCGGCGGTGGCGGCGGCAAGAATCGAGCGCGTTCGCCCGCTCGGGACGCGGGAGCGCCACGACGTCTTCTACGACCGCTTTCTCGACAAGCTCTCCGCCCACGACCCGCCCCGGCTCGGCGGCCCCGCCGTGCTGCTCGTCGGCACCGAATACCATCGCCGGACCACCCCCGAAGCCCTCCGCGCGCTCGTGGGACCCGGGTCCCGCATCATCGAGGTCCCCGGCTTTCACGAGAGCCTCTTCGAGCCCCCCTGGGTGGCCGCGATGGGCGCCGCCGTCTCCCAAGCGCTGCTCGAACCCCCCGGCGCCTGACCTCCCGTCCCCCCTCCCGAAGCGCTCACGACGAAGCTTGCGCCGAAGGCGATTGAAGGAACCCAGGTCTGCAAGGGCGAAGCCCAAAGACCGCCGGCCCTGCGGCAGCACAGCCCGAAGCGCGAAGCGCTGAGGTTTGTGCCGCAGCCAGGAAATGGGCGGTGCTCGTCCGCGCGCTCTCGATGAGGTGAGGCCCCGCGTCCGGCCTCACCTCTCGTCGAGCTCGATGCCCTCGTAGACGTCGTCGACCTCGAGCGACGCCCCGTGAACGGGCAACGTGACCGTCTCGCCCCCGCGCAGGTCCCGCTCCCGCCAGCCGGAGCGGCCGTCCTCGGTCGTTCGCTCCACGATCGTGATCCTCCGGGTCTTGTGGGACACGAAGAGCACCGCCTGTAGCGACTCGAGCTGCTTGTAGTGGCTCAGCTTGTCGCCCCGGTCATAATCCTCGGTGGAGCGGCTGGTCACCTCGACCAAGATCGTGGGGTTCACGAGCGCGTTGCCGTCGATCGAGGACGTGCGCCCTTCACCGCACACCACCGAGGCGTCGGGGAAGGCCGAGAGGTCGGTCGACTCGACCCGGACCTTGAGGTCCGAGGTCGCCACCCGACACGACCGGGGGAGGGCCGCGTGAAGAGCGACGATCGTGGCCGCTGCGAGCTCGGCGTGGGCCCGCGTGCCGCCCGCCATCGCGTAGATGACGCCGTCGCAGTACTCGAGCTTGAGAGCGCTCTGCTCGAGCGCCCCGAGGTAGTCGCCATAATCGTAATGCAGCCGCCGCGCCGAGCTCATCATCACCCCACCGAGCCTAGAGCACCAATCGGGCTCTACCAACGCCCCAGGCTCGTTTCCTGCGTCCCGGTCCGTCCGCTCGCCTGCGGCGACCCTCGAGGGGCGGCTCCGTCGGTTACGGGCAGTAGCCTCGGTCCGCCGCCGGACGGCCAAGAACACAGGATCCTCCGCCTGGAGGCGCCACCAAAGCGCACGGGGATGACCTCGGGGAGCGCTCGGGCTTGGGGCCGCGGGGGATCACGAAGCCTGCCCTGAAGGAGAAGGTAGGTAGTCGAAGAGATCGCCGCGGCGGAACGTGGCGGCCAGGCGCAGCGCGCTCACCGGCGAACCGCCGTAGAGCTTGTCGAGGGCGCCTTCCAGCTCCGCCACTGCCCGGTCGAAGTAGGCGTCCCCGTTGGTCTCGATGAGGCCGCGGGCATCGTCGAAGTTCCGGTGGTCGAGTTTTTCCAGCGTCAGCTTGGAATCAGCCAGGAGGTACCGGCCCATCAGCATCGCGATGAAGTGGGAGGCGTAGCGAACGAGCTCGGGCGCGTGCGCAGGCGGACGCTTGCGTTTGTTCTCTGCGATTCGCAGCAGCATCACGGCGATGACCACCTGCGCAGCCGTCAGATCGGCCGTGAAGATGTCATCGTAAGACTTCGCAAATAGATCGCCCTGGCGAAACTTCGCCCGCTGCGGTCGCTCCCTCCAAACCGACAGCACAGCTTCGGCTGCCGTCCCGACGGTGATATCCTGGGCGGTGAGTGCGCCATCCGTGCGCTGCCGCCGGTACCGAAAGCCGAGATCGCTCATGGACATCTCGAGCTTTCGCTGCCGCTCGTCGCCAGAGCGGAGGTCCCTTAGATCAACGGGGTTCTGGCTATAGACGGCGTATGTGATGGTCTGAACCGAGGGCCCGGCACCCTTCGGCACCTGGTACAGGCGCACGAGCACATGAGCATCCTCTCCTTGTACGGGAAAGAGCGCGCCCTGCGCGGGCGCCAGAGTAGCCTGAATCGTCTTGCTGGTTTGGCCGCCGTTGATGATCTGCAGACCCTCGACACGCACGATGTGGTTCTCACTCTGCAAAGCGTTGAAGTCGAAGCGATCGCAGATGAGCGTGACGCCGTTGTTGTAGAAGAAGAAGTTCGGGCGTTCCTGCGCATCGCGGAGCGTGCGCTGAATCTGCTCGTTGACGCGGTTGCCGTGCAGGCCAAGATAGCGACGGATGTTGCGGTCGAGGAGACGGTCCCCGTGCACATCCATGATTCGCGCGATCTCCGACACCGCAACCTTCCCGATGAAGACACGAACGAACTGGATGTCGTCGGTCAGCGACTTGCCCGTGAACTTGATCGACTCCTTGACCGGCTGCGCGGCCCCGAGAATCTGTACGAGAACGTCGTGGTTGACATGCTCGAACGTAGCGCGAGCTCCGAAGTTCTCGCGGTCGATGATGGCCTGCGACTCGGGCACCTTCCACGGCGCGCCATTGCTGCAGAGCAGGAAGCGAACCCGCGGAATGTTGCCGTCGAGGATCAGCGACCGGGCCTCCTCGATGCGAGCCTGAAGCCTGGGGTTGAGGTCCACCGGCGCTGACGGATTGAACAGCGCCCGGACCGCCTGCACCGCCTTCTCGACACCGCTCTGAGGGAAGCCTTTGGCCCCCTCCAAGTTCGCATGGTGGTACTTGCCCTGAAAAAGTGTGACCACGAACTCACCATCGCTCGAGTCGCCCACCTCGATGGCGTCTACTCCGAAGTCGTTTCCGCCTTCAGTGAGGACCTCGACCGCCTCCTCGTCCGTGAGCCCGAGCATCACCTTCGCGCAGAGCACGACGAACGCGACGGAGCGCGTCGCCGTCTCGTCGAGCTTTTTGTCGAGCTCCTCCTCGATCCGAGCCTCGAGGCGCCGGGCAAGCCCGCGAACCTGCTGGTCGATGATGCTGACGTTGATGTTCATGGACTTCCTCCCCCTTCTCCAGCCCGCTCGCGTTCCGATAAATCATCGGTGATGCGGCCTCAACCGGTTGGCGTCGGCGACCTTCAGGCATCCTACTGCCGTCACCACCGGGACGGACAAAAAGGTCGTTTTGGTACTGCCGTCATCACCGGGACTGACAAAAAGTGTAGTTTTGGTACTGCCGTGAGTACCAAAGGAAGGAAAAACCGTTGTTTTGGTACTGCCGCGAGCACCAAAGGAAGAGAAAGCCGTCGTTTTGGTACTGCCGCGAGCACCAAAGGAAGAGAAAGCCGTCGTTTTGGTACTACCGCGAGTACCAAAGGAAGAGAAAACCGAAGTTGGCGTGCTGACGTCAGCACCTCGAGCGGCGGCGGTCGGGCTCGGGCTGCGGGCGCGAGCAGCGAGAGGATGTTCGGGCCCGGATGCTGAAGGTGCTCGAGGACCACTTTGGCGACGAGGAGCGCTTGAGCCCGAAGCTCGCCTACGTACGCAGCGGAACCGGCACCATGGACCTCGCCAACGACCTGCAGAACCTGGCCCTACTGTACGAAGACGAGGAGATGCTCCCGATCCTGAAGGACGACCAGAGGTTCTACGACCCCTACGACGTAAGCCGCGCTCGCCGGCTCGCGAGCCACATCTTCGAGAGCCTCGGTCTTCAGTCGTCGAGCCCTGCCGACCGCTGGACCACGCTGACCCGCGCCGCCCTCTCCGCCGCCGCCGCGACGAGACCGCGGCGCCGGACGAGCCCCGAGCGAGACCCCCGCCGGAACCGACCCCTGACCCCCCCGGACGACAACCGCCCGGGCAGGGCCCGTACGTGGAGCGCCCACGGCTCGAGGTGAACGGGCGCACGCCGCCACCGTTCTCTGAGCAGGTGCGAAATCGCCTCATCGGTGATGGCGCGCGGACGCTGCTCGTGACG
>DAIQNR010000127.1:0-14923 GCA_036788295.1 Myxococcota bacterium
TCTAGCGCTTCGAGCCGCGACCACCGCGCCACCTGGGGTTCCGGGTATTCGTTTGAAAACTCGGGCGCTCGGGACCCGATGAAAGCGAACACGAACGCGCCGAGGACGGAGAACGCGAGCAGTGCGGGGGCGTCGAGCACCGCTGACAAAACAAATGCCCCGCCGACGTCACACTGGGTGGAAATCAAGGCCGCGCCCAGCCCGGTGCTCGTCCCTCGGGCGGCTTGCGAACGCCAATGGGTTTGGAGGCTTCGGGCTCCTCCCAAGTATCGGGCCGCGGCGTGGCCGGTGGCGAGCGAGATCGCGGCCACGATCACCGCGAATGCGTGAGGGTCGAACGTCACGGTATCTCGCTGAAGAGCTCGAGCGCGTGCTCGAGGACGAGCTCTGGACGCTCGAGGTTGAGCCAGTGGGTCGCGCCTTCGACCGGTACGAACCGGCCGCGAGGGCAGTCGGCCATGGTGGCTTCCCCCACGGAGCGGCTCACGATGCGGTCGTCGAGCCCCCAGACGATTCGGAGCGGCGTGTTCACCGTGAGGTCTCGAGGGCGCTCGAGCGGCCATCGGAAGCGCCCCGGATACCAGTTCATCATGGCCCGAGCGGCCCCTGGTTCATTCCACGTGTCGAGCAGCTCTTCGAACCCGCGCTCTCCGACGGCCGCGATGAACCCATTGTCTCTGAGCGCCTGTCTTGCGAGCCACCAGCCCCCCGAGCTGAAGAGGCGGGTCGACAGCGCCGGGAACCGCAGCACCGACATGTGCCAGCTCGCGAGCGCCTCCCGCAGCGTCCGCCGAGCGTCGTCGTGGTGGTAGGGGTTTGGCTCGTTGATGAACAGCGCGGCGCGGACGAGCTCCGGGCGCCGCAGGAGGACATGCCACAAGAGCTCGGCGCCGAAGTCATGGGCGATCACGCGAACGGGGGGGGAACAGCTCGTCAGAAGGCCCTCGACGTCGGCGACGAGGCGCTCGATGGCGTAGTCAGAGGTTCGGGCTGGACGCGCGCTCGCGCCGTACCCACGCAGGTCCGGGGCTACGGAGCGGTACCCGGCTTCGTCGAGTCCCGAGAAGTAGGGCGACCAAACCCCCCAGAACTCAGGAAAGCCGTGAAGGAGCAGGACGGGCGGGGCAGCGGGGTCTCCGGCCTCGACGACGTGCAGGCGGGCGCCGGCGGGCTCGACGAATCGGTGCACGAGCGCGCCGGCGTCGCGGGGGGGAAAGCTCGACTCGAAGGGCGTCACCGCGCGGACTCCGGTCGTCCGGGCCCGCACCACCGAATCGAGCGGGGCTCGACGCGGATGTCGATACGCTCGGCGCGAAAGGACTCGCCGTCCACATCGACGGCCATCGATGCCCCGTCGACTCGGCGAATTGCGCAGGAGTGAAGGACCACGAGCTCGCGCCCTGGTGCCGGGACGAACCGGCTTCGCGCGAGGTCGAACAGGGCCCGAAGCAGGCGGACCTTTCCCCCGTCCCGCAGGAGAAACATGTGAAGCGCGCCGTCGTCGGCTTCGATGGGCACGCCGAACGAAAGCGAGCCCGCCAGATGGGGGGTCTTTGCGAGCACCAGGCTTTGCATCCTGACTTCCTGCGGCGATCCGCCATCGACCGCAATCGACATTGCGACGGAGCGATGCTCGAGCAGCGCGTCGAGCCCAGCCACGACCGCGCCAAGGCTCGGGGCCCGCGCCTGCATCGTCCGGCGGACACCGCGGGCCGCTTCCCATGAAGCGGCAGCATCGGCGGTTGCCCCGAGTGAGACCCCATTGACGAAGCGATGGGTTGTCCCATCGAGGACGACTCGACCCACGTCGCGCAAGGCGGTTCGCCGCCAGTCCATTCGGACCGGAATTCGGGAGATCATCGCCGGACCGGGCTTGTGGACGTCGTTGCTCGACCCAAGCCCGATCGCACCGAGCAAAGGAGGCTCTCCCGGCGGCCCCGAGAGCGCCGCGTCGACCACCGCGCGAACCGTCCCGTCGCCACCGGCGGCCAGGACGGGAATCGACCGAGCGCCTCGAACGGCGTCGTCCCATCCCGGTGCTCCGAGCTCCACGACGGAGTGGTTCGGCAGGGAGGGTCGAAGTCTCTCGAAGCGCGCGCGCGCCCGCCCCCCGCCCGAACGGGGATTGAGGACGATGAGGACGGTGTCGGAAGCGGCCTCGAGTTCCATCCGGGCGGTCAAAAGCCCCAACCGGTGGCGTAGACCGAGATGGCGACGTGGGCGGCGAGCATCACGAACATGATGAGCGTGATCGAGATGTGGACCGCTCGCCACCAGGCGAGCAGGCGTTTGGCCACCGCGTAGACCGCGAGGCGGCGCTCGACCCCGGCCCGGTCGCGCACCAGCCGCATCGCGGTGGCCTCGAGGCGCTCGTTGCTGAGCCGGCCCAAAGACCGCAGGCCGAGGCCGCCGCGGAGGCGGCGCCACTCCCCGGCGGCGAGCTCCTTCAGCGCGGCGCCGAGGCCGAGGCTCTCGAGGCGATCGGCGGAGGAGCCAGATTTCTCCTGGGCCTTCATGAACGCAGCGAGCACGTTGGCGCTCACCGTCATGGAGGACCACTCGTCGGAGACGCTGCGGATCCCTCGGTCGAGCTCGGAGCGGTGCCGCTCGGCGCTCGCCTCCAGCCTGGGAATCGCGGTGTAGAAGAAGCGGCCGACGAGCCCGGAGGCGACCACGAGAAACACCGACCACCACAGCCCGACTACGAGCGGCCGGGCGGCGATGTCGAAGATCGAGAAGTTCGTGTGAAGGAGGCTGAGGGCGGGTCCGGCGAGTCCGAATACGACGTGGAAGTGAAACCAGGTTCGGGCCGATCCCACCTTTCGCACCACCGGCAGGTGAAGCCGCAGCGTATACAGCGCGGACACGACCATCATCGCCGACCCGATGTATCCCATCCACCGCAGGAAGCCGCGGACGGGGGCCAGGGGGAGCACCAGGGCGGCGGCGGCGGCCGGGCCCTCGACGACCCCGACGAGGTAGCGCCACGGCGTGGTCTCGAACGCGAGCGCTCGGGCTACATACTCCCAAAAAGCGAGGACCACGAAGACGCCGCACACCGAAAACAGCGCCCACATCCCATGGACGCCCTGCGTCCGGGTGGTTTGCGACCATCCCAGCTCGAAGGGGGCCCGCTCGAAGTACTTGTCGGCGCGCTCGATGAGGCCGCCGTCCCGCCGAAACAGCGCCCGAGGGTCGATCTGGATGATCGCTCCGGTCGGGCAGGCGGAGATGCAGGCCATGTCATCGTAACCGTAGCAGTGGTCGCATTTGTTGGCGATGCGCTTGGCCTTCTTCTTGGCCGGCGCCGCCTCTTCGCCCTTTGCGATCCGGGTGGCCGGACGGTCCTTCTGTCCTTCGACCATGGCGACCAGGTTGACCGCCTCCGGCTCCTGCACGTCCACCATCCGGATCGCCTCGTGGGGGCAGGCTTTGGCGCACTTCGTACAGCCGACGCAGTTGTCGTAGACGATGACTTCCGGGTGAGAGACGGTCGAGTCGTAGCCGATCGCGTCGAAGTTGCAGACGTCGATGCACCGGGCGTCGGTGCAGCTGCGGCAGTTCAGGGTGAACTGCATGAGGCCGATCCGTGGGCCGAAGCGCTCGATGCGGGAGATGCCGTGCCGGTCCTCGCAGGCCTTCACGCACTCGTCGCAATCGATGCATTTGTCGGTCTGGATGACTTTGATGGCGTCGGCGTACTCGAAGCCTTGCTTGACGTAGAAGTCGAGGAGGTCGGAGCGACCGTCGATCTTCAGGAGGGTTTGTCGATAGAACGCCTCTTCGGCTTTTGCGTCGAGCCGCTCTCGCACCGCGGGGAGGTGGCCGAGGCGCCGGTCGAGCTCCGCTTGCGGGATCTCGAGCACCGTGACGTTCACGCATGTGAAGAGGGCCATGTCCCGCTTCACCCCGTCCTCGCCGCGGGCCGAAGCCACATGGTCGTTCTTGAACGGTTCGTCCACGTCGAACAGCGCGACCACCCGCTCGCACACTTGCATCAGCGGAGTCTGCCGCTTCTTCGGGTTCACCGGTCCGGTGGGCACCGTTCCCGGCGCGAACTCGGCGAACGCGACCTGGCCCCGCAGTAGAAAACAGTAGGACGCGTCCTTGCCCTCGGCTCGGGGGAGGATTCGATCCTGCGGGACCTTTACCACCCGCGCGACTTCGGCGAGCTCGGCGCGCTCGCCGTCGGTGAGACCCTCGAAGATCCGGAGACGGCGAAGGGCGACGCTCGCGTTGTCGTCTTCGTCCTGGCTCGGGGTGGCCAACTCGTGGGCTGCGCTCATCGTCGTCTCCTCAGGTCCTCGGCCTCCTTGGCGTGAGGTCCAGTGGGGGCGAGGGACAGGTAGCGTTCGAGCTCTCGCTGCGCCTCGCGGCGGGTCGCGCGCCGCGCGAATAGGGCTTTTCCGAGCAGGAAGTGGGCTTTTGGGGGGGCGCCCTCGGTCTGCAGGGCCTCCTTCGAGAGCGCCTCCGCCGTCCGCAGATCCCCCCGGTCGAGGGCGATCGCGGCGAGCTCGGTCCGAAGTGCCGCCGACAAGGAGCCGACCCCGGGTGGGGCGCGGCCCCGGGCGAGCCCGCGGTCTTCGGAGACGGCGAGCCTGAGCCCGGCCGCCGCCTCTTCGGCCCGCCCCTGCTTCAGCAAGACCTCCGCCCGCAGGACCGGGACGGCCGGATGCCCGGGCTCGAGCTGCGCCGCCGAGTCCACCGCCCGCAGCGCGCCGTCGTCGTCCCGGCGCCCGGCGAGCAGGGCCGCTTGCTCGATCCGCGCCTCTGCCGACAGGCCCCCGCCGGCGAAGAATTGCTCGTAGGCGGCGAGCGAGGCCAGCGGGTCGGTGGGGGCGAGCAGCCGGGCGAGCAACAGTTGACCGGGAGGGGCGAGCTCGGGCGCAGCGGAGAGCCGCTCCACGGCCGCCCGATCTCGGCCGGTCGCGGCCAGGAGCCGGCCTTCGATCTCGGGGAGGTGGGTCAAGGGGGCCACCGCCGAGGCTTCGTCGAGCTTCGTCCGCGCCTCGTCGAGCCGGCCATCGGCGAGCGCCCGCTCGGCCAGCGCGGCCAGGACCGCCGCCTCGAGCGCCCGCGTCTCGCCCTCGGCGGCCGACAGCAGGCGCTCGGGGAAGTAGCCGGGGTCGAGCTCGACCGCCACCAGTTCGAAGCGGCTCGCCACCGCCTTCGCCCGCCCATACGGCAGCCGCAGCTCGCCGAGCGGCAGGTTTTGTTGCAGATCGACCACCTGCCGGCGGAGGGCCTCGAGCTCGAGCCGGGCCCCAGCTGCTTGCGCGTAGCGGGCACGGGCGAGGTCTTCGCGGTGCCGGCGCCGGTCTTCGAGGCCGGCGGCCCGAATGAACGCGAGCGCCGCCCGGTCGGCCTCTCCGAGGGCGAGCAGCAGCCGCCCCACCGTCGATTGGTACGTGGGCGAGTCGCCGAAGGCGCCCTCCGCCTTCGACAGCTCGGTCAACGCCTCTTGCACTCGCCCCTCCCGGAGCCGAGGCAAAGAGAACGCGAGCGCGGCCCGTCCGGCCTCGTCCTTGGCCACCTCCGGGATCTCGGTGCGGACCAGCCCGGCGAGCCCAGCGACCGCCTCGTCTGGGCTCGGATCGGCCCCCGAGGCCCAACCGAGCACGAAGCGCTCGATCGCGACCTCGACGTCGAGGTCGTGCAGCCGCTGAAGAGCGGCGTAGGTGGCGAGCGCTGCGCCGTGGGCGCCCCGGCGGGCCATCGCCCGGGCGGTCTCGAGCAGGGTCTCCCGCCGCTGCGGGTTGAGGGCCCGGGCCCGAACCAGGCGTTCGAGGCTGGCATCGGGCCGCTCGAGGCGCTCGGCGACCGCCGCTCGCGCCACCCACGCCTTCGGCGAGTCGGGGTATGCACCCAGCCGCTCGTCCAGCGCTTCGAGCGAGGCCGCAGCGGTCGATAGGAGCACCGCCGCCGCGAGCCCCTCGACGGTCAGCGGCCGGACGCGGGCGGCCGAGAGGGCAGCGGTGGCCTCCGATCTTGCTTCGGGGGCGAGGCCGAAGCCGGCGTAGCGGCGAGCGTGGACCTCGGCCAGCGCCCCGGCCAGCGCCGGCTCTAGCTCGGGGTTTCCCCGGGAGAGCTCTTCGATCCGCTCCTCGGCGGCGAGCAGCGCGGACAGTCCGCCCCGTTCGAGGTCGGCGGCGACCCCCTTGAGCTCCTCGCCTACCACTTCGGGCGCGGCCCGACCCGGGGCGAGCGCAGCGGCGTAGCCGACGCCGAACGCGGCGGCCACGAGCACGACCAATCCAGACCACCGCGCCATCACCCCCAGCTCGGCGCTGGTTCGCACCACCCGAGCCTTCTGGGGTCCGGCCGGTCCGTCGGCGGGGGTCTCCTTGCGCTGACCGAGGATCGCGAACAGCGCCTCGTCCACCATTCGGGTGGCCACCGGTCCGATGCCCCGCCCGGCGGACGCAGGAGGCTTCGGCTCCACTTTGGCCGGTGCCGCCGTAGCCGCCACCGCCTTGGCCTCCGGCGCCGCCTTGGCCGGCGCCAACTTCGCGGCCGGCACAGCTTTGGCGCCCTCAGCCGGAGCGGTCGCCGCTTTGGGTTCGTCGGGCGGCGCCTCAGGCTTTGCCTGCGCGTCCGGGCCGCCTGCGGCCGCCGGACTCCCTTCGGGACCAGGTCCGGGGGGCGGCGCACGAGCCGGCTCGGCCTCCGCCGGGGGCGGCGACGGGCGGGCGTCCCGGGATTCGGGCCCCGAGGGGGGCGGGGTCGCGGCCGGCTCCTCCGGGGTCTTCGGCGGCCTCGCCCCCGGCTCTCGGCGGGACACCGAGGCGCCGACCGGCCGATCGAGGTCGGCTGGGGTGACCCGCACCAGGGACGGAGGTTTTTCGGCCGGGGGCCTGCGGAGCCGCTCTTCGGCGGCGGCCCGCACCGACTCCGCCTCTTCCCGGCCGAGCACCCGCGACAGCTCGGCCGCCGATCCGCCGAGCTTCGCTTGGCGCGCGGCAAAGCGGGTCGGCTCCTCCGGCGGCTCCGGCCGTGCGGGCGCGAAGCGGGTGGGCTCCTCCGGCGGCTCCGGTCGGGCGGTGGCGGCGGCGGTGGCGAGCCGGGTCGGTTCGGCGTCGTCCACGTCCTCCCGGACCGAAGGCAGGGCGGCGAGCCTCGCTTCGAGGCTATCCGGAGGGGGCGGAGTCCCCTTCCCCGAGGCCACCCCGGCGTCCGGCGCGAACACGGTGTGCTCGGAGTCCCCGGCGAAGCCGTCCTCGCCGGCCCAAGGGCTCCCTCGATCCGGGACGTCCTGCCCCGATACCCTGGGCGGTGGCCGGGCCCGACCGGCAGCGGCGTCCCGCGCCTGCTCGAGCAGCCCCCGGTAGCTCGCCTCGCGCGGGGCGAGCTTCACCGCGTGGGCGAGAAACTGAACCGCGCGCTGGGCGAGGCCGCGGTCGAGCAGGATCTGGCCCATCAGGGCGAGCGCTTCTGCGTTGTCCTGATCGATGAGCAGCGCGCGCTTGATCTGCTCGAGGGCCTCTCGGACCCGTCCCAGCTTCGATTCGGCCACCGCGAGGGCGAGGCGGCCGTCGATCGAGTCCGGCTGGGCAAGCAGGCCCTGGTGGGCCACCTCCGCCGCCTCTTCGTGCTCGCCGCGCTCGTTCAGAGCGCGGGCGAGGCGCACGAACGAGGCGGAGCGGTTGTCGGCCTCCACCTCGGAGCGGAGGGCCGCGATCTCGCTGTCGGTGCGTGCCGGCTCGCGCATCTCGAAGGACCTGGCGGGGAGCCTAGACATCGGGCAGCACCAGGAAAAGGGCCAGAGCACCGACCCTCCGCCGCTCGCCCGACCCCGCCCCTCAATTGCGGGGTCGACGCGGCGTCGGAGCGGACCGAGCACGGGACCCCGGTCGCCCCGCTGCACCGGCGTGGCTCGGGCGGACCTCGCCCCGGGCCAAGTCAAGATGCTCGAGGGGTATTTCCACCCGGACGGACGTCCGCTGTCCGTCGAGGTGCAACTCCCGCGGGTGGTGCGCGACGACTCTGCCGGCGGACACGGCTACGAGCACCGGACTTTGGCGATCCCGCTGCTGTCCCTGGTTGGAGGCAATCGGCTCGGCATCCAGAAGGCGGAGGTCGAACTCGATGTGTCCTTGGCTGGGGTGGAACCCGAGCCCACCGCAAAACCCATCACCCTGGACCCAGCCGAGGGTAGAGAGACGCAGAGTCTACGTCCTCGGCACAACATTCGCCTCGACGTCGGCGGAGCTCGGAAACCCGAGTCATCCGGACTCGTCAAGGTGCGCCTCGAGGTCGCGGCTCAGCCGCCTCCCGAGGGCCTCTCACGCCTGATCAGCCACCTCCAGCGGCTGCTCTGAAACCAAAGATAGAAGGAGAATGAGACATGACCACCATCGGCAACGAGTTCAGCGGACTCCCCATGAGCGCCCTCATCGGGGGCCCGCTCGACGCGGACGCTCAGGCGAAGCTCGCCAACGCGACCGCCAACTTCATTCGGACGATCGGCTTTCTCCCCCCGGCGGACGGGGCGGAGCCCGGCGCGGTCGGCGACGTGCGGCTCGCCAAGTTCCAGTTCCAGCGCCCGGCCCAGGCGACGCCCGGCGAGGTGCTCCCCGCCGGCGCGACCGAGATGGTCGAGCTGGACGTGCCCCTGCTCGCGCTCGTCAACGTCCCCAGCCTGTCGGTGAAGACCGTCGACATCATCTTCGACATGGAGGTGAAGTCGAGCGAAACCGACCGGAGCGAAACCACGAAGGAGGGCCAGTTCTCGGCAGCGGTCAAGGCGGGCTGGGGCCCCGTCTCCGTGCGGGCCTCGATCTCCGGGAAGGTCTCGACGCACCGGGAACAGACCCGCTCGACCGACAAGTCCGCCAAATACCACGTCGAGGTCCACGCGAGAGATGACGGGATGCCGGAAGGGCTCGCCCGGGTGCTCGACATCCTCAACCAGTCGGTCGCCCCCTCTCGGGTGGAGCGCTTGCCCCCGCCGGCGGTGGGTCCCGGTGGCGCTCCGGGCACCGGAACCAACCCAAGCAGTCCGCCTGGCCCCTGACTGAAGGGTCCCAGGAGCGGCCCCGCTGGGCGTATCCCCAGCGCGGTGACGCGGCCTTTGGGCAACGTAAGGATGTCCGAGGGGTGTGGGTTGCTCATCTCCGATTTCGGAGGTGGGCGCCCACCCCCCGAACCGCCTCATCTGGAGACCTCTCATGGACCGACAGAGCACGCACGATATTTCGGACGTCACGTTCGTGAAGCGAATCGTCCTCGGCAGCCTCTACCCTGGAAATCTCCACTCCGAGGAGGAGGTCGATGCAGCAAACCAGCTCCTCAACCGATGTCTGAGCGATCGACCGAGGGGGCGGATTCTGGGTATCGAGAAGACCTTACAGATCCTCACCATCGGGGAACATCAGGTGGTGCTCCAGGCGATGACCTACCACGTGGGATTCGCTCGGCGCCTGTATTGGCTCGACGAAGCTCGAGGAGCGGCCGGTGACATCGGCGGATGAACTCGATCTGGACGGATTCATCGCTGCAGTTGGCGACGCGGTGAGCCGGGTCGAGCGAAACCTCGGGCCGCGGCTGCGGCTCGCCCAGCGCACGCTCGAGCTTCCGATCTATCGCGCTCGGTCGAGGCGGGGCGAGGGGGCGATCCGCTTCGCTCCGCCGCGCCGGTGGTGGAGCTGGGGGAGGTCGCGAGGCCGATCATGCTCTCGGTGCGGGTCAGCCCCGGTGAGTTGTCGGCCTCCCTCGGTGGCGTTGCCGTGTTGGTCGCTCATCGCGACCGGGCGGAGGCTCCATGAGCGCGAGGCTCCGACTTCGGCTGTCGCAGGCGCAGATGCAGGCGCTCGCCGAGGCCGAGGTCGTCGCCGCGTCCAACAATCGCACCCAATCTCCATCCGCCGGCGAGCCGATGGGCGGCCCCGCCGGCGCTCGGGAGCGGGGTCTTTCGGTGGTCCATGCCTTCTTCGCCGCTGCGCTGCTTGTCCTCGCCTCGACCTTCGTCATCGTTCTTTGCGGTCTCGAGCGCCTGGATCCGCCCGTGGCGGCGGTGGACGGGGGAGCGAGCGCCCCGCCGGAGCTAGCGAACAACGCGGCGACGCGAAGTCGAGGGCAGCCCGGTCACGTTCGGCTTCGCCGGTACCGGTACCGGGAGGCTTCCTCGGGGAGTTGCCGGCGGTGGTGGACGTCGAGCGGGGCTTTGGGGACGGGCCCCCTCGGTGCGCCCGTTTGGTGGCTCGCCTTCGGAGGTTCCTGGCTCGCGTCGAGCCGGTGACAGGGCCGGTGATGTTCTACACGGGGCGAAGGTTCTGGCGCCGGCAAGCCTGCGACCGGAGTGACTTCGCCGACCGGCCGCTGTGGGTGGCGCACTACGGGGAAGGGGAGCCCAATCTTTTCGGCGGCTGGCAGGGCTACCGCTATTGGCAGTTCGCGGCCTCGTCCCCGTTTCTCGACGTCGAAGGCAACTTCGACCTCGACCGCCTCTCGGGCTCGACCGTGGACCTCGAACGGCTGAGGAGGTGAGCGTCGAGGAGAACCCGAGCAGCAGCGAGAGACCGCTCCGGCCACGCGCGCATCGAAGCGCAGCCGAGCGGGTTCGTCCTGGTCCGGATTCGGCGGGCGCCTTCGTGGTCGAGGCGCAGCCGAGCGCCGTTTGGCCCGATCCGGTTCCACGGGCTGCGGGAACCCCGAAGGAAAATCTGGGCGCCGGATGTCTTTTGGATGCGCGACGGCGGAACCAGGCGTGGCAACCTCCGTCCCGGTGCTCGTCCCTCCGCGCCTTTTCGTTCTTCGCGGTGCCTTCCCGCCGAGGCCTGCACATGGGGTCATGGGAAGGCAGCGCCGAGGCCCGCGCGCGTGCTTGGCTTGTCTGGCGCTCGCCGCTGGAGCCTGCGCAAAACCGGGCTCGGCCGAGCCCACCCCAGCTGGGCCCCGGCCGGCGAAGGTGGTCGTAGCCGAGGTGAAGGAGGGGTCGGTCTACCGGGATTGGGTGTTTCCCGCGGAGGTCCGCGCCCGGTCTCGGGCCCGTCTGTCGGCAGGGGCGGCTGGGGAGATCACCCGGATCGCGGTGGACGTCGGCGACCGGGTGGAGCGAGGGGCGCTGCTCGTCGAGGTGGACCGCGATCTCGCCCTGGCCCGGCTCGGCGTCGCCCGGGCCAGGGTGGCGGAGGCGACGGAGCTTCTGGCTCAAGCCGAGCGGGAGACCGGGCGCCTCTCCGGGCTCGGTTCGGGGATCGTCGCCGAGCAGGAGCGGGAGCAGGCGACGAGCCGCCGGGCCCGGGCCACCGCCGAGCTCGAGGCCCAACGGGCCGAGGCCCAGGAGGCGAGGGCGCAGCTTCGGCTCCACCACATTCGCGCCCCGTTCGACGGCGCGGTCAGCGATCGGTCGGTGGATCCCGGTGACTGGGTGAAGGTGGGTGACCCCGTGGTCGAGCTCGTCTCGCTCGAAGGCCTGCAGCTGTTCGTCGACGCCGGGCGGGCCCTCGTCGGGCGGATCGAGCCTGGGACTCGGGCCCAGCTGGTCGGCTCCGACGTCCCGCTCCTCGTGGAGGGCGTGGTCCCCGCGCTCGACCCAGGCACCCGGACCCTGCGGCTCCGGCTCGTTCCCGAACGACCGCTGGCGCCAACCTATGTGCCCGGCGTCGAGGTCGAGGTCGCTTTCAGCGTCGAGCTGTCCGCGCCAAACGGGGTGCTGGTGCCGCCGGACGCGGTCCTATTCGACGGGGCGCGAAGCCGGGTGGTGAAGGCGGAGGACGGCAAGGCTCGACTCGTCGAGGTCGAGGTGTCGGCCCGGTCGAAGGACGCGGTTCTGGTGATCACCGAGGAGCTCTCCGCTGGCGACCGGGTGCTCGTCCGCGGCAACGAGCGGGTGCAACCAGGGCAGCCGCTGGACGTGCAGGACTGACATGGACGGTGGGCTCATTGGGACGGCGATCGGTCGCCCGGTCACGGTGCTCGTGGGCCTCATCCTGGTGGGGCTCTTTGGCACGTTGGCGCTGTTCGCGCTGCCGATCCAGCTCACCCCCGACATCGAGGTCCCGACCATCACCGTCACCACCGATTGGCCCGGCGCCGGACCCATCGAGGTGGAGGCCGAGATCCTCGAGCCGCAGGAGCAGGCGTTGCGGAGCCTCTCCGGCCTCATCGAGATGACCTCCGAGGCGGAGCTCGAGCGGGGCAACATCACGCTCGAGCTTCAGGTCGGGACCTCGATCGAGGAGGGCCTCGTCCGGGTCACGAACCTGCTCGCCCAAGTCACGAACCCCCCGCGAACCGCCCGGGCCCCGGTGGTCAGCGCCTCTCGCTCCACTGGCCCGCCGCTCGCCGTGCTCACCATCACCTCTCGCACCAAAGAGGACGTATCTTCGTGGCGGACTTGGGTCGAAGAGCGGGTGCAACCGGCGCTCGAGCGCATCGACGGGGTGGGGACCGCGCTTCTCATTGGCGGCAAGGATCGAACCATCGACGTGGCCTTCGACCCCACCGCGCTCGCGGCCCGCGGCATCCCGATTCAAGCGCTCTCGGCCGCGGTCGAGGCCGAGCTGCGCGACGTCTCTGCCGGGGACATAACCGAAGGAAAGCGGCGGGTGTTGGTCCGCACTCCGCTCATCCCCGAAGACCCATCCGAGCTCGAGTCCCTGGTCCTGCGCACGGACGGCGAGCGACCCATCCTCCTCGGCGACCTCGCCGAGGTCGGCTACGGGCTTCGAAAGCCTCAGGCCATGGTCTTCTCCGATGACCACCCGTCCATGGTCTTTCTTCTGTTTCGGGAGTCGGGCAGCAACGTGCTGACCGTCACTCGGGCCATCCGGGCGGTGGTCGCCGATCTCGACGAGCGGCTGCTCGGCCCCCGGGGGCTCGAGATCGCGGTCGTGTCCGACCAGGTGAGCTACATCGAAGGCGCGCTCGAGCTCGTAGGTCAAAACCTGGTCGTCGGGGGATTGCTCGCCGCTTTCGTCCTGCTCATCTTTCTTGGCAACCCTCGTTCGGCGGCGGTGGTGGCGGCGGCCATCCCCGTGTGCACGCTCGGGACGGCGCTCGGCATGTCCCTGCTCGGGCGAAGCATCAACGTGGTCTCCCTCGCCGGGATGGCGTTCGCAGTGGGAATGGTGGTGGACAACGCGATCGTCGTCCTCGAGAACATCGAGACGTGGCGAAGCCGGGTGCGGACAGCGGCGGAGGCGGCCCTGTCCGGCACCGGCGAAGTCTGGGGAGCGGTGCTCGCGAGCACGCTCACCACCGCGGTCGTATTCATCCCCATCGCCGCCTGGCAAGACGAGGTAGGTGAGATCCTCCGGGACATCGCGGTTGCGATCTCCTTGGCCGTTTCTTTGTCTCTCATCGTCTCGGTGCTCGTCATCCCGAGCCTCGCCGCGCGTTTCTTGTCCGGCCAATCGAAGGACCTTCGCCCCCGTCGCTTTGTCTCGAGGGCCGACCGCGTCCGGGACGCGGCGGCAGGATGGGTCACGGGGTTGGTGCGCTCGCCGGCGCGATCGGCGGCGGTGGTCGTCGTCGCGGTCGGGGGCTCGATCGGGGCTTCCGCCGCGCTCCTCCCCCCGATGGAGTACCTGCCCACCGGCAACCGACCGTTCGTCTTTGGGATCCTCGTCCCGCCGCCCGGCTACTCGGTCGAAGAGATGGGGCGCATCGGCGAAGAGATCCAGGCCCAGCTCGTTCCCCACGTCGGGGTCGAGCGGGACGGGCTGCCGGCGATGGAGCGCTTCTTCTTTTCGGCTCGGCAGTCGAACGCGTTCCTTGGAGCTGGCGTCAAGGATCCGTCGAGGACAGGCGAGGTCATCACGTTTCTGCGCGAGGTGCTTTCCGACATCCCGGACGTTTTCGGCATCGCCACCCAGGCCAGCTTGTTTGCCCGAACGCTCGCCGGGGGCAGGCAGATCGACATCGAGCTCGGCGGCACCTCGCTCGACAGCCTCAACGGGGCCGGAAAAGCGGTGCTCGCTGCGGTCCGGGAGGCGATCCCCGGGGCGCAGGCCCGGCCCGATCCCCCGCTCGACGGAGGCGCCCCCGAGCTGCATGTCCTTCCCCGACGAAAGGAAGCCGCTCGGGCCGGCCTCACCGGAGCCGACATTGGCCTCGCGACCGCCGCCCTCGTAGACGGCGCCATCATCGGCGAGGTGGGCCGACCCGGGGAGCCGAAGCTGGACGTGGTCCTCGTGGCCCAAGGGGGCGGGGCCCGGGATCCGGAGGAGCTCGCCGCTTCCCCGGTCGCCACCGCCGACGGCCGGACCGTGCGGCTCGGCACGGTGGCTCGCATCGAGCGGGCGGTGGGGCCGACCACGATTCGAAGGATCGAGCGGCGGCGGGCGGTCACCATCCAGGTCGCGCCGCCCGATGACGTCCCGCTCGAGGCGGCGCTGCGCCTCATCAGGGAGGACGTGGTCGGCCGGCTCCGGGAGGCAGGAGAGCTCGATCCGGAGATCGAGGTGCACATCTCCGGGGCCGCCGGTGACCTCGAGCGGGCGCAGGGACGCCTCGCCCAGGTGCTCGCGCTCGCCGTGCTCATCGCGTTCTTGCTCATGGCCGCCCTGTTCGAGGACTTTCTTGCCCCCGTCGTGGTGATGGTGACCGTCCCGCTCGCTGCCGCCGGGGGGATCGCGGCCCTGCGGGCGGTGGACGCCGGGCTCGGGCCCCAGCCCCTCGACATGCTCACCGCCGTGGGTTTTCTCATCCTGATCGGCGTCGTGGTGAACAACGCCATCCTCGTCGTGGACGGGGCGCTGCTTCGGATCCGTGAGGGGTTCTCTCTCGACGACGCCGTGGCCGCGTCGGTGGCCGGTCGCCTGCGCCCGATCCTGATGTCGGCGCTGACGTCTCTCGCCGGCTTGTCCCCGCTCGTCTTCTTTCCCGGCTCCGGCTCGGAGCTGTACCGCGGGGTGGGCGCGGTGGTGCTCGGCGGTCTGGCTCTCTCGACGGCGCTCACGATCGTGGTCGTGCCCGCGCT
>DAIQNR010000128.1:0-14799 GCA_036788295.1 Myxococcota bacterium
AAATCGCGTTCGACGCGGCGAAGGCGAAGCGGAGCCTGCTCGACGAGCTGGAGGGCTTCCTCGCCCGGCACACCGGGGGCGACGACCTGGGCCTCCGCCTCCGGGGCGAACAGCTCGCGGCCGGAGTCCGGTTCGTGCGGATGGTGCGAGAGGGGACCTACCATGTTGTGGTGGCCAACCCGCCGTACCAGGGCACGAGCAAGATGGCGGACGCGAAGTACGTAGAGAAGACCTACCCGATGGGGAAGGCAGACCTGTTCGCGGCGTTTTTGATGCGGGGGCTGGAGCTGGCGCGCGACGGCGGGGTGAGCGCCATGCTCACGATGCGCAACTGGATGTTCATCAAGCAGTACGCGAAGCTGCGGGAGCATCTGCTCGCGACCTACGACCTCCAGGCGCTCGGGGACTTCGCGGTGGGCGCCTTCGACGAGGTGCCCAACGACGTCCTGAGCGTGGTGGTGAGCGTCTTCCGTCGAGCGGAGCCCTGCTCGGTCCCGAGCCGAGCCCAGCAGCCGACCCCGCCCGACGATGTCTCCTACGACCGCCAGCGGACGAAGCGGAAGCGCGCCGCCACCCTCTGCCACGTCGGCCGCCACACCTTCGACCCGGCCGCCCTGAAGGTCGTGCCGGAGTGGCCGTTGGTCTACTGGTGGGCTCAAACAGGTGACTTGGCCCTTTATAGAGGCTCTCAGCCTTTGGCGGTTGGATCGGAGTTCGCCTACGGAGCCATTACTACCAACAACGGAAGATACTTACGAAGACACTGGGAGCCAGCAATTGAAAGGCGATACGTGGAGATCCCAGCCGACGCGAGTAGTCAAGCTGTGCAGGTTCGGGCTCGCTGGGTGCCCTACGTGGTTGGAGCAAAGGGGGAACAATGGATTGCCGCAACGCGCGATACGTTGTTCTTTGAGCATGCCGCTTTGTCGATGAAGGTGCGAGCCGAGTTCTACTTCGGGTCCGTTTCCCGAAAGATGAACACCAGCACATTCTTTCGTCCAGGTGTCTCGCTGACCATGATTGGTGCGGAGTTCTCTGCCCGAGCCCATCGACTGTACTCGATCAGCGATGGGATGGCTTCATGCGTGTTTGCGAGAAATCGAGACTCGATCGTATGTCTGCTCAATAGCGCAACTGCGAGAAGGATTGCGACTTCGTTAAACCCAACTATCCACTTCGAGTTGAATGACATATCGCGATTGCCAAATCTCGCCTCCAAACTTGCTGACCTCATCATGACGACCGTTCGGCAAGGAGTCCGGTCATCCTGGGAGGCAACTGAAATAGATCCTGCGTTCCGGCATCCAGCTCCGAGTCTCGAACGCTACTCTCAGGCTTGGGCCCAGCTAGCTGTCGACCGCCCCGACGGCGCGCCGCTCCCTCCCTACGAGCCGGTCTACGATCCCGAGCCCCCCACCGACCACCTCTCCTTCGCCCTCGGGGTCGCGCTCGGCCGCTTCGGCGAAAGCGGCGAGGGCATCCTCGACCCGGAGCAAAACGATCTCTCTCATGCCCTCCCCGCCGGCCTGCTCTTCCTCGACCGGACCCTCGACGACCTCGGGGCCGAGGTGGCCACCGGCAAGCGGGCCCTCGCCGGGCTGGAGCCGCACGACGGGCTGTTCCACCCCGCGGCAAAGATCCTCCACGACAGGTGGGCATCGCACGGCCGCGCCATCGGCACCAAGCGGGACCTTCGAGACTGGCTGGCCCTGGACTTCTTCAAGGACGTCCACAAGGCGATGTACGAGAACCGGCCCATCCACTGGCCGCTCTCGTCCGACAACCGGACCTTCGTGGCCTGGGTGAACATCCATCGGTGGAACGCCCAGACCCTGCCGGTCCTCCTCGCCGACCACCTCGCCCCCGCGCTGACCCGGCTGGACGGCCAGCTCGATGACCTCCGCGAGGCCCGACAGTCGGGGGACAAGAAGGCGGCCCGGACGGCGGAGCAGCGCTTCGAGAAGGTGAAGAAGGCCAAGGAGGAGCTCGAGCGGTTCATCGGCGACGTCGAGCAATGCGCCGATCGCGGACCGCTCCCTCCCGACGCCAAGACCCCGCCCCGCGAGCAGGACGCGCCCTACGACCCGGACCTCGACGACGGGGTGATGGTCAACTCAGCCGCCCTGTGGAAGCTGCTCGAGCCCCAGTGGAAGGACCCGAAGAAGTGGTGGGTCGAGCTCGCCAAGGCGGAGGGCAAGAAGGACTACGACTGGTCCCACCTCGCGATGCGATATTTCCCCACCCGGGTCGACGCCAAGTGCCAGAAGGACCCGAGCCTCGGCGTCGCCCACGGGTGCTTTTGGCGCTACCACCCCGCCCGCGCCTGGGCGTGGGAGCTTCGCTTGCAGGACGAGATCGGCGAGGACTTCCGCATCGAAGAGCCGCCGTACCGCGAAGACGAGGGCGACGCCCCCCACCGCCTCCGCTATCTCACCAACAACCCCCTCGAGGCGCTCGAGGCCATCGAGAAGGAGGCGGTCCGCCGGATGGGCCGAGGCAAGAAAAGAAAGCCCGTCCCCGAGATGCGCATCTTGGAAGAGGGCTTCTGGGCCGCCCTCCCGGAGGAGGTCTACGCCCTGGAGCTCCGCCTCTCCCAAAAACAAGGCCTCGAGTTCCGCCTCCTCGCCCCCGACGAGCCCACCGGCCGCGCCACCTACGAAAACGAGAACCCCGCCGAAGCCTCCCGCCGCCGCCAGCTCCTCTCCACCCTAACCCCCCCCGAGCTCGACCTCGAAGACGAAGAGGAGCCCGAAGACGACGACCCATATCGAGACGAGGATGACGAGGTCGCGGAATGACGCGCCCTTGGTCTCGCCCCGGCGGGCCCGACCATCGGGTCGCGGATCGCTCGAGAGGTGGATTCCACCCTCGATCTCGTGATCTTCTCCGGGCGAGGGGGTCTCGATGCTGAAGCGACTGAAGTTGAAGAACGTCGGGCCGGCCGACCACAGCCTCTTCGGCGAAGCGCTGCGGGTGGTGCTCGAGCGCGCCTGCCCGTTCGTGGCGAAGGAGGTGGGACGGCAGGCCCTCCTCCGAGGCGGCTCGGAGGTCTCGCCGAAGCCCGAGTCGCATGGGGAGGCAGCGTAGATGCACATCGAACGACTCAAGGTCACCAACTTCAAGGCCTTCCGGTCCGTGGTCGTGGCCGACATTCCCAAGCTCGCCTTCTTCGTCGGCGCGAACGGCTCCGGGAAGTCGACCCTGTTCGACGTCTTCGGGTTCCTTCGCGACGCGCTCCAAGACAACGTCCACGCGGCGGTGGGGCGCCGGGGTGGTTTCCGCGAGCTGCGGAGCCGAGGCGAGGAAGGGACGATCGGGATCGAGATCAAGTTTCGCTACCGCCCCGATGGTCCCCTCGCGAGCTACAAGCTCGAGATCGATGAGCGAGACGGCCGCGCCTTCGTCGCCCGAGAGCTCTTGAAGTATCGGCGAGGCCAGCACGGTCGGCCCTGGCACTTCCTCGATTTCAGGAACGGGGAGGGCACCGCGGTCACCAACGAGATCGACGCGGTCACGGACGAGGCGCAGCTCGACCGGGAGACCCAGAAGCTGGACTCGCCGGACATCCTCGCCCTGAAGGGGCTGGGCCAGTTCGAGCGCTTCAAGGTCGCCAGCTCGGTCCGGCGGCTCATCGAGCGCTGGCACAACTCCGATTTCCACATCAGCGCCGCCCGGCAAGTGCAAGACGCCGGACATGCCGAGCACCTCTCGGCGGGAGGCGAAAACCTCTCGTTGGTCACGCAGTACCTGTTCCGGCACCATCGCAAGACCTTCGACGACATCCTTCAGCGGATGGCCCGGCGAGTGCCCGGGGTGACCAAGGTCGAAGCCGAGGACACGATCGACGGCCGGGTGGTGCTTCGCTTTCAGGACGGGGCCTTCAAGGATCCCTTCGTGGCCCGCTACGTGTCCGACGGAACGATCAAGGTGTTCGCGTACCTCGTCCTCCTGAGCGACCCCAATCCTCACCCCCTCCTCTCCATCGAGGAGCCAGAGAAGCAGCTCTATCCGACGCTGCTGTACGAGCTGGTCGACGAGTTCCGTCAGTACAGCCAGCGGGGCGGCCAGGTCATGGTCAGCACCCACTCCCCGGACCTCCTCAACTGGGCCGATCAGGACGAGGTCTATTGGTTGGAGAAACGGAACGGGTTCACGATGATCCACCGGGCGAGCGGCGACGCGCAGCTGAGCGCGCTCATCGACGCCGGAGACCCCCTCGGTCAGCTGTGGACCCAAGGGCTCCTCGGAGCGGCCAACCCATGACGCTGGTGTTCCTGCTCGAAGAGCCATCGATGAAGAGGAGCCGGCGGACATGCTGACCAGACTCGAGGTTCATGGTTATCGAACGTTCTACGAGCTGACGGTAGAGCCGCTCGGGCGCCTGAACCTCGTCGTGGGACGCAACGACGTCGGCAAGACCGCCTTCGTCGAGGCGGTGGACATCTTGGTTCGGAGCGAAGACCCTCGGTCGCTCGAGGCCATTCTCGCCGACCGGGGTGAGATCCTGAGCCTCGCCGGCGGGAGCGGCGTCGGAGAGTACGATTTCTCGGGTCTGTTTCACGGCCGAGCACCCTTGCCGGGCGGGTTCAGTATCTCGGGCGTGATGGATGGCGCTGCGGTCAACTTTCGAGCGCCGGTCCGCTCACAGGGACACGAGAGCGGGACGGGGCCGGGTGCCCATGCGAGCTCAGCGGGTCCGCCTCGGGTCGGGCGGCTCATCAGAATCGGGCCGTCGAGGCTGTCCCCCCAGCGACTCCACGAGCTTTGGGACCGGGTGGCGCTCACGGTCGAGGAGGATCGTGTCTTCGCGGCGCTTCGCCTGATCGACGCCGACATCGAAGAGGCGACCGTTCTCGCTGACCCTGGGGAGGGCACGGTGCGCCCATTCATCAAGCTCCGCAGCCACCCGGAGCGGGTTCCGCTCGCAACCCTCGGAGGCGGAGTAGGTCGATTGTTCGAACTCGCCCTCGCGGCGAGCACGCTCGATGCTGGCGGTATCCTCCTCGTCGACGAGATCGACACCGGCCTTCATCACCGGGTCCTCGAGTCGATGTGGCGGTTCGTGTTCGAGGAGACGCGGCGTCGAGAGCTGCAGCTCATCGCGACCACCCATAGCCTGGACTGTCTTCGCGGGTTGGCCTCCGCCCTGGACCATGTACACGACCCCTCAGAGGGTGTCTGTGTCCATCGGCTCGAGAAGGGTCGGCCGGCAAGCATCAAGTTCGAGGTGGATGAGCTGCGCGTGGCCGTACAGCAGGAGGTGGAGATTCGGTGAAACACACCCCGCCTCCGAGAAACCATTCCTATCAGCTCTATGTCGAAGGGAAAGATGACCTCTACGCTGTGGCTGAACTCCTGCATCGTCACGGGATCATCTATCCGGCCTCCGGCTGGTTTGCCCGAATCCACGAGGTCGACGGTCTCAGCCGCGGCTTCTGGTTGATGCCCGACAATCGGTCGTCGGGCTCTCTCGAGCACCTGCTGGCCAAGCTCGTTGTATCCTTCACGAAGGGGGCGGGCTCGAGGGCGCTTGGTCCATCGGTCGACCCGAACAATGAGCGGTCCAAGGGCTTTCGATGCTTCATGAAGTGCCTGCGCGGGGAGGGGGCTGGGCTGAGCGGAAGGACGGGCCTTCGGTCTCGCCCCGGCGGGCCCGACCATCCGGTGGCGGATGGCACGAGAGGTGGATTCCACCCTCGATCTCGTGATCTTCTCCGGGCGAGGGGGCCGCGATGCTGAAGCGACTGGAGTTGAAGAACGTCGGGCCGGCCGACCACAGCCTCTTCGGCCCGGTGGCGAAGCGCCTCAACTTGCTCACCGGCGACAACGGCCTCGGGAAGAGCTTCCTGCTCGAGACCGCGTGGTGGGCTCTGACCCGAACCTGGCGGGGCGCCCCGGCCGTCCCCCACCGGCCTGACGCCTCGATCGGCTACAGCTTCGACAGCACGACGAGAGCCACCTCCTTCACCTCCCGCTGGGAGCCCGCGGCCCAAACCTGGAGACGCGCTGCCGGCCGTCCGCCGAACCCGGGGTTGGTGATCTATGCGACCGTCGACGGCGCCTTCGCGACCTGGGATCCGGCCAGAAACTATCGCCTATACCAGAGGGCCGACGGTGGCTCGATGGAATCCCCGCCGGACCTTCACCCGCGCTGGCAGCGCACCGTGCTGTCAAGCCTGCAGGAAGCGGTGGAGAAGTGGCAGGGCGGCGACCGCCCGACGGTCCAGCTCATCGTGGCCACGCATTCTCCCCTGGTGCTCGCCTCGGTCGAGCCCAGGTTCGACCCGGACCTCGACGCATTGTGGAAGCTCGACCTCGTCGAGGGTCGGGTCGTTCTGGAGCGCGAGGAGGTCTGGCACCGGCGGGGCGATGTCAACCGGTGG
This sequence comes from Myxococcota bacterium, assembly GCA_036788295.1. Classification (GTDB taxonomy): domain Bacteria; phylum Myxococcota; class Kuafuiibacteriia; order Kuafuiibacteriales; family Kuafuiibacteriaceae; genus JAHQVK01. The sequence goes on from DAIQNR010000128.1 coordinate 6,384, forward strand.
CTCGTCTCCGACGTCTTCGACCTCGGCGCGCCGACATCGAGAGAGGCTGAATCGGCGCTCGCGCGGGCCAAAGCGCTGCTGTCCTCCCGCAACGGCACCGACTCCGAGCTCCAAGCGGTGGACGCCGATCTATCGCACCTCCTCCCCGAGATGGATCCCTTTTTCATCCGGTGGCGGCACTACTTCGGCGCGCGCGTCGCGGGGGAGGACCCATCTTGATTCGCGTAGAACTCGCTTTCGAGTGGAGCAACTATCGGCGCGCCACTGAGCACTTGAATGCCCGCGTCGGGGCGGTCCAAGCCACCATCGAGCGGCTCGGGCTCAACAAGCCCACGTACTGTGAGGCCCGCGCGGCGTACCATGACCAATGCCTCGGGCTGGGTGGCGCCGAGCCGCTCGGTTCCAAATGGCTCGAGCGGGAGAGCCCCTTCGTCGCCGCTGAGATGAAGCGCCAGTCCTTGATGGGGGAAATGGCATGCTGAGGCGTGGTCCCGTGTCGGCCTACCTCGAAGAGGAACTGAGCGCGCAGGTCACCCGGCACGGCATCGTCGTGTGGCTGGATGGGGAAGGCGCCTACAGCGGGTTCGTCGATGGTCTGTCGTCCGGGGGGGCGAACTTGGGTTATCGCCTGGTCTCCTACCGGGGGAGCTTTCTCGAGCTGATGCTCAGCCTGGAGGGCGCGGCGGCGGGCGTGGACCGGCCCCGCGTCGTCGTCCATCTCCCTGGGTTCAACGAGGACAGCGTGAAGGAGACGCCGCTGCTCGAGCTGTACAAGGCGGGCACGAGGTTTCGAAAGGCGCTCACCACGCTGGTGACGGAGGCGGCGGCGGCCCGCGTCGAGCCGGAGCGCATCGCCCACTTCCTCGAGCAAGTCGAGCTGACGCTCGAGCGCGCGGATGCTTGGCTCGAAAGCGAGCTCGAGTCGGGCGAGCAGGGCCTCCGAAAGCAGCTCGACGCCATGTCCCTGCCCGCGGTCATCGACGATCTCCTCCACCGGGGGTACATTGCGGCGCAGACGAACGCACCGGAGGGAAAAGACGTGATCGTCGCCAAGCTCCGGGCCTGGACCGGCCTGCCGTCGAGCTGGGCCGCGCCGCTCGGGCTCGAAGACGCCGCGGCGCCGACCGACATCGCGTCGGCGGTGTCGGGCTGGGCGCTCGTCGCCGAGTTCGTGGACGATCTCTCTCGGGCGCCGGTGCAGGGGGATCTCGAGGCGGCGGAGAAGCTCCCCAAGGCGGTGATGGATGCCTGCCGGGGCCTCGCCGCCCACCTCCGTGAGCGCCACCCGGTGTTCTACGAGCGCACGGCCGACACGGTGGAGAACCTCGTGGCTGAAGAGCGCAGGGAGGCCACAGCGGCCGACCTGGGTGAGATCGACACCTTTCGCTTCGAAGAGGAGAAGATCCTGGACGCGGCGCTCGAGGATCTGTCGACAGGGCGGTTTGGGCGAGCCTCCGACTCGGCGGCGACGCGCCTTCGCTCCGAGGGTCGAGGGGTGTCGTTTTGGGCGCATCGAGACATCAACCGCCGCTCGGTGTGGCAGTTGGTCGAAGCCTCCGCTCGGCTCGGGCGCGCGATGGAGGCGGCCGGGGACGGGCTCTCCGCCCCAGCGCTCACCGAAGCCGTCGAGGCCTACGCGGCTCGAGGGGCGGCCGTAGACCGCGCTCACCGGCACCTCGAGCAGCTGCGGCACAAACTCCTGTTTCCGCGCCTCCCCCACTTCGAAGTGCTCAAGGCTTGCCTCGACGGGATGCGGGCCCGGTGGCTCGGCTGGGCCGACGCCTGGGCCCGGGACTTCAGCAAACTATGCAAGAAGGAGGGCTTTCTGCCCGAGCCGCGGCTTCGGCAGCGCGACCTGCTGAAGGATGTCGTTTTTCCCCTGGTTGGCGAGCGGGAGCCGACGGCGTATGTTCTCGTCGATGCGCTCCGCTACGAGATGGCGCAGGAGCTGTTCGAGAGCCTCGACGGCACTGCGGGGGCGCAAGTGCGACTCGAGCCCCGGCTCGCCGAGCTCCCGACGCTCACGGAGGTCGGCATGAACGTGCTCGCGCTCGGCAGCGGCTCGCAGGCGCCTTTGCACCCCGTCCTGTCCGATCCGGACGGCGGAAAGATCGAGGGGTTTCGGACCGGCGAGTATCGGGTGCACGACCCAGAATCCCGCCGGCGATCCCTTCACGACCAGGTGGGGGGGAGCCGGTGCCCGTGGCTCTTGCTACATGACGTGCTGAACCTCGACAGCGCGGCGCTTCATCGCCGCATCGGGGGCGCGCGCCTGTTTGTGGTCCATAGCCTCGAGATCGACAAGGCGGGCGAGAGCGGCGCGGGACTCAACGCATTCGAGCCCACGCTGACCCAGCTTCGGGCCGCTTGGCACTTGCTGCGCGACGTGGGCATTCGGCGCTTCGTCCTCACGAGCGATCACGGATTCCTGCTGCTCGAGGGGCAGGCCAAGCACCAGCGCTTCGGGCGAAAGTCCGACCCTCAGCGCCGGCATGTCTTCTCGAAGGTCGGCGCCGACGAGCCGGGCACCGTCCGGGTCGCGCTCCGTGACTTGCAGTACGGCGAGGTCGAGGGCCACCTTCACCTGCCCGAGACGACGGCGGTGTTCGACCGGGGCCGGCGGCCCACCAGCTTCGTCCACGGGGGTAACTCCCTGCAGGAGCGCGTCATCCCTGTCCTGACCGTCGTCCACCGCACGGCAGTGGGCGGATCGGCGATTCGTTACGTTCTCGATGTGCAAAGAGGGAAGGGCTTGGCGGGGCTTCACAGCGTCGAGGTCGAGCTGCGGCTCGCCAAGACCTCGATAGCCGAGCTCGCGTTCTCTTCGGCGCCCGAAGTCGAGCTTGCGCTTCGTGCGGTGGACGCCAGCGACGTCGAGGTCGAGCTGGTGGACGTCCGGGGCAAGGCCGAGATGCGCTCCGGGAGCTTCACGATGGCCGTCGGCGCGAGGGTGGAGGTCTTCTTTCGCCTCCGCGGAGACGACGAGGAGCGGGTTCGGGTCGACGTGTTCCATCCCACCCGAGCGGTGGACGTCGAGCCCGCCTCGACCGATGTGCGCTTCGACGTGGAGCGGGCCGGGTCGGTGCGGGCGGAGCCGGCGACGCCGAAGGCCGAGCGCTCGAACGCCTGGCTGGACGCGCTCCCAGAAGGCGGGGTGCGCGGGTTGTTCGCTCACCTGGCCGCGCACGGGACGGCGACCGAGCCCGAGGTCATCCAGATGCTCGGCGGCGCCCGCCAGGCGCGCCGCTTTTCGCTCGAGTTCGAGAGGTACGCCCAGCTCGCTCCGTTTCGGGTTCGAATCGAGAGCTCCGCCGGCGTGAAGCGCTACATCCGTGAGGGGAGCAACCCAACATGACCGCATCGACACCGCGCGATCTCACCCATGTCTTCGAGAAGCTGATCAACGGGCTGGTTCCCGAGCGCGGCCTCGACACCTTCGCCGTGGGCATCGAGCCCGAGCGGGGGGAGATCCAGCGCCAGCTCGAGCTGGTGTCCGAGCACGAGGGCGCGATCAAGTTCTTTCGCGGCGGCTACGGCTGCGGCAAGACGTTCATGGCCCGGCTCGCGCTGCTCGACGCCCAGGCCAAGAACTTCGCGACGAGCTTCGTGGTCGTATCGGACAACGATCTTCGCTTTCACCGCTTCGACGACGTGTACCGAAAGGTCGTCGCCGAGCTCGGGACGGCATCGTGCCCGCGCGGGGCGCTGGGCGATATTCTCGACCGGTGGGTGGGAAACATCGAAGAGCGCCTGGTCTCGACGGGCGCCGACGAAGACGCGGCCGACTTCGACGAGAGGGTCCGCGCGAAGCTCGAGGAAGAGCTGGCCGACAAGACCGGGGGCAAAGCGCCGGAGGACTTCGTTCGCGTCGTTCGCACCATCTTCGACCTCAAGCAGCGGGGCGAGCTCGCCGAGGCGGGCGCGCTCATCTCCTGGCTGGCGGGGAGCGGCAACGTAAACGCAGCGGCCAAGAAGGTGGCCGGGATCAAGGGTGACATCGGGAGCCGCGACGCGCTCGACTACCTCCGCGGGATCCTCGAGATCACGAAGAGCGCCGGCTACCGCGGGCTCGTCATCGTCATCGACGAGGCCGAGACCATCCTGCGGATGCGCTCCGACTCCCGCCACAAGTCATTGAACGGGATTCGCCAGATCGTCGATGCCGCCGGCTCGTACCCGGGGCTGTTGTGGATCTTCACCGGAACGCCCGAGTTCTTCGACTCTCGCCATGGAGTCGCCGGGCTCGCGCCGCTGCACGACCGAATCCGGTTCATGAAGCAGGGGAGTTTTGCGAATCGGCGGCAAGCGCAGCTCGAGCTGCGACCCTTCGACGCCCAAAGGCTTCGCGCCGTGGCCCTTCGGCTTCGCGAGCTGTTTCCAACGAAGGATCGCGCCCACCTCGAAGCCAAGATCAACGATGTTTTCATCGATGACCTGGTGGAAGACGTGACCAAAGGCTTCAAGGGCGACGTGGGCGTCGTCCCGCGCCAGTTCCTGCGGGAGTTCGTGAACCAGATCGGGCTCGTGGAGGACAACCCCGACTACGATCCGAGCGGCAAGGAACCCTTCGCAGCCACCGATCTCAGCCCCGAGGAGCGAAAGCTCGCGCACGGAGACGAGGACGAGATCGAGGAGGATGCCGGGCCGATCCCCCACGAGGACGTGTGGTGAGCGTCTTTGCGCGCTTCTCGCCTCGGCTCCAGGAAAGCATCGTCGCCCGACTTGGTTGGACGAGCCTTCGTCCCGTCCAGGAAGAGGCGGGAGAGGCGCTGCTTCGGGGCGACAACGCCGTGGTCCTGGCGCCCACGGCCGGGGGCAAAACCGAAGCCGCGATGTTTCCCACCCTCTCGGGGATGGTCGAGCGGCCGCCGACGGGCGTTGGCGCGCTCTACGTCGCGCCGATCAAGGCGCTTCTGAACAACCAGTCCGAGCGCCTGCGCCTCTACACGGAGATGGTTGGCCTTCATCGCTTCGTCTGGCACGGGGACACCGGGAGCCACGAGCGCCGGAAGTTTCTTCGCGAGCCGGCGGAGCTGTTGATGACCACCCCGGAGTCGCTGGAGGTGATGCTGGTCTCCCAGACCATCGACACCCGAAAGCTGTTTTCGGACCTCCGCGTCGTCCTCATCGATGAGATCCACGCCTTTGCCGGCTCGGACCGGGGGGCCCACCTGCTCAGCGTCATCGAGCGCCTCTCTCGGCTCTCCCGCCACGACGTGCAGCGGGTGGGCCTGAGCGCGACGGTCGGCAATCCAGAGGCGATCGTTGGCTGGATCCAGGGGTCGTCGAATCGAGAGGGCGTCGTCGTGGACCCCCCGAGGGGTTTGGCGAAGCGAGAACTCCTGATTCTTCACCGAGATAGCCTGGACGACCTGGCCGTCGAGGCAGCCCGGCGCGCCCGGGGGATGAAGAGCCTCTTCTTTTGCCAGTCGCGCTCGACCACCGAGGCGGTGGCGGAGCGAATGCAGAGGGCAGGGACCACGGTTTTCGTGCACCACAGCGCGGTGTCCCGGGAGGAGCGGGCGCTCGCGGAGGAGCGCTTTCACCACGGCAGCGACGCTTGCATCGTGTGCACCTCGACCCTCGAGCTCGGCATCGACGTGGGAGATCTCGACCGCGTTCTTCAAGCCGAGGCGCCCTCGACGGTGGGGGCCTTTCTTCAGCGCATGGGGAGGACGGGCCGGCGACCGGGCCAGGTGGCCAACACCACCTTCTATTGCGAATCCAGGGAGGGCATGATCCAAGCGATCGCGCTCATCGAGCTCGCGAAGTCAGGCTGGGTCGAGCCGGTCGCGCTCCACGGGCGGTGCTGGCCGATCGTCATCCATCAGCTCATGACGATGTCGCTCGCCGCCTCCGGCATCACCGCCCACGACGCCTGGGACCATCTATCGCGGCTCGCCGATGTATCCGAGATCGGGCGGGGTGAGTTCGACCGCCTCGTGCGGTGGATGCTGGCCGACGGGAGCCTGCGGAAAGCCTCGGGGCTGCTCGTCCTCGGTCCGAAGGCAGAAAAGCGCTTCGGTCGCAGAAACTTCATGGAGCTGTTCGCGGTGTTCTCGAGCCCTCAGAGCTACTCGGTGCAGACGAAGGCGGGCCAGGTGCTCGGCACGCTCCAGCAAGACTTCGTGGACCGCCTCGTCGAAGACATCAGCTGCTTTCTTCTTGGCGGCAAGCCGTGGGTCGTTCTTCGGGTGCAGCACGACGACCGGCGCCTGTTCGTGCAGCCCGCGCCGCGGGGAAAGGAGCCGACATGGGGGGGCTTTCTCCCCCAGATGCTCGGGTTTCAGCTGTGCCAGGCCATCAAGGACGTCGCATCCTCGAGCGAGCCGTACCCATACTTGGATCCGGAGGCCGCCCGGGCGCTCGAGGACTACCGGGACGACATGAAGCCGGCGTTCGCCGACGCCGACGCGATGGAGGTGAGCGGCGACGAGATCCGGTGGTGGACGTTCGCCGGCGGCTGCATCAACACGACCCTTCGCTACGCCATCGAGGCGATCGAGCCCGATTGGAAGGTTGTTCCGGACAACTTCCTGGTGAAGGTGCGCGGGGCCTCCGTCACCCCGCAGCGGCTCGACGCCGCCCTGAAGAAGATGGCCGAGCTCGAGTTCTGGGAGGACGAAGACGTCTGGGCCGGCGTCGGGGCGGCGCTCCCGAACTACCGCCTGAGCAAGTTCCAGCCGTTCATGCCGCCGTGGGTGGAGCGGGAAGTCATCGCCAGCTACCTGCTCGATGTCGCCGGCACCGTCGCTTGGCTCGGGGGCGGGAAGGACGTCGGCCTCGAGAGGATCCCGAGCGCCCTTCGAGCGCTGACCGAGGAGGACCAAAGAGCGCTCGAGTGGCTGAAGCAGATCGAGGTCGAAAAGCCCCGGCTTCGCCGAGACCCGAACCGGCCGCTCGAATGGGTGCGCACCGAAGCCGAGCTGATCGCCGCCGTCGAGCAGCTGATGACCGAGGACCGCATCGGCCTCGACATGGAGACCCACGTCGCGACCCGCGCGCTGTGCCTCATCCAAATCGCCGGGGCGACGAAGACCTACATCATCGACGCTCTCGAGATGCCCACCTTGGAGCCGCTCCGTCCGCTGCTCGAGTCACCCAGGCCGACGAAGCTCATCCACAACGCCCCCTTCGAGCGCAGCGTGCTCGCCCGCTACGACCTCGCCCTCGACGGGGTGGTGGACACGCACCAACTGTCCAGGCAGGCCCGAGGCCGCGGCGCAATCGGCGGCCACAGCCTGCAAGCATGCTGCGCCCGGGAGTTCGGTGTGAGCCTCGACAAGACCCAGCAAACGAGCGCCTGGCAGCAAAGACCCCTGACCGCCGACCAACTCGAATACGCCGCCCTCGACGCCGAGGCCCTCCTCCCCCTCGAGCAAAAACTCACTTCCCCCAACAACGAGCCAACACCGTCGAGTTCTTGAGGCACCGGCTCGAGGCGCTCGCCGTCGTTGCTCCGTTCCAACGAGCCGAGGCTGTGGAACTGAGGCGCACGGGCCTCAAGCGGGGAGATGGGGTACGAGGTGGTCGATGATCTTTGGGTCGTAGTGGTTCAAATCGCTGCGCAGCGCCTCCATGGTCTTGCACGTCGGGCACCACCAGGCTTCGGGGACACGGATGGGCTCGGCGGGTTCGGGCCATCGAAGCCGCCAATGGGCATCGTCGAAGTCGGCGTCATCGAGGCCTGATGGGTATCAATGTCCTCTTGAATGGCAAACAGGGCGTCCGCCACGAGCGCTCGGTCCGCGAAGCCCTTGGGTTCCCGAACAGCCGGAGGCGACCTCAGTGCGACAAGCATCGTTTGGCAGTCGGTTCAGTCAAACCTCCTTATATTCTTCGTACTCCCACCGGAAATACCGCCGCAGTCTCTCTACGCACGCCTGCCAGGTGCTGGCCTCGCACCCACTGACCGTCGCGTGAAGCCACTCGGACACGACCGCGAAGTCGTATTCGCGAATCACGAGCAGCATCCCCGCCGAGATGATCCCGTCCCGGTCGTCGAGCTCGGTAAGTCCACGCGGCGTGGCGAGCCTCAAGTAGAACGTGTCTGCTGTCTTCCCACCCTTTGGACCAATGCTAAGGGTGAGTTCCTCAGCAACGCAGTCAACGGCGGCAGGGTTCCAAGTTCTGAGATTCGGGTGGCTCCAAGTGCCTACGGAATGAAGTACTGGTTTCATCGCGGCCTCACATTCACATGGACGTTCGCCGATGAGCCATGATCGAAGAAGTTGGCTCGGCGGCTGAATCGACGCTCGAAGTTGGCCTGCCAGCCGGTCTTCGACAGCTCGGTCGCTTTGCTCGTGCCCTGTCTGAAACGTCGGTCGAATCACAGTTCGCAGTGATGAAACCCTTGGCAATTTGGTCAACTCGACCGGAGGTACGCGAGGGCCATGACCCAGTCATGGTCATTGGC
>DAIQNR010000129.1:0-14598 GCA_036788295.1 Myxococcota bacterium
GGGCCGGGGGCTCCGGCGAGGCTCTCCAGTCGAAGGACGCGGCGGGCCTCGTCCGCAAACGCGGCCCCTCCGAGCATCTGCACCCGGATCGCGCCGCCGTCGCCGCCCGGTCCTCCTTGGCCGCCCGGTCCTCCGTGGCCGCCAGGGAGTCCGGCCCCGCCAGATCCGCCGTCGCCTCCTCGGCCACCGTCCCCGCCCCGCCCTCCGGCTCCGCGTTGGCTGTCGCGTCGGCGTTCGCCGTCGCCGCCCTTGCCTCCGGCTCCGCCGTCGCCCCCCGACCCGCCGCTGCCCCCGTTGCCCCCTGCGCCTCCGCGGCCGCCGTCGCCGCCGCGGGTGGTGATCCGGAGCTGGCCCTCCGGGTGGACGAGGTACCGGCTCAGCCCTTCGAATCGGCCCCCACGAACGGCGATCTCGACCGAGATGAGCCGCTCGTCGGGATAGAATTTGGACACGGCCGGCCGCACCACGAGGTCGAGGTCCGGTCCAGGCTGCCCCGGGCCGCCCGGCAGCCCTGGACCTCCCGGCTGGCCTCGGCCGCGGGCCGCTCCCCCCGGCTGTCCCCGGCCTCCGGGGCGCCCGGCCGCCCCGTCTCGGCCGTCGCTGCCCCGGGCGCCGCTCGCACCCGACCGGCCGAAATTGCCCCCGCGACCGGCGCTGCCGCCCTGTCCGAACGCGCGGTGCGGAGGGTAGCGGTGGGCGTCGTACCGGGGGCGCAAGATCAGCCGCTCGATGCGGCCTCCGACCGTCACATCGACCACGAACCCGGTGTCGATGGACGAGAACGGATCCCGAGCCGGCTCGAACAGCCGCTCCGGACCGACGATTCGCCCATGCACCGCCGTCAGCGTGGTCTCCTCGGAGAGGAGCTTTCTTGCCCGCGTGATCCCTTCTCGCCGCTCGTGGACCAGGTCGTCGAGCAGCAGCCGCCCTTCCTCGTCGAGCACCCCGATGAGCTCCACCACGGCAAGCGGGGGATCCAGCGGGTGCACCCCCGCCTCCGCCCGCTCGGTGGGCTGAACGAAGACGGCCCGAACCCGGCGCCGGGCCGGTGCGGAGCGGTCGGCTTCGGCTGGAGGCAGAAAGTGGACCAGCGGGGGTGCGAGCGGCACGGTGCGGTCCCCGCACCCCAAGAAGCAGAGGGAGAAGAGCCAGAGCTGAGCCGCCCCTCGCCGCGGCCGACGACCATTCCGCTCGCCCGCCCGCGTCATCGCCGGACCTCGATGCCGAGCACCCGCTGGAGAATGTCCTCTGCGCCCTCCGGGGTCATTGCGCCGAGGACGCGGAGGACCTCGGGGCGGGTCTCGAGCGGCAAGACCTCTTGGGTCAGGGCGCGGCGGGCAGCCAGCGCGTGAATCTGGGCCTCTCCGAGCGCCCATGCTGCGATCGCTCGGTCTCCGAAAGCCTCCTTGCGGTGGTGGCCTCCTTCGACGACCGCCTCCGACGCGGCGCGGGCGAAGCCGCGCTCTCGCGTCAGCGTGCCGAAGAACCACACCACCAGCCTCTCGACCTCGGGGTCGGCCAGCGACGCGGCCTCCGAGGCGGCGCGGATCGCCTCTTCGACCCGAGCACCTTCGGGGGCGGAGCCGAGCGCGGCCCGGAGCCGGTCGAGTCGGTCGAGCAGGTCGAAAGCGGCGGTGTACAGGGCGGTGGCGGTGGCTGCGCTCGGGCTCGATCGGTGGGCCGCAACCGCTCGGGTCACGACCCGAATGTCGACGTCGATGGAGCGGGTCCGCTCGGACACCCACCGAAACTCCGGGGGAAGGTCGGGGACGCGCGCCCGCAGCTGGGTCATCGCTTCGGCCGCCTGCACCGCGAGCTCGGGCTCGGCGGCGAGCACCGCTTGGTGCTGAGCGAGTCCCTGCAGGGCTCTGCGAATGAGGTCTCTGTCGGTCTCGGTGATGAGCAGGGCGAACAGCGGAGGCAGAGCGCTGGGGTACCGAAGCTCGCCGAGCGCCCACGCGGCCGCGTCCCGGACTTCGGGCGCTCGGCCCGGACGACAGGCGGCGGCGAGCGCCTCGACCGCGGCCGGGTCGGCGATGCGCAGCCGGCCGAGGGTCAGCGCGGCCGCGGCGGCTGGGCCGGTGCGTCCGGTGGCGAGCGCCCTCGCCGCCGTCGCCACCGCGCTCGCCCGATCCGATTCGGTCTCGGCGTCGCTGAGCGACAGCAGCGACGCAGGTCCGGCGCAGCAGAGCCCGAAGCAGGCAAAAACGAGGACTCTCACTCTGCCTCCGCCTTGCAGCGATCGTGGGCGAGCCGCGCCCGCGCCACGACCAAGATGTCATCGCGGGCGGCCATCGGGGCGAGCGCCCCGCACACCCCCTCCACCTCGGCGAACCGCTCGAGCGCGGCGATGATCCCGATCTTGATCTCCGGTTCGAGGCCTGGATCGGCGGCGAGCCCGATCAGCACCGGCACCACCCCGGGATCCCCGAACGCTCCGAGCGCTTCGGCCGCCGCCGCCCGAACCCACCGCTTCTCCGCCGGATCCAGCGCGCGGCTCTCGAGCGCGGCCCGTGCGGAGCGGCCCCTGCATCGGCCGAGGCCCACCGCCGCCTCGCGGCGCAGCCACGAGCGATCGGCGTCGAGCCAGGACCTCAGGGCGCCGATGTCGCACCGCGCCGCTGCTCGCTGGGCGTCGGCGAGCGAAGCGCCGCAGCCGAGGGCCCCCAAGGCGGCGAGCGTGACCGCCCGGGCGGAGCTGCCGAGGCCCATGGCTTTCAGGCTAGCAGGCCGAGGCGGCGGGGGCGACGAACGGCGCATCGTCTTGGCCCTGCTCGGCCACCGTCTCGGTCTCGGGCCTGCTGTGGCTCGACGGCAGGGCTGCGGTTTCGTCTCGCCCGGGAGGCTGGCATCATGAGACCAGATGCCTTCCGTGCCTTCCATCTGGCCCGGACTCGGGGGACCTCCCCCGAACGAGGACCTGCTCGAACTCGCCGGCCGCCTCACCGGAGCGCTGTCCGAGCTCGAAGTGATTCGCCTGTTGGCCGAGGAGGTCGAGGCGAGGGTCCGCCCGAGCCACTGGGTGCTGCTGGTGGGCGACCGGGAGACGGTGCGGGTCGAGCACGTGGGGGGCAAGGCCGCGCCGAGCCTGCTCCGCCGGGTCCATCCGGCGGGGGCGGGGCTCGTGGGGCGCGCGCTCGACCGGCTCGAGCCGCAGCTCGAGATGAACCCCGATCCGGCCGACCTGGTCGCGCTCGGCGCCGAGAAGGAGGCGCCCGAGGACGCGGTTGTCCTCCCCTTCGGAGGGTTCGAAGTCGTCGGGTGCATCGAGCTGGTCAACGTCCTCCGTACCGGTCCCAGCGGGCAGGACATCGCCGCGCTGCGGCGGGCGCTCGTGCTCGGGGGGATCGGGATCCGCAACGCCCGGCGGCACCGGGCGCTGAGCCGGGGCGAAACGGTGGACGAGATCACCGGCCTCGCCGGACCGAACCGGTTTCGAGCCGAGCTCGACCAGGAGCTGGCCCGGGCCCGACGGTCCCAGCGGCCGGTGTCGGTGCTGCTCGTGGACCTCGACCACTTCAAGGCGGTCAACGAAGCCCATGGGCGCCTGGTTGGCTCCTCGCTGCTGGCGGAAGTGGGCGCGATCCTTCAACACACGGTCCGCACCGTGGACCTGGCCAGCCGCTGGACCGGAGACACCTTTGCGCTGCTCCTGCCCGAGACCGACCGAGCCGGCGCCCTCGTCGTCGCGGGGAGGCTGCAATCCATCCTGCGTGCATCTCAGCTCGAGGTGCTCGCCAATGCGCCGCTCGAGCTGACCGCATCGGTCGGGATCGCGGTGTTCGATGGCCCCACCACCGACCCGGAGCGGCTGATCCGCGAGGCAGAGGCGAGGATGCGGCACGCTCAGGAGAGTGGCACCGATGAGGCGGTCGTGGTCGCGGACTGAGACAAGGAGCCCGGCGTCGGTGCCGGAGCGCGAAAAAGGCTACGCCGACCTAGGGTATTGTCCATTGATCGAACCTGAACCGGTTGACCGTAAGCTTGAGGGATCGTTTTCGTTCGGAGCTGTGAGGATTCTCGCCATCGATGACGAGCCCGGCCTTCTCCGCCTGTACGCTCGGGCGCTTCGGGCTCACGAGGTGGTGGCGCTCGCCCCCGAGGACGCGCTGGCGCACGTGGCCGAGGATCGCGCGTTCGACCTCGTGCTGTGCGACTTGAACCTGCCTCGGCAGGCAGGGCTCTGGTTTCACGAGTGCCTGGCCGATCGGGCTCCGGAGCTCGAGAGCCGCCTCGTCTTCTGCACCGGGGGCGGCGTCGATGGGGACAGCCACCGCATTCTCGCCGCGGCTGGGGGTCGGGTCGTGTACAAGCCGTTCGACGGACCCGAGCTCCGCGCCCTGGTGGAGCAGTTCGCGGAGACGATCTCATGCCCCCCGCTGTCCTCCTCCTCGACGTGATGAGCACGCTCGTGACCGAGCCGTTCGTCGAAGCGATCCCCGAGTTCTTGGGGATGAGCCTCGAGGAGCTGCGGGCGAAAAAGAACCCGGAGGCCTTCCTCGACTTCGAGCGAGGCCTCATCGGCGAGCACGAGTACGCCAAGCGTTTCTTCCTCGGCCCGGAGCCGCTGGACGTGGCGGGCATGAAGGACACGCTCCGGCGCTCCGCTCGCCTGCTTCCCGGAGTGGAGGACGCGCTTGGTCGGGTTCGGGACGCCGGCGTCCCGATGTATGCGCTGTCGAACTATTCGGAGTGGTACGCGGTCATCGACGAGGCCACCGGCCTGTCCCGCTACATCGACTGGCGCTACGTCTCGTGTCGGACGGGCGTGCGAAAGCCGGACCCGGAGGCCTATCTGCGCCCGGTCCGCGACCTCGGCGTCGATCCGTCCCGGTTCCTCTTCGTGGACGACCGCCCGAACAACGTCGAGGCGGCCCGGCTCGTGGGAATGCAAGTCTTGCTGCGGACCCCCGACCTCGACCTCGGCTCGGCGTTCGAATCGCTCGGCGTGGTGTGAGCGGCGGGCGCGATCGCCGCTCACGGTTCGGTCCGGCTCGCCGATAGGGCCCCAGAGGCCCGGATGTCGATCACGCTCGAAGACCTCGAACTCGTATTGGTGGAGCCGTCCCATGCGCAGCAGCGCATCCTCATCGACCTGCTGCGCACGCTTCAGGTCACTCGGGTGCAGGCGGTGGAGACGGTCGAGGAGGCCCTGGCTGCCGTCCGAGCCGGGCCCCCCCACGCGGTCTTGAGCGCCATGCACCTGCCCGACGGCAAGGGGTACGACCTGTTGGCCGCGCTGCGCGGGGACGAGGCCTACGCGGAGCTCCCGTTCGTGCTCATCTCGAGCGAGACCCGGCCGGCCGAGCTCGAGCCGGTTCGACAAGGCGGGGCGGTGGCGATCCTCCCCAAACCTTGCACCCCGGAGCAGATGGTTCAGGCGCTGTCGGCGACCATCGACCTGCTGTCCCGGGAGCCGTTGGCGCTCGGGGAGGAGGACATCGAAGACATTCGCATCCTCGTCGTGGACGACAGCCGGACGGCGCGACGGTTCGTCGTGCAGGTCCTCCGCCAGCTCGGGGTGGAGAGCATCGTCGAGGCGGCGGACGGCGCCGAGGCTTCGCAGCTGCTCGCGGAGCGCTTCTTCGATGTGGTCCTGACCGACTACAACATGCCCCACATGGACGGGCGGGCGCTGCTGAGCCACATCCGCCACGAGAGCAACCAGCGCTCGGTGCCGGTCATCATGGTGACTTCGGAGAAGGAAGGAGCCAGGTTGGCGGGGGTCGAGCGCGAGGGGGTCTCCGCGATCATCGACAAGCCGTTCGAGTCGGCCCAGGTCCGGGCGCTGCTCGCTCGCGTGCTCGGCTGACCCCCGCGATCGCCTCCCGCCGGAGCGGTCGCGGCCCATGGGGCGCTCTCGTAGCCGCCTACGCTTCGGCGGTCTTCGCGGGGTTGTGCAGCGCAGGGAGCGCCGCCAAGCCGCCGGCGATGCGCCCGGAGAGGTCCTGCTCCACGCAGCGCTCGGCGACTCGGATGGCGTTGCGGATCGCGCGGGGCCCGGATCGCCCGTGGGCCTTGATGCAGACCCGGTCAAAGCCGAGGATCGGGGCGCCGCCGTACTGCTCCCAATCGGTGACCTCGCGGAGCCGCCGGATGCCCCCCCGAAGCAGCCACAGCGCGAGTTTCCAGGTCCATTTGCTCCGGTAGGCGTACCGGGCGAGGTCGGTGACCACCTCCGACATCCCCTCGAGCATCTTCAGGGTCACGTTGCCGGTGAAGCCGTCGCAGACCACGACGTCGGCCACCCCTTGGGGCAGGTGGAGGCTCTCGATGTTCCCGAGGAACTCGACCGACGGCAGAGCGGCGAGCAGCGGGTGGGCGGCGAGCACTTCGGGGGGGCCCTTCGTGGCTTCGGTCCCGTTCGAGAGCAGGGCCACCCGCGGCCTCGGGTTTCGGCCCACGACGGCAGCGTAGGCGGCGCCCATCTGGGCGAAGGTCGCCAGGTCGTACGCCTCGACCCGGAGCGTCGCGCCGACGTCGAGCAGAAGACAGAACGGGTCGCCCCGGGGTCCGCGGACCCGAGCGGTCGGGACCACGGCGGCGAGCGCGGTTCGGCGCACCCCGGGCAGCCTCCGAAACGCGTCCGAGCAGGCGAGGACCACCGCCCCGGTGTTGCCGGCGCTCACCAGCGCGTCCGGCCCGCCGTCGGCGCCCACCCTCGCCGCGGCGACCGGGAGAGAGGCCCGAGGGGCGGCGGCCAGCGCCTCCCTGGGCTTTGCGTCCATCGGGATGAAGCCCTCGGCCGGGATCACGATGATGCGGTCCCGGTCGTGGGGCCAGCGAGCGAGCTCCTTTTCGATGCGGTCCGGGTCGCCCACCAGCTCGAGGGTGGCGCCGGTGGTCCGGGTCGCCTCGCAGGCCCCTTGCACGACGGCGGCGGGGGCGTCGTCCCCGCCCATGGCATCCACCGCAATTCGCACCATGGAAATGCCATAGCCCAGGGCGCCTCCGATGGGCAGCCACCCGAGCGTAGGGGGCAGCGGCGACCGCCGCCGACACCAAAGGTCCGCGGAGCCGCGCAGCCGGGGGCCCACCGGCGTCCGTGTGGGCTCTTCGGCGGCGCGTCCCGGCCTCGCTTGACGTCCTCGGGGTCGAGGCCCATCCTCGAAGCTATGGGTCTTTCCCACGCGCAGCCCGGTGACGTCATCAACCTCTCCCAATCCGGAGGGATGGCGGAGTCCGGACAGAAGACCCGGGCCCTTTTCAAGGCGGAGGGGGTCGAGGTCCTGCGAATCGCCCTCCCCGCGGGCGAGCAGCTTCGGCAGCACAAGGCTCCGGGCGCGGTCGTCGTCCAGTGTCTCGAAGGCGCGGTGGATTTCGAGGCGCTTGCAGAGACCAAGAAGCTCTCCGCCGGGCAGCTTCTGCACCTGGCTCCGGGAGAGCCCCACGCCGTTCGCTCCGTCGAGGACTCGGTCCTCCTGGTGACGATCGTTCTGACCTCCTGAACCCCGGGGACTCCCGCAGCGGACCGGGCGAGGCCCTCGCGTCTGGCGCCGCCCGGGACCCATTCGGTGCAGGCTCAGATCAATTTCCGTCGAGACAGAGTTGGCCAATCGGCACTCTTCGGGCCGCCGGGTGGAGTCCGCCCGGGTTCAGCGTTCCGACCTGCTCGCCCTCGAAGGTGAAACCCACCCGGCGTCTCAGTTGACCTCGACCCGCAGACAAACGATTCGAGCGTCGAACGTCCAGCCCGGTGAGGAGGAATCCCCGAGCAGCGTGCGCTCGAGAAAGTCAACGTTCGGTGGGTTGAAGGCAGCGGCGCATTCGCCGCGGGTGAAGAAGAATTCAGCGCCGGACGGAGCCGGAGCCGTAGCCGGATTCGGATCCTGTCCGTGCGCAATGAGCCCCGCGAACACCGCACCCAGCCCGGGATCTACGGCCGAAGAAAACCAGGTGCGAGACAGGGAAATCCCAAGATCGGACCGGCTCATCGGGAAGAAGGAGTGAAGGATCCCCAGGTCGGCAAAGATCATGACCGAATTCATGTTGCAAGTAAAGGCGTGGGACGCCGTGGATGTCCCGACGGGCCCAGCGCGGAGCTCGCATTTGCTCGTGAGTTGCGTGACGGCCGGACCTAGGGTTGGATGCGGACCCACGCCGCTGCTATCGAATCCCATTTGGCGAACGCGGGTCGCGTTGGTCCCGCTCGAGACGAACAGCGTCCGTACCGGTGCGGCGATGGGATCCATCCCCGGAGGCGTCTCTGCAATGGCACTGCCGGCGCAGTTGCCGATTTCCACATTCCCGTTGCAAGCCGTGGACAGCCGCGCGAACTCCATGACTTTGTTCGTCGGCGACGTGTTGGCCAAAATGATTGTGACCGTGACAAAGTAAGTGAGCTCGAAGTTGGTGTCCCCAAGGAAGTTCGCTTGCGCCGTCCAGTCGAGTTGGCCGGTTACAGAATTGTAGTTGGAAATATCGACGGAGAAGCCCATTTCCCTTGGGTCGTTCGCGGACGCGCCGGGGCGGTCCCAGGACAGCAAATAGCCCCGGACGAAGATGGCAGAATCTTGGTATCCCGGGTCGAGCTGAACGTGCCTGGTCGAAAGGCAAGCCGCTCCGGACGTACAGTTGATTTCCACCCCGTCGGTCGTGTCCGAGTAGACGACGACCTCCCCGCCCGCGCCCACGTAGCGCGACTCGGGTTCGACGTAGGTTTGGGCCAGGGCCGACCCGGAAAAGACGGAACCGAGGTACGCGGCCGCCAGGGTGACGAGTAGTATCGAGCGAATGAACATGGATTTCCGTAGTATCGAGCGAATGAACATGGATTTCCTCCGGTGGGCCGGTGCGCCACGCACCGGCACGGCGTCCATACCCCCCCCCCACCAGGGTGCAAGCCCAAAGAAAACAATTTTGTGTCAAACGCGCCGTGTTCTGAACATGTTCCGTTTTTGAGACCAACGGATTCTTCCATGCCATCAATGGGTTTCACTCCGACGGAAAACCCAGCCACGCGGAAGCCAATGAAGGAAGGACGAGGTGGCTCCCGGGGGGGCTTGTGAGCCGGTACCGGCTTTGGTACCGGAACGCCATGGGATGTTCACGAAGGGCGGTCCGCGCCGGGTCCGGGGTCTTCTTGGGGCTTTTGCTGGGCGTGGCTTGCGAGGACCCGGGGCCGCTGTCCGAGAGGCGGATCGATGTTCGGGCGTCGAGCGCCCTGGTCGACTTCGGTGCCGTGCCTCTTGGTGAGGCCCGCACCGAAGCAGTCTTGCTCGAAAACCTCGGGGGCGTTGCCGTGGATGTCTCGCTTCGATCCCCCCTGGGCCCGCCCTTCGAGGTCGAATGGCCGGGGCGCCCGGTCGCCCTCGTGCCCGGCGAGGCGGTCGCGGTCCCCGTCCGCTTTACCCCGTACGAACTCGGCCCGCACGCTGGTCGCTTCGAGCTGAGCACCGCCGAAGCCGCCCCGCTCACCGTGGAAGTCCGCGGCACCGGCGCAACGGCCATCGCAATCGAGCCCGCCGACCTCGACTTCGGCCCAGTGCTCGCCGGGTCGGCGAGAACCACCACCGTCGCCTTCCGAAACTTCCTCGCCGAGCCGGTGACCATCACCGTCACCAACGGTCGGGGGGCACCGGAGCGCTTCGGCTTCGAAGACGGTGCGCTTTCCGACGCCCGCCTCGACCTCGCGCCGATGGGCGAGCGAACCATCTCCATCACCTACCGGCCCGAGGCCGGAATCGACCGCACCGATTCGGCTTCCGTTCAGTTTTCGGCGTGCGGAGCGTCCGGCTGCCGGGCAAGCCTCGCACTCAGGGGGCGGGGCACCCGCTCCGCCCTCGCCTGCACGCCTGAAATCGACTTTGGTTGGCTCGCCATCGGTGCGACCGACGCGCAGGTCGCTTCCTGCACCAATGTCTCGTCGGAGACCGTCCTTCTCGAGTCGATGTTGCTCGCGGGTTCCACGCGGTTTTCGTTGCCGGACGGCTTTCCCGAGCCAGGGACGGAGATTCCGGCGGGCGCGAGCTTCGAGACTTCGGTCCGGGTGGAGGGTGTCGAAGCCGACGTCGGAGGACCGATCGGCGGCAGCCTTCAAGTTCGGTCTCGGGACGCCGAGGGCCGAGAGCTGGCCCGGGAAGAAACGACGCTCTTGGCTCGAGTCGGCCCTCCCACCATCGACGTCGCGCCGTCTCTGCTCGACTTCGGCCTGGTGGCCGGGGAGACGACGCTGACGCGGACGGTGCAGGTTTTCAACCGCGGTCGCTCCGCGCTCTCCATCCTGGATGTGGAGACCCCCGAGCGATTCCGTCTCTTCGTGACCCAAGCCCCGACCGTCATCCCGCCGGGCGGCGTCGAGAATCTTTCGCTGGCCTGGACGGCGGAGACCGGCGTCGACCTTTTCGGCGCCGTGCTCATCCGAAGCGACGACCCTCTGCGGCCGGTGCTCGAACTCCCGGTTCGGGGCCGCGCCGGGCCACCAGGCCGATGCTTGTACCGGCTCGAAGCCGAGTCGATCCGCTTCGGGAGCGTGACGGTTTTCCACCAGCACACGAGCTTCCTCGCGCTGCGGAACGTCGGGGACGCGCCGTGCCTGGTGCGAACGCTGCCGGGCGTGGGCACATCCGACTTTCGCTGGCCGGACGACGATGCCTCTTTCGAGGTGCCGCCCGGGGCGCGCCAGCTCGTCATGGCGGACTTCCGACCCACCGGCCTCGGTCGGCGCTCCGCAGAGCTCCCGTGGTACGTGAGCTCCCCGCTCGGCTCGGACGGGCGCCTCGCCGTCGAGGGCAGCGGGTCGTCGCGCCGGCCTTTTGTGCACTCGGCCTTTTTGGACTTCGGCTACATCCCCGAGGCCTGCGGAACCGTCACCGCCACCCTTACCATTCGAAACCCAACCTACCAACCGATCGTGGTCCGAAGCCTCAGCTTCAGCGGCGATAGAAGCTTCGAGTTCGATGACCCCGGCTTTCCGCTCACGGTGGACGACGAGTCCTTTCAGTATATCACCGTTCGCTACACCCCCGGGTCCGAAGCGGCAGCCTTCGCTCGGTACCGGCTCCGTGTGGATGGCCTCGACGACATCGAAGGAACAATCTACGCCGAGACCGGCACCGCGACCAGGGCGACGGAGACCTTTGGCCCGGATGGCGGTGACGACAAGAAGCTCGACGTCATCCTTATGGTTCAACATGGGGGCGAGCAAGTTTGGATGGATCCGGTTCGGACCCAATACGAATCCCTCCGGGAGGAGTTCGACCGGCTCGGGGTGGACTACCATATCGGCCATCTGTCGTCCATGGGGAGTCTCCGCGGAATCGACACGCCGTTTTGGTTCTGCCCGCCTCCCGAGCAAGAAACGGGCGTTCGGCCGGCAGTTGTCCTTCCCGGCACCTGTGGGTTTCTTCATGAGACTTCCAGCCCCAGCGGTGCAATCGAGCGATATGTCTCGCCGCGCAGCGAGGCCTCAGCGCGTGACGCGCTCGCTCGAATGCTGTTCCCGCCGCGTTCATTCTGGCGAAGGCACGATGAGAACATCGAGAAGGCGGTCAGCCCGCCGTGGGTCCTTCAGAACAACGCTGGGTTCCTTCGCTCCGACGCGAACCTCCTCATCATCGCGAGCAGTCTCACGTTGGTCTTCGGAGGTGGCGATGCACGAACCCGAACGTACCAGCTCGCTCACGCCCTCGAAGCGCTCATGGGTCGAGAGGCGCGATCTCGGGTCCGGGCCGTCGCGGTCCATGGCGACCGGAACTGCGCAAGCCGTTTCCCAGCGACCGTTCCACTCGAAGACTACGTCGACTACGATATTACTAGCTTCTTCACGTATCCGCTGGCCGGGGGAGGGTTCAGCCTGTGCAGGCCGGAGCCGAATCTTTGGGGCGAGGCGATCGCCAGCAAGTTCCTCCCGTTTCATGGCCACTCGCGGCGGGTTCGGCTGCGCCAGGCCGCCCGAAACATCGAAGTCTCGATTGGGAACCGCCCGCTTCGCGGCGGAAGCTTCGATTCATTCCGTTCGGGCGCCGATTGGCGGGTGAACCCGGACAGCGTCCCCGTTGCCGCCATAGCTCCTGCCCGCTTCCTCGAATCGCCAACGATCCCCTACACCATCATCGAGTTTTCGGACGACGCACAGCCGTCGCCCAACGAGCAGGTGCGAATCTCGTACGAACCTTCCTGCCTCCCTTGATTCTCGGTGCCCGGTCAGGCAAGGGCGAGCGGCTCGCGCATGGGTAGCGGGGGCCCGCGTCAGCGGGGCGCGGCAGCGGCGGCCGTCGTGGAAGCGGTCGCCGTACCACTCGAGGCTCGCGGAGTGGAACAGCTCATCGAGGTCGACCCGCGTGAAGGGCTGGCCGCCCCAGCGATCCGCCGAGGCGTCGCGCCGCATCCGCTCTATCTCGAGAGCTTGGACCACCATGTCAGCACGAGCTCCTGAAGGACACCGGCGGACGGGGCTCGACGCTGGCCCTTCGGGGGGGCAGGCCGCACGACCTCGGGGAGGCCCGCCCGGACCGAACAGCGACCGTGGGCACCATCGGGCTGAAGGAGCTCGAAGCGCGCCTCGAGCGAGTAGCCGGTGGTCGGCCGTTTAGCGTCGATCGCGTCTACCGGGTCGTGAACGGCGAACTCATGGGGATCAGCGCTCGGATCGCGCGGCCGTATGCCCCGAGTGAATACGTTGCGTTCAACGCCCATGGCGAGCCGATTTCCCCCGCTGAGCTCGAAGAGCGCCGGGCGAGTCGCCACCGGAAGCGGTGGGGAGCGCTGACCGACGCGGTCGCGGATCGGGTCTCGTCCGAAGGGCCCCACGCCAAGATCGCGGTATTGATGTGGTTCGACGGCGAGGCGTGGGATCGGGAGGAGATGAACGTTGCCGCAGGTCCGTCCTCGGGTTCCATCGAAATGCATCGGCGGCCGGACGTCATGCTGGCGGAGTTGACGCCAGTGGTCCTCGAGCGGCTCGCCGCCCTTCCGTGGATGAAGAAGATCCAGCTCGCGGTAGGTGCCGAGGCTCGAGGCACCACCGCAGCTGTCTCGGGTGGCCGCCGCCGTCCCTCCTCGACTCTCACCACACACTCGGACGACGCCTTCAATGACCGCGGAGTTTACGGTTCCGGGATCAAGGTCGGCGTGGTCGAGGCCAAGCATGAGGCGATTCTCGATACCGATCCCGCAGAACCCAACCCCCCGGATGGGTACCTCTCAGGTTCGGCTGTCGAATCTGGGAGGAACACGAGGCCTTCGGTTCTCCCGGATCGAATCCCGTGACCTACCAGTATCCCGACCCCATTGACTGTTCGAATGTTCCCTGTGACATGGTCTGCGAGGGGGGTTTCGGCTCGAGTGGGCCTACGCTCTGTAAGAACAACGCATGCATCTCAGCCCATGCGACCGCAGTAGCGAGCCGGATCGCCAGCAATCACGAGTGTCCGAGCAACCCCAACTGCGACGCCCGTCCCTATCACGCGGCGAACGTGGACCTCTTCGTAACAATTTCATTCGAAGGAGGTAATCTGGGCGCCAGCGGCAGCAAGCTGCTGTCGGCCTATTCCTGGCTGAGCGATGAGCATCAGGTCGAGCTCGTCAACGAATCCTACACCCTTGGAATAAGCGAGGCGTTCATGTACCGAAGCGTCCTGGCTGATTGGTTTGCCCGCTACCGGAACGTCACCTTCGTGCAGGCGGCAGGTAACACCAACAATTTCCCGATCCCGGACCATGGATTCCCGAACCACGACCTACACGCGGTGCAGTGTGACGGCTACAACACGATCTGCGTCGGCGCCTACGGTGCAGGTGCGGACACCCCGGGGTCTTTCACGCACCTGCAGCTTTCGCCCGAGTCGCGCTGGGGCAATCCGTACGTCAGCAAGGAGCGTGAGATCGAGCGCCCCCACCTGGTCGCGGAGGGCTTCAGCGGCGACTACGCCGAGTCCGGAGCCTCCGATCCCAACACTTGGAGCAGAACTTTCTCGGGGACGAGTCTAGCCGCGCCGGTCGTCACCGGGTACCCGGCCCCGCGCCCTCGGTGGGTCGGTCAAGCGCGAGGTCCTCCGTTACACAGATATCGGACCGACGAGTCCAGGCATGTTGCCCGCGCGGCAGCGAGGGACGTTCGCCTACTATTCGTGCCCCACCAGCGATAGGAATCCCTCGACCTCGGTCAGTGATTTGATCGGCCCCGCGGTCAATTTCGACTTTGCTGTGTGCGGAGAGGCCGCGTTTGGTGGGTTCAAGTGCCTGGCGGTGTCCGAGTCGCTCGATGACACCACTGAGGGCTACGATGTGGTCATCAATGAGCGCTTCGAGACTTTGTCCACCTACGTGATCGCCCCCATGCAGTGGGAGCCCTGCGACGAAGATGATGGCCCCGGCAGCGGGACCGCCGCGGAGCCCTATGGCTGGGCGGTTGCCACCTGGCGACGCTGGAGCGGCACTTGAGGCAGGGACGGTCCTATCTTTGGGCGGCGGCGGTGGCTGCCGCGTCGATGGGCTGCGCGGAAGCGGCCGATACCCTGGGCCCGGTCGACGTGGGGGCCGAGCTCCCCGACGCAGCCTCCCCTGACGGCGGCGACCTCGACGGAGGGCTCGTAGACATGGGCCCACCCCCGGACTGCTCGGCGCTCGCGCGATTCTCGGCCTCGTCGGGCCTCGAGC
>DAIQNR010000130.1:0-14492 GCA_036788295.1 Myxococcota bacterium
CAGGGACGCAGGAAACGAGCCTGGGGCGTTGGTCCAGCCCGATCGGTGCTCTAGAGCCGACCTCGGCTCGGTGGCCTCTCTGCCCTGCTCCAGGGCGGGCTTCGGACGGTCAGGGGCAGCCGATGCCGGTGATGAGGACGGTGTTGTTGCCCTCGTCGCACTCGTTTTCGGTGCCGATGCCCGTGCCGGTTCCGTCGTCGTCCACCACCACCGTGACCGGACCCACCGGGCCCGGCGGCGCCCAATCGGCTCGGATCCACTCCGCTTCTCCTGACCGCAAGGTCCGGGTGCTGAGTCCGAGCGCGAACGCCGGGTTCCCTGGGCTCGGACTGCCCGCGTAGAACGCGACCGGCAGACCGGGCGCGACGACGTTGGCGCCCCGGTTCTCGAGCCAAACCCCCAGCTTCACCCTGCTTGGGCACTGGGCGAGGTGGCGGGCCTCCCCAGCGCCGAGGTCGGGCGCCGCCAGCGGGCGAATCCCTCCGGTGCCTTGGGTGTTCGTCCGAAAGGTGTTCAAGGATTGCCACGACCGGGCCGGCGGCCACGGCACCCGGCCGGACGGGGTGATGTTGGTGACATGGTATGCGTGCTGGTTCCAGATCCGCCGGGTCGGCACCCAATTGTCGGCGACGTCTCCATAGACGTACAGCCCCCGCTGAAGGCCAGGGCCTCGGCCAAAGTCATTGGCTCCGACGATGATCTCCGCGTTTCCATCCGCGTCCACGTCGGCGATCACCGGATACTCTTGGGCGGTGAAGGTGCTGTTTGGGGCTGACCAAACCACCTGCGCGGTGCTCGTGCCGTTTGCGGAGTAGACCCGGAGCGTGGTCTCGTCGTTGTAGACCACCTCCGCCTGCCCGTCGCCGTCGAAGTCGAAGACCGAGGATCCGGTCCGGGAGGAGCTCAACTCTTGGATGGGATTCGAAAAACCCACCGATCCATCGGCCTCGAACACGGTGTAGCGGGTTCGGCCGGCCACCCCGATCTCCACCTGTGGGTCTCCGTCGAAGTTCGCCACCGTGGGCGGCCCGCCGCTGCCCCCGCCGGGAATGTCCCGGCGCCAGATCGTCCGGCCGTCGTGTTCGAGCAAGTACACCGAGCCGTCCGCGACCAAGACCAGCTCTGGTTCGGGGTCGGCGTCGAACTGTCCTACGGCGATGAACCCATCGGGGAGGTCGGCGCGGTTCCACATCAGCCGCCCGTCGAAGCGGTACGCGGTGCGCCCCGCCACGACCTCGAGCCGGCCGTCGAGGTCGAGGTCCACGGCGACGCTGACCCCGCCCACCCCGTTGCTGCCGTGCCCTTCGGTTCCGCAGAAGCGGACCTGCCCGGTGCGCCCCTCGAGCACGCAAGCCCCACGGATGACTTCGGGGCCGCCGCCGTCGAGGTCGGCGATGGTGATGCCCCCCCATAGGTTCAAGGTCGGCCGGCAGGCCGCGGTCGAGCACTGCCAAAACGGGCTACCGTCTGCCCGCAGGGCCAGGACGCCGCCGGTCCACCGCTCCCCCACGATCTCGGGGATCCCGTCCCCGTCGAGGTCGGCCGCCGCCAGGTTGCTCCCGGGGGCGACGAGCAGGCTCGGGGCCGACGCGCTCCACAGCTCTCGGCCGGTGTCCCCCGACACCGCCCGCACCACGCCGGCCTGCAGGGTGTGGGCCGATGGGTTTCCGGCGGGTCCAGAAGTATCAAAGGAGATGAAGACGACGTCGGGGATGTCCTGCTCGTCCACCCGGCCGTCCCCGTTGTCGTCGGTCAGGTTGATGACGACCGGGGTGCTCATCACCTGATCCTTGTTC
This sequence comes from Myxococcota bacterium, assembly GCA_036788295.1. Classification (GTDB taxonomy): domain Bacteria; phylum Myxococcota; class Kuafuiibacteriia; order Kuafuiibacteriales; family Kuafuiibacteriaceae; genus JAHQVK01. The sequence goes on from DAIQNR010000130.1 coordinate 1,797, forward strand.
GGCAGCGGGGTGCTCGCTCCGGGCAGCCAATGCCACTCCGGCGCTGGCGAGAACTGGCCCCGGGGTGGGGTATAGGTACAATTCGGATCGAAGTTGCCGCCTTGGGTGAACGTGGTTGGCGGATCGCAGGCGTCGCCGCGGCCATTGAGGTTCGTGTCGGTCTGGTCGGGGTTGAAGTCGTCGGGACAGTTGTCTTCGTCATCGGGGATTCCGTCCCCGTCCCGGTCGGGAGGGCCTGCGTCGGGCACAACGCCCAAGTCCGGGGGAACGCCGGTGTCAGGAGGGACGCCCGAGTCCGGGGCGGTGCCGGTGTCCTCGGGGCTCCCGGTGTCCTCGGGGCTCCCGGTGTCTTCGGGCACCCCCGCATCCTCGAGAAGGCCGGAGTCCTCGGGCCCGCCGACGTCGGCCGGGCCGGGAACCACTGTGCTGGCGTCAACCCGCGAGCTCGGCTGGCAGCGGCCAGAGACGCACTGCTCGTCGCCCGGACAGTCCGCCTTCACCACGCAGAGCCCCGCCGGGGGCCGATCCTCGCATGACATCAGCAGCAGCGCCGCCGCCCACAGGGGCCTCGCATCCATGGCCTCGATCGATGCACGCCCCCGCGTCGGGTGGAAGCGTACATCGACCGACACCGGTCCGGTTCAGCGGAGCCAACCCGGGGGCACGCCCGCGCTCCCGACGGTGGGCGTTCCCGCGAATCCTCGCGCTCGACCCGAGTGTTCTTCGAATCCAGCTTGCTTTTGCAATACGATTGCGTTTGAACCGAAGCGCCGGCGTGGCCGGCGGAATCGACATGCGAATTCTCCATCTCCCCATCCTCATTGGCCTCATTGGCGCGTGCGGGACCGTTGAGCCATCGCGCTGCACCCTCGTCGAGCAGGGCGAGAGCACCGTTCTGCGCTGCGACGACGGCACCGAGACCCGAATCCCAACTGCCGGGCCGCCGGGGCCGGCGGGCGAACCCGGTCGCGCGGGCATGAACGGAACCCCCGGCACCGGATGCACCGTGTCCGCCGATGCGCAGACGGGTGTGGTTCGCATCGAATGCCCCGACGGAACCAGCGCCGAAGTCCCTCCCGGGCAAAGCTGCACAGTCTCTGCCAACCGGGACGGGAGCGTGACGATCGCGTGCGAAGACGGGTCCGAGGTGGTCATCGGCCGGACCGAGCCGGAGTTTGACGGACCCTCTCTCGAGGCCTTGTCCGGAGTGATCTCGGTGGGGAGCAACGATGGTCTTGCTACCGAGACCAGGATGGACGGCGCGCTTCATGCCGCGTTTTCACCCGACGGGAGTTTCCTGTACTTCGTCGATACCTTCAATCGCACGATCCGCCGCTTCGGCCTTATCACCGGCCGGGTCGTGACCTTGGCTGGCACGCCTGGCGCGGACGGTGTGGATGACGGTGTGGGCGCGGCCGCGCGGTTTCAAGGTCCACGAGGGATCGCCATCGATCCTTCCGGACAGACGCTATACATTGCCGATGGTTTCAACTGCACGCTCCGTACGCTCGACATCCAGACAAGGGAGGTCCGCACCCTCGTCGGCGTCCCCCGCGAGTGCGGCTTTGCCGACGGAAACTTCCAGGACGCCCGTATCGGCCTCACCATCGGCATGGCGATGCGGGATGAACGTTACGTCTACTTCGCCGACCGCGGGGCCAACCGCATTCGGCGGGTGGATCTCGTAGAGCAGCGGGTCGAGACCATCGCCGGAGGCGCCCGCGGCTACGCCGATGGACCTGGCGTGGACGCCAGATTTGCGGGTCCGGGCGGTATCGACTTCGACGCCGATGGGACCCATCTATGGGTCAACGACACCTTCAATCAAACCATTCGCCGAATCGCCCTCACCAGCACGACGGGCGCGCCGGCGTTCACCGTCGAGACCGTAGCCGGGGAGCAGGGCAGCCCCGGCCATGTGGACGGTCCTGGTACCGAGGCCCGGTTCTCCATCAGCCAGGGCATCGCGTTCGCCCGGGACGGCGTGTACGTCGCCGGTTTTCACGACACCATCCGGCGCATCGACCCGCTGCCCCCGTACACGGTGCGCACCGTCGCGGGCCGAAACGGAACGAGCGGTAGTGTCGATGGCCATCCTTCCGAAGCCCGCTTCGGAGTGGCTTTCGGGATTCACGCCCATCCCGACGGGGAGCGCTTGTTCTACATGGACCGTGGAAACGACAACATTCGGGAGTTTCACCTCGAGGCCGAGCGGGTGACCACCGTGATGGGCGCTCCTCAGCCAACGGGATGGAGGGACGGCGCAGACGCCCGCTTCCAAACCCCATCGGCGGTCCTTTCGTCCCCCGATGGGAGCGCCTACTACATCGCTGATGAGTTCAACCATGTCGTCCGCCGCTACGACGTCCGAGAAGGCGCGGTCGAGACCCTCGCTGGTCTGCCTGGCGTCTCTGGCCACATCGACGGAACCGCGGACTCGGCTCGCTTCGACCGTCCGGTGGCCCTCGCTCTGGCTTCCGACGGACGAACGCTGTACGTATCCGAGTGGGGCAACCATGCGGTCCGTACCGTCAACGTCGAGACCTTGGCGGTCCAGACGCTCGCTGGTGGTCCGGACCGCCGGGTCGAATTCGAAGACGGCGAGCCAGCGGCCGGCACCGTGCTCGAGGGCTCCCTGACCGAGGCCCGTTTCGGCCGGCTCACCGGGCTCGCTCTGGACGCCGCCAGGCAACGCCTGTACGTGAGCGACCATAGCCTCGACCAGATTCGGACGATCGACCTCGCGGCCGAATCGGTGTCGTTCCTCGTCGGTGGGGGTTCGCCGCCGCTCGTGCCTCGGCTCGATGAAGGCGGAAACCCGGTGCTTGGTCCGGACGGGCAGCCCGAACTCATACCGGCCGAGGAGTATGAGCCAGACGGTGTGGGGGACGCCGCAATCTTCGTGGGTCCGTACGGGCTCGCCCTCGACGCGGCCGGAGAGAACCTCTTCGTAGCCGATCGATCTCATCACCTAGTCCGCCGAGTCGCGATCGAGGAGCGGCGCGTGACCACAGTGGCGGGGGAGTACGGGGTGTCGGGGGCCTTCGATGACGTCGGGCTGGACGCCGCGTTCAACTCTCCCGCGTCGGTCTCGCTCAGCGATGACGGACAGCGCCTGTATGTAGTGGACCGGAGCAACCACGCGGTTCGACGCATCGTGCTATCGACACGCCGCGTCGACACGGTTCTGGGCGATCTTGGGGTGAGCGGGGGTACCGGGCTTCGGGTGAGCTCGGCGCAGACCGCCCGCCTGTATTTTCCCGGCTTCGCGGTGGTGGAGGGGGATGATCTCGTGCTCACCGCTCGAAACGCGCTCCTCATCGCCCGAGGGGTTGCGGCAGAAACCTTCGAGCGGCAGCGATGAGGTGGCTCGTCCTTCTTGTGTCCTTCGGCCTTGCGTGCGGCGACGGGGGTGATGGGGATTTCCCGGTGGGGCTCGACGTGGGACAGAACTCCGGGCAGGCTGGGGCTGATGCATCCGGTGCGCGGCCGGATGCGCCCCGGGCCGGTGATGCCGGGGTGCTCGATGCCTCGGAGGTGATGGACGCCGACGCGGGCGTCGACACCGAGGTCGGGCCTCGCCACGACGCGAGCCTTGCGCCCTTCGGGCAGGCGGCGGCCATGCCCTGCGATGACGCTCGTCTCTGCGAAGAAGGTTTGGACTGCCTTCGTGTCGATCCCAGTCACACCGTGGGTTTCTGCGCCCCTCGCTGCGCGGAACTTCACAGCACGTGCGGCTTCTTTGGGGCAGGGGTTCGGGCCGAGTGCAGCCTCGAGCGACCAGGGGGCGGGCTGTCCTGCGGGTTCGTGTGCGTGCTCGACCACGGCGACCACGTTCACAACTACTCCTGCCCGAGCGGAGATTGGGGCCGGCTGCGATGCGAGAGGAGATCTCGTTGGTTTGGACACCGCTACTGCGCCCCTAGCCAGGAGCCATGATGCGAAAGGTCGCGTTCGCCTGTCTCCTCGCCGGGTGCGGTGCGGTCGATGAGCCATCGCCGCCCCCCTCGTCGTCGGCCGCGACCGTGCTCCAAGGTCCGGCGGGTTTTCTGTCGGTGTCGGGATCTACGGAGGACGATGTCTGGGTCGTGGGTTCCAACCGCGACGGCGCTCCTGCGGCGCTGAGGTGGCGGCGAGGCGCTTGGGAGGCTCCCGAGCTCCCTGCGGAAGGAGTTCTGTGGTGGGTCCATGCTCTGGCCGACGGGACGACGTTCTTGGGCGGGGAGCGGGGCATGTTGCTCGTGCACCGCCCCGGCGGCGGGGGCATCGAGCGGCTCGAGACGCCGGCCCTGGCCAGGCAGACCGTGTTCGGTGTGTACGCCCGCAGCCCAGACGACGTCTACGCGGTGGGGGGAATCGGATCGCGAAGTGGGTTCGTTTGGCACTACGACGGGACCGCCATTCGAGAGCTTCCCCTGCCTTCCACGCTGCCTCTCCTCTCCCACGGGGGAACGGCCGCCCTGTTCAAGGTCGTGGGCGCCGGGGACGATACCTGGTTCGTCGGAGGGCTCGGCCAGGTCCTGGTCCGCCGTGGAGACGGACCAATTGAGGCCTTGGGCCCCCGCGGAGACGAGCCGCTGCTCACCGTCGCGGCGGGTCCTTCTGGGGTCCTCGCCGTGGGTGGCGCGCAGCGGGGCCGGATCGAAGTGCTCGCTCCGAGGGGCGAATCTCTCTCGCAAGAGGACTGGCCGCTTCTTCAGGGTGTGGCCGTGGGACCGGACGGCGCCGTGTACGCAAGCGGCGCTGGCGGCACGATGCTTCTTCGTCGCCCTCGCTCCTCCGCTTTCGAGTTGTACCATCCGACCGAAGAACCCATCCCAGGAGAGTCTCTGCACGCGATTTGGGTTGCCCCGGATCGAGCGGTTTGGGCGGTGGGCGGCGATGTTCTGTCGGCCCGGCTCGATAGGGGCGTCATCGTCTACGCTGGGCCGAATCCTCCTTCTCCCCTTCCGGCGGTGGTGCCCCCGGCTCCCGCCGTGGGATGCACCGAGGCTCCGCCCGATACAGACAACGTCGCCCGATTCTGGAATGAGATGGCGCTGTCAGCGGTGCGCCGTTCCCTGCCCGAGCCGACCGTTCACGCCAGGAACCTCTACCACCTCGCGCTCGCCCTACATGACGCCTGGGCCGCCTTCGAGCCCGAAGTGCCCGGACTCGTGGTGGACGAAGCGCTCACGGAGGGCCGAGCCGAGGCGATGTCCCACGCCGCATTTCGACTGCTCAGCCACCGGTACCGGGATCGGGAAGGGGGCGTCGTCTCGCTCGCCTGCTTCTTCGCCGGCTTCTCTGCGCTCGGTCTCGACGAGACCAGCGAGACGCCGGCGGCGATGGCCGGAAGGCGGATCGGGCAGGCGATCGTCGATGGGTTCGCGGTGGACGGCAGCCTCGAGCACCTCGACTACCAGGATCCAAGGTATCGTCCTCGGAACCCACCGCTCGTCGCCGACGACCCGGGCATCGAGGTCGACGACATCGACACCTGGCAGCCGCTCGACCTCGCGGTGGCGGTCACTCAAAACGGGATCCCGGAGCGAAGCGGCCCCCAGAACTACATTGGGCCCCATTGGGGAGAGGTCACCCCATTCTCGATTCGGCGGCCACAGCCCCATGCGCCGTACTTCGATGCGGGGGAAAGACCTAGCCTGAGTGACCCGAGGATGGGTGCTTGGGTGCTCGACGTGCTCCGCCGAACGGCCGCGCTCGACGTGGATGACGGGGTGACCATGGACATCTCCCCCGGAGCGTATGGCAACGAGGGGCGTGGACATCCTCTGAACCCGCATACCGGTTCGCCCTACGAACCGCAGGTGGTCCTTCGAGGTGACTTTGGGCGGGTCCTTGCGGAGCACTGGGCCGACGGCCCCGACTCGGAGACGCCGCCGGGGCATTGGAACGTCTTGGCTCACCGCGCCTTCGACCATCCGGAGTTTCGGCGCCGGCTCTTCGGAGAGGGTCCGGAGCTCGACCCGGTGACGTGGGAAGTCTTGGCCTCTTTGGTTCTCAATGGGGCTCTTCACGACGCGGCCATCGTAGGCTGGGAGGTGAAGCGCGACTACGAGACCGCCCGGCCGATCAGCCTCATCCGATACATGGGCCAGCGAGGGCAATCAAGCGACCCCAGCCTCCCTCGCTTCGACCGGCTCGGTCTTCCGCTCGAACCCGGGCTCGTGGAACTCATCACCGAGGCCTCCGCAGATCCAGGGGCGCGCCACGACCATCTCGGGGCCCATATCGGTGAGATCGCGGTGTGGAGCTGGCCGGGGGATCCAGGGGATGAGGAGCGACAGCGCAGCCGGTTTCGCTGGATTCGGGCGGTGGAGTGGGTTCCATACCAGCCGAGAACTTTCGTGACGCCAGCCTTTCCTGGCTTCGTCTCTGGGCACAGCACGTTCAGCCGGACGGCAGCCGAGGTTCTCACCGCGCTCACTGGTACGCCCTTCGTACCCGGGGGGTCGATGGGGCAAAGGTTCTTGGCCGGGCGGGGCCTCGAGTTCGAGTTTGGGCCGTCGGCGGAGGTCCGGCTCGAGTTCGCGACATGGCGCGATGCGTCGGATCAGGCCGGGGTATCTCGGATCTGGGGCGGAATTCATGTGGCGCCCGACGACATCGTCGGCCGGTTGCTCGGGGAGCGGGTGGCGGCCTCTGCAGTAGCGTGGGCCCGCGCCCGCTTTTCGGGGCGAGCTCCGCTGCCAACGGTTCCCGTGGGAGCCGGACCGGTGCCCGGCCCAGAGCCGGAGCCCGACCCACCGTTTCCCGAGCCCATCGACCCTGGACTCGACCCGGGCTGCTTCGTCGGCACCGGTCGCGACCGCTTCTTGCCGCTATCCCACGGCGATCCGCTGCGGTGGGAGGCAGGGGTTCAAGGGGGGTTTCATGCCTGGCTCAGCGCAAGGGTTCTCGCCCGCGAAGTCGAAAGCCTGAGCGAGGGGGAGCGAAGAGAGATTCGAACCCGCTTCGTCCTGGCCCGGGCGAGCGGGGAGATCTTGGCCGAGATCAACCGGACAGGGGGTTTTCGCACGAGCGAGGGAGGTGAGGACCTCTATGGAAACTTCGCTGTCCTTCGCCCTGGGCTGCGGCCGTCGAGGCTCGACGGCGCCCCGCTGAGGCTGGAAGTCTCGGTGCAGGCCCCTGGCCTGAGCTTGGGCGCCGCGGTCTGGGTCCGGTCGGACTGCTGCGACTGACGCGGGTCCGAGGCTTCAGCGGAGCCAACCCGGGGGCACGCCCGCGCGGCGGGCTTCTTCGGGCAGCGCCTCGGTGAGAAAGGCGTTGGCGCGGTCGACGTCGGCTTCCAGCTTTGGCAGGAGCGCCTGCAGCTCGAGCAGGCGGTTCTGCTGGCCAGGGAAGAGCGTGAAACCCACCTTTATGGCGAGCCCCTCGTATTCTTTGACCGCCTCCCGGTACCGGTCGAGCGCCTCCTGCAGCTCGCGCTGCGCCGTGGCCTTTCGCTCCTGCCAATAGGCCTTGGTCTCGGCGCGCGCCTTGCTCGTCTCCTCGATGTCGCGGAGGGCCTGCTCGATGGCGGCGAGCCGAGCCTCCCGCTGCTGCTCCTCGACGCGGCTCTCCAAGATCTTCCTTCGTTCCTCCTCGAGCTCGGCCGTCCGCTGCTGCTCCGGGGTCCTACTCCGCGCGAGCTGCTCCCTCCGCTTCTTCGCCGCCATCTCCCGCTCGTTGTAGTGCGCGCGACGCTCGGGAGGCAGGTCGGAGAGCTTGTCGGTGAAGACGACGACGCCCTTCTCGTTCGTGTACTTGTAGACTTGCGCCTCGGATTTCGAGGCGGCGAGCAAAAGGCTGGCGACGACGATGACCCACGTCGGGATGGCGATTCGGCCCATGCCTCGACCGTACAGCCCCCGACGCTCGGTCCCAAGGCCCTTTGCGACCACGCGTTTTGCGCGTACCTCGATCCGGTGCCCCAGCTGCCGTTCACGTTTTCGGGCCAGGGGGACGAGCCGCCCCCGAAGCGACCGTTGTCCCCCCGCGAGCTGGCGGCGGCGCTGCGCCGGCACGCGGACGGGTTTGGTCGGGTGACGGTGGAGGGCGAGGTGCGGGGGCTGTCCGTGCGCCAGGGCTCCGGCCACGGCTACTTCGACATCGCCGACCAGCACGCCGCGATCCCGGTGTTCTTGCCCGCGTCGATCCTGCGGACGCTCCGTCCGCCTCCCGCCGAAGGTTTGATGGTTCGGCTCGAGGGCAGGGTCGGGGTCTACGAGCCGAGGGGGCGGCTTCAACTCATCGTCGAGCGCCTCGTCCCGGTGGGAGAGGGGATCTTGCGCCTCGCCATCGCCGAGCGGGTCGAGCGCCTCCGGGCCGAAGGGCTCACCGACCGGGGTCGAAAGCGGCGGATCCCGCCCGTGCCCGGCCTGGTTGGGGTTGCGACGTCGAGGGACGGCGCCGCGCTGCGCGACGTGCTCAGGACCGCAATTCGCAGGGACCCCCGGGTCCACCTCGTGCTCGCCGCCGCCCCGGTTCAGGGGCCGACCGCCGCCGCACTGCTCGTTCGGGCGCTGCGCCGGCTCGAGCGCCACGGCTGCTCGGTGATCCTGCTCGTCCGGGGCGGCGGGAGCCTCGAGGACCTCGCCCCGTTCTTCGACGAGGCGCTCGCCCGGGCGGTCGCAAACTGCTCGGTGCCGGTCGTCACCGGGGTTGGCCACGAGACCGACATCACCCTGGTGGACCACGTCTCGGACCACCGGGCCGCCACCCCCACCGCCGCCGCCGAGATCGCGGTCGCGCGCCGGCGCGACCTGGTCCTCGCGCTTCACCGGGTCTTGGCCCGGATTCACCGGGCGTTTCGAAGCCGGCTCGTCGCCGCCGACCGTGATCTTCGCCGGCTGAACGGCAGGCTGGCCTCGCCGCTCGGCCGCCTCCACGGGCAGAGCCAGCGCCTCGATCGGATCGAGATCCAGGCCCGGACCGCCATCATCGCCCGGCTTCGCGCCCTCCGACTCCGGCTCGATTCCGCCGCGACGAGGCTCGACCGGAGCCGGCCTGCCGCCCGCCTCGGCCGCATCCGGGCGCGGCTCGGCGCCGCCGGCCGCCTCCGCCCCGCGCTCGACCGCCGGCTCAACCTCGCTCGGGCCCACTTGGTGCAAGCCGAGCTTCGCCTCGCCGGCCGCCGCCAGCTCACCGACCGGCACCGCGCCCGGCTCCTCGGGCTCGAAGCTCGGCTTCGGCCCGCGCTCGCGGCCCGGCTCGAGGCCGCCCGCCGCGACCTCGGACAAGCGGCCGCCCGGCTCGACGCCCTGTCCCCGCTCGCGGTGCTCGGCCGGGGCTACGCGGTCGCCACCGGACCGGACGGCCGGGCGCTCACCACCGCCGCCGCCGTCGCGCCCGGGGACAAACTCGACCTCCGCCTGCACCACGGCCGGCTCACCGTGCGGGTCGAACCCGAAAACGGCGGTCAATAGGGGTTGTCTTTGTACAGCGGGTCCTTGGCGTCGGCGGGGGCGTCTCTCGTGGGGAGCGGCGCTTCGGGGGCTACGGGGAGCGGCTCGAGCACGGCGCGGACCTGGGCGCCGGCGCGGTCGACCCGGGCCGTTCGTTCCTCGTCGAAGTAGCCTTGGGCGCGAAAGAGAAAGGTCTCGATCCTCGGCTCGTCGCCGCTCAGCGTGAGCTCCGCTCGGGTCGGGGTGCGGCCGAGCTTCAGCTCGCCGAGGTAGACTTCAGCCCCGAGCGGCTCGCTGGTCAGCTCCACGACGACCGAGATGATGGCTGGCTGGGTTGCTCGTCCGAGGAGCCCTGCGGCCAAAGCCCCGGCTCCGACCGCGACCGCGGCGACCAAGGCGAGGCCGACCCCAGCGAGACCGACCCCGGCTAGGCGGAAGGGGCGGCGCTTCGGTGCGGTCTCGGGGGAGCCGCTCGATCCGGTGTCCTCGACCGCTGGATCCCGGGCGAGCGGCGCCTCCCCCACCCCGGGGGCGTCGCCCGACTCCGATCCGCGCTGCGGGTCCGGGCGTCGGTGCTTCAGGTCGAGCAGAAATCCGGTCTCCGCCGCCGAATGTCCGGTGAGCCCCCGATGAAGGTCCTTCAAGTGCACGAGCAGCTCGCCCATCGAAGCGGGCCGAGCTTCGCGGTCCTTCTCGAGGCAGCGGCGAAGGAGCAGATCCAGCTCCTCCGGCACGTCGGGGCGGCCCAGCGGGGGCGGGGGGAGGTTCACGTGCCGATAGATGATGTCCACGCTGCTCGCGCCGGTGAACGGCGGGGTCCCGGTGAGCATTTGGAACATCAGCACCCCGAGCGCATAGATGTCGGTTCGAGGGTCGAGCGGCAGGCCTTGAATCTGCTCCGGAGACATGTATTTCGGGGAGCCGAGGAACATGCCCGCCTTCGTGAGATCCTCGTCTTCGGGGAGCGGCGACTCGGCGAAGGATACGTTCGGGTTGAAGATCTTGACGAGGCCGAAGTCGAGCACCTTCACCCGGTCCCCGTCGTCGCCTTCGGACAAGAGCAGAATGTTGCCCGGCTTCAGGTCCCGGTGGATGATCCCTTTGGCGTGGGCCTCGCGGAGGGCGCGGCACACCTGCATCGCGACGTGCACCGTGCGCTCCGGAGAAAACGGCCCCTCCGCGCCGAGCACCCGAGACAAGGGGCGCCCCTCGAGAAACTCCATCGCGATGAACAGCTCGCCGCTCTCCGCCTCGCCGTAGTCGAAGACGGTGATCGTGTTCGGGTGGCTGAGGCGGGCGGCGGACGCGGCCTCGAGGAAGAAGCGCCGCGTGAACTGCGGATCCTTCTCCTGGAAATCGGGGCTCAAGATCTTGACCGCGACCGGACGGTCGAGCGGCAGCTGCGTGGCCCGGTACACCCGGCCCATGCCGCCCCGGCCCACCAGGCGCTCGAGCCGATAGCGGCCGAGCAGCACGTTGCCGATCCGAGGATCGGAGCTCGGGCTCGTCGGGGGCGCGGGAGTCTCGTGGAGGACCTCGACGCTGTCCTCATCGGAGAAGACGTCCGCCGCCCGCGCCTCGCCGGCAGCTTCGTCGCCTCCCTCTTGTCCCCGGTCCCCCACCGCGCACCAATATCGTTCAACTTCGGCGGGGAGGCCAGTATCGGGCCGACGCTCCGGTCCGGTGCTCGCTCGCGGTGCAGGCGCGGGATCGGACGTTTGGCCAAGGGCGAGACGACGGATGGGCGGCGCCGAGCCGAGCCGGCACGGTGCCTTCGTCCCCATGAACGCCTCGATCCCGCCTCCGTCTCGCCTCTTCCCCAGCTTGGCCGCCGAGCGAGACCCGCTCCCCGGTATCGCCGCTCGGCTCGCCGGGATCGGCTTGTTGGTGGTGCTCGTCAGCGCGGGCGCGATGATCCTCTGAGCCGCCGCTCAGCGGGCCGCGGGACCGCCGAGAACGGGACGTCGAGCCGGCGGTGCCGGGCCCTGATCTCGGAGGCCGGCGCGGCGTTGAAGTGCCACCACTCGTTTCGAAGCCCCACGAAGCCGCCGGCCCTCATCGCCGCGCGCAGGATCCGACGGCGTTCTACCGCCTCGGCGCCGAGCTCGCCGGAGGCCAGAAAGCGGGCCTCGTGCCGGGGCTCCGCGAGCGGTCCCAGGTGGTCGTAGGGGGTCCCGAGGTCGAGTTCCGTCCCCGCTTCGTCGGCCAGGGTGACATCGACCGCCGCGCCGTAGGCGTGGATCGATCCGGTCTTCGTGGCCGGGTTCGCGACGTACCTCGCCTTTGGGGTCCCCTTCACCGCGTCCCACAGCACCTTCTGCACATGGTCGGGCCGGTAGCAGTCCTTGAACAACAGCCGAAGGCCAGGGTGGCGGCGGTTCAAATAGGCCTGCGCTCTCTCGAGCTGCTCGCCCACCTCCGCGAGCACCAGGCACCGCGACTGCGGGTACACCGCCCGGCCAAAGAAGTTGTCCGAGGTCGCGTACCGCACGTCGAGGTGGAACCGCTCATCGAGCCCCTCCACGTCCACGAGGCCATGGCCGGGAAACAGCGCGATGAAGACCGCCAGCGCGGTCATGGCGCCCCGGGCGGACGGTAGGCGACCACGCGGGCGGGGTCGGTGGTGATGCGGGGCCCCCCGATGAGCTCGATGCAATAAGGGATCGCCGGCATGACCGCGTCGAGGCACTGCGCGATCGCCCGAGGTTGGCCGGGCAGGTTCACGATCAGCGCCTGTTTGCGGATCACCGCGGTCTGCCTCGAAAGGATCGCGGTGGGCACATACTGAAGGCTCACTTGCCGCATCCGCTCGCCGAAGCCGGGGAGCACCCGATCCGCCACCGCTTCGGTCGCCTCCGGGGTCACGTCCCGAGGGGCCGGCCCGGTCCCGCCGGTGGTCACGACGAGGCAGCAGCGCTCGATGTCCACCAGCTCCCGGAGGGCAGCCTCGACCGCGGCTCGCTCGTCGGGCACGACGCGGCTGATCGACTCCATCGGTCCGTCGATCACCGCCTCCATGTAGGCCAGAACCGCCGGTCCGCCCCGGTCCTCGTACTCCCCGCGGCTCGCCCGGTCCGACACGGTCACCACCCCGATGCGCACCTCACCCACCCCCCGAACGTGGCATGGAGCCAGGCCAGAGAAAACCGGGTTCACCCGTACCCAAAAGGTGGGAAGTGCTCGCTTGCGGCCGACCCGGGCTCGCGGTAGCCAGACTCGCCCGGGGGGCGGGCACCGTGTGGGTTCGAGGAGGGGAGCATGATCGACGCGTATATATTTGACGCGGTGCGCACGCCGCGGGGCCGCGGAA
>DAIQNR010000131.1:0-14422 GCA_036788295.1 Myxococcota bacterium
CCCTCGTGATGTGGACCCGAACGGCCTGGCGGAGCTGGCACTCGTCGAGCGAGCGTGCGCCCCGGGCAAAAACCAACCGACCTTCCTCGTCGAGAGCCCGGCGGATGGAGCGCTGCCGGTACTCGGCGAGCGCGAGCGCCCGATCCGCTGCGGCGGTCGCCGTCGCGGGCAGCGGGCGAGAGGGGGACCAGAGGTCTGAGATGCTGAAGACATGGAGGTCGGGAAGCGGCAGCCCGGATAGGTTCGGGCGAGCGGCGGAGCGAACCCTGGCCCCGGCGGAGATGCGCCGAGCCAGCGCTCGGGCGGCAGGCAGGAGCCGCTCCGGCTCGCACGGAACTTCGACCTCTTCCGCACCGGCGGACCCGCTCAGCTCGATCCGGCAACCCTCTTTCGAGGCGGAGACGCTCCCCCCGACCCATAGGCCGGAATGGGCGAGCGCGCCGCACTGCCGGCACGCAAGGTCGGGCTTTTCGATGATGGTCAGACCTCGCTCGGTCAGGACCTCGGCCGCGGCTCGGTGGACCTCAGCGGTCAAGACCCGGCGGGCCGCCTCGTTCACGCTGGCCCCGTCGAGCCCAAACAGCGTCACCGCCGGCGCGCTGGCCGCGGCGGCGGCGAAGAGCAGGATCACGGGTCCTCGTAGCGGATCTCGAGCCGGTAGGGCGTGTCGGCGTCGGGGGGCACCACCAAGACGGCCGGGTCGGAGTACACGCTGCCGACCCGAAGCAGGTAGGGGCTCGTCGTGGTCGCGGTGAAGCTCACTCGCTCGCTGAGCCCGATCCCGTCGGAGAAGCAGCGGTCGAGTCCTTCGTTTCGGCAGGCGCGGACCGCGCCCCCGGGGGACCTGAGCTCGAGGTTCAGGTCGCCCTGGTCGAACTCGATCGAGGCGTCGATTCGCACCCCCGGGCGGGGCGGGGTCAGCACGTACCAGTCTTCGTCGCCCCGCTGCGATCCGTCGGGGAAGGGCCTGAAGACGGTCGCGCACAACGTCAGGTTGCCAAGCACGATCGGCGAGCCGGTCTGGTTCGTCACGTTCGAGGCCTGGTCAGGGGTGTCGTTCGGCTCGGCGAAGTCGGGGTTGCAGGTGAAGGTCGGGGTGAGATCGACGGCCAGGCTGTAGGGCGCGGAGCGCCCGTCGCTCGAATAGACCTCGACGATGAGCAGCCCGAGCCCAGCCCCGGGCACGTTCACGCTGACTTCCCTCAAGTTTCGGAGGTTCTGCCCGAACGAATCGAACAGCAATTCCCCGGCGAAGCTATAGATTCGGTAATCGAGCGTCGCGAGCGCGCTCGGATATTGCAGGCGAATGCTGTTCAAGAACCCACCGCGGACGAAGGTCTGATAAAAGTCGAGATCCCCTGAGCACAGCGTGACATCGCCCTGGCGGGCAGGGGGAAAACCGATCTGGACCGGGTCGGCGAGCGTGTTGCCCACCCCGGCGAGGTCGTTGGCGTCGGGCTCGCAAAACCAGCTCTCGCGGCGGACGAGGCGGAGGCGGTAGTCGGAGCTGTCCGACCGGCGGCTGCCGTACACCCGCACATAGTGGCGGCCTGCGCGCTGCGCGCGGTGGGCGACGTACTCCCTGGGGCGCGTTCCATTGGACAGGGCGAGCGGGCTCACCGAGCGGTCGGTGGTCCCGGGCGCATAGAGGGCGAGATCGAGGTCGGCCCGCCCGTCGAACCCGATCTCGGCTTCGAGCACGTCGAACCGGTTGAGGGTGACTTCGAACCAGTCCTCGTCGCCGCTGCACAGGCTCAGCGCCTCTTCGGTGCCGAGCAGCGCCTCCCCCGGGGTCGCGGCCCCCGGGTCGTCGTTCGGCTCGAAGCGGTCGTCTCGGCAGGTGCCGCCCTGCCCCGGAAAGAGCGTGGCCCGGAGGGTGTACACGTTGCCGTCGGCGGCCTTTCCGACCACCCGCACGAAGTAGTCGCCGCCGTAGGACAGGTTCAGCTCGATGCGCTCGCCGTCGGTCGTGCTGCGCGAAGTGGCGAGCGGGGCCCGGCCGTCGTCCCGGTACAGCTCGAGGTCGAGATCCCCCAGGGCGTGGGCGAAATCGAGGTCGATCGCGACCCGAGATCCCGGGGGCACGAGGCGAAGCGCGTACCAATCGGGAGTCGCCGGGCACAGCCGGCCCTCGAGCGGCTGCCCGAACACGAGCTGCACCGCGGAGCCGGGGCCTCGGTTGCCCCGGCCGTCCTCCTCGCACACGGATCCCGGATCCCGCCCCACCACCAACCGATAGTCGAGCGGCCGGATGGTGGGCGCCCCAAGGAACACCCGCAGCAACAGGGTGAGATCGGTCCCCACCTCGACCTGGATCCTCTCGTTGTCGGTCGTGGACCGCGACTCGGCGATCAGGGTTCGGCCGTCTTCGAGGTACAGCTGAAGGTCGAGGTCGCCCTCTCGGTGCACGAAGCGGGCGTCGAGCGTGAGCACGGTGCCAGCCGACACCTCGAGCCGGTACCAGTCCTGATCGCCAGGGCACAGGCGCAGGTCGGGGAACACGGGGCCGTCGGCCTCGAGCAGCTCCCGGGCGGCGGCCGGGGTCGCGTTCGGCGGATCGTCGAACACGTCGCCGATGCAGTCGGGCAGGCGGCGCACGCAGATCGGGGGATCGAGCGCCCGGTCGCACAGCTGCTCGTTCGGACAGTCGATGTCGGTCTCGCACGGCTCGGGCGGGGCGGCGCAGCGGCGGGTCCGCCGGTCGCACACCTCCGGGAGGGTGCAGATCACGCACTGCACCTGCGATGCGCCCGGGCATTCCGACGGATCGTCGGCGCACTGGATGTTGGATTCGCAGCGGCCGACCGACGTGTTGCAGAACGTCCCGGGCCCGCACTGGTCGCTGTTCGTGCACTGCACGCAGCGACCGAGCGGGTCGCACGACTCTCCGGTGCGGCACACCGTCTCGCCTTCGGGGCCGACGCACTCCCGGGTGTCCGCGGCGCACAGCAGATCGCCCGGGCACGCGTCGAGCGCGCAGCTCACGCACGTCGTCGCTCCGGACCGGCACAGGCGGTTCACCTCGTCGCACACCTCGCCGGGCTCGCAGAACGCGTCGCCGAAGCACCCCGGATCCGGGATGCATTTGTTGGCGGCGCGGTCGCAGATCTGGTTCGCGGGGCACTGGCTGCGCCGGACGCAGTCGCGGGAGGTCGAGGCGTCGAGGCAGCGGCCGAGCAGCTCCGAGCAGAACTGACCAAACGGGCAGGGTCGGCCGGCCCCGCACTCGTTCGCGAAGCCGTCGAGAAAGGCGCACTCGAACCGCTCGAGGTCGCAGGTGGTGCGTGGGTCCTCGCACTCGTCCTTGCCGACGCATTCGACGTTCACCGCGCACAAGCCCCCGGGCACGCACCGCTCGTTGGCTCGGCAGTCGGCGTCGGTGTTGCAGGTGGGCTCCTCCGGCTCCGGGTCGGAGCAGGCCGCGAGCAGCGCGATCGCGAGCGCAGCGCGCACAGAAGTGAGGGCGAATCGATGGAAGCTCACCATGTCAGGGTCCGTCTCGGAGGAACAGGTCGCCGGTGACCCGGGGCGTCGTCCCTTCGGCGCCGATCCGCTCGGAGGCGCTCAGGAGGTAGCCGCGGGGGTCGTACTCGAGCCGAAGCTGGCGCAGCTTGGCCGCCTCGGGGAAATAGAAGAGGCGATCGTCGGGGCCGTCGAATTCGAAGAGCCAGCGACCGTCGTCCATCTCCCTGACCCGCGGCCTTCGCCCTTCGTATTCGGCTTCGAAAGCGGCCTGCACCGCGTCCATGTCCCGCACGTCGAGAAAGAAGGTTCCGGGGGCGGGCAGGCGCTTCGGGGTGGGGGCCGGCGGGAGCAGGGGCGGACCGGACAGCCGGACCTCCACCGGCTCGGGGTCCACGACATCGGCGGCCCGGGCCGGCCCGAGCCGGGCGAGCCACGGATCGAAGTCCCGGGTCTCGGTCCAGTCCCGGTCGAGCTGGTTCGTGCCCGTCGCGCTCACGTCGAGCGCGCTCTCTCCCGGTCCCCGATCTCGAGCGGCGTCGATGGTCAGCGTGAGGTCGAAGATGGCGGCGCCCTCGTCGCCGACCGCGGCGCCGCGCTGGTTCACGGTCACGTTGTAAGAAAAGCGCATCCCCGGCTCGAGGGCGAGCGGCTCGGCGCTGCCCGCGTCGCGGACGCCGACGTCCTGTCGCTGCTGGGTCAGGCCCTCGTCGTCCTCGCAGCCGAGCCCGCCGAAAACGACGAGCGGAGCGACGAGAGCGAGCGGGGCCGCCACTTTCGGCGGGGCGGGAGCGCGCGCGGAGCCGGGCATCGGACCGTCTATACCGCGCTCGACCGCGACCTGTGCAACCGGGGACCGACCGAGGCTTTCGGCGATGGCGGTGGACGGGCGGATCGGAACCGGTACAGTCACGGTGTGATGGTCAAAGAGCGCCGCCAGGCGGCCCGTGAGCCGGTCGAGCGCCCCTTGGAGCTGCAGGCTCCGCAGGGAGGCCCAAAAACGGCCGGTTCGAGCCGAGATCTGAGTCGATCCGGGGTGTTCGTGCACACCGAAGCCGCGTTTCTCCCCGGGGCGCCGGTGCGGCTGCGGTGGACCGACGAGCCCGACCTGGCCTTTTCGTGGGGCGAGGTCATTCGGGCCGAATTCGAGCTCGACCGCTCCGGGCAGCGCCGCCCGGTGGGGCTCGCGCTCATCTGGCGGGAGTTGCCATGAGCCCGGTGGCGCTCGACGTCATCCTCGACGCCCACGCCGCCCGGGGCGCGAGCCTCCCGACCGCCCTGGCCCACGCGGTCCTGCTCGACGTGCTCGAGCAGGCGAACCCATCGGCGGCGGGCCGAAGCGGCGGGCCGTTTTCGGTCGGCGCCGACGGGCAGGTCCGCTCCGAGCGCCCCCCGTCGCTCCTCGACCTGCTCGGGCTGTGCGAGCGCCTCGCCGGGCCAGAGGGGTGGCCGCCGTCGGCGCAGCCGCTCGCCGGGTGGCTCGGGGACATCGAGTCCGGCACCGTCCCCGCCGACCCAGACCGGCTGCGGTGGGCGTTTTCCCTCTTCTTGCCGCCGCCGGCGCCGGTCGAGGAGCTCGCAGCGCTCGCCGCCTTGGTCGAGGCCGAAAGCGAAGACCTGCCCATGCCGGACCCGGTCGAAGACGCGGCGGAGGGAGGGTCGGAGCTGCCCACGCTCGCGCCGTCCGTGGAGCTGACCTTCGAGCCGCCGGTGCCGATGCCCGTTCTTCGCGACCCGCCGGAGGAACTCTTGCCCTCGGCGGACGAATCGGACCCACCGGCGGCGCCTCCGGCCCGGCCTCGGGACGAGGCCCCAGCGGCGCCGTCGAGGCCGACCTCCGGGCGCTTCGCCGCCCGCGGAGGAGAATTCGCGAGCGAAGCGCGCAGCGAGGCGACGCCGACCAACGATCGGTCGCGTCCGACTCCGCCGCACCGGGAACCGGACGAATTCGACCCGCCGGCCGCGCCTCCGCCCCGCTCGAGCTTCGTGCGGGATGCGCCAAGGCCGGGGGAGCGGTCGATGGTGGAAGCCGCGCGCGACATCGCGGCCGGGGTCGCTCGCGAAGGCCAGCCCCGGAGGGTGGTCCGCCACCAGATCCCCCGCAACGACTCCCCGGTGGTCTTGAGGAAAGCGCCCGCCGCCCGCCAATCCGCCCAGGGCACCGACTCGATCATCGGCCCCGGCGAAGACCGGAGCTGGGTTCTGTGGGGCCTCGTGGTGGGCGGCCTCGCCGCCGCGCTCTACTTTCTCTTTTTCACCTGAGGCCAACGCCCTTTCGCTCGCAAACGACGCGAGGGGTGGCGCCCAGGGTCTTCGCTTCGAGCAAACGGCTCCCGTAGCCTGATTCCAGGCTCGGAAAGGGCGTGATCAAGACTCTCTGTTCGGCGGAGCCTGGGGTGGCTGCGATCTCGCCGTAGACGGTGATCAACGGCTCGCTCCAGCTGCTGAAGCCGGCGACGGCACCGGGGCTGCCTCCCCCGGATACTTGGACGCTCAGGATGCGTCGGCTCAGATCCCACTGGCCCATACCGGTGCAAACGAGGAGTCCGTACCACAAATCTCCCTCCTCGCTTTTGAACCGGTACCCGAAGTCGTAGGCGTCCCAACCTGGTTGCCGGCGGTAGAGCATGCGGGCCACGAAGGCGTTCTTGTCGCGGCTCATCTCGACGAACGGCAGGGACTTTTGCTCGTCGTAGGTCACCGCTTCCCGCTCGATTCCGGGCATCTCCCAAAACCGAGCTTGATGGATATGCTCGTTTTCGATGGTGAAGGCCGAATAGCCAGGGTAAGCGCGAAAATAGGCTGAAGCGCCCGACCCATCCCGAAGGAGCAGCTCATTGCCTCTGAGCTCGAGCGAGAACGCGAAGCTCTCCTGGTCGTAGGTCATGATGACCTCGTTGTCCTTCAAACCATAGGAAAACGCCTCTTGTCTCGCGGTGAGGCCCCAGTTCCCCAGGACGGGGTGGGGTACGAAGCGTCCTGAATCTTCAAAGAATTCGACGTAGCCCAAGGCGAGCGTCCGACGGGTTCCGTCGGGAAAACGGGTCGAGAGCCGATGGACGCTCGGCTCCGTGCATCGGTCCCGGTCGCAAGCAAACCAGCCCTGTTGGAGGCGCGATCGAAGCTGAGATGGATCGTGGGCGTCGTCCTCGCCGCAGCCGGTGAGAATTGGCAAAAGGAGAAACCAGGCGGCGGATGCGTGGCGAGTCACGCCCCGATTCAACGCGACCCAGGTCGCGCGCGCAACAAGGTCCGGGAGACGGGCGCCTCTCGAGCCCGGTCATCTTGCGGCGCGGCGGCGAAGTTGAGGTCAGCGGCGCTGGGTCACCGCGAGGTGCACGGCGCGAGCGGCGATCGCCATCTGGGTGAGCGTCGGGTTCTGCCAGCCCGAGGACGGCCAGCACGCTCCGTCGGCGACGTAGAGGTTCTTCACGTCCCAGACGGCGCAGCTCGGGTCGACGACCGACTCGGCGGGGGTTTTGCCCATGCGGGCGCCGCCCAGCTCGTGGACGAACAGCCCCGGGGTGGAGATGCGCCATTCCGATTCGAGCCGCCCAAGGTAGGCGCGGGCTGGGCCTCTCATCCATCGGCTGAGGTCGGCCACCTCTCCGCCGGCCGCCTCGACCATCTCGGTGGCTTGGCGCCGGGCGGCCCGGACGATGCGAAGATCGTTGTCCTTCCACTCGCACTCGATGTGCACCGAAGGGATGGACCATCTATCCTTCAGGTCGGGGTCGATGCGGACGTGGTTGTCGAAGTGGGGGAGCACCTCGCACCGGGCCCCCAGAAACCCAAAAGCCTCACCTGGGATTCGTCGCACGAAGCTGGGCAGCCAGATGCGGTCGATTCCGCCCCACAGGGCATATCCGCGCAGGTGGTCGGCGTCGGGCCCATGGAGGTTCTGAAACCGTGGGATCATCATCGCGCTGCCGCCCACCATGGGCCGCTCTTGGTGGTGGGTCGGGACGTCGGGCAGCTGAAAATAGATGTTCGCGGCGACGTGGTCCATCAGGTAGCGGCCGAGCAGCCCGCCCGACGCGCCGACGCCGTCGGGGTGGGCTGGGGTGGCCGAGTTGAGCAGCAGGCGGATCGACTCGATGGTGGAGGCGCAGAGGAAGATCAGGTCGGCGTAGGCGGCCCGAAAGGCCCCGGTCCTCGCGTCCACGTACTCGACGCCCACTGCGCGCCGTCCGTCTCGGTGCAGCAGCACCCGGCTCGCGATCGCGTCGGTCTCGAGGGTGGCGTAGCCGGAGGCCACGGCGTCGAAGAGCGCGTTGGGGACGACCGAGAGGTGGGTATGGGCCTCGCCCCGCGGAGGCGTCCGCTCGGACAGCAGCCCTCGGGACACGATCACCCGCCGCTTTGGAAACTCCCGATGGACCCGGTCCCTGAAGATCTCCTCGGCCGCGGTGAGCTTGCCGACCCCCACGAAGTTGCCGTCCGGGACGTGGGGGAGCCGGTCGTGGTTTCCATGGACGCGAAAGTAGCGCTCGAGCCGCCCGTAGTAGGGGGCGAGATCCGCGTGGCGGATCGGCCAGTTGATTCCCACCCCGTCTCGCTCGGCCGCGGTGAACTCATGGTCGGAGAACCGCGGCGTCACGCCATCCCATGTCAAGGTGCGGCCCCCGGTCACCCGGCTCCGAATCCATCGAAATGGCTTGCTCTCTGGCGCGCTGTACGGGTTGTCGAGGTCGTCCACGAAGAAGTTCGGGTTCGTCGTCCAGTAGGTGGCGTGGCGGCACTGCACGTGCTGCCGCTTCGACATGAACCCGCGCGAAATGGCGCGGGCGACGTTGCGGGCCCGGCTCCGGTACCCTCCGAGCTGCTCGATGGTCTTTCCGGCCTCGAGCACCAGCACCCGAACGCCCAGATCGGCAAACCACTTGGCGGCGACGCTCCCCGTGGCCCCCGAGCCAACGACGATCGCGTCGTAGGTTTGCCGCGGGAGCCCCGCGCTGCCGTTTTGGGCGCCGCTCTTCCTGGGTGAGCGCGACCCGAGGTCACCCATTCGGGTAGCCCCCCTCGAGCCACCGCAGCTCGGTTTCGTCGAGCGCGATGCCGGCGGCGGCCAGGTTCTCCTTCATGTGCTCAGGCCGGCTGACCCCGACCACCGGGAAGACCGGAAACGGCTGCGACCACAGGTAGGCGAGCGCGATTTGGGCCGGGGTCGCTCCCCGCTTCGCCGCGAGCCGCTTCACTCGGTGCAGCCGCTGAGCGTTCAGGGCGCTTTGAAACCCCCGGTGTCGTCCGAGCCACGGGGGGCGATGGCCGAAGAACCCTCGCCCCAGCGGGCAGTAGGCGAAGGTCGGCAGCTGCGCCGCCTTGTACTGCCGGCGCTCGTAGCGGTGCTTTCGTCCGGAGATGCTGCAGCTTCCGGCCCAGATCGGCGCTGTCCACTCTGCGAGCGACAGCTGCGGGCTGGCCACGTCCACGAGCTCGGCCCCCATCACCCGGTTCAGCGCGGCGATGCGGTCGAAGCGCCAGTTGGATACGCCGACGTAGCGGGCGCGGCCGGAGCTCTTGTAACGAAGCAGGTTCATTCCCACGTGCTCGAGGCTCGCGTGCGGGTGGTCCCGGTGCAGGAGGAGCGCGTCGAGCTGCTCGAGGCCGAGCGCCCTCAGGCTCGCCTCGAGGTCTTCGTCGAGCGCGTCGGTCCCGAGGCGGTTCGGGAAGAACGGGAGCGGGTGCCCGATCTTGGTCGTGACGAAGACCTGCTCGCGCACCCCGCTCGCCCGCAGCCACTCGCCGAACACCCGCTCGCTGCCGCCGAGCGCGTAGGACCGGGCGAGGTCGAACGCGCGGCAGCCGGCGTCGAAGATGTCGTCGAAGAGGCGAAAAGCCCGGCGCCGCTCGTTCGCGCTCCACGGGCCCACCGGGCTCACGCTCCCGATCGAGGCGGTTCCGAGGACGATCGGCGCGAGCTCCAATCCAGCGGCGGTTTTCAAGCGGTCCAGTCGATCCGGGGGGCGGGGGAGGAGCTGGGAATGCGGAGCAGGCGCGTCCACCGGCCGCAGCAGCTGCTCGGGCGCCAGCGCGGGCTCCCGAGCGCGCTCGGTGGGGACGGAGCGCAGCCCGGACCAGTCAGAGGAGGGGTCGTTCTCGGCACGCATGGATGATCACGCTGTTGAGCCCGTTGTCGCTGGCCGCCTGGGCGACCAAGCGACGCTCCCGAAACCCGTGGGCGTCGAGGATCGCCTCGACGCCCCGCCTGGTCCCGGCGAGGTCGTTGGTCTCTACCACGACCTGGCGTATCCGGTCCCAATGCTCGCTACGAACACCGCGCAGCACCTCGAGCTCGGAACCCTCGACGTCGATCTTGAGCAGGTCCACCTCTTCGATCCGCTCGCGGTCGATCACCGTGCTGAGCGTTTCCACGTCGGCGTGCACCTCGACGAGGCCTAGGGTTCTCGACATCAGGAACCAGACTCCGGGGAGGGTGGGCGTCCTCGAGACGAAGGCGCGGACGAGGCCGCCCATGAGCGCTCCGAGCCGGCCGTGCCGCCGGGCGAGCCGCTTCTCGAGCCGCTGCCCATGAGCGAAGAAGAACTGGATGAACTCCTGGCGCTTCTGCTCGAGGTCGAAGGTGCTGTTCGTCGGGTAGTTGCGAAAGTAGAAAAATGGGATCCGGGTGCCTTCCCGCTCTGGGCTCGATATGCCGATGCGATGGGTTCGAATGTGGGCGAGCGCGTGGGCGTTCGTCTCCCGGAGGTTTCGCTCCAGCTCGCAGAAGAGGTCGGGCGAGGGCTCGAAGCAGTGGACTTGAAGCCCCACCGGGCATCTTTGGGCCGCCCTCAGCGCGAAGGCCCCGATGTTCGCCCCCACGTCGAGCACCACCGCTCCCGGCGGGAGGGAGGCGCCGGCCGAAAAGTATTCGTCTACTTCGGTGAGCAGATTCTCGCACGTCACCCGGCTCGAAGACCGGAAACGTCCCAACTTCAGGCCGCTTGGCGGAGCCACGGCGGAGGGTTCGGGAGGACGAGGAAACGCGGCTGCCACGCTAATCTCGTAAAGCGACCGTCGTGAACCAACCAGGAAATACGAACGCTAGCCCGGCAAGGTTTGGTCGCGTTCCCAAAGAGAAGTCTCTTTCGACTCGCAGGGCCAAAGCTCAGCCCGGGCAAGACCCAGGAGGCGGCTGACAGCTTTGGAAACGGGCGCGACGCGGGCAAGCTCGCCCCATGGACGTCGAAGGAGCGCGGATCCTGATTACCGGAGCCAGCCGGGGCATCGGCCGGGCGGTGGCGCTCGCGATGGCGCCGGGCCGGCCGGTCCTGGTTTTGCTCGGGCGGGCCCAGGCCGCGCTCGACGAGGTGGCCCGCTTGGCCGCCGAGGCCGGGGCCGAGGTCGAGACGGTCGCGCTCGATCTGACCGACGAGCGGGCGCCGGAGGAGGCGGCGGCAGCGGCCGGCGAAATCTCGGCGCTCGTGCATTCGGCTGGCGTGTGCCCGCTCGGGTCGGTGGAGGCCACCGGCGCCGCCGCGCTCGACGCGAGCTGGGCCGTCAATCTGCGCGCCCCGTATCTGCTCACCGCTCGCTGCCTGCCCGCGCTGCGCCGCACCGGCGGGCACGTCGTGTTCATCAACTCCGGGGCTGGCCGGGTGGCGCGGGCCGGGTGGTCGGCGTACGCGGCGGCCAAACACGGCTTGAAGGCGCTCGCCGACGCCCTCCGGGAAGAGGAGGGTCCCCAGGGGGTGCGGGTGACCTCGGTCTTTCCCGGACGGACCGCCACCGACATGCAGCGCGCGGTGCATGAACAGGAAGGCAAAGCCTATGATCCGGGCCGATTCGTCCGGGCGGAGGACGTGGCGGCGGCGGTGCGGCTCGCTCTTTCGACCGCGCCGCCCGCGTCGGTGGACGAGATCGTGATCAGGCCGACCTGAGCGTCGAGCTTGTCCGTGCGTCAGGCCAGCCCGTTGTTGTACCACGGGGGCCATGAGCTGGACGTGGGGCGACGCCCGCGCGCTAGGGGAAGCCCTGTATGAGCGATTTCCCGACACCGAGCCGCTCTCGGTCCGTTTCGTGGACCTGCACCGCTGGGTGACCGAGCTCGACGGCTTCGCCGACGATCCGGAGAGCTCGACCGAGCGGCACCTCGAGGCGATCCAGATGGTTTGGTTCGAAGAATGGAAACTCGACCATGAGTGACAACAATCCGCTCGTTTCCCTGTCCCAGGGATCGGCGCTGCCGTTTCACCGCATCCGGGCCGAGCACGTCGAGCCGGGGCTCGGCCGACTCATCGCCGAAGCCCGGGCCGGGCTCGACCGGGTTGCCGCCGCCGAGGGGGCGCCGACGTTCGCGGAGGTGTACCTCGCGCTCGAGGCGGCGACCGAGCCGCTCGAGATGGCCTATTCGGTGGTGTCCCACCTCGAATCGGTGCGGACGACCCCGGAGCTGAGGTCGGCCTACAACAAGATGAAGCCGGAGGTGAGCGGCTTCTTCGCTTCCATTCCGCTCGACGAGCGCCTGTACCACCGGCTGCGCGCGCTCGCCGACAGCGACGAGGGCCGGTCGCTGCCGCCGGACGCGAGCCGGGCGCTGTCCCGAACCCTCGATGACTTTCGCCGCCACGGCGCGGCGCTCGGCGCAAAGGAGAAGGTCGAGCTCGAGGCCCTCAGCCGCGAGCTCGCCGGTGCGACCGCCCGCTTCGGGCAGAACGTGCTCGACGCGACCTCCGCGTGGTCGAAGCCGGTCGACGCGGACCGGCTGGCCGGATTGCCGGACTCGGCCCGCGCGGCGGCCCGGGCCGCGGCCGAGGCCCGGGGGCAGAAGGGCTACCTGCTCACGCTGCACGCGCCGAGCCTGGTCCCGGCGCTGACCTACCTCGACGACCGGGACCTACGGGAGGAGCTGTACCGGGCGTACTACGGACGGGCGGCGTCGGGGGCGCTCGACAACGGGCCGCTCGTGAAGGAGGTCCTGCGCCTGCGGGCCCGGCAAGCCCGCTTGCTCGGCTACGAGAGCTTCCCGGAGTTCGTGCTCGAGCCGCGCATGGCCCGCACCGCCGAGCGAGCCCGAAGTTTCGTCTCGGACCTCGAAGAGCGGACCCGCCCGGCGTTTCAGCGGGAGATGGCGGAGCTCGAGGGGTTTCGAAAGGAGCGGGAAGGCGAGAATGCGCCAAAGGTCGAGCCCTGGGACCTTGCCTACTACGCGGAGAAGCTGCGGCGGGAGCGGTTCGATTTCGACGAAGAGGCGCTCCGGCCGTACTTCGAGGTGGGCCGGGTGATGAACGGTCTGTTCACCGTGGCCGAGCGGCTGTACGGGATCGCCATCGAGGAGGACCAGGACCTCCCCGGGTGGCACCCGGAGGTGCGGGCGTTTTCGGTGCGCGAGGGCGGCGATTTGCTCGGGCAGTTCTACGTCGACCTTCACCCCCGCGAAGACAAGCGGGGCGGGGCGTGGATGCATGGGCTCGCGTCCGGCGTGGTGGCGCCCGATGGGCGGCTCGACCGTCCGCACCTCGGGTTGTTCGCGGCGAACCTCACCCCGCCGATCGGCGGGCCGTCGCTTCTGTCCCACGACGAGGTGCAGACCCTCTTTCACGAGTTCGGGCACTTGCTCCACCACCTGCTGTCCCGGGTTCGGATCCGAGGCCAGGCTGGGACCCGGGTGGCTTGGGACTTCGTGGAGCTCCCGTCGCAAATCATGGAGAATTGGTGCTGGTCGAGGGAAGCGCTCGACCTGTTCGCCCGGCACCACGAGACCGAGGCCCCGATCCCAGAGCCTCTGTTCGAAAAGATGCTGCGGGCTCGGAGCTTTCGGGCGGCCACGGCGATGATGCGGCAGCTCGGGTTCGCGGAGCTGGACCTGGCTCTGCACCTCGACTTCGACCCGAGCGGTGAGGAAGATCCGGTGGCGTTCGCCCGGCGGGTCATGGCCCGGTTCTCCCCGGCGCCGCTCTACGAAGGGTGGGCGTTCGTGAACGGCTTCAGCCATCTCTTCGCGAGCGCCACCGGGTACGCGGCCGGATACTACAGCTACAAGTGGGCCGAAGTCCTCGACGCGGACGCGTTCACCCGGTTCGAGGAGGCAGGCGTCTTCGACCCCGAAGTGGGCGCCGCGTTTCGGCGCACGGTGCTCGAGCGGGGCGACGCCGAAGACCCGGATGTCCTGTTCGCCGAGTTCATGGGCCGCCCCCCCCGCCTCGAGCCGCTGCTTCGCCGCAGCGGCCTCTGAGTAGGGTTCAACGCTGCCGGCAGCGGCCGGCGGTGCAGGCCATCGGGACCGCCTCGGTCTCGCAGCACGGCTCGGGGCCGCACGGAAAGCCGGGCTGCACGCAGGCGGCAGGTGCTTCGCCTCCGAAGCGGAAGAAGCCCGCGAGGACCCACGGCTCGCGGCCGCCGTATTGCGACACCCAAACCGGCGCCAAACCCTGCGGGTGAGCCGGGGCTCGAACGACGAGCTGGCAGCGACCTTCTGCTCCGGGAACGGGGTCCAAGTCGCCAATCCGCACGTTGTGAAAGAGGGCGCCGAAAGGGAACGGAGCCCCCTCGACCGTGATGTCCTGCTCGGTGCCGGAGGGTCCGAACGTGGGCTCGAGCTTCAGCAGGTCGGGCAGCGGCCCAAAATGGTGGGTCCGAAGGCAAGCGGAGCGGCAGTCCGAGCAGGCGCAGCACGCGGCGGCGGCGCAAGGCTCGCACGAGAAGCCGTCGCCGCAGTCGTCGTCGGTGTCACAGGATCGCGCGAGGCAGCCGTGCTCGAGCGGGGGAACGCAGGGGCCAAACGTGTAGACGGGGCCCCGGGTGAGGTCCGCGACATCGCAAGGGCAGGCATCGCTGGCAAGCATCGCATCAGGGCGGTCCGCGTCGTTGGCCTGGGCGTCGGCCGCGCCACCGCCATCGAGCGGGATCGCGTCGCCCACGCAGGCCCCCGAAGCGAGCAGCCCGCCAGCGAGAAAAAGAGGCGCAATCCGGGCCCTGCGCATAAGCAGAGACTATATCGAAGCGCACCCGACGGGGAGGG
>DAIQNR010000132.1:0-8582 GCA_036788295.1 Myxococcota bacterium
GCGAGCAGATAGAGCACGACTTCGCCCTCACCCCTGAACTGGACCGAATAGATGACGTCCGACTCCGGGTCGTCCAGGTCCCGCGTGATCGTCTCCGGCCGAACCAGGTTCAGGGTCGTCCAGTCCACGCCGGCCTCGATCTCGGCGGGCAAAATCCATTTCAGCAACGGGCCTGCTTCCTCGGGATCCGAGAAGACCTCTCGAAAGAGGAGATCGTGGGGCCGGGACATCATGGTTCGAGGGTCCTCGGTCGGGGGAACGAAAGGTATCCCCCCCATGACCGGACGCGGCTTTCGGCGCGCGCGCGATGCCCGCCATGGCCCTGCCGTCTCGGCTGCGGTTTCGCCGCGGACCGTGGCCATGTACGCTCCCGCGGTCGTGGAGACCACGTTCGCAGGCGGCGGGAAGCGGGAGGGAGCGCCTCGCTGGCGCGGCCGGCTGGTGCTCGCTCACCGGCCGGGCGGGACCGCTCCTGTGGCCTACGTGCTGACTGGACATCCGCAGGACGTCCTGCGCCAGGTCGAAGGGCCGACGTTCGCGATCGGGGTACCCGACCGCTCGGTGAGCCGGAGCCCGCACGCCCGCGTTCGCTTCGACCCGCTGCTCGGCGTCCTCCACGTGCAGGACCTAGGGCGAGGTCCGGGGACCGCCGTAGACGGGCATCGACTCGGGGACGCACCGGTCACCGCCCGTGGGGGAGCCGTCCTGCGGGTGGGCGACGCGTTGCTGGCGTTCTCGGCGTGGCCCGAGCATCCCCTGCTCGGCGACCCAGACTTCCCTCCCACCGTCGGTCCGGCCCGGGTCCTCGCCGAGCGCATGGTCGACCGCGCGGCGCTCGGCGAAGTCCATGTTCTCCTGCTCGGACCCACCGGCGCGGGCAAGGAGCGGCTCGCTGAGCGATACCATACCGCGTCCGGCCGGCCCGGTCCGCTGGTCGCCGTGAACTGCGCCGGGATCCCGCCGGATCTGTTCGCCGCCGAGGTGTTCGGGCACGAGCGCGGCGCGTACTCCGGTGCCCACCAAGCGCGCCCCGGCCTGTGGCGGAGCGCCCACCAGGGGACCCTGTTTCTCGACGAGGTCGCCGAGCTCCCGGTCGAGCAGCAGTCGGCGGTGCTTCGCGCGCTGGATCAGGGCGCGATCCGTCCGGTCGGGGCCGACGCGGACGTCCGGACCGACGTCCGGGTCATCGCCGCCACCTCCCGAGATGTGGACCGCCTCGAGGCCGACGGCCAAATCCGGCCCGACCTGCTGGCCAGGCTCGGCGGCCTGCGGGTGTCGGTGCCGGCGCTCCGTGAGCGAAAGGAGGAGGTGCTCCCGCTGTTCGAGGCTGCGCTCGGTCCCGGCGCCCCGCCGCTGTCGACCGAAGCGGCGGAGCGCCTCCTTCTTCACGACTGGAGGAAAAACGTTCGGGAGCTGCTCAACGCGGCGAAGGTCGTGAAGCTGTTCGCCACAGAGGCGGACGTCATCGGCGGCAACCTCCTGCCGGAGACGATCGGGCGAAGCGCGACCGGCGAGCGGAACGAGGGTTTTCGGTCGTTTCCGCCCCATGAATCGGCGCCCGCGTTCCCGAAGGCGACGGAGCCGCCAGATCGCGAAGGTCTCGAGGCCCTCCTCGGCGAGCACCGGGGCAACGTGGAGCGGATCGCCCAGCGGCTCGGGGTCGGCCGAGCCACCGTGCACCGGTGGCTGAGCAAACACGGCCTCGACCCCGCCCCCTACCGAAAGACCAAAAGCTCGAGCTGAGCGGCTCCGACGAGCCTCTTCGGTGCCCATCCTTGACGGACTCCACGACATGTAGGAGTCCGTTGCATAGGGAAGGCCTCTGCTTTGCACCCACCGGAGCCAAGATGAGCGAACGTCCGGAACGCGCGCCCGCCGATACCGACGCCTCGGTCGAGCCGCCGGACCCGATGATCGGCGTCGTCCTCGATGAGCGGTACAAGCTGAAGAAGAAGCTCGGACAGGGCGGCATGGGGCTCGTCTACGTCGCCAGGCAGATGCGGCTCGAGAGGCTGGTGGCGGTGAAAATCGTCCACTCCGAGTTCTCGAGCGACCCCGCGCTCCGGGCGCGCTTCGAGCGGGAGGCGGTGGCCCTCGCCCAGATCAACCACCCCCACGTCCTGCACGCGTACGACCACGGAATCACCGCGGACGGCCGGCTCTACCTCGTCACCGAGCTGCTCTCCGGTCGCCCCCTCCACCGGCTGATCGCCGGGGCGCCGAGCGGCCTCCTGCCGCTGATGCCGGTGGTGGTCATCCTTCGCCAGCTCGCCTCCGCGCTCGAGGCGGTGCACGGGAGCCTCGTCCACCGAGATCTCAAGCCGCACAATGTGATCGTGGACTCGCTCGAGACCGGTGTGCAGGCCAAATTGCTGGATTTCGGGATCGTCCGACCGAACTCGGGCAGCCAGCTCACCTCGACCGGGATCATCGGCACCCCCGCCTACATGTCCCCCGAGCAGGTCCGACAAGATTCGGACATCGACGCCCGATCGGACCTCTACAGCCTCGGAATCATGGCTTACGAGCTTCTGGCCGGGGCCCCCCCGTTCTTGTCGGAGCGCCACATCGAGGTCCTGATGGCGCACCTCGAGCGCCCCCCGCCGCCGCTTCCCGCCGAGCGGGCCGGCGAGGTGATCCCCGCGCCGCTCGCCAATCTGGTGATGGGGCTGCTCGAAAAGGACCGCCACGCGCGCCCAGGGAGCGCCGCCGAGGTGAAGACGGCGCTCAAGAAGATAGAGACGATGCTCCACGGACTGCCGAGCCTCTCGCCGGAACTCGAGGCGGCGGTGGCGCCGCTCCGATTCACCCCGTTCCCGAACACCCCTCATCCCGCGCCCCATCGCTCCGGCGCCCCGCATCCTCCGACCGCCCCCGACTCGGGGCGGGATGGGGTGATGCTCCGGGCCCCCCGCCGGCGGGCTCCCTGGCTCGCCCTCGGGGCGGCAACGGCCGGGATGCTCGCCCTCGGCGCCTACACCGCGCTGACCGTAGCGCCGGCCCCGCTGGTCACGCCCCTGCCCCCGCCGCTCGACCCGGAGCCGCTGGCTATTGGGGCCGATTCGTCGAGCGAGGCCGCCCCGGAGCCCAACAACGCCGCGTCGGAAGAACCCGAGACATCGAAGGTGGCCGAGGCGGCGATCGTGGAGCCGACCGCCGCCGCCGAGCCTCGTCGAACGAAGCGACCGCGGCCGCCTCGACGCCCGGCCGCGGAGGCTCCGCCGCCAAAGACCGCGCCGGCGGAGCCCGCCCAAGAGACCCAGCCTTCACCCGCTCCGAGCCCCAACGGGTTCGCCATCGTCTCCGGGCGCACCGTGACCGGGGAGCAGCCGTTCATCGAGGTCCTCCTCGATGGCAAGGTGATCGGGAAGGGGGCTCGGGTGCGCGTGGAACTCCCGCCGGGCAAGGTCACGCTCGGGGTGCGCCGGGTCGGCAGCAGAGACATCCGCAACCGAACCGTCCAAGTTCGCCGGGGCGAGCAGACCCTGGCCCGCGTGTTGCTTGACTGAATCGCCATGCGCTCGCTCGGACTCCTCGCGCTCATCGCCCTGAGCCTCCCCGGCCGGATCGCCCACGCCGAAGACGGGGAGGCGGAGAACCACCTGGTCGAAGCGGTGATCGCCTACCGAGGGGAGGACTGGGACACGGCGTTCTCCGAGCTCGAGGCCGCCCGCGCCGTCGCCGGCTCGCTGGAGCTGATGGCGCGGATCGAGCGGCAGGCCGCCCTGCTCCTTGTCGCGGTCGATCGGCCGGTGGAGGCGCTGCAAGCCTTCCGGCAGGCGATGGCCCTCGACCCCGAGATCGACCTCGAGATGTGGCGCTTCGGGCCGGGCGTGCGCTCGCTCTTCATGTGCGCCAAGAGGATGGATCCGCTCACGCCGCGGCCGGAGCGGCTGCAGAGCGACGGCGAGGGATGGATTTGTCCCGTCCCCGAACAAACCCTGGCCGAGGTCGCGACGGCGACGGTCTCGGCCCGTCCCGCGGTCGAGGAGAGGCCCCCCGAAGCGCCGCAACCGACGCCCGTGAACCTACCCGCCGAACCCTCCGCGGGGTGGGACTCGAGCCCGGACCGGGACCGAGGGAGCTCCCTGGGCGCGCTCGGCGGGGTGGGGATCGGGCTCATCGTCGCTGGCCTCGGCGGAGGAGTTGGCGTCGGCGGCTGGCAATACATGGCCAGAGAGGACGCGGTGAGCGAGGTCTCTCGGCTCAACGGCCTCATCGCTGCCGGGAGCGGCTCGGCGGCGATCACCCAGGCGTTCAACCAGGCCGAGCAGGAGCGAGCCGACGCCGAGCGAAACGCCATCGTCGCCGCCAGCGTCGGCGGAGGGGTGGCGCTGACCGGGTTGGTGATGCTCATCGTCGATTTGGCCAACGGGCCGGGAGGGGCCGGCGACTCGGCGCGGCCCGAGGCAGCACCGCTGGCCATCGGTCCCGGGTTCGGATCCCTGCTCCTGCGCTTCTGAGCCGATTTGGGGGGAACTCTCCCCTTTCGAAGGGCGCCGCCCATGCGACCGGTCGAACGCACGGCGCTCTTTGGGCTCTCCCGCCGCGGGCTGCTCCGATCTTTCGACCTAGGGGATTGATTGCTTCACGCCGTGCGCGGCTTTTCGACCAGCTCGAGCAGCACGCCGCTCAGGCTCTTCGGGTGAACGAAGATCACCCGAGAGCCTCCGGCGCCGGGGCCGGGGGCCTCGGTGGTGAAGGCGAGGCCGGCAGCACGGGCCACGGCGACCGTGGCGTCGATGTCTTCGACCTCGAGGCAGATGTGGTGCAGGCCCTCGCCCCGCTTCTCGATGGAGCGCGCGATCGGGGCGCCGGGCTCGGTGGCGGCGACGAGCTCGATGTGGGCCCCGCCGACGTCGAAGAACGCGACGTCGGCCTTCTCGGTGGGCACCCGCTCGATCCCCTCGCAGGGCACGCCGAGCTTCTTTTCGAACGCCTCCACGGCGGCGTGGATGTCGCGAACCGCGACGGCGACGTGATCGAGCTTGAATTTGGTCATGAACCAGGTTTGGCGGAGCGGCGCGTCGAAGTAAAGACGACCACTTGCCGCTGCGGCGCGGACGGGCGAGCATCGTGGGCCCGTGGACGGCACCGAGCCTCCCTTCTCGCCGGATCGAGTGGGTCCCTACGCTCTCGGCCGCTCGCTCGGGGACGGCGCAGTGGGCCCGCGGTTCGAGGCGGCCGGGCCCTTTGGCCCGGTGTGGCTCGAGCTGTTCTTGGCCCCGAACCCGGCGGTGACCGCCGACGCCCTCACCTTCGCCGGAACGGTCCACCCGGCCTGGGCCCAGCTCCTCGACCACGGAGCTTACGGCGATCGAGGCTACCTCGCGTTCGAGCCCGTCGTCGGGGTGACGCTCCTAGACGTCCGCCGAGCCGGCTCGCTCGCCCTCGAGCCGCTCGTCGAGCTCGGAGTTCAGCTGTGCGACGCGCTCGCCGCGCTCCATCGCGTGGGCCTCGCCCACGGGGCCATCTCCCTCGACCGAGTGGTGGTCCAAGTGGACGGGCGCGCGAGGCTGCTCGGCCCCGCGCTCGGCGGGGCCAGTCGGTCCACCACCGGCTTTTTCGCCCCGGAGCAGCTCGGCGGCCACCCGGCCAGCCCGGCCAGCGACGAGTTCGCGCTCGGGCGGTTGCTGTTCGAGCTCGGGGCCAAAGGCGAGGCGGGCGACCCCCGGGCCGAGCCGGATTGGCCGCGGCTGCCCACGTACGGCCGCTGGCCGGAGCTGGTGCGGACGCTGGGCCGCATGCTCGAGCAAGACCCCCGGGACCGGTTCTCGGACCTCTCGGCGGTGGCCGGGGCGCTCTCTACCGTTCGAGAGGACAACCTGGCGCCGGACACGCTCGCGTCGGCGGTGCAGCAGCTCGCGGACCCGGCGTCAGACGACCGGCTCGATGGGTTTGGGGCCCCGGGAGACCTCGCCGGGGCGATGCGCCAGCTCGGGGAGGACCCGCCCTCGCTCGCCGGACCGCTGCCCGTCGTCGAGCAGCTGCCGAACAGGGTCGATGACCCAGCCGAGGCGGCCTCGCGGGCCGAATCGGTGGTTCTCACCCGGCTCGAGCCCGATGCCCCGACCCGGCTCGAGACCCGAAGCAAAGGCCGCTCCCGCGCTCTGCTCACCGTGGTCGCCCTGGGGCTCGGGGTGGGGATCGGCTGGAGGGCGGGCTCCACACCGGCCACGCATCCCGATCGAGTCAGCGTCTTCGCCGTCCCGGTATCGAACTCCACGACCCAGGACCAACTGCCTGGACCCATGTCCGACGCTCTGCGAAGAGCATGGGAGCAACCCCGACATCGACCCAATGACCCCCGCCGCGCCTACCAGCAGCAGCTGGTCGCCGAAGGCGCGCTCGGCGCCGGGGCTTGGGATGCGGCGGTCGAGGCCCTCGAAGCCTGCCTGCGCCTCGCCGAGCTCACCGATTGCAGGCAGATGCTCGCGACCCTGAAGGCGCTTCAAACCACGCCATCGAACCCCGAACAGCCCTGAAGCCCATCACGAGAGAGGACCCTTCGGGTCCACATAGGCGTAGGGCTCGGTCCTGAGGCCCTCCGCTTCGAGGACCGCGTTCGCGGCGATCCTTCCGCTCGTCACCGCCGCCTCCATCAAGAAGGCCGGCACCGGAAGGCGCACCCAGTCCCCGGCAGCAAAGAGGTTCTTTGCGTCACTTCGGGTTGAAGGCCTCATGCCGTGAAAGCCGGGCGGGAAGCTGGTGAAGTTTCGCTGCATCTGCATCTCTTCGTGGAGGATCTTCGCTTCGGCGAGCTCGGGCAGCATGATCCGAAGCTCGGCCAGCATGCCCGAGCGCACCGCCTCGTACCGCTCAGGGGGGTTGATCCCGTAGGCGTGGGACTCCACCACCGACGCCCGGTTCTCGTTCGCCCAGGTGATGTATGGCTCCTGAAACGCGGAATAGATGGCGAGAGAGTGGGTGTATCGGTATTGGTGAACCGAATAGAATGGCGCGCGGTCCGAGCGCACCGGCCGATCGAACCACACCCGCAGCACCGCGTAGGGATCTGCGGGCTCGAGCTGCCGAACCCCCGAAGTCCACGGCCCATCGAGGCCTTCGGAGCGCTCCACGAGCGCCCGAGCCGGGCTCGCGTTGCAGGCGAGCACGGCGTAGTCCACCGGGATGCGGCGCTCGGCCTCGACCGCGGGCGCGGCGAGCGAATAGCCCCCGTCCACCGGGGCGAGCGCCAAGCGGTGAAGCGGCCGGGGCGGGGGCCCCCGGACCACCCTCCCGTCGTCGTCGAATCCCCCTCCGTGGCAGGGACATAGAAACCCATCGGCCGTTCGCTGCACCGAGCAGCCCATGTGGGTGCAGCGCCCGAGCATCGCCTCGGCGCCGCTTCCCCCAGCCCGAACGAACAGCGGCGCCCCCCCGACCTGGGCGTGCTCGGACCATTCGGACGACAGAGAAGCCGCGGATACGAACCGCTCCGCTTCGGGGATGGTGACCCCAGCGAGCGGCGACGACGACTCGAGCACCAGCTCGGTCACCCGGCCGCGGTCGAGCGCGAGCCGCTGAACCGGGGTGCTCAGGTGCACCGTCACCCGATGCTCGGTCACGAGCGCTTCGATCCGGTCCACGACCGCCGCCATCACGTCTTTGGTGAGGATTCGAAAGCCGAGCCCCTCTGGGTTCCCGAAGAAATAGACATGGAAGAACCGGATCCCCTCCGCCGCCGACATCCGCTCGAGGTGGTTCATCGAGGCGTTGCCAAACGGGATGAGCACCGTCTCCGCCATCGCCGGCGGAATCCCTGCCGTCCGAAGGAACTCCGCAAATGAGATCCCATCTCGGGCAGCGAACGTCTTCTTCTCTTCGTAGCCCATCAGCTCGAACATCCCGGGGAACTTCCCGAGAAAGTCGGAGATCCCGACCGATCGCGAGCCGGACAAGACCCCGAACAGGTTGAACGGGAACGGCGCCGATGACGGAACGAAATGCTCCGTGGGCTGGTTCGCGAAGAGAATCGGATAGTTCGTCACGGGAGCGAGGTGGGGGGCGGCGCCGGCCTCCTCGAGCAGCTCCCAGAGGTTGTAGTATTGGGAGAAGAAGCCGTGAAAGCCATGCTCGACCGGCCAGGTGCGGCCGAGCGCCTCGACGTCCCAGCCCCCGAGCTTTCCCCCCAGGTGGGGCGCCGACTCGAACAGGTGGACCTCGAACCCTCGCCTCGACAGCTGAAGGGCCGAGCTCAGCCCGGCGAGCCCGCCTCCGATGACCCCCACCCGCCGCGGTTTGTCCGGTCGCTCGGCGCCCGGGGTCCCTGGCACCACCCGCCGCCGCGGCTGCGCCGCCGCCACCCCCGCCCCTGCCCCGGCGAGGCCGAGCGCGCCCGCGCCCGCCCCCAACGTCAGAAACCGCCGCCTGTCCATGGCCGGCACGTACCCCCGACGGACCACGGAGCCAAGGCGAGGCGGCCGACGACGGGCCGCCCCGGTGGATCCCCCGAAGAGCGGACCGACGACGGCGCCAAAAGTCGGGGGCTCGGCGCTCGGGGACGCCAGAGGTTGGCGCGCTCAGCGCTCTGGGGCGGCGCGCTCAGCGCTCTGGGGCGCCGGACGTTGGCGCGCTCAGCG
>DAIQNR010000132.1:8682-14354 GCA_036788295.1 Myxococcota bacterium
GCTCTGGGGCGGCGCGCTCAGCGCTCTGGGGCGCCGGACGTTGGCGCGCTCAGCGCTCTGGGGCGGCGCGCTCAGCGCTCTGGGGCGCCGGACGTTGGCGCGCTCAGCGATCCGGGGGGTCTCGGCGCAGCCGACGAAGCTCGCCGAGCACCCGCACCGCGGCCGACGAGTCGCCGAGGCGCTCGTGCATCTCCGCTGCCCCTCGGTA
Organism: Myxococcota bacterium; assembly: GCA_036788295.1. Taxonomy (GTDB): domain Bacteria; phylum Myxococcota; class Kuafuiibacteriia; order Kuafuiibacteriales; family Kuafuiibacteriaceae; genus JAHQVK01. Next base: position 8,891 of record DAIQNR010000132.1, read on the forward strand.
GGCCTCGACCAAGTCGGGCGCGGCCTGCCTGGCGAACTCGAACGCGTCGAGCGCCGCTCCATGCTCGCCGAGCGCGGCCAGCATGCGAGCGTGGTCGAGGGCGAGGTCCGGGTCCTCGGGCGAGAGCCGCCGGTTGAGCCGAGCCTGGGCCTCGGCCGCCTCGTACCGGCCCTCTTGGGCGAGCAAGCGGGCGAGCCGCTGCCGGGCCCCGACGTCGAACGGCGCCAGCTCGAGCGCCCGACGCCACGCGTCCCGGGCCTGCGCCGGGCGTCGGTCGCCCTCGAGCGCCTCCGCGATCGCTGCCCAGCCGGCAGCCCCCGGGTCCTCGTCCGCCTCGAGCGGAGGCTCTTCCCCGGGCAGCCCGTCGAGCGCGATCACCGTGCACTCCGGCCAGGCGTCGTCCGAGAGGAACTCGGGCTGCTCCATCGGGTAGGCCCGGGCCTCGAACGGGGCGATCTGCGCCCTCAGGTCGTCCACCGCGAAGTCGAAGACCGCCTGCCCCGACACCGGCTCGAACCGTCCGGCGCCGTCGCGGACGACCAGGTCCTCCCCTTCGAGCGAGATCTGCACTCCGGACAAGGAGGCGCCGGCGGGGAGCCGGGACGAGAGCGCCGACAGGGCCCGGCGCACGCGCCGCGGCGCGACCTGCGCGTCCACGAGCCCCTTCGCGGTGCGCAAAACGACGAGATCCTGAAAGTCGAACTCCAGCGCCCCCCTGGGGCCCCGCCGTGGGCTCAAGAAGCCATCTTGCACGAAGCGCCGCACTTGGCGGGCGGACAGGCCGAGCACCTCGGCCACTTCGCGAACCCCGTAACCGCCCATGTCAGCCCGCGCGCGAGGCCGGATCCTCGGTTTCCTTCTCTTCGGCGCTGGCCTCGGACTGCTTCTTGGCGAGGCTCGCCTTGAGCGCCGCCATGAGGTCCACCACCTCCGACGAGGCCGGGGCCGGGGCTGGGGCCTCGGTGAGGACTTGGCCGGCCAGCTTGCGCTCGATGAGGGCCAGCGTTCGCATTCGAACCTCGTCCTCGTAGCGCTCCGGGGAGAAGACGTCGCTCGCGCGCTGCTCGATGAGCATGGTGGCCATCGCCACCTCCTCCTCCTTTGGGAGCGCGTCCCCGGTTGGGATCTCGGCCACGTCCACCACCTCATCGTGGTAATGCAGCTGGTGCAGCGCGAGCGCGTCGCCGGCTGGGGCCACCATCACGAGGTATTGCTTGCCCCGAGCCCGGTACTTGGCGAGCCCCACCCTGCCGGTCTGCTTCATGGCCTCCGACAAGAGCCGGTAGGCTCGGTCCCCGCCCTTGTCCGGGCCGAGGTAATAGGTCTTGTCGAAATACACCCGCGGGACCTGATCCTCACGAACGAACTCGGTGATCTCGATCTCCTGCGTCGCCTTCTCCTGCAGGTCGGCCAGCTCCTCCGGCTCGAACAGCAAGAACTTGTCCTTGCCGTGCTCGTAGCCCTTCACCATCTCCGACCGAGGAACGACCGCGTCCCCGTTTTCGGGATCGACGTACTGCTGCTTGAGGCGATGGCCTTCTTTCGAGAGCATCTTGAAGCTGATCGCCGCTTTCGGGTTGGCGGCGGAGAACAGCTTCACCGGTATGTTGACGAGGCCGAAGGCAATGGACGCGGTGCCCATGGCGCGGGGTGCCATGCACGACCCATAACGGATCGGGAGCGTCCTGCGAAGTGGGGAACGAAGAGCGGCGGCCCGACGAATGGGCGCCGCCTCCCCCGGGGGCCCGCGCCGCTCAGCCGCGGGGCCACTCGCGGGCAAGAGCGAGCGCCGCCGCCTTCACCCGCGCGGCCAGGTCCCCGTGGTGGGCGACCGAGGCCTCGTCGACCTGTGAGCGCCCCCACCGGGCGCCGCCCACGCTCCCCACGAGCACGGGGCAGTAGTTGTCTTGACCGGCAAAACGGATCGACCGGGCGAGCGCAATCGCAAAGGAATCGGACGAATCGACAAAATGGATCGCCGCGCCCAGCGTCTCGGGCGCAAATCCGCTCGGACGGATCTCATCGAAGGCCATGACCTCGAGGGCTCGTCGGGTCTCCGTGCGCCGGCCTCGAGTGGCGCCACCGAGCGCGTCCGGCCAGGGAACCCCACGAACCAGGGCGCGACAGAGGCGCGCGACGGCAGCGGCGACGTCCCCGGCCAGCTCATGGGCGTGGGTGAGTCGCGCCTCCTGTTTCGCGGCCGGCTCGAGCTCGGAGTCTTCGAGGAAGGCGCACATGGCGAGCGGCGCGCTTCGGTGGGCGGGATTGCAGCCCGCCGTCATCCCGCCCGCTTCCTGGTCGGCACGGACGACGGCCCGCTCGAAGGAAACGCCCGATTCCACCAGCTCGAGGACCCTCTTGGCCGTGGGCCCGCTATCGAAAGCCCCCTCCCGCCACCAATCGAGGTAGCGCCCGCCCACATCGGACAGGTCGAGGCCGCGGCGCTCGCCGAGACTCTCCGCCACTCGAAGCGCCATTCGAAGGGGTCCCCCAATCTGGTCCCCCGCCGCCAAGCCTAGGAGCAGACCCACGATCCTATCGTCGCGCTCCCGCATGCATCCCCCTCAGCTGACCCCAGTCGGCTCCCGCGCCGCGTTTTCGAAGCCGACCGAGCGGCAATTCGCAAGCGAAGCGGGGAGGCGAAGCCGACCATAGACCGGTCGCGTCCGACTCCGCCGGACGGGGCGCCGGAAGAATCTTCACCGCCCTCGCGCCGCGAAGGCTTCGGCCATGGCCGAAAAACCAAAAGGGCCCATCGCTGTGGCGCGAGGGTGCCGGGAGCGGGCATAAGGATTCGAAGGGCCTTTTCCGTGGGGAACGAAGATCGCTTGGCCGAGTACCGGGCCAAACGGGACCCGGAGCGGACCCCGGAGCCCTTTGGCGCCGGAGCCGTGCCAAAAGGGTGCTTCGTGGTCCAAAAGCATGGGGCGCGGCGCCTGCATTACGACCTGAGGCTCGAGATCGGGGGGGTGCTCGCGTCCTGGGCGGTCCCGAAGCCGCCGTCGCTCGACCCGGCGGTCAAGCGGCTCGCGGTGCCCACGGAGGATCACCCTCTGGGCTACGCCGACTTCGAGGGCGTCATCCCGGAGGGCTACGGGGCCGGGGCCATGATCGTCTGGGATCGAGGCCGGTGGCGGCCCCGGGAGGACCCAGAGGCCGGGCTGCGGGACGGCAAGCTCGTCTTCGAGCTCGAGGGCCGAAAGCTCCGCGGGCAGTTCGTCCTCGTGAAGACCGGCAGCCAGTGGCTCTTGAAGAAGAAGCAGGACGCGTTCGCGAGAGCCGGCGCGGAGCTTCCCGAAACGTCCGTCCGATCCGGGCTCGAGCTCGAAGGGCTCGAGGCGGCGGCCGAGCGGGCGCGGACCCTGCCCGCGGACGTGGCCGACGCACCGGAAACGACGCTCTCACTGTTTGCGCTGTCCCCGATGCTGGCCGAGACCGCGGCCGAGCCGTTCGACGATCAGGGCTGGCTCTTCGAGCTCAAGTACGACGGCTTTCGCCTGCTCGCGGAGCAGCGGCCGGGCCGAGCCCGGCTCCGCTACCGGAGCGGCCGGGAGGCCACCCGCAGCTTTCCGGAGCTCGAGGCCGCCCTTTCCGCGCTGCCGTATCGGGGACTCGTCGTCGACGGCGAGGTCGTCGTGCTCGACGAGTCCGGCGCGCCCGCCCTGAACCTGCTTCAACAACGGGCGCAGCTCGACCAGGACCGTGAGGTGGACCTCGCCCGGTGGCGGCTGCCCGCCGTCTACATGGTGTTCGACCTCATCGCCGCAGAAGGCAGGGACCTGCGCAGCCTGCCTATCGAGCGACGAAAAGAGCTGCTGAAGAGCGTGCTGCCGAAAATGGGGCCGCTTCGGTACGTCGATCACCTCGAAGCCGAGGGCCGGGGCCTATTTGATGCGGTCCGGGAGCGCGGGCTCGAAGGCATCGTCGGCAAGCGCCTGGGCTCCCCATACCGGGAGGCGCGAAGCCCCGATTGGCTCAAGGTCCGCTGCGAGCGCACCGAGGCGTTCGCCATCATTGGTTTCACCCCGCCGAAGGGCAGCCGAGTGGGTTTTGGGGGCCTGCACCTCGCCCGGCCCACCGAAGACAAGGGCTGGAAATTCGTGGGTCGGGTGGGCTCTGGGTTTTCGGGCTCACTGCTCGAGTCCCTGTCGGCCAGGCTCGCGCCGCTCGTCATGCCGAAGCCGGTGTGCCCGGTCGAAGGGGCCGACCGGGCCTCGATCTGGGTTCGGCCCGAGGTCGTGGTCGAAGTCACTTACCTCACCGAATCGGAGGACGGACACATCCGCCAATCCCGGTTTCGCGACCTGCGGGAGGAGCCGGCTTCGATGCTCGTCCCCGGGGTGGAGCTGCCGAGCCAAGACGAAACCAGGGGCCAGAAGATCTCGTTGTCGAACCCGAAGAAGATCTTCTTCCCCGGTGATGGGTTTACGAAGAAGGACCTCGCCGACTACCACCAGAGGGTCGCGGAGCGCATCTTGCCCTACCTCATCGACCGCGAGATCGCGTTCGAGCGCTTCCCCGATGGGATCGAGGGCAAGTCCTTTTTCCAGAAGCATGCGTTGCCGAACCCTCCGTCCTGGCTTCGCACCGCGCGGGTGCGAGACCACGACGCCTTCGTACTCGACGACGAACGGGGCCTGCTGTACCTCATCAACCTCGGGGTCATTCCGCTGCACATCGGTACCGCGAGGCTCTCTGCGCTCGGGCGGCCAGACTATCTGGTGCTCGACCTCGACCCAAAGGAAGCTACATTCTCTCAGGTGGTCGAGGTCGCCCACGCCGCTCGCCGCCTCGCCGAGGAAGTCGGCCTTTCGATCTTCGCGAAGACGAGCGGCAGCAGCGGCCTTCACCTCCTGGTGCCCTTGGGTGCGCTGTACGACCACGAACAAGCGAAGACCTTGGCCCGCCTGCTCGTCCGCCTCATCGAGACCCGGCACCCGAACCTGTGCTCGGTGGACCGAAACCCCGCCCGTCGCGGCCATCGGGTCGGCCTCGACCTCGCCCCGAACGGTGCCGGAAAGCTGATGGCCGCTCCCTACACCGTCCGCCCCCACCCCGGCGCCCCTGTGAGCACCCCCCTACGCTGGGAGGAGCTCGACAAGAACCTCGACCCCCGCCAGTGGAACATCCGGTCGGTGCCGAGCCGCCTCGGCGAGCCCTGCCCACTCGCCGGCGCCCTCGGCCCCGGCCCCGACCTCGACGCTGTCCTCCCCCGTCTCGCAACCGCCCTCGGCATCAACCCCTGAACCCGACCCCAGCGGCGGCTTCAATCCCTACGGCGCCGGCGCCTCGGGTGCTGCCGGCTTCGCGCTTCGGGCTGTGCTGCCCAGGGCGGGCCGGCGGTCTTTGGGCTTTCGTTCGAAGTCGGAGCAGGAGGCGCTGAAGTCGGCCAAGGCGAAACACCGGGCAGATCGCCCGAAGAAGGGCGCAGCACGGCCAGCCCGCGAGCCGGCGGCTGCGCCCC
>DAIQNR010000133.1:0-13886 GCA_036788295.1 Myxococcota bacterium
AGGGTTCCGATCGAAGCTCCGTAGTGCCCTCTTCGCTCTCTCCAGGGATCCTCGCTTCCGTCGGTTGGCGGCTCTTCGATATGCTCGTACTCCCGGAAATCGATCCATTCCGTTGTCTGCTGGAGCTCGTCGTAGGAGTCCGACAAGGGCCGCCACGGTTCGAGCCCAATCCACTTCACGACATCGAGAAGCTCGGCAGGGGCTTTCGCGTATTCGTCCAGCGCAGGGTTCTCCATGGGCTGATCGATATGAGAGAAACCCCGCGCCTCGTTCGGCCCGAGGCCCGCGACCAGCAGGACTTCGCCGCCTACGCATCTCGCGAAGAATATCTCCTGCATTCCGAGGGCCCTCGATTTGGCGAAGGCAGCTACTCTTCTCCGATTCCGTCGTTCGTACGCCTTGGCCAAGCGGCGCCACTGGGCGGGGTCGTCGGGCAGGGTTGCCGCCCGTCGCTGGGCGCGGGTCAGGTCTCGCTGCGGGTCCTGGGGGGAGGTTTGCCAGTCATTGGCCCGACCGGAGACTTCGATCCCCAAGGCCTCGGACAGAACCCAGCCTCGAACCGGCGCTCCGTTGACGACGACGTGATGTAGGCTGGATTCGTCGATCTCGATTCCCTCGGGACCAAGGATCTCGCTCCAGGCGTCGACGTTCTGGGTGACGGTGACCCACGTCCCGATTCGCAGCCTGGCGACGATGGGTGCGTCGGCCCGGGCTTCGGCGCGAACGTTCAAGGCATCGGCCACGACGACCTGAGAGGCGGTGGCGGGCAGGGGGAGAAGGAAGGCGAAAGCGAGCGACTGCATGCCCACCGCGGTCGCAATGCGGGGGCCAGCGGCCCTTGATGGGCAGAATGCCAAGGGAGGGAGGAGACAGGGTAGAACGGACCACACCGCGTGGTCGGTGGCACCCGCGCGTTGCGCGTTGCCGTTGCGGGGGAGGGTGCACCGTTTCTGGTGCACGGCGTGGTCGGTGGCATCGGCGTGTTGTGGGTGGCACCGGCGTGTTGCGTGTTGTGTTGCGCGTTGCCGTTGCGCGGGGGGAGGGTGCACCGCTTCTGGTGCAGATGCCCGAAGTCGCTGGGCACCCATGCAGATTTCCGATGCGGAAGTATTGGCATCATCTTTGCTCCGTCACGGGTCGTGACGACAAAACGGGAGACCCCGGCATGGGCGGCGGCGCGGCAACTCGGCGCGATGCTGGTCCGAGGCGAGACCGAGCGGTTCGCGTGGTCGGAGGCGGGGGCGGCGCGGCTGCCGGTGCTGTTCGACGCGTGGGCGGCCGAGCCCGAGGCCGACGCCAAGCTGAAGGCGGTCCTGAAGCTGGCTGTCACCCTGCGGGAGCGACACCGGTCGCCTTCGGCTGCGGCGGCCATCGAGTCGGCGCTGCTCGGCGCGCCGTCTGCTCTGCGACGCATCGCCCGGCTGCGCCGGTCTCGGCCCATGGTGGCGCCGGGCATGGCGAAGAGGGCTCCGCAGTTTGGTGCCATTCGCCCCGAGGGCTCCCAGCCCATGCGCGCATTGCTCGGCGCTTCGCAACATGACCTGCAAGCCGCTCGGCTCCGCCGCCTGCACGAGAGGTCTCGGTCATGAGCTGCGCTGGCGGAGTGGGGGGTAGCAGCGACGCGTGCCGGTCCGATCGGCCCGGCTCGGCCTCGGACGTCGATGCGACCGATGCCGTGGGCTCGGCGGTGTCGGCCGCGGAGGCCGACTCGCTCGCCGACGAGTCGGCGGAGGTCCCAGATGAGCGGGCGGCGGCGGAGGCGGAGCGGCTGTCGGCGGAGGTCGACGTCGTGGAGGCCCAGCCGGAGGAGCCCTCGGTCCTGGCCGCGGCCGCGGAATACTTGGGTCAGACCGCCAAGGGATACGCCACCGGCGGGTTGAACACGGTGCTCGACACCGCGAACCTGGTGAACGCGGGCGTGAACGCCGGACTGGCGGCGGTCGGCTCCGACTTTCGGTTCGCGACCGACATGGGAATCGATCCCACCTCGGACGCCGAGCGCCACGCCCAAAACGCAGTGGAGTTGGCGGCGATCGCGACCGGAGTGGCGGGGATCGCGAAGAGCGCGCCGGCCATCGCCCGGGGGCTCGATGACCTCGGGAACCTGACCCGGCGGTCCGCCCCGGTCGGGGCGGGCGCGGCGGCGGCCGTACGGGTGGGCGACCTCACCGCGGACGAGATGGTCCAGATCCAGGCTGCCGCGAACCGGCTCGGGGACGACATCTATGTGGTCGGGAGCGCCGCCCGGGGCGAGCGCCGCCACGTCGGCTCGGATCTGCCGCTGGCGCGGTTTGGGGGCGGAAAGGACGGGACCCGGAGCGACATCGACTACGCGGTGCGGCTCGACCTCGACGACGCGGCCAACCGGCTCTCGCTTCCCGACGTGGATCCGAGCTTCGGGGTTCGCGGCCTCGACTACCTGAACCTGGACAGCGGACCCGCCATTCGGTTCAGCCCAAATCGGGCGCCAGCCTACGTCGAGGGCACCGGCCGCCACTGGCTGACGGAACCACGCTGAGCCGGTACCAGCACCCTAGGCCCAAGTTTCGGCCGGACAGACCGGGCCCGGAAGCGAGCGGAGGCTTCTGGGAGCGCTACGCAAGGAGGCCCATCGGTCGCAAGGAGGCCCATCGGTGCGGCGCTCGATTTCAACGGAGGGCCGGCTCTTTGCGGCGGCGGGCCCGCTGGTGGGCGTCGTTCTCGTTACGACTTCGAGAGTGGGGAGTTGGGCACCCTCAAGGGCCTCACCTGGGGGACCCGGATTATCAACGCCTCGTCCCTGGCGACGTCTTCGAGGACTGATCCAGGCGGGCGCCGGGGCTCCGGACGGGGCCTCCCGGTCCGACGGGCGAACGCTCGCAGAAGCATCCGCTCGCCAGGGCTCGCTTGGTCAGAACCCGCCGAGAGGGGGGCCGAACCCATCAACCAACACCCGGCGAGAGCCCGCATCGCAGGGCGTTCGCTGATTCGTCGGTTTCCGTCGGGGCCAATCGACCGATGCCCGGCTTGGGGGCGACCGCCTACCTTGTAGGCGTGCGCTCACCTCGTCGCCTCGCTCCGAACACCGTCTGGTTTGTGACCGCTCGCTGCGCGAGGGCCCAGTTTCGGCTCAGACCGGATCCGGAGCGGGTGGAGGCCTTCGGGCGGGCGCTCGGGCGGGCGCTCGAGGTCCATCCGACGGTCAGGCTCTTCGCGGCGGTCCAGATGTCGAACCACCTGCACCTCGTGGTCGAAGACGGGGCGGGGGTGCTTGATCGGTTCATGTGCCAGTTCCTTGGGCCGCTGGCGAAGGCGGTCAACGAGCTCGACGGGGTCTCGGGCCAGGTCTACGAGCGGAGGTATTCCGCCATCGAGATCCTCGACGACGGGGCGCTGCTCGACCGAATCACGTACACTCTGACAAACCCGGTCGCTGCGGGGCTGGTCGAGCGGGTCGAGGCGTGGCCCGGGCTCGTCGTGGGTCCGGGGTTTGTGGAGTCGAGGAGCTTTGCCCGGAAATGGCCCGGGAAAGGAGAGCTCTGGGTCGACGTAGATGTGCCTCTTCCGCGGGACTGGGTACGACCTGCGGTCCGGGAACGGGAAGGGCATCTCATGAAGAATCGGGGGAGGCGGCCGGTGCTCGGGCGAACGAAGGTGCTCGGGCAATCGGTGTTTGGGTCGCCGGAGCACCCGAAGCAAGGCTCGGCGCCGATCTGTCTCGCCGCTTGCGCCGAACTCCGGGAGGAGTTTCGTGTCCGCTGGCGGGCCTTCGTGGACGCATACAGGAGGGCATCCGCCGCCTTCCGGACCGGAGTCCTCGATGTCCCCTTCCCGGACTGGTCGTTCCGTCCGTCTCTCCCCTTGATGACCAGGACGGGCTGAGGTCGGGCGATGAGGCAGCTTTTACCCTCGTGCGCCCGGGGCCGCCCGGGGCCGGGGAGAAGCGAAAAGCGAACGGTCCCCTGTGAAATCGGGAACAATCCTTCGATCTTTTGCGCCCGCCCACCGATTTCCGAAGGATTACGAGCTCGTCACCGCCGTCGAACGCCTACAGAAGCCTGCGCCCCCTCCTTCCACGCAACTTACCCTGCTACACGGGTGGCACGGCACTTTCAGCACGGCACGGCACTTTCAGCACGGCACTTTCAGCAGCAGCTAGCACGGCACTTTCAGCAGCAGCTAGCACGGCACTTTCAGCAGCAGCTACACGGTGGCACGGCACTTTCAGCAGCACGGCACTTTCAGCAGCACGGCACTTTCAGCAGCACGGCAGCACTGCACTGGCCCTCCCGCCGGCAGCACTGGCCCTCCCGCCGGCACTTCTCTCGGTGGCACTGGCCACCGCGCACTGGCCCCCGCCGGCACTGCACTTGCCCTCCCGCCGGCACTTCTTCGGTACTTTTTTGCACTTCTCTCCGGCACTTTTCTCCAACCGACCGACGGGAGGCTGCTGCACTCTTCTCCGACGGGCTTCCGCCGGCTGGACGGGGTGCACTGCCCCCGGCCCCCCCGCGAACGCGCCGGGTGGGGTGCTGCTGTGGAGCCGACGATTCAGCGGGGGGCCGACGATTCAGCCGCCGGCGCGGCCCTCGGCGACGGCCCGAAGGGTCTTTCGGACCGAGTCGAGGCCGGGGATGGCCTCGATGGGTTGGCTGAGCTTGCGGCGCCAGTTCGGAAGCTCGTCGGAGGTTCCAGGCACATTCTGGGGCTCCGGTTCGAGCCAGAGGTCCTCGACGTTCAGAAGCACCACCCGCGCTGGACCGCGGGCGAGGTGCTGTGCCGCCGCCCGATAGATCGACTCCGGGCTCGGGTGGGCTCCGATGAGGCCCCGGTCTTCGAGAAAGCCGCAGAGTGCCCCCTTGAGGCTACCCCGCTCCTGGCGGGCGTGGTGCGAGTGCTCGCCGCTGGCGACGCCCCGGGCTTCGCGGTCGGCGATGTCCACATCTTGCCAGTAGCCGGCGAACGTGGGGGTGTCGTGGGTGTTGATGCTCGCCACCGCCCCCGGCGGGACCTCGCGCACCGCGCGGCCCCGGTCGTGGTCGAGCTCGAACTGCAGGACGAACATGCGCTGCGCGCCGTGCCGGTCCATGGTCTGCCTCACCACCGGAGGCACGGTCCCCAGATCTTCGCCGACGATCATCGCCCCGTGGCGCTGGGATTCGAGGGTGACGATCGCCCACAACTCCTCGGGCCGGTACCGAAGGTACAGCCCGTTTCGACCCCCAGCGCCCCAAGGGACGCAGAAGATCCGGTGAAGACCCATCACATGGTCGATCCGCAGCACGCCGGCGTTCTTCACCTGGGTGCGAATGGATTCGATGACGTACCGATAGCGCTGCTCTCGAATCCTATCCGGGTGCAAGGGTCGAAAACCCCAGTCTTGTCCGTCCGGTCCGAGCGCGTCGGGCGGCGCCCCGGCGTTCATGCCATCGAGGAACACCGTCTTCTCCCGCCACGCATCGAAACCATCGGGGTGCACGCCGAGCGGGAGATCGAGGTAGAGCCCACCGCCGCCAACGCGGGCCCGCCGGCCCAATTCGTCGAGCTGCTGCTCGGCCCGCCACTGCGCGTACAGATGGTAGCGAAAGCGGGCCTCTTCGTAGTCCCCGGCTTCGATCAGCCCGTCCCGCAAGCGCTCCGGCCACACCTGCCACGGCTCCCGGCGGGTCTCCGTCACCGCTCGAAAGCGCGCGTATTCGACCGCTCGTGGATGCTCGTGCGCGTAGGTCTTCAGCGCGGCGGCCGTGTCGCTGCCGTGAGCGAAAGCCTCCTGGGCTAGGATGTCGAGCACGCTACGGTGCAGCCGGGCTTGCGCAAAGTAGTCGACGTGGCGAAGGTTTCTCAGTCGCTCGGCCTCCGCGAGCAGCTCGGCGTCGGCCAAAGCCTGGCGGGCCCTCTCGGATCCCTGCTGCTGGGCGAGCCGGTGCAGATCGAGGAACATCTCGTTCCAGAAGAGCTTCGTGACCGGGACGTAGGGGCTCGGCTGAAACAGCTCGTCGAGAAAGCTCGCCATCAACGGGAGGGTGGCCACGACCTGGCCGCCTGCGTCCCGGGTGAGGTCTACGAGCTGGCCCAGCTCCGCGAAGCCGCCGCCGCCGAAGCTTCGCTCGCTCCACAGGGCGTACGTGGGCGCAAACAGCCCCCACATCCTCGACTCGGGCGGGACGAAGACCTTCTCGGGGGCGGACAAGGCGAGGGCGTGGTGGGTCCGGCCCGCGATGTGGACCGACAGATCGTGGTAGCCGAGGGGCAAGGGCGCCCGAAGCGGCAGCTCGAGGTCGAGGTAGCGAACTCCGTCGAGGTCGAAGCCTTCGACCTCGGCCAGATCGCGGAGGTCGCCCTCCTCGGAGTGGGTCCCGCCCTGTTCGAGGGCAAAATCCACCCGGAATCGAGCGCCTCGGTCCGTGTCCGCGACCCGGAGGCCCAGCCGAGGGGCCGCGCCTTCCCAAAACACCACCACCGGCTCGAGCACCTGCTCCGCGAGCGCCCTTCGGCGCGCGGCGAGCGCCGACTGCACCGCTTCATCGGACTTGGCGTCTACCCCGAGATGCCCCAGCACTCGAACCAGGACCTCGTCCGAAGCCACATGAAGATGCCCGGAGACGTCGTGGTATTCAACGTCGAGGTGGTGGAGGCGGGAGAGGGCCTCGAGCCGGTCCCGGGCGTCATTCATCCCCCGGGTTGAAGCACGAAGCGGCGGTGTCGCTCAACCCGTAACTCAGAGCTGCGTCAAGGATTCGGATAGAGCACCACCTGACCGTCCACCTCGACGGCGAAGGTCCCTTCGGGCGGTTCGGCCATGAGGACGATCGCGTCGTCGAGGTGGTCGAGGCCGAGCCACGCGGCCTCCTCCTCGCCCACGACTCGCCCGGCGAGGTCTCGGTACCGCACGAAGATCCGGTCGCCCGCTGGAGGCACCTCGAGCTTCACCGGCTCGCCCCAACTCGGCCCCTCGGCGGCCAGGGCGAGCGAGCGCCAGGAAGAGGGAGCGCCGAAGGCCCGGGAGCGGACCCGGTTGACGAACTCGAGGCGCGCAAACAGCGCGCCGAAGTTGTAGTCGCTGATCCACACCGGGTCGCAGTACGACATCACGTCGGAATGCCCGCTCGGGCTCCTAAGCGCTCCGCTGGTGATGTCGTACCCCCAAACTCCGATGCGTCCGTCCGGGTACGGAAAGTTGGGGTCCGCGTCCCGGACCTGGCAGGGGGCGTGGGACCGTCCGGTGGCGTGGCCGAGCTCGTGCACGCACGTGTTCGCGCTGCTCTCGCCCCCAAACCCGAGCCCGATCGCGCCTCGCCCATAGTTGTCCATCGGTCCGGGCAGCGGTCCGAGGCCGGCGACGCAGCCCCGGCCGCAATAGCGCCGGAAGCTTTCAGCAGGCGCGAAGATCCCGTAGTAGTAGACGTTCGGCGGCGCATCGTCCTGCGCGCGGAGGTTCAGGACGGCCTGGAGCAAGTTCGCCCAACCCTGGCCGTTCGGCAGGACCGCGTTCGGCCAGGTCACCGTCTCCCGGACCTCGAGATCGAGCTCCGGGGTGGGAAACATGCCAAAGAGGCGGTCACGGTACCGCTCGAGCTGCTCCTCCGAGAGGTCCGGCTCTCGGTTCGAGTCGTCGGCGCCGTAGCGGATCGGGACCAGCACCACCCGAAACGGTCCTGGGGACCGGGCCTCGAACGCCAGCCGCTCGACCCGCGCGGCGGACCCGTCGCCCTCGGGACGGGGGCAGGTCTGGTCGGACAGGAGCCGAATCGACAGCTCGGATTCCGGACGAACCGCCTCCGCGCCGAGCGTGAAGTCGAACACCGTCCCTCGGGACTCGAGCAACGAGGCTCGGGTCACCCGGCGCCGCTCGACCAGGGTAGTGGGGGTCGAGCCGTCGCCGTGGTCGATCTGCAGCTCGCCGTTGACGTCTTGGGGCAAGTACCCGGCCTCGGGCGTGACCAGCACCCGGAGCAGGCCCGGCCGCCCGGCGATGACCGGGATCGCGCGGCTTCGGGTCGGGCTCCCCATCTGCAGGAGCGGCACGTCGACCCCCTGGTTCATGATGATCCCATCGATGCGAAGGTTCGGGACCAGCACCGGCTCGGCGCCGGGCAGAGCCTGGTCGTAGGCGCACACCGTCGCCTGCAGGCGGCCGGCGAGCGGGGGGCGCACGTCGGCGCTCCAACGGCCGAGCGCTCCAGCGGGGCCGAGGGCGTCGATCTCGACCTCGAAGTCGCGAGAACCGCAGTCGCCGTCGAGGCAGACCTCTCCCGGCGCCGCAAACTGCGTCGGTCCGGACAGGGTCGGGATCACGAGCACCGCGCTCGGGCCCTCGACCGGCTCACCGGCGAGCAGGCGAGCATGCGCTTCGCACCCGCCCGGAGCTTGGGTGAACACCATGTGGGTTTGGGGCTGCCCCGACCCGCACCACGTGCCGATGGTGACCGAGCCCCCCTCGAACGGGTCGAACGGCTCGGCTGGCTCCTCCGGCTCGGGCTCGGGTTCGCTCGGCCCCGGCTCGGTGGGCTCGCCCGGCTGCTCCCCCAGCCGCTCCGGAGAGGGAGAGCAGGCCAGGGTGAGTGCGAGGGCGGCACAGAGCGCGCGGGGCCGCGGCATTTGTGCAAGCTAGGGGGGCTCCACCGCTCGGTCAATCGGAGACCTGCCCCGGTCGCGCTGGGATCCGCGGAGGCCACGAGCGGCCGGCGCTGGGACTCGATGGGTCAGGGCGGTCCGAGCACCACCTCCCGCGCGGGCGGGCGCCGATTGTAGCTCGAGGCCATCACCGCCCCGTAGGCCCCGCAGTTCTCGATGAGCAGGATGTCGCCGGGGCGGGTCTCGGGCAGCAGCCGGTCTCGTCCGAGCACGTCGCCGGTCTCGCAGATGGGCCCCACCACGTGGGCGTAGCCCACCGGAGGCTCGTCGAGCCGGCTCAGGTTGTGGATCGCGTGCCACGCCCCGTAGAGCGCGGGCCGAAGCAGCGAATTCATCCCGGTGGCCACCCCGACGAAGCGCACGGCGCCCTTCGAGCGCACCTGCGTGACCGGAGCGAGCAGCACTCCCGCTTCGCTGACCAGGTACCGCCCGGGCTCCATCCGCAGCTCGATGTGGCCGGGCAGGCTCGCTTTCAGTCGAACGAGGCTCTCTTCCACCAAATGGAGCGGCAAGGGGGCTTGCCCAGGCCTCTCGACCACCCCGAGCCCGCCGCCGACGTCGATCCACTCGAGCTCGGCAAAAGGCTCCATCGCCGCCGCGAGCGCCCGCCCGGTGCCGAGCCACGCCTCGGGCTCGAGGATGCCGCTGCCGACGTGGGCGTGCAGCCCGATGACCCGGGCCCCCACCCGCGCCGCTGCCCGGGCGAGCGCGTGGACCTCGGCGATCGGCTGCCCGAACTTGGCGTGGGCGCCGGCGGTCCTCACCTTGTCGTGGTGGCCCCGGCCTTCTCCCGGGTCGAGCCGAAAGGCGACCGCGCGGCCGGCGAACAGCTCGGGCGCCTCGTCGATCGGGTGGGTACCGTCGAGCGTGACCTCCGCCCCGGCGGCATAAGCGGCGGCGTACTCGGACAGCGGGCAGAAGTTCGGCGTGAACAGGATCGGCACGTCCGGCCCGAGCAGCCCCCGGACGTGGTCGATCTCGGCGGCGGACACGCACTCGATGCCGAAGCCGGCGTCCGCGATGACCCGGAGCAAGTCTGGGTGCTCGTTGGCCTTCGCCGCGTAGTAGAGCGCGCCGAGGCTCGGCAAGCTGGCCTTCAGGGTCCGGGCCTGCGCCGAGACCACCGACGCGTCGTAGACGTAGAGCGCCTCTCCCCCGCTCCCAAGTCGCTGCAATTCAGCCTGCCGCTCTCTCCACCACCTCGGGCCGAGGGTCTCGGCCGAGGCCCGCTCCTGCCGCTCGAGTCGGGCCCAGCTCGGCCCGAGCAAGTCCTCCGCGCCCTGCGCGGGCACGAGCCGAGCGTGCAGGCGGTCCACGAGCTGGCTCGCCGCCGGCTCGTCGACCACGAAGCTGAAATTGAGGTCCTCGGAGGACTCGGAGACCAGGTGGACGTTGTGCTCCCGGAAGACGGCGAAGGCGGGTCCCAGCTCGTGAAGCGCGGTGCGGATGCGGCGGCCGACGATCGACACCACCGCCGTGGGATGCACGACCCGGACCTCGCCGAGCTCGCCGAGACGCTCGAGCAGGGCCGCGAAGCGCTCGCCGGTGACGCCTCCGGGCAATCGATCCAGGGTGACGCTGACCGCCGCCTGCGAGGTCGCGACCAAGTCCACGGAGATGCCGAGCTCGGTGAACGGGGCGAAGACGCGGGCGAGAAAGCCGTGGGCGCCCCACATGTCGAGGGTCTCTACGGTCACGAGGGTCACGCCGGTCCGCTTCACGACCGCCATGACCGCCGGGGCGTCGCCCGCGTCGCCGGTGATGACGGTGCCGAGGGCGTCCGGAGCCCCGGTGTGGCGGATGGAGACGGGAATGTTCGCCCAGCGGGCGGGGCCGATCGCCCGAGGGTGAAGCACCTTCGCCCCCATCGCGGCCAGCTCCTGCGCCTCCCGGTAGCCGATGTGGCGGATGAGCCGGGCGGCCGGGATCTCCCGCGGGTCGGCGGTGTACATCCCGTGCACGTCCGTCCAAATCTCGATCCGGTCGGCGCCGAGCAGGGCCCCGATGAGGGATCCGGAGGTGTCGCTGCCTCCGCGGCCGAGCAGGCAGGTCGCTCCGTCCGCCCCCCGAGCGATGAAGCCTTGGGTGAGCACGCAGTCGGCGGCGCCGGCCCGAGCCTCGACGAGCTCCGGGGCCCGGCGAGGGAGCACCTCGGCCTCGAGAAACCGGGTCTCGGGGGCGTCACCGGGCCGGGCCCGGGTCGTGAGCAGGTCCCGAGCGTCGAGCCGGACCACGTCGATGCCGGCTCGGCCGAGCGCGGCCCGTCCGAGCAGCGTGCTCGCGAGCTCCCCGAAGCTCATCACCCTGGCCTCGAGCCGGGGCGAAGCCTCCCTGGTGAGGTGGATTCCCTCGAGCAGCCGTCCCAGCTCGTCGAGCAGGTCCTCGACCGGGCGCCGGTCGTCTTCGCTCAGCCCGAGTCCATCCGCGAGCGCCCGGTGCCGGCGCACGATCTCGGGGAAGGCCTCCCTGGCCGCTCCGGCCACCGCTTCGGCGATGGCCGCGACGAGCAGGTTCGACACCCCAGCGAGCGCCGAGGCCACCACGCACACCCGATGCGTCGGCAAACGAGCCTGCACCTGGGCCGCGATGCGCCCCCAATTTTCGGCGGTGGCGACCGAGGTCCCCCCGAACTTCATCACCAGCCACGGCCGGGACATGAGCGGGACCGTGCAGTCCGTCCGCGCTCCGGTCAACGAGCGCAGCGGTGTGGACGGCACAAGTTGCCTCCGCCGGCCCTCGTTCGGGGAGCTCCGAGAGCTACCGGGGCGACGTCTACCCGCTCGCCCTCGCGAAAGGTCAGAGGCAGGGGCGGGTGACCAAGATGATCTCGGTCTGCGTCACCAGCACCCATCCCCCTCGAAGCTCGATCGCGTCGAGGACGGGGGCGTCGATGGGAAGGCTCCAGCTTCGCTCGAGTCGCTCGCCGGCGTACACCATGAACGAACCCTGAGAGGGTGGGGACCGATCCCTCGCCGAAAACCCGAGCGAAGCACCATCGAACCAGGTGATGAAATTCTCCGAGCTGACCCCTACGGGCAAGTCCCGTTCCGTGAGCGCCTCGAGGCCGGCCTCTGTCCGGCGCCGCACCAAGAACGAGTCGCTATGGAGGAAGGCCCAATTCCCGCGATGTCCATGCACGCCGAAGAACTCGAAGAGCGCCTCTGCTTCGGTCCCGGGCCGCTGCGGGTCCAACCAACGTAGATGGTTGAGGCTTCGCACCGAGCTTGTCTCTGACATGCCAGAGACGATCAGCAGGTCCTGCCCATCCGTGGCGACGGTCGGCGGTCTTCTTGTCCTCGTGAGGCCGGGCCAGGCCGCGGGGGGGATGTCCCGCTCGGTCCGAAGCTCGAACCGGTCCGGTGCCGCTTCGGGCTCCGGACGAAGTTGGCGCAGCTGTCCGTCCGCGGTGAGCTGGAGGAGGTCGCCTCCGAACCCGACGAGCGCCGCCGGGCCTCCATCGAGGGTCAGCGGGCCCCTTGCTTCGAAGCGGTGGTCGGCATCGACGAGGACGTCCACCTGGGTCTCGGCCCGGGGCATTCGGTGGTAGCCGCGGAGCAAGGACGTCTGCCTCGGAAAGTCCCAAACGACCCGTCCACCGCTCGAGATCAAGCGAAGCTCTCCGGTCGCGGGCGCGAGCAAGACGGGTTCAGCGAGACCTAAGGTTTCGGGCCCCACCTGGATTTCGGACGCGAACCGGGATCCGAGCGCCAGTCCGCGACCATCGGGGAGCGCGACCAGTCGGTGAAGGCCGCCGTGTCCAGGCCCGGTGAGTTCCTCGACCCGCCCGTCGGGCTCGATGCGAAAGACCTCCCGACCGGGTTGGATGACGGCAAGCCGGCCATGGACACTGGGATTTTGAAAGGTGACCGTCTGACGGCCCTGAAATGTCCCAAGGGGATGGGCGGAGAGCCTCTCGATGGAATGGGAGGTGAGGCGATGCAGCTCGAGCTCGAGGCTGCTTCGGGGGTTCCCCGGATTCGGCTCGCGAAGCCAGGTCACGAGGAGGAGATCGTCGTCGGTGACCGCCACCCCCAATGGGCTTTTGTCCCGCGGCTCGAGCTCGCCGACGAGGCGGGCGCTCCTGGTTTCGTAGATGGCGACCTTTCCCGCCTCGGCGACGGCGCGAAGCTCGATCCCTGCGAAGTATCGGGGCCCAGCCGAGACCGAAGCGAAGCGGTGGGTGGTTTGCAGACTGTCGACCGGCCCGGCCCCGCCCTCATCCAAGCGGAACCGCTGGAGCTGCGGGTCCAAAAAGCGCGCGAGAACCGCTTCGCCGGTGGAGGAGAGGGCCACGTCTCTGCACCCGCGCAAGCGCACACCCGGCGGGTCGTCCTCGGGCACGAGGCCTCCCTCCGTGATCCGGTAGACGACCGGTTGAAACGGGTTGGTACCGAATCCGCACAGCCACAGGGCTCCGCCATCGTAGACGCTGGCTCCAAAGCTCGTTTGGTTGAGAGGGAGCTCCAGGCGGTGGGTGCGAACCAGATTCCCGCTCTGCGCCTCGTACACCTCCACTCCACTTGAGCCGCCGACGACCGCGAAACGCAGGCCGCCGAGGGGTACGAGGGACCCGAAGACGCGGCCCTTCCAGTCCATCAGCCCCCCCTCTTTGACGTCGAACATGAGCGTCGAGACCACGGAGTGCCGGCGTACCAATCGGTCGCCCTCGACCTCGACCAGCGCCAGTTGCGTGCCGAACGGGACCCGGCGGTCGGCAAAGACGATCCAGCGCTCCGACAATGCGAGCGCGAGACCAACGCTAACGAGAGCGGCTTCCGGACGAAAGCCACCGTACGTGGGGACGACATCGACGATGGTGGGCCCGTCCGGCGTGCATGCCAGCGGCGGACCGACGTCGACGCCTCCACCGGAGACCCCACCGTCGTCCCCCGGGCGCGGCTGAACGTCGAGGCGACCTGCGTCGTCGGATCGATCCCGAGCCAGATCCGCGTCGGGCCCGCCGAAGTCGTGGACACCAGCGTCGACGCTCCCCTGCTCGAGGGCACAACCCACTACAGAAAAGGAGCAGACTGAAAGAATGAGGAGACGAATTATCACGGCTTTGGGCCCGAGAGACGCACCGATGAGGCTCCGATCCATTCGATGCTCTGCCCGAGGCGATCGGCCTCATCGGAACCCGTCGTCACGGACGTAGATTAGGCCCGCCGAGCCCTCAGGTCAACGGCGCCTCGCCACCCCAATCGAGCGGTCGCCGTTCGGTCAGGTGGTGGAGCAGAAGGATGAGGACGTCCCGCTGGCCCCGAACGTTCGTC
>DAIQNR010000134.1:0-13808 GCA_036788295.1 Myxococcota bacterium
TCGGCGCGCTCCCGCTCGGTCTCGGCGCGCTCCCGCTCGGTCTCGGCGCGCTCCCGGCCGGTCGGGATGAGCTGCCCCTCCCCGTCGACCCAGCGCAGCCACGTGGCCCATTTGGTTTCGTACTCCCCGTCCCACAGCGCGAGGCCGAGCCCGACGTTCGGGAGCCGAAGGTCCGGAGCCACCACGAAGCGACCGGCGAGATTCGTATAGAGCCGAACCGGGACCTCGTCTTCCCGGAGGAGCAGGCGCTGCGGATCCCAAACGACGTAGTAGGCCACCCGCATCCACGCGTACTGGTCGAGCTTGCGGCCGAGCTCTTCACCTTCCAGGTTCGACACCACTTCGAGCGCGACCTCGGGGACCTTCCCGAACTCCCAAACGAAGTAGGTTCGTTGGTGTTTGGCCCACCAGTCATCAGGCACGCTGACGTCCAGGCTGAGCAGCACGTCGGGCACGATCGGGGCGGTGTGGACCGAGGGAAACACGCCTACGTTGGCGGCAGCCAAGAACGGCCGCCCGCCGGGTCGCTCCCAAGAGGAGTACAAGGGCTCGGTGAGCAGGCGCTGCTGCTTTTCGGACGCGAAGTTGTCCACCGGGAGGTCGTCCTCGGTGACCAGCGCTCCGATGTCGGGCCGCAGGGACGCTGCGCTACTGGTCATGGCGCAGGACGTTACCACGGCGGGGCGCGATCGCGAACGCGCGACGCTCAGGCCCTCGCCTCGCCGCCGAGGGTGGTCGCGATCCCGTCCCGGTACGGGGTCGCCACGAGACCAAACGTGGTCTCGATTTTGGTGCTGTCGAAGCGGTAGTCGTGTTCGAATTGGTAGAGCATCTCCATGTTCTCCCGGAGCACCGGCACGAACCATCCCATGAGCCGAAGCACCCATCGGGGGGCCACCTGCAGGCGATACGGCTGCCCAGCGACCTCGCACGCGGTCCGCACGTACTCCTCCCCGGTCATCGGGGCCTTGCTGGTCGCGCAATGCCACACCTGACCGTACGCCGAGGGGGTGTTTCCGAGCACGGCGACGCTCTGGGCCGCGTCGGGTGTGTACGAGAAGGTATGAACTGCCTTGGGATCGCCGATCCATTGGGGCACCTTCTTTTCGGCCAGACGCTGCGTGACCAGGGCGTGGGTCACGCTGAGCGCCGCGTTCGGCCCATAGAAGTCGGCGGCCCGGACGATCATCGCCTCGACTTCGCCGCGGCTCGCCGCCTCCATCAGCGTGGTCGCGATCCGGGCCCGAACCTCGCCTTTCTTGCTGCATGGGTTGTAGGGCATGTCTTCGGTCATGACCTCGGCTCGCCCGTAGGCGTAGACGTTGTCGAAGAACACCAGCTTCGTCTGGTGCCGGCGGCAGGCATCCACCACGTTCGCCATGACTTTGGGCCACTGCTCGGCCCAAACCTTCGCGTCGTACTTCAGTCCGGCCACCAGGTACGCGACCTCGCTACCGGCCACCGCCTCGGCGACGGCAGAGGGGTCGAGCAGGTCGCAGGCGAAGAGCTCGTCGGCCGGGTTCACCTTCTTCGGCGTCCGCGAGACCTGCCGAACCTTCACCTGGTGGTCGGGGAGCAGCTTCGACAGCTCGTTTCCGATGACGCCGCCGGCGCCGAGAATGGTCTGCATGGGTTTCTCTTTGGTCTCGATGGCGGAGCGGCGCCCCGAGGCGCGAAGACCATCACCTCGGACCGGTCCCACCGCAATCGGGCGCACGAGAAAAAGAGGCCGGGCGCTTCGCCGGTCTGGGATCGCCGCCTTGCGCCGGGAGCGGCGCCGTCGCCATGGTCGGCCCATGAGCGCGCACCAAGGACGTGGCTTCGAGGCCCAGCCGCCAGGCCCGCCGCCGCCTGGCCGGCGGGGCGGCCGGGCCGCGTGCGTCGGTCGATGGAGCCGCTGCTCGGTGTTCTTCCTCGTGGGGCTCGGCGGGTGCCTCGGGGGGGAGAAGCCGCTTCGTCCCGACGCCGCCACGGTGGTGAGACCTGACCCCTGCCTCGAGCTCGCGCGGCGGTTTGCGCCCAGCGCGGGTCCGGTGCGGTCGGCGACCACCGCGCGCTCGGCGCTCGCCGAGGCGCAGGCGCTCGCTGACAAAGGGGACTGGCGGGAGGCTGAGAGCCGGTTTCTGCAGGCCCTCACCGAGGACCCATCGCTGGGTCTCGCTCACCTGGGGCTGGCCGAGTCCCTCGGGTACCTCGGGGAAGACCCCGAGCGCCGCCGGCGCCACCTCGGGGCCGCGGTTCTCGACCTGCCGAACAACCCGCGGGCGCAGGAAGGCTTCGCGTTTGCGCTCGAAGCCGCGGGCGACCGAGCCGGCGCCCTCCGCCAGCTTCGCTGCGCGCTCGCCCGCAAACCCACCGCGACCGATGCCCGCCACCACGCCGCTCGGCTCGCCCTGTCGCTCGAGGGTCCGGACGAGGCCCAGGCGCTGCTCGACCCGCTGCTCGATGCACCCGGGCCCCAGCATCTGTTGCTCGCGGCGGAGATTCGGATCGCAAAACAGGATGCTTCCGGGGCCGCCGACGCGGTGGAGCGGGCAGCGAGGCTCGCGAAGTCCGCCCCACTGTTTCGCCGGGCGGCGGAGGCCTGGGCCCGGGCCGACGCGCCCGATCGAGAGAGAGCGGCTCGCGAGGAGGCCGAGCGGCTCGACCCAGCCCCGACCCGGGACCTCCGGCCCCTGCCCGACGCCCGCGTGCCGAGGCGCCCGCGTTCGAGCGGGCGGGGTTCGGCGGGTCGTCCTACATCCGGCCGTGGGTCTCGTGACGACCGCCGTCGTGGACAAAGGCGGCGTCGGCGAAGCTCGGGGGACCGAGCCCGGCCCGGGCCCCCTCACTGAAGGCGAAGTCCTCGGATGGCAGGCCGAGGAAGTTTCGGTCCAGCTTTCCGTTGTCGTTTTCGTCGTGGTACGCGGACGCCGCGTATCGGCCTGGGGGCACGTCCTCGAACACGCAGACCGCCGTTCGCCCCTTCACCTCCGCGGTCGCCCGAAACGAATAGCTCGAAGTCAACCAGACCTTCGGCGAGGTGTAGAGGCCGCATCGGACCGGTCCTCGGTCGTGACGGGTGAGAATGACGAAGTGGATCTCGCCCCGCGGCTGTGGGCTCGGGGCGGCAGCGAGCGCGGCGAGCATGAGGAGCATCCCCGTGGGACGAAGCACAGCCGGTTCAGGCCCAACGGTGGCCGCGCTCACCCACCGACCTCCCTGGGCCCTTCGCCCCTGGCATCCTCGTCGTTCGCCTCGAGACCGGTCGTTTCTGCGACGGGCATCAGCACCTCGTTTCGGCGGAGAAAGCCGGGAATGAACGGGTCATCGTAGTAGGCGTAGGTCGCGGCTCCGCCCGGGCGGAGCCCCTGACCCACCAGCCACCGGCCGAGCCGGGCCTCCTGCCGCTCGAAGTCGTCGTCCTCGGCTCGCCCCGAGAATCGGACCGCGGCTTGGCGCTGGGCCGGGACCTGCACGAGGCGAACCCCGGGGGACGGCGCCGGCAAGCCATCCATGGCGTACTTCGACGGCATGAGGAAGCGAACCCGCCACGCCGGGGGGGCGGCCGGGTCTTCGACCGGGCTGTCGACCTTGAGCTGGGTGACCGGTGCCGTCATGGCGATCTTCGGACCCTCGCGGCCCCGGGCGAATATGTAGCGAGCGAGCGGCCGAAAGCCAGCCCGCACCGCCGCGTCCCTCGCTCCCGTACGCTCGACCTCGGCGGCGAGCAGCGCGGGGTAGTCCCGCAGCTCGAACGCGCCGTCCACGGCGATGGTCTCGTAGGCCGGCGTCTCGACCGAACGAACGACGACCAGCCACCCGCCCACGACGAGCACGGACAGCAAGAACACGGTCAAGAGCAAGGTGGTGACGAAGACCAGCACGCGTCGAATCCTTGGCTTCAGCACGTCACTCCCACTCGATGGTCGCCGGCGGCTTGGTGCTGACATCGTAGACCACCCGATTGATCCCCCGCACCTCGTTGATGATGCGGCTCGACACCCGGCCGAGCAACTCCGGCGGGAACGGAAACCAGTCCGCGGTCATGCCGTCCACGCTGGTGACGGCCCTCAGCGCGCAGGTCGCCTCGTAGGTTCGGTTGTCGCCCATCACCCCCACCGACCGCACCGGCAACAGCGCCGCGTACGCCTGCCAGATCACGTCGTACAGGCCGGCCGCCCTGATCTCCTCGATGAAGATGGCGTCGGCCTGGCGCGCCACCGCGAGCCGCTCGGCGGTGACCTCGCCCAAAACGCGAATCGCGAGCCCGGGCCCGGGGAACGGGTGGCGGTTCACGACGTCCTCCGGCAAGCCGAGCTCCCGGCCCAGCGCCCGGACCTCGTCCTTGAACAGCTCCCGGCACGGCTCGACCAGACCGAGCTTCATCCGCTCCGGGAGCCCCCCCACGTTGTGGTGGCTCTTGATGGTGGCGCTCGGGCCCTTGAACGACACCGACTCGATGACATCGGGGTAGAGCGTCCCCTGGGCGAGCCACCGGGCCGAGGGGCCAGCCTCGTGGGCGGCGGCCTCGAACACCTCTACGAACACCCGGCCGATCGTCTTGCGCTTCGCCTCGGGGTCGGTGACGCCCGAGAGCTCGGAGAGGAAGTTGTCGGTCGCGTCGACGTAGCGCAGCTTCATGCCGAGCCGATCCCGAAACACGGCCTGCACCTGCTCGGCTTCACCGGCCCGAAGCAGGCCGTTGTTCACGAACACGGGGATGAGCCGGTCCCCGATGGCCCGGTGGAGCAGTGTGGCCACCACCGAGGAATCGACCCCTCCGGAGAGCCCGCAGATGACGCTGTCGTCCCCGATCCTCTCCCTCAGCTCGTGGGTCTCTCGCTCGATGAAGGAGCCGATGGTCCAGTTGGGCTCGAGGCCCGCGACCCGAAACAGGAAGTTCCCGAGCACGTCGCTCCCCCGAGGGGTGTGCGCGACCTCGGGGTGGAATTGCAGCCCGAACAGCCGCCGGCTCCGGTCCTCGACGGCCGCAAACGGGCAGTCCGGCGAGCGGCCGACCACCTCGAATCCGCCGGGCAGCGCTTCCACCCGATCCCCATGGCTCATCCACACCGCGAGCTTCGCGTCGTCGAGCCCCGAAAACAGGGCCCCCGCGCCCACTGGCTCCACGGAGGCCCGCCCATACTCGTGACGCTCGGCGGGGAGGACCCGGCCGCCGAGCAGGTGGGCCATGAGCTGCATCCCGTAGCAGATCCCGAGCACCGGGACCCCGAGCGAGAACAAGGCCGGGTCCACCGACGGCGCCCCCGCCTCGTGCACGCTCGACGGACCCCCGGAGAGCACCACCGCCCCCGCCCCGAACGCCCGGATGGCGTCGATCGGCTTCGTGCACGGCCAGATCTCGGAGTAGACCCGCTGCTCTCGGATCCGGCGGGCGATGAGCTGGGTGTACTGGGAGCCGAAGTCGAGGACGAGCACCTTGTTCTTGGCGGCCTGGTTCACGCCGCAGCGCTAGCACCTCGGGCCAGCCCGGTCAGGACCGAAGTGTCCGCGTGCCCCCGCCGAGCAGAGCACCGAGGAGACGGCGAGAGGCTTGCGCGGCGCCGAGCCCGGCGTTCACCATGCGCACCATGGCCGGACCGATCCAAAAGCCGCTGATCGGCCTGCTCGGGCGCCTCGGTCTCATCCCCAGCGAACCGGCGAAGATCGGGGTCAAGGGCGAGGCGCTCGCCGGGGAGCCTCGAAACACGGGGGGAGAGCTCGGCCCCGACGGGCTGCTCACCGCCGGCGCCGGCTACGCGATCCGCGACCGGGCCGGCACCCTCCGAAACCTGGTGGAGCAGGCGAACGTCGAGCGCTTCCTCGCCGAATCGGAGCCGCTCCCCCTGAACCAGCGGGCCGACCGGGACGCCGGCGGCCCGCCGAAAGCCGCGGCGAAGGAGGAGGCGACCGCCGACGCTCCTCTTCGAGAGGCCAAAGAGGAACGGGCGCCCGAAGATCGCCCTCGGGACGAGCGGGCCAAGGAGGAGCGCGGCAAAGACGTACGGGAGGACGTCCTCCGCGAGGCCCCGGCCGAAGAGACCGAGACCCGGGAAATCCAGGCCGAAAAGACCGAAGGAGAGCGGCCAAAGGACGAGAGCGAAGACGAGGAAGACCGCCCGGGCTGGGGCTGGCTCGCCGACGAAGCGGAAGAGCGGGAGCGGGACGAAAAGCGGCGGGTCGGCGGGTCCGATCCGCTCGGCGCCACCCACCGGTGCCGGGGCCACCTCGAAGACGGCACGCGCTGCCTGCGCCGACCGATCGGCGGCACCCCCTACTGCCTCGTGCACCGACGCACGTGACGCGGGCCGAAAGAGCTGAGGGCGACCGTAGCCGGCGAGCTGTCGCGGAAGCGTCATTCATCCGATGCGCTGCCGTCTCGATGGACCGCTACTCTCCGGCGGTGTCGGTGGGGTCCCACCGGGTGCAATCCCGCGGTGCTTTGGGGGTGTTGACCTCCCTGCTCCTGGTCGGCTGCGAGGGCTCTACGCCCGCGCAGCCCCTGGACGCTGGGACAGCCATCACCACGCCGGCGACTTGTCCAAGTCACCTGCGTTTTACATTCCTGGCCGGAAACCGAACCGACGTCGGATGGACCGGAAACCTCCACGGCTCGACCTACGCCCGAAATTCGTTCTTTCGGGCCCGGGTGGTGGAGTGCGACGAGGAGTGCCGGTCGTGCGCGTTCCAAGGCCCGGTGCGCGACGACACGGTCGTAACCCAGCGGTGCTTGTCCGATCCGGCTCAGGTTTGCTCCGCCGACGAAGACTGCCCGCCCTGGGACTGCCGCCTCCTCGACTTCGCCAACCCGGCCTCGCCCCGGGTGTGCGCCCAGGACAGCACCCGGGGGTGCCAGTCCGACGCCGACTGCGGCCCGAGCGCCTGCCGATTCTTCGTGGGACCGGCGTTCCCCATCCTCGCCCCCCGGACCTGCCTCGCCGTCTACCTCGACGGCACGGACGGCCAGCCCCCGGTCTCAGGGGTGATCGACCTGTTCACCGGGGCGGTGACCTTTCGCCGGCTCCGCATCCTGTCGGCGGTGACTGGACCGCAGGGGGCTTGCCCAAAGTGCGTGGGCGACCCGGTCCCGAACGACGGGCGCCGGGAGGGCACCTGCGTGCAAAGCGACGTCCAGCCCGCGTTCGCATACACCCAGAGCCAGAGCTGCGACGCCAACGGCGTGGGCCAGCCGGCGCTGTTCGACGGCAACTACAGCCTCGATTGCACCACCCCGCTGGGCATTCGGATCGAGCTCGGTCTCGTCGGCGCGACCACCAACGGCACCTTCTTCGAGCTGGGGGCGACCCAGCCCACCTTCCAGGGCGAGCCGCTGTGGTGCGGGGTCTGCGAGGGCAGCTTGCGGCCCTGTCACGAAGCAGCGGAATGCCCGCCGGGCGTCGCCTGCGTGGCCCCGAGCGACATGCCCGCGCGGGCCAACGCCTGCCTGCAAGCCTGCGAATGGAACGAGGAGGCCCAGCGGGGGACCTGCCTCACCCAAGACCCCCCCGGACCGACGGGCGATTTGCCCCCTCAGCGGCGGGTCGCATGCTTTCCGTCCGGGCTCGGCGCCCGCCTGGTGGCGCCGGGGCGAAGCAGCGTGCTCTCGGACACCAGCTATTCGATCGAGGTGGGCCACGTCGCCTGCCGAGCGCCGGTCCGGGCGGTGGTGGACAGCCCGGTCTCGGTGGTCGCCGACCGCCAGATCGGCCTGCCCGGGCCGCAGTACGACGTGCTGCGGTTTCAGATCGACAAGGAGTTCGAGCCATGAGGCCCTGGGTTCTTCTCGCGGCGCTCGTCGGCTGCGCCGACGCTTCGGAGCTCGTGGTGTTCGTGGACACCACGCTCGGGGTGCCGTGCGAAGTGGACCGGATCGACCTCCGGTTCGAAGCGGACGGCGTGGTCGAGACGAGGACCGCCGACCCGCGGCGCGGCGTCGAGTCGGTGGCGGTGCTCCGAGAGGGGCCTGGGGGCCCCGTCCAGCTGCGGGCGACCGCGCGCAAGGGTCGCGCGGTGGTCGCCGAGGCGATTGCGACGATCCCGCTCGACGACGGGGGCCGCCGCTCCGCCCACCTCGTGCTCGACGACGGGTGCCGGGGAGCACCGTGCGATCGGCTGGCCTCCACCGGACCGTTCGCCGAGCCAGCCCCCGTGGCCCGGCGCTCGTGCGAGGGCATCGCCCAGCGGTACACGGTTCGACGCAGCGAGCTGGTCGACCCGGTCGACGCGTGCGCCGTGGCCCCTCGGCTTCGGGAAGAGATGACCAACTTCACGGCGGTGATCGGGGAGGAGCGGGCCCCGAGCCCGACCTTCATGGCCGCGCTGCGGGAGACGTTTCGGTTTCGGTACTTCGGAGAGCTGGTCGAGCACCTCTGGATCGCGAGCGATGGCTACGTCTCGTTCTCCGAGACCCCTCCGGGCGCGCTCGCTTCCCAGGTGAGGGTCGGCGAAGCCCTGAGCTCCCCCGGGGCGCCGCCGAGGTCCGTTCTCGCATTTTGGGATCACCTGCGGGTCCAGGCCCCGGGCCGGGTCTGCCTGGCCCTGGTCGGCAGCGGCGACCGAGAGACGCTGTGGATCACCTGGAAAAACGTGTGCTTCGAGCCCTCCTGCGCGCAAGGCGACGACCTCGGCTTTTCGGTCGGGCTCGAGGAGGGGACGAACCGGGTGCTGCTCGGGTTCCTGCAGATGGAGTCGGCCGAGCAGGAGGAGCGGGCTCGCGGCAACGGAGCTGCGGTGGGTTTGCGGGGGCCGGGTGCGCCCCCGTGCTCGGCCGCGCAGTGCTCGGACCAAGGCCTGTGCGACGACGGCGAGACCCCCTGCGGCTTCACCCAGGTCTTCGCCAGCGAACCCCAGGACCGGATGAGCTGGCCGGCCCGGTTCGAGTTCCGGCCCGTAGAGGAGATATGACCATGGCCCACCCCGCGGTCGTCGGCGGCTACGAGCTCATCGAACGGGTTGGAGTGGGGGGGATGGCGTCGCTCTACCTCGGGCGCCGAGCCGGGGCCCGGGGCTTCGTCCGCCCGGTCGCGGTGAAGCTGGTCCACCCCCACCTGGCCGAAGATCCAGAGTTCGCGGGCATGTTCGTGGACGAGGCCCACATCCTCTCTCGCCTCGACCACCCCAACATCGTGCACGTGGAGGAGCTCGGAGAGCAAAACGGCAACCTATTCATCGTGATGGAGTTCATCGAGGGTTGCTCGGTGCGGCAGCTCGTCCGCCACGGGCACCGGCTGCGACGCTTCATCCCGGTGCCGCTCGCCGTGCATGTCATCGCGTCGGTCGCGGAGGGCCTGCACTTTGCCCACGAGGCCCGGGGCGACGACGACGAGCCCCTTCACATCGTCCACCGCGACGTGAGCCCGACCAACGTGCTGCTGTCCCAAAACGGGCACGTCAAGATCATCGACTTCGGCATCGCGAAGTCGGCGGAGCGAAAGCACGAGACCACGACCCTCAAGCTGAAGGGAAAGATCGCGTACATGTCCCCGGAGCAGATCGCGGCCAAACCTTTGGACCGCAGATCCGATGTCTACTCTTTGGGGGTCGTCCTGTGGGAGATGCTCGCGATGCGCCGGCCGTTTCGGGGGAAGGACGAGGTGGAGCTGCTGCGTGAGGTGAGCAGCCGTGCGCTGGTCCCCATCGAAGCGGTCCGGGACGACCTCCCAGAGGGCTTGGTGCTCGCGCTGCGCTCGGCGACCGAGCGAGATCCCAACCGCCGGCTGGCGTCGGCCCGGGCCTTTCGGGACGCGCTGCTCGAAGCGGTCCCTGCGGCCCGGGAGGTAGGCGGTGACGGCGTGGCCCAACGGGTCCGGGAGGTGGTCGAGGCCCGCGGGACGACGGTGTCGTCTCGGCAGCGCGTGCGCGAAGGCCGGGACATCTCGGAGAGCGGCTTCACCCCGTCGATCCCGACCACCCCGGCGCCCGTCGTCGAGGTCTCGGACCCGATCACGTCGGTCTCGCCGTTTCCAACCCGGCGCCGGACGGCGCTCGTCGCCGCCGTGGTGGCGGCGCTCGGGACGCTGGCGCTCGGCGTATTTGCCGCCTACCGCCTCGGGCCCGAGCCGACGGAATCGGTCGCGCTGCCCTCGGAGCCGTCCCCGACCGGCGAACCGGTCCTTCTTGTGCCCCCGGGCGCGGACAAGGCGGAGAAGACCGAAGAATCGCCGGCGAGGGCGGAAAAGCCGCCGGCGGGGTCGGAAAAACCACGGGCGGAGCCCGACGAGCGGAGCCCCAAGGAGGGCGCGGTGGCAGGCACGACCAGCGACGCGCCAGCTCGAAGAGCCGTCCGGCGCCCGGCTCGTCCGGTGGCCAAGAGGCGGCCCAAACCGGTGGAGGCGGAACCCTCGCCCCCGCCTTCCCGCGGGATCGAGGTCGATGGGATCCGGCTCGCCGGCCCCGAGGATCTCGACCGCGGCGCCGCTCGCGGCCGAGGCCGGTTCGGCGAGGCGACGGCGGTGGAGCACGACGGGGCCATTCTGGCCGAGGAGTATCCGTGATGGCGTGGATGGGAGCTTGGGTTCTGTTCGTCGGGGTCGCGTCGGCCCAGGTCGCCCCCGAGGAACTGGCGAGGGATTGGGTCGCCAAAGGGATCGAAGCGGCCAAAGCGAGGGATTGGAGCCGAGCGAAGGATCAATTCCAGAGGGCCTACAGCCTGCATCCAGTGCCGCTCACGCTCTACAACCTCGCAACGGCCCAGGAGAAGGTCGGTGAGCTCGTAGAAGCCGACCGGAGCTACCGGGTGTTTCTGCGCGAGACCTCGGCCGGAGAGTACGAGGCCTTTCGGAAGGTCGCGGCGGCGCAGCGAGAGAGCCTGCGGCCTCGGCTGGCGACCTTGACCATCGTCGCCCCGAACCTCTCGGCCGGAGATGTCATCCGGGTCGGCTCGGAAGAGCTCCCGGCGGCCGGGCTCGGGCAGCCCCTCCCCGCCAACCCGGGGCCGGTCTCGATCGTGGTGGAACGCTCCGGCCGGGTGCTGTCCGCGCTTCGGCTCGACCTGCCCGAAGGCGCATCCCGGGTGGCCGAGCTCGATCTTCCCCCGCTGCTCGCGGTCGCCGAAGCCCCTTCGATCCCGCCCGCGGAGCTGGCGAGGGCCGCGCCGCCGCCGGCGATGGCCGCGCCGCCCGAAGAGCGAGGCGGAGGGCTCTTGTCCTCAGGGTGGTTCTGGCTGGCTACGACGGTCGTCGTGGCCGGCGCCGCGGGGGCCGGCCTGTACTTCGGCCTCCAGGACGAGGGCTACGCCGCCTCTCTCGATCCCGTCCGCTTTCCTGGCCGCTGACCCCGGCTGCAGCGGTGTTCCCGAGTGGGCCAGGTGACGGCCCCTGGCCTGGCGCCGGCTTTGCGGCCGGCGGGTTCGGCCGATGCATCGGGTGTGGCCACCCATTCAGCGGAGGACGCGCCGACGATGAGGCTCGAGCCGGTGTCGCTCGACGGCCTCGACCCCGAGGACGCGTTTCGCGCCTACCTCGCCGAGCTCCATCCCACGGAGGACCTCGAGCGGAGCCCGATCGAGAACCGAATCCCGCTTCAGCGGCCGCTCAGGGCGATCCTCGACGAGGAGGGCCGAAGTCTCGGGCGGGTGACGCGGCTGTCACCGGGCAGCCTCTGGGTCGAGACCCGTCCCTCGCTCGCTCCGGGGACGCCGGTCCACGTCGATTGGGTGCTCTTCGGCGGGCACCGGAGCACGTTTTCGGGGACGGTCGTCGGCCGGACGGCCACCGGGCTCGGGATCCGGCTCGACGTGGACGAGGCCAGCCGGCCGTTTCGGACCAGCTTCGTCGCGATCGCCCGCGGCGACGAGGTGGAGCGCCGGCCGGAGGTGCAGGTGCGCCGCCGGGCCCCGGAGCCAGAGAGCCGCCGCTTGCTGTGGACGGAGTGGAAGAGCGCCGAGCGCGAGCTCGGCGACGACGAGGGCCAGCAGCGGTTCATCGCCGCTTGCCTCGAAGCTGGCCAGCTCGACTTCGCGCTCGAGCGGTACCGGGCGATCAAGGCGGCCCACCCGGGCCGGCCGGAGCCGACCCGATACCTGGAGCAGATCGGCACCCTGCTCCGCTTCGCCGGGTTTCGCGCCCCCGACACCGCGCCGCGCCCCCGGCTCGGGGGCATGGCGATGGCGGGCGTCGTGGGCGGCCTCGTTCTGCTCGCTGGCTTCGCGGCGCTGGCCTGGTTCGGGCGGGCGGAAGCGGTCGCCCGCCAAGCCGCGGACCCGCCGGCGTCTGTCCGCTGACCTTCCCGCCCGGGCCCGCCTCGGACCGATGGTTGGCCCGCGCCCGATCGGCTAGCGTGGCTTCGATGTGGCGCTGGCTGCTGCCCCTTGGCCTGGCCGGGTGCGTGCTCGGTGACGTGAACCTCGACGGCAGGGGCTGCCCGTGCGTCGCCGGCTTTCAGTGCGTAGACGACCGGTGCGTGCCCGAAGGCGTCGACGCCGGCACCGACGACGCCGGCCCCGAGGACGCCGGGCTGCTGCCGTGCGCCGCCGACCGGGACTGCTCCGAGCCGCTCGTCTGCGAAGGCGGGTTGTGCCAGCCGCCTTGCGGTGAGCGCACGTGCGACGACCCGAGCGCGTGCGACGAGGCGAGCGGCCACTGCCTCGTCCTCGGGCCCTGCGCCTCCGATGGCGAGTGCAGCCCGCCCCGAGCCCTCTGCGTGGGCGGCCGATGCGAGCCCGGTTGCGGGCTTCGCGACGCACCCTGCCGCCTCGACCGGGTCTGCGACCTCGGCTCCGGTCACTGCCAGCCGAGCCCGGCCTGCTCGAGCGATGATGGGTGCCCCGCCGGCTTTTGGTGCGACGGCGCGAGCTGCCGCCAGCGCTGCACCGAGCCCGGCGCCCCGCCGTGCCGCGGCGGCACCTGCGAAGCAGAGAGCGGCCGATGCTCCGGCTTGGAGCTCGGTGAGGCGTGCGACAGCGACGCGGCCTGCGCCTCCGGCGACTGCTTCGGGGTCCGAATCGTGCGAGACGGGCAGGAGCAGGTGTTCCGCTTCTGCGGCCGCCCGTGCAGCGCCACCGCCGACTGCCCGCTCGGGTCCGATTGCGTGCCCGTGTCCGGGTCGGGCCAGTGCGTCCCGAGCCGCGTGCTGGCCGGAACCAACCCCCGGGACCAGCGCAGCGGCGCCGCGTGCGAGCCCACCGTCCCTTCCTGCCAGAGCGGCTACTGCGAGGCGTTGACCTGCGCCGAGGGCTGCGCCCGAGACCGGGACTGCGCCGGCTTCTCCGGGACCGCCTGCATCTCGGTCTTCGTCGGCAGCGGGCCGGTCCGCCCGCTGCTGCCTCGCTGCCTCGAACCTTTCGTCGGTGCCGCCGCTGGGGAGGCGTGCCAGGCCAACGGCGACTGCGCCGGCGCCCTGTGCGTGAACCAGCGATGCGCGAAGCTCTGCTGCGCGCCGAGAGATTGCGCCGACGGGCAGGTTTGCTTGCGCCAAACCGTCGGGGCGTCCTCGGTGGGGGTGTGCGAAGCGGCCCCTCCGAGCGGCCGGGCGCTCGGCGCCGCCTGCGCCGACCCCTCCGAGTGCAGCTCCGGGGTCTGCGGACCGGCGGACGCGAACAACCCGCTCGGAGCCCGCTTCTGCACCACTTTGTGCTGCACCGACCCCGATTGCGACGGCTTGCCGTTCACCGGCCCAAGCGGCGGCCGATGCGCCACCGCCCCCGACAGCGAGATGGCCGCGATCCTCCCCGGCCGCTGCGTCCGAAGCGGCGACTGACATGCCACTCCCGGTCAGCCGACCCGCCCTCGCCGTCCTGGCCAGCGCGCTGCTCTGGGGCTGCGGCGGTGTCCTGACCGATGGCGCGGACGTTGGGTTCGCGCCGGCAGACCTCGGCGATGGCGCTGACG
>DAIQNR010000135.1:0-13785 GCA_036788295.1 Myxococcota bacterium
TTCGGCGTTCGGCGTTCGGCGTTCGGCGTTCGGCGTTCGGCGTTCGGCGTTCGGCATCCGGCTGGGCCGCTGTGGGGCTGGGATGGTACGCGGTGTGCTTTCGTACACGGAATGAGGATCGAATCGCCCCCTACGAACATGACCTCGGTGGTCTCACGGAGCGAGGCCCCCACCGACGTAGTCGCTGGCGAGCGACCCCCGCTCGACTCCGCCTCGCCGGCCGCTTCGCGGACGAACCGGCTGCGCGCGGTCTTTGGCGCCCCCGATGCCAGCGTCGGCCGAGTGGATCCCGGCGCCTTTCCCGACCTCGCCGCGGCCGCAAAGAGTCCGTTGTCCCCCGGAGGCGAGGGGCTGTTCGCCGCGGCGCAGCTGTCCATCGGCGCGGCGCTCCCGGTGGGGGTGTCTCTCGGACGTCCCGGCGAGCAGGAAGGCTCGTGCCTGCTGCCCGGAGCTGGTCATCGCCTGGACGCATCGGCGTTTGCCTGCCCCCTTCGAGGGCAGCAAGGCGCGTCCCCCACCGAACCATCGAGCGCGATCGCTGGGCTGCAGCAGCGAGCGAGCGGCCTTACGAACCAGTTCTCTCTCGAGGTAGGAGTCAAGGACGGAAAAGTAAGGGTAGGCGTCCAGGTCGGAGATCTGCCGAAGGCGACGGTCACCCAAGAGGGGGTCGAGAAGGGGTTGGAAATCTTTGGAAAGCTGTCGAAAAACGAATCGCTCTTCCCCCAGAAGCCCTTCCCCAGCGGCTCGAATGAGGCGGTCCCGGGGGGACCGGTGAAGTTGACGAAAGAGCAGGCCGAAGGACTTCTCCCGGAGAGCATCGAGACACCAAAGAAGATGACCTTCTACCTCGAGACCGCCTCGCCCAAGGACGGAGCGCCGCCCCCAGCTGAACCCACTGAAACGCCACCGGCGCCACCCCCGCCGCCGCCAACCAAAAAGGACACGACGCTGCCGCCGCCCGGCGGGGAGGTGGGCACACCGGGTGAGATCACCGGACTCGACGCGCTGTTTCTGAGGGACCATCTCACCGACCCGATCAGTCCGCGTCCGGGCCTCGAGGCGTTCTCGGGCCCACCGCCCTCCGAAGCCGAGCTCATCGGGCGAAAGGCCGACATGGCTGGAGAAGAAGACCTCTCCGTTCAGTTGACCGAAGCCCAGCGGACAGAGCTGGCCGGCCATGACGAGAGCCGAGACCCGCGGGTGAGCTACCCGGCTCCGATCGAGGGCAACGAGCGATGAGGACGGCGAACATCGCGTGGCTCATCGCCGCCGGGTGCGCCTCGCTGCCGGGGACAGGGAGCGGCCCGTCCCACTGGGGAGCGGGTTGGGAAGCGGTTCCGGAGGGGCCGATGTGGCAGATCACGGCGCCGGGCCGGCCAGGGACGGTGATCCTTCTGGGCAGCGTGCACTCGCTCGAGCCGAACCAGCAGGCGCTGGACGAGGCGGTGTGGGATGAACTCGGGCGGGCGGACGCGCTGTACCTCGAGAGGGTCGGGACCGAGGAAGCCCCAAAGACGGAGCCGGGGGGCTGGCCCGAGGAGCTCCGCGAGGAGGTCGCCCCGGTGGCCGAGTCGGTGGGGCTGACCTGGGAGCAACTCTCGTCCCATAGCCTCATGGTGGGGATCACGCTGCTTTCCCGTCAGTGCAAGCGTTCGGCGGGCGTGATCGACGAAGCCGGGGTGGACGTGAACCTGATGAACGAGGCTCGGCGGCGTGGGATCTCGCTCTACAGCCTGGAGCCACAAAGGATTCAAAGCTTTGATCGCGAATCCCTCCTATCGGACCTTCGGATCACGACCGCCCTCTGCCGCGAGCGGCGGCGTTCGTCTCCATTTCCCATCGAGATGGTGAAAGCGGCCTTCGTCCCGCCGGGGCGCCACGAGCAGATGGCGGAGCGCATCGCTGCCCTCCTCGAAGAGCGCCGCCGAACGATGGTGGTCGTGGGAAACCTGCACCTCGATCCCCGATTGGGGCTCCCGGAACTTCTCGGGGAGCACGGTCTATCGATCGAGCCGCTGGCCCCCAGCGGGACGCGGCGCGCCCCCGAGCGCTACACCGCGAGCATCGGACCTTTTTCGGTAGATTTCGACCAACCCCCTCAAACGGTGAGCGCAACGGTGGGCGCAGCGCTCGTGGACGTCCACAAGCTCGAGCGAAGCGACTACATCTTGTTCTTCGTGTGGCTTCCTCCGCAGGAGAGGAGCATCGAGTTGGGGAGGAGCATCCACATCTTGGAGGAGAGTGGGTACGAGAAGCAGCATGTGGCCGCGGAGCGCAGCGGCGAGCTTGGGTTCCTGCGGACCCGCTGGCGCGACCCGAAGACCGGCCAGACCCTCATCGCCGACGCAGTCGAGATGCACGACGGGCTGCTCGTGACCGGCGCCTATTTCGTGGGCGTCCACCTGGGGGACCACGACGCGGTCGACAAGGATCTCGACCGTCTGACCGCGACCGCCCGCCTCGTCCTGTCGGCTCCGGCCAAAGCGAGCGAAAAGGGTGAGCGATGACGCGGCGACGCGTCTCTCGCCGAGCCAAAGAGCTCGGCCGGGACCGTCAAGCGGTTGCTTTGGGCGTCTCGTCCATGCGGCGGGCGAAGGCCAGCGTGTAGTCCACGGCGGAGACGAGGCTGAAGAGGACACTGATGCCGAGGCACCACAGGCCAACACGGTGAAAGCTGACGAGCTCGCCGCCGAACACCGGGTACGGGTAGTGAACGAGCAGGCACCACAGGCCCACCATCTGAAACGCGGTCTTCTGCTTGCCGAGATCCCGGGCGGCGATGAGCCAGCCTTCGCTCGCTGCGAGCGACCGGAGGCCGCTCACGAACATGTCCCGGGCGAGGATGACGAGCACCCACCACGCCGAGACCCGGCCGAGATCGACGAGCATCACGAGGCTGCCGGTCACGATGAGCTTGTCCGCGAGCGGGTCGAGCAGCTTGCCCACGACCGAGCCCTGGTTGAACCGGCGGGCGAGCCACCCGTCGAGGGCGTCGGTGCCCGACGCGAGCCCGAACAGGATCGCGGCGAAAAACGCGTTCCTCGGCGAATCGGCCTGCATCACGAGCAGCACGACCGGGACGGCGAGGATGCGAAGCCAGGTGATGAGGTTGGGCCACGTGAGGGCCTGCCGAAACAGCTCGCTCTTCGTCATTTCGCCTCCGCCAGCCGGTAGTGCCGGTACAGCGCCAGCACCCGCCGGACGTAGCGCCGGGTCTCGTCGATCGCAGGGATGCCCCCGGCCCGCTTCACCCGCTCGGGGCCGGCGTTGTACGCGGCGGTGGTGCGAACCAGGTCGCCGTCGAACTGGTTTGCGAGGATGCGGAGGTAGCGGGCCCCCCCGAAGACGCTCTGTCTCGGATCGAACGGGTCGTCCACGTTCATGCGCCGCGCGGTGTCGTCGATGAGCTGCATCAGGCCCTTGGCCTGCGCTCTGGACACCGCCTTCGGGTCGAAGTTCGACTCCACCTTCGCGACCGCCTTCAAAAACGCGAACGGCAGCCGGTAGTGCTCGGCCGCCTCCCGGAGGATCGCGTCGTACCGAGCTACGTCCACCGGGTAGACCACCCGTTCTCTGCCCTCGATCTCGAGCACGAGCGGCGGCTCCCCGCCAAAGCCGTCCGCCTCCGGACCCTGGTACACCCGCCAGCCCGGCCCCCGGGCGTCCGCCCGCACGTTGGTGAAGTGCACGACGCCCTCTTCGTCCACGAAGCTGTACAGCTCCGCCGCCGCCGCCGGCCTCCATCCCCCGGCTGAGACGAGACCGAAGGCCACGAAGAGCACCCGCGCTGCCGAGCCCCGGCCCGGCGCCCCCCGCGCTCCTTTGCCCCCGCCCACCAGCCGATGGTACCAAAAGGCCCCGTGGGGCGCGTCGTTTTCGCCCCCTCGATCCGCTCGGCCCGTCCGGCCCGATCGTTTGCGTGGCGCGCCGGTGGCCTCGGCTTGTCGGTCCGGCGACCAGGGTCTAGCGTGCCGACATGGATGGGGAGTTCGACGCTCTCGTCGTCGGGAGCGGTATCTCCGCCCTCGCCTTCGCGCTCGAGGCCTCGGAGCGGGGATGGCGGGTGTTGGTGGTGACCAAACGCTCCGCCGAAGAGGCCAACACCGCGTACGCCCAGGGCGGCATCGCCGCGGTGCTCGGCGCCGCCGACAGCTTCGAGGCCCATGTGCAGGACACCCTGCAGGCGGGGGCGGGCCTGTGCCGGCGCGACGTCGTCGAGCGGGTGGTGCGTGAGGGTCCGCAGGTGGTCCGGCGGCTCGCCGAGTACGGGGTGCGCTTCGACCGGAGGGGCGAGGACGAAGACTACGATCTGGGCCAAGAGGGCGGGCACAGCCACCGCCGGGTGCTGCACGCCGGCGACGTCACCGGAGCCGAGGTGATGCGGGGGCTGCTCGCCGCGCTGCGGCTGAAGGCGAACGTGACGATCCTCGAGGACCACACCGGGGTGGACCTCATCACGACGCGGCGGGTCGAAGGGCGCGGACGTCACAACCTGCCCCCGGCCGACAACCGGGTGCTCGGCGCGTACGTGCTCGACGAGCGCCGGGGCGAGGTCCGAACCTTTCTCGCCAAGGTGGTGCTGCTCGCCACCGGGGGCGCTTCCAAAGTGTACCTGTACACCTCGAACCCGGACGTGGCCACGGGGGACGGGGTCGCGATGGCGTGGCGGGCCGGGGCTTCGGTGGCGAACATGGAGTTCATCCAATTCCATCCCACCTGTTTGTTTCACCCGAAGGCCAAGAGCTTTCTCATCTCAGAGGCGCTGCGCGGCGAAGGCGGGATTTTGCGCCGAAGGGACGGCGCCGCGTTCATGGAGGCCCACCACCCCCTGCGGGAGCTCGCCCCTCGGGACATCGTCGCCCGGGCCATCGACACCGAGCTGAAGCGCACCGGCGACGACTGCGCGTTCCTGGACATGACCCACCTCGAGGCCGAGTTCTTGAAGCGGCGCTTCCCGAACATCTACGCCACGTGCCTCGGCTTTGGGGTGGACCTCACCAAAGATCCCATCCCGGTGGTCCCGGCTGCCCACTATGTATGCGGCGGGGTTCGGTGCGACGAGAACGGGGAGACCGACATCGCCGGGCTGTTCGTGGCCGGCGAGGTCTCCTGCACGGGCATGCACGGCGCCAACCGGCTCGCCTCGAACAGCCTGCTCGAGGGGGCGGTGTACGGACATCGGGCGGCGCTGTCTTCCGAGCGGTACCTCGAGGAGCCGGCCCACCCGATGCTGTCCGAGGTCCCGACCTGGGATCCGGGCAGCGCCGTCCCTTCGGACGAACTGGTGGTGGTCACGCAGTGCTGGGACGAGATCCGCCGGTTCATGTGGAACTACGTCGGGATCGTGCGCAGCCACCGGCGGCTGCTCCGGGCGCAGCGCCGCATCGAGACCATTCGCGAGGAGGTCCGAGAGTTCTACTGGCACGCGGTGGTAACGAGGGACTTGGTCGAGCTGAGGAACATCTGCACCGTGGCCGAGCTCATCGTGAAATCTGCCCTGCAGCGGCGGGAGTCCCGGGGCCTCCACTACACTCTGGACTACCCGAACCTATCCTCCGGCGCCCCGTCCGACACCCTGCTGCTCCGCCGCGAGCTCGTCTGAGCCGCCGAGATCCCACACCAGCGAAGTGTTGCCGAGCGCGGAGGACACCCTCAGCTCGAGCTTTCGGGTGGCGGAGGTGATGAGCGGCTTGCCTTCGACCGTGGTCAGCGGGAACTCGAGACCGTAGCCGGACGTATACGGGGTGAGATAGGGATAGAACACCCGGACGTTCGCATTGAGCGGGATGCGGCGGACCTTGGCGTCCACCTCGACCCCATCGGCTACGAGCGAGACCCGCCAGATCGAGTCGGCGCGGGCGAAGTCGTTCCACCGCTGCTTCGAAGTGGCGGCGCCCAAGAAGAACTCCCAGTGGGTCTCGGCGTCCGGGTTCGCGAGGGTGAGGCGCCTCGCCTCCTCGCTGCCCCGGCCGTAGGCGTCGGGAAAGCGCTGAAGGAACGCCCGGCGCAGCTCGGGGGCGTGAAAGGTGGCGCCGACGTACAGCACGCTGAACAAGCCGTCGTAGATCTGGGAGCGCCGGGTCCACCGGTCCAGCACGGCGCCGTAGTCGCCAGCGAGCCCTTCGGTCGGGGGCTCGAGCCGAAGAGGCGCCGGCTTTCCGGAGCATCCGACGACCACGGCGCTCAATGCCAACGCCAAGAGCTCGAGCGCACCGAGCTTCATCCTTCGGCCTCCTCGTCGGACAGGAAGTCCCTTCGGGTGAACAGGGTCTCGAGCCGAAGACCCCGGGCCTCGATCGCCTCCCGGCCGCCCTCGAGCCGGTCCACCAGGCCGAGCACCAGGCGCACCTCGAACCCGGCGCCCGTCACCCGGTCCACCGCGGCGAGGGCCGAGGCCCCGGTGGTGACCACGTCCTCGAGCACCACGAGCTCCGAGCCCGGCGCCAGCCTCGACGTCCCCTCGAGCCACGCCCCAGTGCCGTGCCCTTTGGGCTCCTTTCGGACGAGAAACGCAGCGATGGGATGCTCCCGCAGGGCCGAGGTCATCGCCACCGCCGACGCGAGCGGATCGGCGCCGAGGGTCAGGCCGCCGGCGCCGGCCACGTGGACCCCCGATCGCTCCTCATGGGCCCGGATCGCCTCGAACAGCAGGTGCCCGATGAAGACGTGGCCGTGGGGATCCAGGGTCACCTGCTTCGAGTCCACGTAGAAGTGGCTCTTTCGCCCGGAGGCCAAGGTCACCGGCCGCTGCTGAAAGGCCAGGTCGCGAAGGAGCGACAGGAGCCGGTCCCGCGCATGGGAGAGATCGCCGAGCACGACGAGCATGTAGCAGGGGCCCGAACCCGCGGTCGAGGATCGATGGGCTCCCCCGGCGACCTGGCTGCCGATTCGAGGTCCAAAGAGGGATGATGGCTCAGGCCCCGAACAGGTCGAGCACGGTCGAGTCGAGCGTCGCCGGGCGGGCCCGGTTCTTCGACCAGTCCCGGAGGGCTTTGATTCGCTCCTCGTAGGTTCGGTAGAGGGGCACGGTCTGCTTGGTGGCGATCTCGAGGTCTTCGCCGGACAGCTCGCGGTCAGCGCTGAACGCGCGGTACAGCGCGGCGGTCACCACCTGCTCGAGCTCGGCCCCGGAGAACTGCTCGGCGAGCGCGGCGACCTGATCGAGCCGGGGGTAGCCGTCCGGGTCGCGGCCCCGCTTTCGAAGATGGATGCGGAGAATGTCGAGCCGCTCGTGGGCGTTCGGGAGGTCCACGAAGAAGACCTCATCGAAGCGGCCCCGGCGCAGCAGCTCCGGGGGCAGCGCCGCCACCTCGTTCGCGGTGGCGACGACGAACACTTCGGCCCGCTTCTCGGCGAGCCAGGTGAGAAAGCTGCCGAACACCCGCACCGAAGACTCCCCGGCCTCGACCTGCGAGAAGCCTTTTTCGATCTCGTCCACCCACAGCACCACCGGGGCGAGGCTCTCCGACACCTTGATCGCCTGCCGGATCGCGGCTTCCGGGGATCCACCGGCCCCGGCGAAGACCGCGCCGAGGTCGAGGCGGAGCAGCGGGAACTTCCACAGCTCGGCCACCGCCTTGGCCGACAGCGATTTGCCGCACCCCTGGACCCCGAGCAACAACAGGCCCTTTGGCGCGGGCAGCCCGAAGGCCCTCGCCTCCTCCCCGAAGGCCCGGCTGCGGTTGCCGAGCCATCGCTTCAGCTCGCCGAGCCCGCCGACGTCGGTCAGCCGCTCGCCGAGGTCGTGGAACTCGAGGACGTCGGTCGTGCGCAGCGCCCGCTTCTTCTCCTCGATGATGAGGTGGAGATCGTCCTCGGCGAGGCCCCGGCGCACGACCATGACCTTTCTGAACACCCGGCTCGCCTCGTTCATGGACAGGCCGAGCGCCGCCCGAACCGCCCGGTCCGCCACCTCGGCCGATAGATCGACCCGCTCCGACCGGGCCACCCGGACGAGCTCGTGCATGAGCGCATCCGCGTTGGGAAGGGGCAGATCCACCACCGCCGCGTCCTTCTCGAGCTCGGCCGGGAGCCCTGGGTTCGCTCCGACGAGCACCACCGACTGCCGGCGCCGAGCGAGCTCGGGCAGACGGTCCCGAAGGCGCCGAACCACCGCCGGCTGGTGAAGAAATGGCTGAAAGTCGAGGAAGACGAACAGCGCCGGCTCGGCGTAGGCGGCGAGCCCGGACAGCGCGAGCTCCGGCTGCCCCGCCGTCTCCTCGGCCGCGGCGTCCGGTCCCTCGTGAAAGCCGAGGGAGATGGACCAGCGGAGGCACTGCTTCTTGGCCGCTCGAGCCGCCGCCTCGACCAAGACCACCGCCCGGTGCTCTTCTTGGGTGACGACCGAGATGAGCGGGTAGCCGGCACGGCTGAGCACCGCCAGCTCGCGGGCGAGCGGGTCGAGCGGCGCCGACGCCCCCGGGCGCCGCGCGCCTCCGGTCGGGGTGGGGGTGGGGTGCACGAGCTCGCTCATCGGGTCCGGCCAAAACCCATATCAGCCCTTGATGATGACCTTGGCGCTCCGCCGGCCGCTGCCCGAGGCGAGCGCGGCGTCTTGCCGCGGATCGAGCCCGAGGTGGGGGTCGATGGCCCCCGGCGGCGCGGGCGAGGGCGGCTCGGGGACCGGCTCGGGGGCGCCGCCCCGGCGGGCAGAAGCGAGGACGGAAGAGAACGGACGAGCGGGCGGGCCTCGGGTCAGCCGCTCGTGACGCTCCCGGCGCAGCTGCAGATCCTCGAGCGAGTCCGGATCGCCGGCGGTCGCGCCGGCGCCCACCCGGCTGGGGCGAGGGTCGATCCGCTTCACCCGGGCATCATGCGTCGGCCCGGCCGGAGCTGTACAGGGGACGAACGCCGGTTTCGCCTCCCGCCTCAGCGCAAGCCGCGCTCCCGGGCGAGCTTGAACGTCTTGAACGTGTCGGTGCTCATCTCGAGGAACTCGAGCAGGCTCTGGGTGTACTCGTCCCGGTCGAACAGGCCCGGGTCGGTGAGCTTCACCAGGTCCCTGAGCCGCTCCCCCATGCCGATGATCTGCTCCGCGAAGGACTCGAGCGGGGTCTGCGCCTCGGCGAGCAGGTACTCTTCCGGCTCGAACGCGTTGCCGGAGAAGAACGAGACCATCACGTCCTCGCCGCTCGGCTCGAACAGAAAGCCGTGCTCGCTCTCCATGTATTCGACCGTCTCCGACTCCCCCTCGATGAGCGAGTGCACCGCGCGCACCATGTGGCTGACCAGTTTGAAGATCGGCTCCGGGAGACGCTCGATGAGGTCCTTGCCCTCCCGCCGCACCGTGATCGCCCCCGCGGCGCCCGGCCACTCGATGCCGCTTCGGTCCGCGCCGTCCCGGAGGAGCTCCTGGCTCGCGGCCGCCGAAGCCCCCGATTCGGGGTCCCCCAAATAGGCCACGAAGTCGATCTCGAGGCGTTGGTTCATGACGCCCTTCTCCGCACGCTCCGCATGGGCCCGGACCTAGCACAGCGCGGCCCATGTCGCCACGTTCGCGCCCCTCGCTTCACCTCAGCTCCCGAGCGAGCACGGGCACGACCTGCTCGAGCACCCGCCGGGCTCGGGCTCGATCGGCGGTGGGCCCGAGAAAGAGCGCGACGTAGTGGTCCTCGGGCAGGCGGCGGGCGAGGACCCCAGCCTCGCGAAACTCGAGATCGAGACCCAGCAGCGGACCGGCCCCGAACCGGGCCCGGGGCCCCTCGAACAGCGCGAGCAGGGCGCAGGGCTCGGCCCCGGCCAAGCGGAGCAGAAACGTGCCTGCGGACGGACCGGACCCGAGGGACCGGGGCACGTGCCGCTCGAGCCGGCGCTCGGACCCTTCGGGAAGCGGGGCTGGACCGAGCCGGACCGCGATCGCCTCCCCTTCGAAGTCGCACAGCACCGCCCCAAACGAGCCGGCGACGGCGCCGAGCTGCTCCATCGCGGCGTGAAGCTCATCCACCGCCGCTTCTCATCGCGCGAGGTCGAGCCCGAATCGAGCCCCCTCCTTCGCGATCCGGTCGCGGAGCCGCTCGAGCCCGCCGTCTGGGTCGAGCATCACCACCCGCTCGAAGCCGCTCGCGGCCGCGAGCCAGGCGAGCGCGTCCTCGCCGCTGTCCCGGTCGGCGCGAGGGGCGAGCGCGACCGAGCCCGCCCCGGCCCCGAGGAGAACTCGAGCGGCCGAGCCGCGATCCCCTTCCGAGAACACGAAGATCCGCCGGGGGCCGAAACCGGGTCCGCCGGCGGTGAGCAGCGGCGCTCCCTCGAGCCAGCCGGCCCGTCCCATCCGGGCGATTCGGCCCCCGAGCCGCCAGTCGACGAGCCCGAGCAGACCCTGCGGCTCCCGCTCCCCGGGCGGCCGGATGAGCGCGATGGCGTCCACGTCGAGCCGCTCGAGCACTTCGAGGCGCCCAGGATGGATCTCGAGCCGGCTCACCCGGTCACCCACAATCGACGGAGGCTCTCGGGATCGACGAGGCGGGCCCCGGGCCGGGCGCGACGCGAGGGCCGCGGAAATCGGACCGGCTCACCGCCCCTGCCCGACCCGCTCGAGGACCCCGTTGACGAAAGCCCGGGACTCCTCGCCGCCAAACCGCTTGGCGAGCTCGACCGCTTCGTTGATGGCGACCTTTCGCGGCACCTCTTCGGACCGAAACATGAGCTCGAACGCGGCGAGCCGCAGAATGTTGCGGTCCACGAGGGCCATGCGCTCGAGGCGCCAATGGGTGCTCACCCGGCGCAGCTCGGCGTCGATCGCCTCCTTGCCGCGGGCGACTCCGCTCACCCGGTCCTCCACCCAAGCTCGACCGCCGACCGCCGCGCCGACATCGACGCAAAAATCGGCCTCCCGGGCCCAGCTCGGCTGGGGATCGAGCGGCCGCCCGTCCCCGAAGGCGGAGAAGAACCGCTGGAGGGCCTGCTCTGGCGTAGAGGGATGAACGTCCAGCCCGTAGAGGACCATCAGCGCCCACTGGCGCACCTGCCGCTGCACCGGTCAGCGCCC
The DNA here is from genome assembly GCA_036788295.1 of Myxococcota bacterium. Lineage (GTDB taxonomy): Bacteria > Myxococcota > Kuafuiibacteriia > Kuafuiibacteriales > Kuafuiibacteriaceae > JAHQVK01. Next base: position 10,985 of record DAIQNR010000135.1, read on the forward strand.
CGGGGCGAAGGAGCGGGCGAGGTGCGCCATCTCGATCGCCGCCATCGCCGCTTCCCAGCCCTTGTTGCCGTGTTTGGTGCCCGCCCTCTCGATGGCCTGCTCGATGGTGTCGGTCGTGAGCACGCCGAAAGAGACCGGGACGCCGGTCTGCATCATCACTTGCGCGCAGCCCTTCGCCGCCTCGCCGGCGACGTACTCGAAGTGCGGCGTGCCCCCCCGGATCACGCAGCCGAGCGCGATGACCCCGTCGAGGCCGCCGCGCTCGGCCATCCATCGGCAGACGAGCGGCATCTCCCAAGCCCCCGGGACCCGAACGAGCTCCTGCTCGCCCTCGGCGGCACCATGGCGGACGAGGGCGTCGGTCGCGCCCTCGAGCAGCCGCTCGGTGATGAGCGCGTTGAACCGGGAGACGACGAGCCCGAACTTCAAGCCGGTCGCGTGGAGGGGGGCGTCGTGGGTCTTCATGCAGGCTCCTTCGGGTTTTGTCCGCTGGCGTCGAGGGGGACGCGAGCCACGAGGTCGAGACCGAAACCTTCGAGGCCCACGATGCGCACGTCGCTGTTGCTGAGCAGGCGAAACCGCCGCACGCCGAGGAGCTTGAGGATCTGGGCCCCGATGCCGAACTCGCGCAGGTCGAGGCGGACCCCGACCTTCGCGTAGCTGGTCGCGGCCGACGGCTGCCCGAGCTCCGCGAGCTTTCGGGCGATGTCGCCCGAGTCCGGCTTTGACCGGACCAGGTACACGAACAGGCCGCTGCCCTCGGCCGCGATCGCCGACATCGCCGCCTGCATCTCGGCGCCGCCGCCCGACAACGCGAGACCCACGAGGTCCGCAGGGAGGCTTATCGACTGGACCCGGACGAGGTGCGGGGTCTCCGGGTCGATTTCGCCGACCCGAAGCGCGAGGTGCTCGGAGCCGTCGAGCCTCGACGCGAGCACCACCGCGTCGATCTCGCCCCAGGCCTCGGTCCGAACCCGGCGCTCCACCACCTTCTCGACCAGGGTGTCGTGGGCGAGCCGGTAGTCCACCAGCTCGGCGATGGTCAGGATGCGCAGGCGGTGCTGCTCGGCGAACTTCTCGAGCTCTGGGCGCCGGGCCATCGTCCCGTCCGGGTTCATGATCTCGCAGATGACGCCGGCGGACTCGAGGCCGGCGAGCTTCGCGAGGTCCACCGAGCCTTCGGTCTGGCCGGTTCGCACCAGCACCCCGCCATCGCGGGCCCGGATCGGAAAGACGTGACCGGGGGTCACGAGGTCGGCCGGCCTGGCCTCGGGGTGGACTGCGGCCATGATGGTGCGGGCCCTATCCGCGGCGCTGATCCCGGTCGACACCCCCTCGGCGGCCTCGATGGACACGGTGAAGCCGGTCTGAAACGGCGAGCGGTTGCGCTCGGTCATCATCGGCAAGTCGAGCTGCGCGATCTTGGCTTCGGTCAGGGTCAGGCAGATCAGCCCCCGCCCGTGGGTGGCCATGAAGTTGACCGCCTCCGGGGTGACCTTCTGGGCGGCCATGCACAGGTCGCCCTCGTTCTCGCGGTCCTCGTCGTCTACGAGGATCACCATTTTTCCCTGCGCGATGTCGTCGATCGCGCCCCGCACGTTCTCCCACGCCATCTCGGTCCCGGGCGGTGCCTGGCACGCGGGGCCCCGGGATGCAACCGCGGGCCGCCGCTTCGGCCCCATCGGCGGGGCAAACGATTCAACGGTAGCCGAGCTCGGCGAGGCGCTCGAAGCTCAGCCCCGGGCGGGCCGGCTCGAGCAGCGCGTCCACGTAGCGGGCGATGAGGTCCACCTCGACGTTCACCGACGAGCCGTGGGTCCGGTCGGACAGGGCGGTAACCTCCCAGGTGTGGGGGATGATCGAGATCGAGAAGCCGGTCGCGTCCCGGCCGGTGACGGTCAGGCTGATGCCGTCCACCGTGACCGAACCTCGGGGCACGACGAGCCGGAGCGTCGCCGGGTCGAGCTCCACCCACAGGTCCCAGGCGTTCTGCCTCGCTTCGACGGAGCGGATCCGGCCGACGGCGTCGACGTGGCCCTGCACGAGGTGGCCGCCGAGCCGCGTGGATAGGGTCGCGGCCCGCTCGAGGTTCACCCGGTGGCCCGCCGCGAGCTGGCCGACCGTCGTCCGGTCGAGGGTCTCCGGCCCCGCATCGACGGTGTAGCGGTGGTGGGCCACCGTGGTGGCGGTGAGGCAGACCCCGTTCAGGGCAACCGAGTCCCCGACCGCGACCCCATTGGGCGAAAACCCGTGCTCGACCTCGAGCGTCTTTCCCCCGCCCGATCCGGGCCGGACCGCCGCGATCCGCCCGAGTCCCTCGACGATTCCGGTGAACATGCCCTTCCATTCACGAGGAGGCCGCAGACGGTCAACGGAGGTACAGCTCTCCTGCCTACGAGGCGCGCGCGCCCCCGGGCACGGCAGGACGTGGTCGGGGCCCCTGAACAACCAAAGCGGAGTCCTGCCCCAAAATGCCTCGCCGCCTGCGCCCGGCTGCGAGAAGCCTTTCGAGAGCGGTGGCGGGACTTCATCGACGCCTACCGCAGAGCCTCGGCCGCCTTTCGAACCGGAGCTCTCGGCGCACACTTCCCGGATTGGTCGTTCCGCCCCTCCCTGCCGCTGCTCAACCCCCTACCTTGAGAACCTCAGCCGTGCTTTCGAGGGCCGACCTGCGTCGGGACCCGCCGAGCACCGAAAAGCGAACGGCGCCCAACGAAATTGGCGGACAACCGACCATTCTCGCCCCTACCCACCGAAATTCGCCCAACGACTCGCCCCGAGAACGAGCCCCCGTCCATTGA
>DAIQNR010000136.1:0-2717 GCA_036788295.1 Myxococcota bacterium
TCGGGGCGGCACCGGCGCTGCGGATCGACCTTCAGCCGGCCATGGACCCCACCCCGACCAGCAACACCTCGTGGTGGCAGCTCGCGGTGCGCAACGAGGGCAGCGAGGCGATCAGCGGGATCGAGCTGTCGGTGCTCCCCCCGTGGACCGGGCGCCTGCGGAGGCTGGCCCAGACCGTACCCCCGGCTTCCTCCTGCCCCTACATCCTCTCCGTGGATACCTGCGTGTACAGCGAGTGGATCCGCTGGAGCCCCGCCGCCCTCGGGACGCTTCCCGCTGGGGCGACCCGGGTCATCGACCTGCCGCTCGAGCTCTACAGCGGCGCTTACGGTCCGGTGGAGGTGCACGCCACCGCCCGCGCTGGATCGGAGGTCGTGGGTCTCAGCCGGGCGATCCGCATGGTCCCCGCTGCCGGTCTCGAGCTTGGGGTGTCGCTGTCGGACCAGCTCATCGAGCCCAGCGCCCGGCGACGAATCGAGGTCGCGTTCGCCAACGCGGGCGTGAGGCGCACCGGGCAGGTGGACCTGGTGGTCGAGCTACCGCCGGGCTTCTCTACGGTACGCGCCGCCCACCGCGGCGCCACCGTCAGCGGGCGCGTGGTGCGCTGGCCCCTGTACAACCCAAGCCTCACCGACCTCCCGGTCGGGCGCACCGGCGCGCGCTGGCTCGAGGTCGAAGCGGACACCGGCCTTCCCGACGCTGCCGTTCTCCCGGTGCGGGCCGCCCTGGTCGGCGCGTCCGGCCCGGTCGCGCGGAGCGAGGACTTCGCGATCGTGAGCCGAGCTCCCGGGCTCGCTGCCGCAGCCGACATCGAGGAGACCCCCGTCCCCGAGGGCTGGGACCTCGACCGCCACCGCTACATCGTCACCAACCCGTCGAGTTCGGGACGGACCGACGTCCGCCTGCGCGTGATGCCCCCCCGGGCGAGCCAGCTCTTCAGGGCAGTGATCGCTCAGCCTTCCTTGCCTCCGGCCGGCGTCTCGGCCCGCTTCACTTGCCCATATATCTATGACGTGAGTGCTTGCGTGCACGGTGAGTGGATCACCGGCGAGCTCGGCTCTCTTCAGGCCGGGGAGACGCGCTCCGCCGGCGTCCCGACCACCGGACCTTCGACCCTCGTCTCCGGACGTCTTCATTTGGGTCGATTTCGCGCCGAGGACGTCAATGGAGACTTCGTTCGGGGGCGGCGCTTCTTCGTGCGCGCCGACGACACCGAGGGGCTCGAGCTCAGGGCGGACTTCGACGAACCCAACACCGAGTCGCCAGGGACCCGTACCCTCCGCATCTTGGTCGGCAACACCAACATGAGGGCAGCCAGCGGGCTCGTCCTGTATGTCTCGCTCCAGCCTGGGCTGGCCTTGGCGCGTGGGCAGCCGACCTTGGTCCCGACCAACGCCGGGTTCCTGCTCCCGCTCGGCGCTCTGCCCGGCGGCCAATGGGCCCAGCTCGAAATCCAGCTCGACGTGGCTTCGAGCCTGCCCGCGGGGTCTCTCGTCGGGGCGCGGGTGTGGGTCGAAAACGATGACCCGGTCGCGGGCCCGATCGCCGAGACCTCGGCGCACGTCGTCGTCCGAAGCGTCACCGTCCCCCGCAGCGACCCCATTTTCAGCCTCAGTGGCACCACGCTGACGTTGACGAGCAGCGTGGCCAACGTGGGACGCATCGGTCGGACCGACGCGCGCGTGCAGGTTCGGCTGCCCCGGCACGCCTCCGTGGGGACCGCCAACCTCTCCATGGGCGCCACCTGCCCTTATATTTCGATTGTGAACGGATGCAATTGGTACGAGTGGATCTCGTGGCCGACCACGACCCTCGCCCGGGGCGCGCAGCTGACCCGACAGGTGCAGGCGTCCGTCTCGAACGCCCCGCCCGGGCGGCTGCTGAGCGCCGACTTCGCCTACTCGGACTCGAACGCGCCGAGACAAGAGATCGTCGTCACGCGGACCGTGGGCGTCGGCACGCGCTATGTCATCCCGGACCAGACGACGATCGACACCGACCTCGATGGGTTCAGCGATGTCTGGGAGATTCGCTACGGCTTCGACCACCTGGACCCTCTCGACGTGGATCCCCAGGCCGACCCCGACCGCGACGGCTTGACGAACGACCAGGAGCACACCTTCGGGACCAACCCCAACAACCCCGACACCGACGGGGACTTGCTCATGGATGGCTGGGAGGTCATGTTCGCCTGCGTCGATGCCCTCGTGCCCGACGCCAACGAGGACCCGGACGGGGATGGGCGGACGAACCTCGTCGAGCAGACGCAAGGCACGAACCCCTGCGTCAGCGACTCGCCAAACCGGCCACCCACGATCACCCGCATCGAGGCCACCCGCTGCGCGGTCGGTCAGGGCTTCGAGCTCATCGGGGCGGCCACCGACTTGGACATGGATCCACTGACCTACCGCTGGGAGGAGCGCAGCAGCGCCGGCGTGGCGATCGGCAACCCGGCCGCGGCGCGCACCTCGGTGATGGCGCCCGCCTCGCCGCAGCTGCTCGAGTTCCGGCTCAATGTGAGCGATGGTCGAGCCAGCGTCTTCAGCGAGCTGACCGTTCCCTGTACGAGTTCCAATCAGGCGCCGACCGTGATGGCGTCCGCGACGCCGGCCGCACCTCGAGTGGGCGACATGGTTCGGCTTTTTGCAGCCGCCACCGACGCGGACGGAGATCGCCTGACGTACCAGTGGCGGGAGGTGACGCAGACCGGAATCCAG
>DAIQNR010000136.1:2817-13370 GCA_036788295.1 Myxococcota bacterium
GGACGGAGATCGCCTGACGTACCAGTGGCGGGAGGTGACGCAGACCGGAATCCAGGTGACCGGCGCCGATGGGGCCGAGGCCAGCGTGATGCCGTTGAACCCCGGTCGCCTCGAGTTCGCGGTCACGGTGTCCGACGGGCTGAGCTCGGTCTCCGCCTCCGTCGAGGTCACGGTGATGCCGGCCGGCGGGGGCGGCAACCGCCCGCCGGTGGTGAGCGTGCGACCGCCAGCGGCTTCCTTGACGGTTGGATCACCCTTCTCGCTCGTGGCGGAGGCCATGGACCCCGACGGAGACGGACTGACCTTTGCGTGGGAAGAGCTGAGCATGCGGAACGCGAGCCTCTCCGGGACCAACTCCGACACGCTCACCGTGACGCCGGCCGCCTCGGGGCTCCACGAGTTCCGAGTGACCGTCAGCGACGGGCAGACCTCGGCGAACGCTGCCGTCTCGGTGATGGTCCAGTCGAGCGCCGAGCCCGGGTTGCCGCCGACGCTGAGCGCCCGAGGAGTCAGCGTCGTCTACGTGGGAGGCTTTGGCTATCTGACCGTCGAAGCGACCGACCCCGACGGTCCGGACGAAGCGTTGACCTACCGGTGGAGCCCGCGGGGACAGCCCGCTGGCGCCATCGACGGCCGAAGCGACCTTCCGGGCGCGTGGTTCAGGGCGCCGGGCAGGGAACAGGTCAAGGACCTCAATCCGCTCCCCACGCTCAGCTTCGAAGTCACGGTCACGGATGCGAGCGGGCTGACGGCTGTCGGCACCGTGGAAGTGGCCATGGTGTGGGGCACCGGCGACGAAAACCAGGACGTGCTGGCGTTCGCCGACGCTCGCATCGAGCAAGGCCGTGGGGTGCTCGATGGTTCTCGGTCCAGGCCCGACGGCGTGGAGTGCGCGTGGCGCCAGCTCTCTGGTCCTTCGGTGCTCATCACGAACGCGAACACGTGCCTGGCCGGCTTCGAACCGCCGATGAGCTCGGGCGAGCTCATCTTCGTGCTGGAGGTCCGAAAAGGCGGAACCGGCGCCTCGAGCGTGGCCCGAGTCACCTTCCAGACCGACGGGACCGGGGGCCTCTCGATCCCCGAGCCCGTCGCCAATCCGGAGCTTCCGCCGGTCGATGACAGCGGATGCTCCTGCTCGAGCACCGAGGCCTCCGGCCGGTCGTCACCGACCTCGGGCTTCGCGCTCGTGCTGCTTCTCGGCGCGGTGGCGCTTCGGCGCCGAAACGGGTCGGGGCTCGTCTGCTGAGCCCGCGGCGGCCTCGCCCGGGGCAAGACGGGCCAGGCCGCGCCTCTCGTTCGACCGATCCCCTCCCTGCTCGCCGGCCGCCCTGGCCCATCCGCTTTCCCCCCAGTGGCGGTGCCCGCCCGATCGGACCTCGGTGGCGCGTCGCTCGACTCGGACTTCGCAACCATTCGGGAGGATCGCCGGTGATCGATTCTGGACTGAGGAGACTCATGTCCTGCGATGCCGATGCCAAACGCGATTCCCGTGACGATTCGTCCCGATCGACGAATATCGATGTTTTGGTTCGATATTTCCGAATTGAATCCAACGAATTTTGCGCCGCTGAACAAAAGGCCGCGACGAGGACGGCCAAAGACCCTCGCGCTCGAATCATGTTTGGTGCTAGACGCGGGTTGTGCGGGCTCAAACGATACCGAACTGTATTGCATCGATGCAATCACGCCTTGGAGCAGGCCCATGACGGCGGCTCCGGTCATCGACGACATCGACTTCGTCGACCTCGTACGGCGATGCCAGGCCGGGGAGGCAGCCGCGCGCCGTCAACTGTACAGCCTCAAGGCGGCGCAGGTGCTGGCATGGTCACGCCGGCTCGCGCCTCGGGGCCGGGACGGAGAGGATGTCGCGCAGGACGTATTCCTCGCCATCTTCTCCGGGAGCGGGGGTTTTCGGGGCGACTCGAGCTTCGACGGCTGGCTGTTCAAGATCACCCGCAACACGGCCTTTCGCCGGCCCACCCTGCTCGAGCGGTTCACCACCTTCTTCGAGCCGGGGACCCCAGAGCCCGAGTCTCCGGCCGAAGGATCGGATCCGTGGCTGGCGGAGATCCTGCGGGAGGCGCTCGCCAAGCTCCCCGAGGATCAGCGCGAAGTCGTGATCCTGAAGGACGTCGAGGAGCGCTCGGCCTCAGAAGTGGCCGAGCTCCTCGACGTCCCCGAGGGGACGGTTCGGAGCCGACTTCGGCTCGCCCGAGAGCGGCTCGAGCGGGAGCTGCGGCGCCGAGGGGTCGACCGGTGACGCAGGAGGTGTCGCTCGCGCTCATTCGAAGCTTCAGCGCGTTTCGGCGCCACACGCTGCCCACCCAGGCCGCGGTCCGCCGGGTCGAGACGGCGGTCTTCTCGACGCGCGCGAGCGGGCCATCCTGGCGACTCGGCTGGAGCCTGGCCGCGGTGGCGACGGCGGCCGCGGTGGCGGCCCTGCTCCTCGTGCCGAGCCCGACCGCGCGCCCCCCTGCACCGACCCGGGGCGGCCCTGCGCTCGCCGTTCATCCGGACGCGGGGCCGGCACCGGTCGTTCCGCTCGACCGCCACGATGCGGATGGTTCGGTCGAGGTCCTCGCCGTCCGGGGCGTGAGCGAGCACAGCGTGAAGGCCGAGGCGGCGCGGATCGAAGCGGTCGCTCGCGCTTGCGGCCTTCGGGGCGAGTTCGAGCTCCGCCTCGACCGCCTCGGCCGGCTCGCCGGGCTCGACGCCAAATCCGATCCTTCCTCCGCCAGCTGCGCCGAGGGAAAGCTGGCCGGTTTGCGGCTCGAACCCACCGGTGCGAACCGCGCGGGTACCGATGGCGGCGCCCGAGTGCGCCTCCGAATCCGCTGAGCCCATGCTCGCAGCGGCCTTGCTCCTCGCGTCCCTCAGCGCGACTCCTCCGCCGCGGGTGGCGGTGGTGCTCGAGGCCGAAGGGCCCGAGCGAGCGCGGGCGACGCTGACCCAGGCGCTGCAGGCGAGCTTGACCCGTGATCTGGGCGCCGTCGTCCCCGAGCTCGCCCAGCTCGGCGCTCTTCGGGCCCTGGCCGAGCGCGGCGCGCTGTCGTCCGACCGACTCCCCGAAGCGGTCACGAGCGCGGACGCCGACCTCGTTGTCACCGGGCGGCTCGACCTCGAGGCCGCCGGCGAGCCGGCGCTCGGCCTCTACGCCGTCACCGCCGTGGTGCGCCTCCGCGCCTTCGGGACCGACGACGGCGCCCTGCTCGCGACGGCAGAGGCCACCGCTCAAGCTCCCGCCAGCTCGAGCCCGCTCGCTGCGGAGCAAGCGAGCTTGCGAAGGGTGGCGGAGCTGGCGTGGGCCCGGCTGCGCCCCGGCCTCACGGCAGCGCGGGAGCCGAGCCGGGTCGAGGTCGAGGTCCGAACGAAGAGTGGGCTCGGGACCGCCGACCTGGCAGGGGTCACCGAGGCCCTCCGGAGCCTCGACGGGGTCGCATCCGCGCGCGTCCGGCGCCGCACGAGGGCTCGCGCCCAAATCGACCTCTTCGGGCCGGCTCTCGACGCAGAGCGGCTGGCCCTGGCCCTCGACGTTGCGGCGGACGCGGGGCTCGTGGTCGAGCGATTCTCGGCGCGCTTCTTGGGGCTCCGCTTCGAGCCGGGCAAAGCGGGCCGGCTGAAGCTTCGCGTCCGGTCCATCGACGGACCGACCTCGAGCGAGCTGACTCAGGAGATGATGACCGGCCCGGTGCTGGGCCTCGACTTCGTGCGCTCGGATGACGACGCCGAGCTCGAGCTCGCGCCGAGCCTGCGCCGCACGCCCGGGGGGCATTTCGCCCGGCTCGAGCTGCGCCGCGGCAAGAAGGTCCTGGCCCGCAGCGCCACGACCTGCCCCGACCGCCGGGCCTTGCCGACCTGTCTGGACCAAGTGGGTCGCGCCGCTGCGGCCGAGCTGCGCGCGCTCCGAGCGGACGGATCGCTCGGCCTGACCGATCCTGAGCCCGAGCTTCGGGCGGGGGCGCTCGAGACGACTGGGCTCTTTCCCGCGCTGCTCGGACGCTACGCGAGGCACCCCGTGGGGGCGCTGGTCGTCGAAAACCGCGGCGAGCGGCCGGCCACGGTACTCGCGCGCGCGGTCCTGGACGGCTACTCCGCGGCCCCCCGGGACGGAGAGGCCACGGTGGTGCCGCCTGGGGGTTCGGCGAGAGTTTCGGTCCTCCTCGCCCTCGACGCGGAGCGCGTCGCCGCGGTGACCGCGGTCCGGCAAGTTGTCCTGCGGTTGACCCTCGCCGTCGAGCAGGCAGGCGAACGGTCGATGCGGCGGCTCACCCGCTCGCTTCTCGTTTTCGACCGCAACGCCATGGACTGGGGCATGGACGGGGGCGCCGCCGTCGCGAGCTTCGTGAACGGGCGAGACCCTCAGGTCGCCTCCCTCGCGAAAGGGGCGACCGCGGCCGTCTCGGAGGACGACGCTCCGTTTGGGCTCGCTGCCGCCCTCGTCGAAGCGCTCCGGGCCGTGACCTACGTGAAGGACCCCATCCACCCGTTTGCTCCAGACGCGCTGGATTTCGTTCGTCACCCGGCCGAGACCTTGGCCGCCGGGCAGGGGGACTGCGACGACCTCACGGTGCTCTTCGCCTCTCTCGCGGAGGCCGCCGGCCACGACGTGCTGGTCGTCTTGACCCCCGGTCATGTCTTTGCCGCCCTTCAGCTCGGAATGTCGGCCGAGCGCCGGGCGCTCGTCGCGCTCGCGCCGCACGCCGTCCTCGAGCACGAGGGGGAGCTCTGGCTCCCCATCGAGGCCACCGAGCTCGGGCGCGGCTTCCGGGGAGCTTGGGGGGCGGCCGAGCGTGAGCTGGCGGAGGTGGCGTCGGCCGGCGTCGAGCCGGTGGTCTTTCGGGTGTCGGCGGTCCGCGACGGCTACCCAGCGGCCGGGATCGTGCTGGGCGAGGGACGCGACGTCCAGGTCGACGCGAAGGCGGCGCGCGCGGAAGCGCAGGCTGCCTTGTCGGCGCGAGATCACGGGCTCGAGCGCGAGAGGGAGCGGCTCCGCGCTGCCGGCGACCCGCGCTCCCTCAACCAGCTCGGAGTCCTTTTGGCGTTGTCCGGCCAGCTCGAGGCGGCCGAGCAGGCCTTCTTGTCCGCAAGCGAGCATTCGAAAGCGAACGTCGCCCCGGCCAACAACCTTGGAGCGGTGGCGCTCGTGCGGGAGCAGCCGCGCCGGGCCCTCGATCTGCTCCTGGTCGCCGCCGACGCGGCTCCGGACGAGCCGCGGGTTCAGCTGAACGCGATCCTCGCCGCCCTCGCAGTGGGAGATGAACGGGCGCTCGATGACCTCCTCCTCCGGCTCGAGCCAGAGGTGCTGCGCCCGTTCTGGGCGCGCGTTCGGGCCTTTCAGGCCCTGCGCGGCGCCCTCGGCAACCGATCCCTCGAAACCGCCCTGGCCGAGCGCCTCGCGGCCCGGGGGCTTGCCCCCCCAGGGCCGATGCTGCGGGCGGGCCTCGGCTCCCCGAACCCCTGGATGGGGCTCGTCCTTTGGATCCCGTGACGTCCGGCTCGAGGAGCGGGTCGAATGCGTCGCTATCGCTGCCCGACAGCGGCACCGAAAACCCACGGGTGGTAGTCTCCGCGCGCCGGGGTCATGGGCATCGACGACGATACGTTCTTGCGGGGCCGGGCCGAACCCCCGCCATCCATCTGTCCTGGCGACGTGCTCGGCGGGCGCTTTCGCATCGAGCGACCGCTCGGCGAGGGCGGAATGGGCGCCGTGTTCCTAGCGACTCGGCTCGACTCGGCGGGCGAGCCGGTCGCGATCAAGGTCCTGACGCTGGCCTCGGCGTCCAGGCGCTTCGAAAACGAGGCCCGCGCGCTCCTCAACCTTCGAAGTCCCCACACGCTGCGGGTGATCGAGCTCGGCCGCATGGACGACGGTGGCTCTTTCCTGGTCACGGAGTATCTCGAGGGCCGGACGCTTCAGGCTGCGATCGACGAGAGAGACCTCTGTGACCGAGACCTCCTCGCGATCCTCCGGGAGGTCGCCCTGGCCCTCGAGGAGGCGCACAGACTCGGCATCGTCCACCGGGACCTCAAACCCACGAACATCTTCCTCGAGCGTTTCGGGGCCCGGGAGCACGCCAAGGTGCTCGACTTCGGGATCGCGAAGATCCTCGAACCCTCGGGTCCGCATCTGCGGGTCGCCCCGCTGCTTCTCGAGCAACCCACGATGGGTCCGATCGGCTCCCCGATGTTCATGGCGCCCGAGCAGTGCCGAGGCGAAGCGGTGACGCCGGCCGCGGATCTCTTCGCCTTCGGACTGGTCGCCTACCACGCCTTTTCGCGGTCTTTTCCTTACGATTATCCCGGGGGCGGGGCTCAGGCGGTCCTGTTCGCCCACGCTTCCCGTCGAGCGAAGCCGCTCGTCCACCATTGGCGCGGAGGGCTCGTCGAGCCGGGGATCGCGGCGCTCGTCGATGCGCTCCTCGAGCCGGTCCCGCAGAAGCGACTCGGCCCGGTCACCGAAGTCATCGAACGCCTCGAGGCGCTGCTCGACGAGAGCCGCGGCGCAGCGCGTCCGGACGCCGCCGTCCCATCGCGGCCCCGAGCAGCGCGTCGGGCTCCTGCCGTGGCCCGCTACGCCCCCCTCTTCGTCCCGATGCTCGCCGCTGCGGCGGTTGTCGCGGGGGTTGCGGCGGCGTCGGGGCGGCTGCCGGGGCTCGGGCACGGACCGGCCAAAGAGGCCCTCCCGGGGGCGAAGGCGACAAAAAGCACCGATGTCGATGCCCGTCGAGCCGAGCCGGAGCCGAGGCCAGAACCGGCGGCCCGCGCTTCGCCATCGAGCCAGGTCCTCGTCACCGGATTCGAGGACCTCGCCGGGAGCCGAGACGAAAGCGCCGTCCGAGCCGCCCTGGGCCCGGCACTTCCCGCCATTCGGCGGTGCGCGTCGCGGCGGCTCGCCCGCGGAGAGGCGGCTGAGCTGCGGTTTCGGAGCACTGCGAACGGGGTCGAAGTCCGGGTCAAGGGAGCCTCCAAAGCGTCGGCGCTCGAGGGCTGCCTGTCGAGCGCCAAGCTCGAGCTCTCGCTCGCTGCCCCGGCGGGGTCGGGCGCCGCCGCCATGATCTATCTGCGGTGTCGGGTGCGGAGGACCTGAGCGGTTCAGCCGCCTCGGATCTTTCGGAGCAGGTCCTCGAGGGCACAGGCCTCCGCGGCCTCGGGGGCGTCGGCCACGCTCGAGCCCACGAACTCGAGGGCCTCAGCGTAACGCCTCGACTCGAGCGTTTGGACCGGATGGGCGCCGAGGTACTCGGCATCTCGACCCCAGGCGCCGATGTGCCGGTGCGCACTCGTTGACCCTTCGGTGGCCCATCAAGTCTTCTGGGCCCGTGGGTCCGCGGATTTTCGTCCTTTCCCCGCTCCTTGCCGTCGGCGCGGCGGCTTGCGCATCGGATTCGTCGGTCGCCACCGACTTCACCCGGCCCGAGATGTTCGCGGCGCCCTTCCCCGGACCCGACCTCATGCACGAGGGGCGAATCCGCATCGGCGCCTACCCCGGCCGCAACGCCGGCCCCACGTATCTGTCCGCCCTCGGCGGCACCCTGTCCAGATGGCTAGGGGACGACTTTCCGCCCGGTCCCGTGCGCGGACTCGCGAGTGAGCTCGGTTTCGTGGACAACGTGCTCGACGTGCTCGAACGCGACACCCGTGGCTTTGGGCTCAACTCCGGCGTGTTCTTTTCGGTGTCGGTGCCCGACACGGGCGCGGACCGCGGAAGTCTCGGCGACCGGCTCTCGGGGGTCGTGTTCAACAAGGAAGACCATAGAGACTGGGCCATTCCCAACCGCGAAGCGTCGGTTCGTGACGGCGCCACGGTCTTCTTGATGAACGTCGATCCCGGAAGCGCCGAGTACTTGCGGAAGCACCCCGTGGACGTGAGCTTCTCCCGACGAGAGACCCAGTACCGCCCGGCGAACCTCTTGTCGGTCGTGCCTTGGCAAGGTCTGCCCCTCGCACCCGACACCCTCTACGCCACGGTCGTGCTGCGTGACGCTCGAACCGACGTCCCCCTCGCCCAGACCTCGTTCATGCGGGCGCTGATCCAGGGCCATGACATCGACGGCCTCAATGCCGCCGCTAGGGACGACTTTGCTCGCGCCTTGAGCGCGGTGGAAGCCTCGGGCGTCCCCGCCGATTCGATCGCGGCCATGAGTGCGCTTCGAACGGCCGACCCCATGGCCGAGCTTCGGGACGCGTTCTCCGTGGCGCAATCCGACCGCCTCGTACCCGGACCGACGGTCGAGCTGATCGAGACGCACGAGGAGTTCTGCGTCTACCGCACAACCGCCGAGATGCCGGTCTACCAGGAAGGCGCCCCGCCGTTCTCGTTTTCCGGCGGCGGTTTTGGCTACGGTCCTGATGGGCGAGTGCGCCTGCAGAACCGCGAGCGAGCCCATGTGTACATCACGCTTCCGCGCCGGCCGCCACCGCCGGGCGGCTTCCCCACCGTGGTGTTCATCCGAACCGGCGGCGGCGGCGACCGGCCGCTCATCGACCGCGGCGTCACCGATGGGGACGGCAACGAGCTCGAAGTGGGAGCGGGCCCGGCGCGCATCTTCGCCCAAGAGGGCTACGCCGCCATCAGCGTCGATGGCCCTCACGGCGGGCTGCGCAACGTGCTGGATGCCGACGAGCAGGTGTTGATGTTCAACTTCGTCAACCCGCTCGCCCTTCGCGACAACATTCGGCAGACCGCCCTCGAGCAGGCGCTGATTCCCACGTGGCTCGGCGGCGTGCAGGTTGAGGCCGAGGGATGCGCCGGCCTCGCCGGCCCGGCTACGTTCGATACCGAGCGGCTCGTTCTCGCCGGCCATTCCATGGGTGCCACGGTTGCGCCGCTGGCCGCCGCCCTCGAGCCTCGCTTCCGTGCGCTCATTCTGAGCGGCTCCGGAGCGAGCTGGATCGAGAACATTCTCTACAAAAGACTGCCGTTTCCGATTCGGGAGCTCGCCGAGAGTCTGATTGGGTATCTACCCTACGAGCTCGAGCGCTCCGACCCAACCCTATCGCTCGTACAGTGGGCAGCGGACGCGGCGGACCCCATCAACTACAACCGCTACTTGCTGCAGGAGACGGACTCGCCCCGGCACATCTTGATGTTCGAGGGTATGGTCGACCGCTACATCCTGCCGCCGATCGCGAATGCACAAAGCGCTTCGCTGGGCCTCGACATGGCAGGCGAGCCGCTCGACGAGCGGACGCCCGAGGTTCAGGACATGCAGCCCCTCCGCTACGCGCTCGGCTGGAGCGGCCGAAGTCAGCTCGGCTACCCGGTCCGCGCCAACCGCAACGGCGTCACCGCGGTGGTCGTCCAGCACCCCGAGGACGAAGCCCGCGACGGCCACGAGGTCATGTTCCAGACCGACGGCCCGAAGGTACAGTACCGCTGCTTCCTGCGAACCTTGCTCACGGACGAAGCGCCCACGGTGGTGGACCCCGCCCTCGGTTGCGATTAGGATTCGCCTGAGCAGGGCGGGAGGGTTCGCGAGACCTTCCCGAAGGGACCGGGGACCTGCTCGCCATGTTTGTCGAGGAGCCGGAGTTCGATGGTCTGCTCGCCGCCGGGGAGGCCCTCCACGACGTAGGGCGCCCACTCGGTGAGAACGAAGGTCTGACCTCCGACCTTCGCCTCGACCTTGAAGCCGTCCGACGAGAGGGGCGCGTTCACCGGATAGAAGTCGAGGAGCAGCTTCTTGGCTTCCTCACAAGTATAGCTCCCCTTGGGGCGGCTGTAGAACAGGTGAGGGTCCTCATCGAGGCCTTTCTTCGAGCCCTCAGGGTCCTTCTCTTCTCCGACGTGGACCCGGGTGAGCACGAAGCCGTGCTTGACGCTCTCGTGGTAGCTCCGAGAGAGGAACGCGAGGATGACATGGGTCCCGGGCTCGAGGTCCTTCTCGACGACCGGTTCGTAGTGGGCAGAATAGGGCCCGTTCCCACGATGAAGTGGATGTGCTGCCCTTCGTCCGCGTTGGCGAGAAACGGCGACGAGACGGTCTGCGCGCCGAGCTCGAAGTCTGTGACCTCGAACTCGAACCGGACCTTCCTCCCCTTGACCTCGGCGTCGAGGCCCGGCGCCTTCAGGACCAGCTTGGCGGTCTCGAACGTCGGGCTCCCGGCGAGCTTGGAGATTGTCATCCCTCCCTTCTCGGCGACGACTTCGCCGACCGACAGCAGCGCGTTGTTTGGCCCGGACGCCTTGGGCGCAGGCGCCGGGTCCAGCTCCGTCTTCGGCGCGGAAGATTGGGCGCACCCAATCAGGACGAGTCCCGAAACGACGATGAGATCGCGAGTTTTGCGCTGTTCCATGGTGGAGCGGTACCACGCCGAAGGCCTGGGAGCATCTTCAGGCCGACAACGGCGCTCACCTTCGCTCGTTCGGCCGCGCCTCGGGAGCGCGATGGAGACCGAGGCGACCGCGCTCACGATGGCGCCCGCGGATGAAGGAGCCAGGCCCACGCGGGCACGAGGTCGATGACGCCCCTTTCGAGCGTCAGCTGCCCTTCTTCATCGAGGGTCACCCACGGTGGCGGTCCGGGCATCGAGCTCGGCCATCGCCCCTAGAG
>DAIQNR010000137.1:0-13242 GCA_036788295.1 Myxococcota bacterium
TCGGCGGGATTCTGACCTCGGCCGAACCTGCGGAGGCGACCACGTGCTACTACTCTGTAGACAACTCCCACCTCCGACAATCGGGGGACGCCACCCTGTCACGACGCACCTGCTGGCAAGCATACGTGAGCTGGGCGTGGCGAGCCTATGGTTTCCAAAAGAGGTATTGGGACAACGGCTTCGGCTTCCATGACGTGTGTAACCCATCCAAGGCCCTGGGCCGGATGATGAATGCCATCTATGTGCTGACCTATGCCGACTCGTGGAGCCCCGTCGGCCGGGGCGACCGCTCCGGTAGCATTCTCCGCTGGGGCCAATCCTATGCGTTCGAGCACATCAACGAGACCCAGATGCGCTGCGACCTCGGGCGGGCGATGGCCGACTTCAGCGGCTCGCGCATGCGATGGAGCATGCTCGGGGTCTACGGCGCCTTCAACGAGGACATCGGGGCCTATCAGGCCGGTGGATGGGACGACTCGGCGGCGCTTCGAGGCGCGATCGTTCTCCATGAAGCGCGGCACGCCGACAAGGGTCACGATGGCGGCACTCGCTGCCCGCTCGGAGGATCGTGCGACTCCAGCTGGGGCTACAACGGGGCCAACCGGTGGGAACTAACGTGGCTTTGGTGGTACGCGTTCGCAGGCGGGATCGGCAATCCCGCCCAGTCCGACCTCGCCCTGGCGGTGGCGGCGACGCTTCGGGACCAGTTCTTCGTGACCGCGCCCGCTCTCAGTATCCCCACCACCTACAAACGGAGCCCGTCTTCGTTTAGGGTTCGGCTGCCATGAGGACTTCGACCTCGCGAGCGCTCGCGCCGCTCTTCATCCTCGGCGTCGTCGCTTGCGGCGGGGAGGCCGATTCGCTCGGGCCCGACGCGGAGGCTGGCGCGCCGGATGCCTCCTCCATCGACCGTCCGTGCCCGGGGATGCAGCGGGTTCCGCTCTTCGTCATCATCGTCGAGAGGGGTGCGTTGAGCTACGCCGCCGCGATCGTAGACCACGGCCTCGGGCTGTGCGTCTCGGCGCGAATGGTCGGACCTGCGAACGAGCAGGGGCCGACCGTCCTCGCCGCCCTGGAGGAGTCGGCAGCTCTTCTCCAACGCGACTGGGCTACTGAGCTCGAGCCCGAGACGAGCTGCGGCGTAGGCGGCGAGGTGCCGACCTGCCGCACCGAGCTCGTGGTCAGGATCCTTGGACAGGACTACGAGCTCGCGTCGCGGGACGACCAGGGGCCGCTCGGCGACGCCTACCGCTTCCTCCGCGCTGCCTTCGAAGCTGGCGTCCCCATCCGCGAGCGTGACGCCGAGCTCCTCGCCTCCGGTGATTGGCCCCTCCCCTGACCCCGTCCCAGCCGTCGTCGAGTCCGCCCGGGCAGCGCCTGACCCCGCTCAGGGTTCGTTGGGGTCGAGCGCGGCTTCGTAGGCGCGAACGGCGGAAAGATGAGGCTTTTCGGCGGCGGCGTAGGCCTCGAGCGCGCGCCGGGCCGCTTCGGGCAGAGGGTTTGGGACATCGATGCGCACGGTGGCGAGGAGGGCGCCTTTGCCCCCGATCCCACGGCCCTCGAGCCGAAGGACCGCCCCCGACGGGGTACCGGGAGGGATGGCGAGGGTTGCCGTTCCGTCGAGGGTGGGGACCCGCACCGAGCCGCCGGCCACGGCGAGCGCGAACGGCACCGGGACGTCGACCCTGAGGTCGTCGCCGTCCCGGTCGAGCAGGCGGTGCGGCCTCACCGCGAGGGTGACATACAAATCCCCCGAGTCGGCTCCGCCGAGCCCGCGCTCGCCCGCGCCCTTGTAGCGAAGCCGCGTCCCGGACTCCGCCCCCGCGGAGAACGCGACCTCCACCTCTCGCTCGCTCGCCACCGCGCCAAGCCCCCCGCAGTTCGTGCAGGCGGCGGTGTGCAGGCGGCCTCGGCCGGCGCACTCGGGACATGGGCCCCGGGCCTGAAGAAATCCAACCCCTTTGGCCAACTCTCCGGTGCCTTTGCACCGGGTACACAAGATCGGTGTGCTGCCCGGCGCGGCTCCGGTGCCTCCGCACGGCGGGCAAGGCATTCTATCGGGGAGGCGGATGCGGCGGCGTCCCCCGAGGCCCGCCTCCACGAAGTCGAGCTCGAGGGTGTACCGAAGATCCCGGCCCCGGGACGCCCGCCGCCCGAACACCCGCCCGAACACGTCGGCATCCGGCTGCTTTTGGGCCTCGGGGCGGCGCTCGGCGCTCGTCAGGGCCCGGTACGCTTCGGCCGCCCGCCGAAACCGCTCCGCCGCCGCCGGATCGCCCGGGTTCTGGTCGGGATGGTTCTCTCTGGCGAGCCGGCGGTAGGCCCGCTTCACGTCTTCGGGGCTCGCGCCCCGGTCGAGCCCGAGCGCGGCCCAGGGGTCGGTCACGGCTCCCCCTTTGCCGGCAGGCCGGCCTGCGCAAGCAGCATCGGCGCCGCCCGCACCGACCGCATGAACCAGCGGGTCTCGACCGCGGCCCGGTCCTCGGGGTCGAGCCCGGGGAGCGTCCCCGCGGAGCGCCGCGCCTCGAGCACGCCGGACAAGGCGAGCGCGGCCGCAACCGAGACGTTGAAGCTCTCGACGAAGCCATACATCGGCAGCCGAAAGAGGCCGTCGGCCTCCGCCGCCGCCGCCTCCGACAAGCCGGCGTGCTCGTTTCCGAGCACGAGCGCCACCGGACGATCCATCGGGATCGACGACGGCGCGACCGCATCGCCATGCACCGCCGCCGCCCACAGCGAAAAGCCCCGGGCCCGCAGCGACGCGTAGGCCAGGTCGATGCCTCGGTGGCGAACCAGCTCCACCCATTTTTCGGTGCCGAGCGCCACCTTTCGAGACAGCGGAAACCCGTCCGCCGGGCTGACGGCGTGGACCTCCATGAGGCCCAGCGCGTCCGCGGTCCGCAGCACGGCGGCCCCGTTGTGGTCGCTCACCAGGTCCTCGAGCACGACCGTCACCGACCGGGTGCGGTGGTCGAGAACCTGCGCGATGCGGCGGCGACGGGCCTCCGACAGGTACGGCGCCAGCGTCGCCCGGGCCTCGTCGTGCCACCGCGACCCCATGGCCGGAGCCTTGCCACGGCAGGGCGCGCCTGCCCAAGCCCGTTGTCCAGTCTCCTGTCCGCTGCATGGGTCCGTCGGCCCGAACGTCCGATCCGGTCGGTCGGCGGCGCTTCGATGCCGGGGGAGGCTTGGCGCCGGGGCCTTCGCTGGCCCATGATGTCGAAACCGTGAGTCTACGGCGTCGCCTGTACAACGTGGCCCGAACCGAGGCTGCCGTCGCCGCGACCCGGCTGCGGGCGGCCGCTGGCGGTCTGCTCTCGTTTTCCCGGCCCGGTCCGGCCGAGGCGGGGCTCGACGCCGAATACGCTCGAATCCGGGCCGAGGTCGAGGCCGAGTTCGGTCCGAAGGGGTTCGCGGCCTCGCCGAGCTTCGGCCCCGGGCTCTCGGCGGCGGCGGACAGCCCGGAGGTCCGGCGGTTCTACGCGAACCTGGAGCTGCCGATCGGGGCTCCGCTCGACGAGGTGAAGGCGGCCTACCGGCGGCTGATGCGCCGCTACCACCCGGACAAGCACCACGCCGACCCGGAGCGGGCGGCAGCCGCCAACCGGCTCGCCCACGAGCTTCGCGCCGCCTACGAAGGCCTCTTGCGCCACCTCTCCCGCTGAATTGGCGCCCGCGCAATTGGTGCGGTCGCCGGTCGGCAATCGACGGCGAAGTTCTCGCGCGGCTGCCCGAAATCGGGGCTCGGGGTTGCTCGCTTCGGATCCGCTGGGGTGCCATGGGGCTCGGAGCACGGCGCTCCATGTCCCCCCGCGGGGGGCTCGTCCCCCGCGGCCGAAAGGCCCCGATGACCCTGAAGCACCCACCGAGCTCGACAGAAACGGCGTGGCTCGAACGACCCGATGCCCAATTGGCCGGGCTCGTGCAGCTCCCCCGGCGGTCCGCCCCGCTCGAATCGGCGGTGATCCGGTTCTCCGGCGACTCCGGCGACGGCATGCAGCTCACCGGAACCCAGTTCACCCACACCGCGGCGCTCGCCGGCAACGACCTCGCCACCTTTCCCGATTATCCCTCCGAGATCCGGGCCCCCGCCGGGAGCCGTTACGGCGTCTCGGGGTTTCAGCTCAACTTCGCCGCCCGCGACATCTATACGCCGGGCGATACCCCCGACGTGCTCGTGGCCATGAACCCGGCCGCGCTGTCGGTGAACCTCTCCGACCTCAGGGACGGCGGCCTGCTCATCGTGAACCGCGACGCGTTCACCCCGCAGAACCTCGAGCGCGCCGGCTATGAGGACAACCCGCTCGACGACGGCTCGCTGTCTGGGTACCGGCTGTTCGCGATCGACATCTCCACCCAGACCGCGAAGGCGCTCGAGAGCACCGGGCTGTCGTTCAAGGACGTCGCCCGGGCCAAGAACTTCTGGACGCTCGGTCTTCTGTATTATTTGTACGGGCGGCCGCTCGACCCGACGATGCGGTACATCGACGAGAAGTTCAAGAAGAGCGACGCGCTCGCCGACGGCAACCGCCTGGCCCTGAAGGCGGGCTACCTCTACGGGGAGGTCTCCGAGATCTTTCAGGAGACCTACGAGGTCCGCGCCGCCCGGCTCGAGCCCGGCCTGTACCGAAACGTGACCGGCAACCAGGCCACCGCTTTTGGCGCGATCGCCGCCGCCAAGCGGGCCGGGCTCCCGTTGTTCTACGGAAGCTATCCCATCACCCCCGCCACCGACGTGCTCCACGAGCTGTCGAAGGACAAGGATCTCGGCGTGAAGACCATGCAGGCGGAAGACGAGATCGCCGCCGTCTCGGCCGCCATCGGCGCGGCCTGGGCTGGCAACCTCGCTTTCACCGGAACCTCGGGCCCGGGGCTCTGCCTCAAGCAGGAGGCGATCGGGCTCGCGGTCGCGACCGAGCTGCCGCTCGTCGTGCTGAACGTGCAGCGAGCTGGACCCTCGACGGGCATGCCGACGAAGACCGAGCAGGCCGACTTGCTTCAAGCGCTGTTTGGACGAAACGGCGAGAGCCCGGTGCCGGTGCTGGCGCCCGCTTCCCCCGCCGATTGCTTCGCGGTGACCATGGAGGCGTTTCGCATCGCGCTCGCGTACATGACCCCGGTGTTCGTGCTCACCGACGGCTACCTCGCCAACGGATCGGAGCCGTGGCGGATCCCGGAACCCTCCGAGCTGCCCGATGTGGTCGCGCATCCGCTGCTGGCGCCGGTGCCTGGGTTTCACCCGTTCCTGCGGGACGAGCGAACGCTCGCTCGGGTGTGGCCAAGGCTCGGCGTGGCCGGCCTCGAGCACCGAATCGGCGGTATCGAGAAGGATTACGACAGCGGCCACATCAGCTACGAGCCGGAGAACCACGCCCGCATGACCGCGGTTCGGGCCCAGAAGATCGCGAACATCGCCAACGATCTGCCCGAGCTCGAGCCGTGGGGGGCCGCGAACGGAAAGATCCTTCTTTTGGGCTGGGGCTCGACCCATGGCGCCCTGAGGCAGGCCACCCAGATCGCGCGGGAGCAGGGTCTCGAGGTCGCGCACGCCCACCTGCGGTGCGTCCAACCGTTTCCGAAGAACCTCGGCGAGGTGCTCCGCCGCTTCGACCGGGTCATCGTGCCCGAGATGAACGGAGGCCAGCTCGCGCTGCTCCTCAGGGCCCGGTACCTGGTGGACGTAGAGAGTTTTTCGAAGGTCGAGGGCAAGCCGTTTCGGGTCAGCGAGATCCTCGAGCGGCTCCGGTCCCCGAGGAGGTCCCCATGATCGCCACCGAGCGCCCCGAAGCGGCGAAGAAGAACCCATTCAAGACCGACCAAGAGGTCCGCTGGTGCCCGGGCTGCGGGGACTATTCGGTCCTCGCCGCGGTGCATCGGCTCCTGCCGACGCTCGGGGTCCCGAGGGAGAAGACCGTCTTCGTGAGCGGGATCGGCTGTTCGAGCCGGTTTCCGTACTACGTCGACACCTATGGATTTCACACCATTCACGGCAGAGCCCCGGCGGTGGCGACCGGGGTGAAGCTCGCAAACCCCGAGCTGTCGGTGTGGGTGATCACCGGGGACGGCGACGCGCTGTCGATCGGCGGAAACCATCTCATTCACGCCCTCCGCCGCAACGTGGACATCAAGATCCTGATGTTCAACAACCGCATCTATGGCCTGACGAAGGGCCAATACTCCCCGACGTCGGAGACCGGCAAGCGCACGAAATCGACCCCGATGGGTTCGGTGGACGAGCCGTTCAGCCCGCTCGCGGTGGCGCTCGGCGCGAACGCCTCGTTCGTGGCCCGGGCGGTGGACCGGGAGCCGAAGCTGCTCGAGCAGGTCCTTCGGCGGGCCGCCGCCCACCGCGGCACCGCCTTCGTCGAGATCTTCCAAAACTGCGTCGTCTTCAACGACGGGGCTTTTCACCACGTCACCGACAAGGCGGGCCGGGCCGACAACCAGCTGTGGCTCGAGCACGGGGCGCCGCTTCTGTTCGGGGCCGACCGGCGGCGCGGGATCCGGCTCGGGGGCCGAAACCGACTCACGCCTGAGATGGTGACGGTCGGAGAAGGCGGGGTGGAGCTGTCCGATCTGCTCGTGCACGACGAAGCGGACGAGACGGGGGCGCTCGCCATGCTGCTCGCCCGGCTCGAGCCGCCGCGGGCGCCTGCGCCGCTCGGGGTCTTGCGGGCGGTGGAGCGCCCGACCTACGACGTCCAGGTGGACGCCCAGATCGCGCTCGCCCGGGCCGAGCACCCCGACGCCTCCATCGAGGCCCTGCTGAAAAGCGGCGACACCTGGACCGTCGAGTGACGCCCCCGGCGCAGCTCGGCCGCTTGCTCGCCGCTTCGCCGCCGATGCGAGCCGCGCTCGAGCGGCTTCGAGAGGCGGCGGCCAGCGACGCGCCCGTCATCCTGCACGGGGAGACCGGCACCGGGAAGGAGCTCGCGGCCGAGGCGCTGCACGAGCACTCGGACCGGGCTGATCGCCCCTACGTCGTCGTGGACTGCGGCAGCGTCCCTCGGGAGCTCGTCGAATCGGAGCTGTTCGGCCACGCCAAGGGGGCCTTCACCGGCGCGGTGGAGAGCCGCCGGGGCGCGTTCGAGGCGGCGACGGGCGGGACCTTGTTCATCGACGAGCTCGGTGAGCTGCCGCTCGACCTGCAACCCCGGCTGCTGCGCGCGCTCGAGCGCAAGGAGGTGAAGCCGGTCGGCAGCAACGAGGTCCGAAAGGTGGATTGCAGGGTCGTGTGCGCGACCCACCGAAACTTGAGGGAAGAGATCGCGGCCGGCCGGTTTCGAGAGGATCTCTTCTACCGGCTCGCGGTGCTCGAGCTCGAGCTGCCCCCGCTTCGGGACCGCCCCGAGGACATCGAGCTGTACGCCCGCCGCTTTCTCTCCGAGATGGCGGTGTTCGGTCCGCTCGAGCTCGAGCCGCCTACGCTCGCCCGGCTGCTCGAGCACCGGTGGCCGGGCAACGTGCGCGAGCTGCGAAACACCATCGAGCGGGCGGCGGCGCTGTCGGACCGGGTGCTGCGGCTGCCCGAGGACTTCGGACGGGACGCTGACCTGCATGCGCTGCCCCCGGAGGAGCCGCCGGAGCACCGGGGCCCGCCGGGGTCCATCACCCGCCCGCTGTGGGAAGGTCGGGCCTACCGGGACGCCCGGGAGGCCGTGCTCGCCGACTTCGAGCAGGGCTACCTGAGCGAGCTGCTCGAGCGGCATGGGCAAAACGTCTCCTCCGCGGCTCGGGAGGCCGGAGTGCACCGAAACATTCTCCATCGACTCCTCAAGAACAACGGACTGGAGCGCTGAGTGCGCCGGCCATCGCTTTCGGTCGAGCTGCTGCTCGCGCTGGTGCTGCCGGCTGCCGGGGTGCTGCTGCTCGTGGCCACCAGAGCGGACGCGATCGCGGCCCGGGCGCTCGAAAGCGCGCTTGCGGAGCGGCTGCTCGCCTCCGCCCGGGTGGCGGCAGCTGTCGTCAGCCCCCGGGTGGCCGCGCTCGGGCCGGGCGACGAGGACTCCCGAACCCACCGGGGGGCCGTGCTGCGGCTCGAAGAGCTCGCGGTCGCGACGGGGGTCGGCGCGCTGCTCGTGCTCCGCGCGGAAGACGACACCGTGATCCTCGACCCGTCCGGGGTCCAACCCATCGGTGCCCCATACCCTAGGGCTGAGTTCGACCGGGTCGAGCTCGAGCGGGTGCGGGCCGGGGAGGCAGCGGCGGCGCTGCTCTTCTTCGATGAGACCGGCAAACCCTACAAATCTGGGTATGCGCCGATGCTCGAAGGGCCGAATGTGGTCGCCTATGTCGCCGCCGTGGCGCCGGCCGACTACAACGACGCCCTCACGAAGCTTCGGGGCCGCCTGTTGCTGCTCGGTGGGGCAGGGCTCACCCTGCTCGCCGGGGCGGCGCTCGGGGTGGCGGCGCTCGTCACCCGTCCCCTGGCCCGGCTGAGCGCGGCGGCCCGGGCGATCGGCGCCGGCGAGCTCGATCAACCGGTCCCGCGGGGCGGCCCGGCCGAGGCGGCGGTGCTCGGCGAGACGATGGCGTCGATGGCCCGCTCGCTGAAGGCGCGGGAAGAGGAGCTGCAGCTGATGCTCGCCGGGATCGCGCACGAGGTCCGAAACCCGCTCGGCGGGATCGAGCTGTTCGGGGGGCTGCTCAAGGAGGACCTCGCCGGCGACCCCAGGCAGAAGCACGTGGACAAGATCCTGCGCGAGCTCGGCGTGCTCGCCCGGGTGGTGACCGAGTTTCTCGACTACGCCCGGCGCCGGCCCCCGGACCGGCAACCGGTCCGCCTCCCCGAGCTGTTTTCGGAGCTCGCCGGCCTGCTCGACCCCAAGAAGCGGCTGAGCCTCGGTCCGCCCGCCGTCGATGTGGCCCATTTCGACCGCGAAGTCGTGCAGCGCGCGCTCTTGAACCTCCTCCAGAACGGGCTTCACGCCGCCGCCTCCGAGGTCAGGCTGACCGCCTCGGCCGAAGGCGACGCGCTCGTTCTGCTCGTGGACGACGACGGCCCTGGGATCCCGGAGGCCGACCGGGACCGCATCTTTGCCCCGTTCTTCACCACGAAGCAGCGGGGCACCGGGCTCGGGCTCGCCCTCGTCCGGCGCGCGGCCGAAGCCCACGGCGGGGAAGCCCGGGCCGAGCCCTCGCCGCTCGGAGGAGCCCGCCTCCGGCTCGTCCTCCCCGGTGCGGTGAAAGCAAAGCCGTAGCCTGGAGGCCGAACGCGGACGGGGCGGGTTTGCGGCTGCGGTGCAAACCTGGGTAGGAGACTTCCGGTGAGCAAACTCGAACCCAAGAACCCCTATCCCTACCAGCTCGAGGCCCCGATCGAGGAGCGGGACATGGGGACGAAGGCCAACGGCAGCCGGCTGTTCTACCGGGCGATGTACTTGAGCGAAGACCTCGAGCGATCCCTCTCCTTCGGGCCCGGCTCGAAGCTGCGGGTGGAGGGCCTGTTCGAGCGAATCCCCGTCGAGCTCGCGTTCGTCCCCGGCGGCAGCCAGGGCGGCCACTACATCATGCTGTCCAAGAGCCTGCTGAAGCAGGCGGGGAAACGGGTCGGAGACAGGGCGACCTTCCTGTTTCGGCCGGTGGAGGACCGGCCGCCCGACTTGCCGTTCGAGCTCGAAGACGCGCTCGAGGAGCAAGGGGCTCGGCCTAAGTGGGATGCCCTGACCCCCGGGCGGCAGCGGACGTGGACGAGCTACGTGGACCGCGCGAAGCGCCCACAGACCCGGCATCAGAAGGCAGCCGAGGTGGCGGCGCGCGTCCTTATCGGCAAAACCAACCCCCGCGACGAGTGGTGACGCTTCGAACCTCCCAAGTCAGCCGCCGCTACTCAGTGGCACGAGAACGGGACCCATGCGCTCGGATCACAGGTCCGGAGCAAGCCGCCCCCGCTGTAGATGACCGTGAGGCACGAGGCCGCAGGCGCGTGCTCAAGGCTTGCGCGGCCGTCCGATCCAACCCATGCGGCGGAACCATGCGACGAGACCGAGCGCGCCGAGGAGCATCGCCGAAAGCACCAGCGGATAGCCGTAGCGCCAGCCGAGTTCCGGCATGCTCCACGGCCCTGCCGCGGGGTTGAAGTTCATGCCGTAGATGCCGGCTACGAAGGTCAGTGGGATGAAGATCGTCGAGATGATCGTCAACACCTTCATGACCTCGTTCATGCGGTTGCTGACGCTCGAGAGGTGGATGTCGACCAGGCCCGACGCGATCTCGCGATAGGTCTCGATCATGTCGATCAGCTGGACCGTGTGGTCCTCGCAGTCACGCAGGTAGACGCGCGTGTGGTCGTCGATCAGCTCCGTGTCGTCGCGGCGCAGGGCGGCAAGCATGTCGCGCATCGGCCAAACGGCACGCCGGAGCGTCAGCAGGTCGCGCTTCATGTCGTGGATGGCGGCTACATGGTCGCGCTCGGGTCGGCCGATTACGTCGGCTTCGAGCGCCTCGAGCCGCTCGCCGTACGCCTCGAGCAGCGGGAAGTATGCGTCGACCGCGGCGTCCACGAGGGCGTACGCCAGGTAGTCCGAGCCGCGCCGCCGCAGTGCGCTGGCATGGTTGCGGAGCCGGTGCCGCACCGGCTCGAACGCGTCGCCGGCGGCCTCCTGGAAAGTCACCACATGCCCTTGGCCGAGGCAGATCGCTACCTGCTCGGTCCCGAGCACGGGCGCCCGCGGTGCCGCGTTCGGGCCACCGACGAGCGGCATTCGCAGGATCAGGAAGAGGTGGTCGTCGTACCCCTCGAACTTTGGGCGTTGGTGGACGTTGATCACGTCCTCCAGCGCCAGAGGGTGCAGGCGGAACCGCTCGCCGATCCGCCGCAACGTGTCGGCGTGCCCCAGGCCGTCGACGTTCAGCCACAGGGCTTGCCCTTCGTTGCCTGGGGCCGTTGCCTCGTCCAGCGACGCGTTCGGTATCTCGTCGAGCGTGTTCGGACCGTACCTGAAGACTTGCATCTGCGGCGTCGGCGCGCTCGGATCGACGATGAGCGCTCCCGGCGGTGTCCCCGGTGCGGTGCGCCGCCGGTGGCCGTAACGCGGAGGGTTGCCGGGCGATCGGTGCTCCATGTTCGTTCCTTCGGGATGATGGCGGCCTACCAGGCTTCGCCCTCATGTTCCACCGTCGCGCGTGGAATCGGCGCGGCGCGGACGAACGGCTCTACGGCGGGGGCGTGGGTTCGCGCCGTCTCGGCCCCACGCGCCGGGCGACCGCCGACGACCTCGCGCACCTCGTCGGACCCCGCGGCCAGCCCCGTCGTCGGAGTGCTGGTGCCACGGCGTGGACCATGCAACGCCGTCTCGGCGCAGGGGGCCTGCATGAGATAATACCTCATCGTGGAACACTCCGGGTGTTTCTGGACGCCATTTTCGTTGCCGCCCCGAGCCGATGGTGTGCCTCGTTCGCCTCGAATCCCGCGGACGCCGAGGCGGTGGCTCCGTGGTCTCTTTCCGCGCCTGCCCGGCCGCATTGCGCCGCGCAGCTCTCGCCATTTCCTTCGCTTCGCTCGCCGCCGTTCGGTCCCGTCGAACGTTCTACGCCGTGGCCGGCGGCTGCGCGGTGAGGAGCGGGGCGGGGATGGGTTTCTCGGGCTGTGTGCGTTGTTCCATCGGGTTGTGCGGGGGCGTGCGGTCGGGTATTGGCGGCGTCACATGCGAGAGCGACGGCGGTTGGGGCGCTCGTGGGCGGCTTCGGTGATGGCGCTTACGTTGCCGGCGCTCATGTTGCCGGCGCAGGCGGCGGAGCTGGATGTGGAGTCGCAGCTTTCGGTGCCGGGGGCGAAGCTGCTGGTGGTCGAATTCTTTGCGACCTGGTGCGGCCCATGCATGGCGGCGGTGCCTCGGTGGGAGGCGCTTCGGCGGAAGTACGCAAAGCGTGGGCTGCGGTTCGTCGTGGTGTCGGTGAAGGATGACGTGGAGCAGTGCCAGGACGTCCCGTGGCGGCCGGACGTGATCGTGTGCGACGAGGAAGGGTCCGGACCCGGGACATCGCGGAGGCTTGGGACCCGAAGCAGCCGGCGCGCTCGGTGGACCGAGCGGTTGCGTCGCTCATGACGAGGCTGAAGCACCCGGAACCGCAGCTGCCGGCGCTTCGGATGTCCGGGACAATAGGACGGCCGGAGGAGGCCACGATGCGGCTCCCGGCGCTCGACGAGTATGAGGGCCTGCGACGAGAAGCCGAGCGCGCGGCGGCCGAGGCAAAAGACGCGGAGCGCAGAGCGGAAGCTGCGCGCAGGGTTCGAGAGGAGACGGATCCCCGAGCGCGGTCGATGGAGGCGCAGCGGCGAGCGGCGAACGAGGCCCGGGCGACAAAAGCCTGGAGCGGGGTCGAGCCGTTTTCGAGCACGCCAAGCCTGCCCCGAGCCCGCCGACTGGCGGCTCTGCAAAAGTATCTGACCGATTTCCCGAGCGACAACCCGCACCGGGAGGAGGCGGAGCGCTACGTGGGGCTCCTGAAGGCGGGCAAGGAGCCAACCGCTCGACCGGAGGGCATGGTGGAGGTCCCGGCGGGGCGGTTCTTCATGGGGTGCAACGAGAAGGTCGACCACGAGTGCTATGGCGACGAGAAGCCGGGCAAAACCATCGAGCTGCCCACCTTTTTCATCGACCGGACGGAAGTCACCGTGGACCAGTACGCCGCCTGCGTGAAGGACGGTCGGTGCTCGGAGCCGAACACCGGCGGAAGCTGCACGTGGAAGGCGGCCGGCAAAGAGGACCACCCGGTCAACTGCGTGGACTGGGAACAGGCCCGAACCTACTGCACCTGGGCGAAGAAGCGCCTGCCGAAGGAGGCGGAGTGGGAAAAGGCGGCCCGGGGCGCGGACGGCCGGAAGTACCCTTGGGGCAACGAAAACCCCGGCCGGACGCGGGCCAACCTCGGGGGCGACGAAGATGGATTCGGAATGACGTCTCCGGTGGGGGAGTTCCCATCCGGTGCCTCGCCGTACGGGGCGTTGGATATGTCGGGGAATGTCTGGGAATGGACGGACGATTGGTATGATATTGGAAAAACGCGCCCCCTCCGGGGCGGAGCGTGGAACAAGGTGCCGCGGCTCGCGCGCGCGTCGTACCGCAACAACTTCTTCCGCCCGTCCGCCCGCCGCGACATCATCGGGTTCCGGTGCGCACATTCGCCCTAATTCTCAACCCTGATGTCTGGACCCCTGAACGCTGGTCGGTCGGTATCCCGGGCGCTCAGGCGCTGTCCCGAGGGGCCGGCTCGCTTCGATCCGCCCCCAGCGCCGCGCCC
>DAIQNR010000138.1:0-12982 GCA_036788295.1 Myxococcota bacterium
CGCCTCGGAGCGGCCCGCTCCGTCCTGGACGCGGGAGTCCGCAGGATGCTCACCGGCTTTACTGCGCTGCAAAAGAGAGGGAAGAAGGCCTATGTTCGTCCCTCCGAGCGGTCGGTCCGCGGCCGTGGTCGCCACCGGCATGTACCTTCCCCCGATCGAGGTCCCAAACGCCGCGTTTCGAGAGCGCTTCTTGGCGGTGAAGCCGGACTTCGTCGACAAGATGGAGGCGGTGAGCGGGATCATGACCCGGTGGCGGGCCCCCGACGGGATGTCGACCTCGGACCTCGTGGTGCCCGCGCTGAAGCAGTGCCTCGCCCGGGCCCAGGTCCCCGTCGAGGCGGTGGACCTCATCGTCGTCGGCACCGACTCGCCCGACTACATCACCCCCAGCACCTCGGTGGTGGTGCAAGCGAAGCTCGGCGCGGTGAACGCCGGGACCTACGACGTCGGCTGCGCCTGCGCGTCGTTTCCGACCGGCCTCGCCACCGCAGCGGGGCTCATGCACATGAACTCGAGGCTCGAGAACGTGCTCGTCGCCGGCGCCTACCAGATGTCGCGCCTGTCCGACCCGGACGACATGATGAGCTACTTCTACGGGGACGGCGCCGGGGCGGTGCTGCTGCAGCCGTCGGCCGAGCCTGGTGTGTTCGGGGTGGCGTTTCAGGCCGACGGCCAGTACGCCCGGCGGTGGTGCATCGAGGCCGGGGGCACGGTGGAGCCGGCTTCGGTGGCGGCGGTGGAGGCCGGCCGCACGCAGGTGCGGATGCTCGACCGCTTCCCGCCCGAGATCAACGACGACGGCTGGCCGAGGCTGGTGCGGACCTTGGCCGACGAGAACGGTTTTTCGCTCGGGGACGTGGACCTCTTCGTGTTCACGCAGGTCCGATCCACCACCATTCAAAAGGTGATGGAGCGGCTCGAGCAGCCGATCGAAAAGACCCACATGGTGATGGACCGCTTCGGCTACACCGGATCGGCCTGCGTGCCGATGGCGCTCGCGGACGCGGCCGAAAAGGGGCGCATCCAGCCCGGCATGCTGCTCGTCCTGGTGGGCTCGGGGGTGGGCTACAACCAAGCTGCGGTCGCGCTCCGAATCACGCACGCGTTTCTCGGGTAGGGCAAGAAACGGGAGACCGGGGGAGGCGCCGACAAAAAGCCTGACAGCGACCGGCAAAACCGGTCACAGTCTATGGGTCCGAATCGGGCGCTCCGGAGCCGGAGCGGCAGCGTAGGTGCATGGCAGCGAATACGGGCGTTTGCACCGGCTCCGGAGTTGCTCGAACTGTGGTCCCGTCCGATTCCCGACGGGATGGCGATCAATAGCCCTACCGATCCCGCGAAGTGAGAAGACGCAGCGTCCCTCCTCGCCGGTGAGCCAAGCCCGTAGGCTTCGCTCGTCTCGACGTCCGTTCCCCTCGTCCGTCTCGCTGCCCGCTTCGCGGGACCGATGGAGCAGGCCAGCCTTTCCTGGCCCCGCTCTCCCCTTCCCGGGCCGAACGCTGCTCGTCACCCTGCGAAGCCTTTTTTGTCCATTGGTGGATCCTTCGTGGTCGTTTCAGGGCGAGGCGGGAGCGGGCCCGAGCGGACGGAGCGCTGTGAAGTCGAACCGCTTCGGGCCGAAGGATCGCAGCAGGACCGCGCCCCATGGCCCTCGTCATCCATCGTTCCCCGTCCCGCCCAGCGGAGGTTCGGCCCCGCCTCTTGCTCATCGGAGGCGATGGTCGGTGGGCGCGCGCCCTGCTTCGTTTGATCGACGACCTCGGCTTCGTGGCCGAGTGGTGGGAGCACCCCCACGACCCGGCCTGGCTGGCCAAGTTCGCCGAGCACGACCTGATCGTCGCCGCCGACGCCGAGTCGGCCCGACCGGTGCTCGATCATCCTGAGCCCGGTCCCGCGCTCATCCTCATGACCGGGAGCCTGCTCGGGTTGTCCACCCCGGTCTCCGCCCGCACCGAGCTGGTGGCGTGGCCGATCACCCGGGCCAACCTCCACCTCGCGCTCGCCCGCAGCCTCCGCCTGCGGTCCCGGGCCGCCTGACCACCGCTCGTCCGAGGGCCGGCGAAGAACCGGTGGGCTAGCCTTCCGTCGTGGCGCTCCCCGAACGGCCTCGGGCCGTGATCACCGGCGCTGGCAGCGGCCTTGGCCGGGCTCTGGCCCTGGCGCTCGCTGCCCGCCGGGCCCGCCTGCTGCTCTCGGACATCGACGAGCCGGCGCTCGCCGCGGTCGCACAGGAGGCGGGCTTGGCTGGGGCCGAGGTCGCGACCTCTCGGACCGACGTCGGAAAGCTCGAAGAGATGGAGCAGCTCGCGTCGCTCGCCGACGCCCGGTTCGGCGGGGTGGACCTGCTCGTGAACAACGCCGGGGTCGCGGTCGCGGGCCGGCTCGGCGAGGTGCCGATCGAGGACTGGCGGTGGCAGCTCGACGTGAACTTGTGGGGGGTCATCCACGGCGTGCACGTGTTTGCCCCCAAGATGGCGGCCCGAGGGTCGGGCGCGATCCTGAACGTCGCTTCGGCGGCGGCGTTCGTGAGCGTGCCCGAGCTCGGCGCCTACAACGTGACGAAAGCGGCGGTCCTCGCTCTGACGACGACCCTGCGGGCGGAGCTCGCCGGCACCGGGGTGACGGTGACGGCGTTGTGCCCGAGCTTCTTCGCGAGCGGGATTCACACCCGGGCTCGAGCCAGCGCCCGGGCCGCCGCCATCGCCGCCCGGCTCATCGGTGACGCCCGGTGGTCGGCGGACGACATCGCCCGCGCCGCGCTCCGGGGGGTCGACCGGGGCCGCCTCTACGTCGTCCCCCAGCCCGAGGCCCGGCTCGGCTGGGCGCTCGCGTGCGTCGTCCCCCGGGCCCTGGTCGCCCTGCTCGGCCTCTTCTATCGCCGGCGCTGGTTCGACCGGCTCGGCTCCGGCGCCTGATCATTCGGCGAGGCGGGCGCAGAAGTCGGCGAAGGCCCGCCGGGCCGCGGTCACGTCTTTGGGTTTGGCCCCGCCCACGGCGACCGCGGTGCACCGCTCGGGCACGAGGTAGGTTCGGGCCACCCGCTTCAGATCGTCGTGGTGGACCGCCTCGAGCGCCAGAAGCCGCGCCTGGGGGCTCTGGGCCCGCCCAAATAGATGGTCGACGCCGAACCACTGAACCATGTCGTGCACCGAATCGAGGCCCATCTCGACCGTGATCGCGACCCGAGCCCGCACCCGCTCGAGCTCCGCTGGGCCCACGCCCTCGGTCCTCAGGTCTTCGAGCAGGGCCCCCAGCGCCTCGAACGAGGCCACAACCTTTCGGTGGGCGACCGCGAGCTCGAAATCGAGCGTCCCGGTGTCGGCGTAGGTCGCGAGGTCGGCGCCGGCTTCGTAGGCGAGCCCGCGCCGCTCGATGAGCTCGACCGGGAGCCGGGCGGACAGCCCTCCGTCGAGGACCCGCCGCAACAACGACAGGGCCGGATGGTCGGGGTGGCCGTCGGAGACCGTCCGAAACGACACCCGGAGCCGGGTCTGCGGGTCTTCGACGCTCCGGTACCGAAAGCCCGGAGTGGCCTGGGCCGGGGCCCGCCCAAGCGGCGCCGGGCGACCCCGAAACAAGCCGCCGAAGCTGCGCTCGGCCGCGTCGAGGCATTCGGCCCGGTCCACCGCGCCGGCGAAGCACAGCACCAGGTTCTTGGCCCCGTAGAACCGCCGCCGGTGGCGCTCGAGGTCGGCCACGCCGAAGCGGCGCACGTTCTTTCGCGGCCCCTCGATCGACTGCCCGAGCCCGTGCGCGCCGAAATGGAGCCGGTGGGCGAGCGTGTCGAGGTCGATCTCCCGGCCCTTCTCGTCGAGGGCGTCGAGCATCTCCTCGAGGATGATCTTTCGCTCGATGTCGAGGTCCGTGAACCGGGGCGACGAGAACATTCGGCCCAAGATCTCGACCGCCGTGCCGACGTGGCCGGGGTGGACGGTCACCGGAAAGCCGCTGTGGTCCCGGGTGGTGTAGCCGTCGAGCTGCCCGCCGAGGTCCTCCATCGCCGCGTTGAGCGCGTGGCTATCGGGGAAGCCGTCGCAGCCCCGAAAGAACATGTGCTCGAGCACGTGGGAGAGGCCGTTGTCCTCCGGGCTCTCGTGGCGGCTCCCGATCCGGGCCAAAACCGCGACGTGGGCGACGTGAAGGTGGGGCATCGCCACCGTCACCACCTCGAGGCCATTTTCGAGGGGGTCGAGGTGGTGGGCGTGGGAGGCCCCCCGGTCGGCGAGCGGCGTGGGCGCGAGCATGAAGAGCGCCGAGCTTGGCCGAGCGGCGACCCCGCTGCCAGCGAAGACCGGGCCCGCGCCGACGGGCCCCTCCGAAGGAGCGGCTCAGCGGTCTCGAGGGAGCCGGGCGCGAGCGAACACCTCCCCGCTCTTCGGGTCGCGCCACACGTCCACGATCTCGGCCCCTGCGAGCTGCCCCTCGATGAGCCCGCCGACCGATCGCTCGGCCCCGCTTCGGTGGAGCAGCGCCGCTCGGGCGCGGTCGCTCGCGACGGTGCGGGCGAGCCCCTCGTTTCGGATCGGCCCAGAGCGCCCCAAACCGTAGAAGTAGCGCTCGTCGGACTCGGTGAACCGGCGCAGCCACCGCGGCGCCCGCCGGGGAAGGGATCCTGCTTTCACCTCGGGCGGCGCCAGCTCCGAATGGGCGCCCATCTCGGCGATGGTCGCGGTCCTAGCGGCGGTCGCGGTCCTGGCGGCGGTCGCGGTCGCTGCGGCCGGCTGGGGCATGGGGATCGACGCGTCGCTCGAGGTCCGAGTCCCCGCGGCGTCCGGAGTCGGTCGCTCGGTGGGGACGGTGCAGGCGGCCACGAAGAGGAGCGCGGCTTGGACGAGACGAGCCATGGGCGGAGGCTCGCGGAGGGCGGAGGGGTTTGCCAAGGCCGCTGGCGCCGTGCCTCACTGGGCCCATGCTGCGGACCGCCGCCCGAGACCTCTCGCGCCTCCGCCGCATCGCGCAAGTTCTCGCCCGATTTGGGTTTCGGGAGCTGCTGAGGAAGGAGCCGACGCTCGCCGACGGCGATCTGCCGCCCACCGACGCCGATCTCGCCGAACAGAGCTCGCCCCGTCGGTTTCGGCTGATGCTCGAGGAGCTGGGCCCGACGTTCATCAAGCTCGGACAGGTCCTGTCTTCGCGCCCCGACCTCGTCGCCGCGCCGTACGTCGCCGAGCTCGCCCAGCTCCAGGATCACTGCGAGCCGCTGCCGTTCGCGGTGATCCGCGCCGCGCTGACCGAGTCGCTCGGCGCTCCGCCGGAGGCCCTGTTCGCCCAGCTCGACGAGGAGCCGCTCGCCACCGCCTCCATCGCCCAGGTCCACGCCGGGCGCACGAAAGACGGCGAGCGGGTGGTCGTGAAGGTGCAGCGTCCGGGGATCGAGGACGAGATCAGGGTCGATTTGGACGTGCTGTACCGGGTGGCCTGGGTGCTCGAGATGGTGTTCGAGGAGGGGCAGGCGGTGGACCCGATCGGGGTGGTCGAAGCCTTCGACAAGGGGCTCAAAGAGGAGCTCAACTTTCGGCACGAGGCCAGCAACTGCCACCAATTCGCGAAGTTTCACCGGGCCCGCCCGGACATCGAGGTGCCCCGGGTGATCGATGATCTATCGAGTTCCACCGTTCTCACCATGTCCCGGCTCGACGGGGTCCCGTTCTCTCGGCTCCCGCCGGACGCCGACCGCTCGGCGCTCGGCCGGCGCCTGGTGAAGGAGGCGCTAGACCAAGTCTTTCTGGACGGGCTGTTTCACGCCGACCCGCACCCCGGAAATCTCCTCTACCTGGGGCCGGGCCGGATCGGGGTGCTCGATTTCGGGCTGATCGGCCAGCTCACCAGGCAGATGCAGGAGACTTTGGTGGTGCTCGCGCTCGCGGTGGCGGTGAAGGATCCAGACAGCGTGGCTCGAACCCTGTACCGGCTGGGCCAGGCCGAGGAGCGGGTGGACATCGTTGCCGTTCGGGATGAGGTGGCGGCGCTCTTCGAGCGATACATGGGCCGCGCGATCGGCGGCGTGGACGCCCGGACGATGGCGCAGGAGCTGCTCAGCCTCGCCGTGCGGCACAAGATCCGCATGCCCCGGGACTATGTGCTGCTCGGCCGGGCCGCGACCACGCTCGAGGGCCTCGTGCGGGAGCTGGTCCCCGATCTCGACGTGACCACCATCGCCAAGCCGTACGCCGAGCGCCTCATGAAGGATCGGGTGGCCCCCGAAAATCTCCAGGACGGGTTGTTTCGCGCTCTGCTGCAGCTCGATGGGATGTCGCAGGATCTTCCGCTGCAGGTGTCCCAGATCGTCTCCGATCTGTCATCGAACCGGTTCGGGGTGCGGGTGAGCGGCCGGGCGCTCGAGCGCATCTCGGACAGCCTGCTCACCGCGGGCTCGACCGTGGCCGCCGCGATCGTGGGCGGGGCGTTCATCATCGGCTCGTTCATCGGGCTCGCCCGGGTGGACTGGACGATCGGCGGGGTGCCGCTGGTCGGGATCGTGGGAGCGCTGGTCGGGCTGAGCCTCGTGTTCTGGCTGGCCGCCTACTTGCTCGTTCGGCCCCGTCTGAAGCGCCTGAGCCTCGTCCGTATGATATGGGGGAAGCGCTGAGGCGAACCATGAAGTGGATGAGACGACTGCCCTGGCTGTTCACCGTGCTGTTCTTTGCCCAGTCCTACGGGATGTACGGGGCGATGAAGGCGAGCAAGGTCACCGTGGACTGCAAGATCCCCCTGTGGACGATGTGCTTTGACTGGCAACCGAACGAGCTCGGAGAGGCGCTCGGCGAGAAGGGCTCCATCGAGCTCGAACGCAGCATCGAAGAGGCGGAGCGCGCGTTCGAGACGGAGGTCGTCGAGCGGGTGAAGCGTCTCGGCGACGGAGGCCTCGACGGCCTGCTCGACCGGATCAAGGAGGGCATCGGCCCCCTGCTCGACCGCTGAGCCGACCCTCCGCGGGCCGGAAACCCGAACGCTCCGAGGATCGATGATGCCCCCGGCGCTGCTGGGCGCTTGGTCCGTCCGTCCAAACGCCATCACTCTGACGAGCGAGGATTGTCCTCCCATCGTAGGCCCAACTCGGTGATCCTCGTGCGCTCCCGTTCCTCGATTGCTTGGGCCCTCCTCTCGAGCAAAGCGCCGATGTCGCCACTAGTGTCCTCTGGAACCCCGATCTCGACTACCGAGGCCTGAGGGTGACCGCTCTCCGCCCAGGCCTTCAGTTTCGCCCTTAGCTCCCCGATATCCCGTTCCGGGTGGGCGATCGCCCGGTTGGACCAGTCCGTCCTAGCACCGCTGGGGACGAGCGCCTTCAGGGCGTGGACACCTTCCGTCGCCAGCGCCCGATGGGCAGGACCGGCGCGGTTGCCGCCATCTTGAACTTCTGCCATGGCGAGCGCGCAGGCTTTGGACCGCGCGGCTCGAAAGTCAAAACGACGAACCGGGGTGACTCGCTCGGCAACGTCCCGACGCATGCTCTCCCATCCCCCGCCCGCGAGCATTTCATCCAGCGCCGTGCGGGCGCGGTCGTAGGAGCTGGACTTGACGCTCCCGTAGACCTCCCCGTAGGTCGTGACCCAAAACCAGTCTTCAACGCGCGCATGAGCGTCCGCGTCGAGGTCGGTGCGCTCGCCCAGCACGACCGCGAGCGTAATGAACTGGTAGGTGTACGGCAGCGCCTTGGGACCGTGCACACCGAGCGCACCAAGCTGCGCCACTGCGTGCACACAACCGGAGAGAAGCTTGCTGACGTCATCGCGCCGCACTTTCAGGTTGGCAGCGAGCTTGTCGATCTCCAACTTCGCTGGATTCTGGCCGATCCGACCGGCAAAGACCCGAAGCAGGTCCTGGTCGGGTACTTCTCCCCATCCCAAAGGGTCCAGGTGCTCAGCCCGAAATCGGTCGAACTCCTCTCGGGGATCCTTGTTGGTCTCGTAGGCTAGCGCGACCGCCATGTGGTAATCGTTCATCGGCGTGCCGCTCGAGTTGACCCGCTTGAAGCTCTCCGTCGCCTCGTCGAGCGAGTCGGCAGCCAGGATCGCCACCGGCATTTGGTATTCACGCAGCCGGGTTCGCAGTTCATCGGCCGTATTCGTTTCGGCGTCGCTCAGCTGATGCTCGCGAACCCATCGGTTCAGGGCGGCAAGGTCGAGAACGCGGTCGAGCGGAAGTTGGGTGCGCGAGGGCTTTTGGGATGGCTTCAGAAGAATGAAGCGTTCGCGTGAACGGACGTCCGGCGGCAAGCCGAGCTCGAACACCCAGCGCTCCTCCTGAGGGGCCTGCTCCTCGACGGGAATGTGCTTGCGTTTTCGCTCGCTGACCACTCCGGGACCCAGCAGCTGCACGAGGGTCGACAGCCGCTGATGACCATCGAGGAGCAGCCTCGGGTTTGGCCCAGCGGCTGAGGTGCGCATGATCGGGAAGCCACCCACCACGGGCAGGGTCGCGATCGGCTCGTTGGTCGCCCAGAGGAGGATCGTTCCCACGGGAAATCCGCGGTAGATGCTGTCGAGCAACTGTCCTCTTTGGTCAGGCGTCCAAGTTACTTCCGTCCCTGGTCGCTGAAATCTTGGAACCAGGATCTGACCGTCGAGAATTTCGCCCACCAGACTGTGGAGCGGTTGGATATAGGGTTGGCGCTCATAGAAAGGCATGCTCTGCCCCTTACATCGCGGCCGCGATCTTCTCTGCCAAAGCGCTCATCTCAGCGGCGCAGGATGGGTCGCTCTGGACGGGTTGCCCACGGTGCTCGCTACTGTAGAACAGCCGCTTGACTCCATCTCCTTGGAGTACCCGTCTGTCGAAGAATCGTGCCGGCTCGCTGAGTTGTTTATAGTCCTCGACACGCTTGAGGAAGTCCGGATCGGAGCTGTGCGAGAGGAGGACAGCCATCGGAAGGTAGTTCTCGGGGCATCGCCGTTCGAGTCGATGAAAGCGCTGGGAGAGGCCGCGCTCCTGGCACAAGGAGCCCACCCTCTTCGAATCCGCAGATGGTGCATCGGGCTTTGGCCCGTCGTGATCCACCACGATGAAGTGCAGCAGCTTCCATACTTCGGCGGGGAGCCCAAAGCCGCGCGCCGAGCCGCGCCCGTCGCAATGGTGCTCGATCAGCGCGTGCAAGACATTGATGCCCCCGCCGTTGCCAAACCGAACCTGTCCGGTGCGCTCCCAATCTTCGAGCCGAGCGCTCCATGGCGGCGGCATCATCGCACGGAGGAAGGCGCCGTCGTTGAGCTGGTTCTCGACGAGGATGGTCAGCGGATGACCCAAGGCGCGAACCGCCTCATTCACGCTGAGCGCAGGCGCATTTTCGATGGCGGCTCGCTTTGGGCCCGGCACGCACACCCAAGGTGAGCCGTAGGCGAGCGCGTCGGCGGGCACGAGCCTCAGCTCGGCGAGCAGCGCCTCGGTCTCGCTACCGAGAGGCTGGGACAGGGCTCGAGTCCATTTTTCCAGGTTCGGGCGGCTCGCGTCTGGCCTTCCCGGTGAGTCCGACACAAAGAGGGTGTGCCTTCGCCGATGCGCCTCTCGCAGCAGCGCGATCCGGTCCACGTCGTTGGCGTGGTCCGGGGCGAAAAGCTCGTCATCGAGCCAGATGATCATCGGCTACCTCTCGAGGTGTGCATCGCCCATCGAAGCTCGAGGATCTCGCGGGCGAGCGCTTGCTCTTGCTCGAAGCGGTCAGGCATCCATCCACGGAGACTTCCGTCGGGCTCGATCGGAACGCGGGCCGCCGAGGCGTTGCCGTCGTCGTCTCGAGAGACCCAGTGCAGCCCTACTTGCTCCGGGTCGAGCTCGCCCCGGAGGACCGCCCTCTGGACTGCGCGGAGCAGGTAGACCGAGTGGGTCTCCAGCACGACCATTCCCCGAGACGACGCTCGGCGGAAGACCTCGAAGAGCGCGAGTTGAAGCTGAGGATGCAAGTGGGCCTCCGGCTCCTCGATCGCGAGCAGCGTCGGTCCTCCCTCTTGGCCCAACCACTCTGCGCAGATCAAGGGAGCCAAGAGCGAGCGCAGACCCTCCCCCGCGAGGTGCAGCGGCATCCGCTCGACTCCCGGTGCCCGCAGCTCGAATCGAGGCCTACCCTCCGCATCCGCCCCGATCTCGAGCCCTGCCCCCAGGGACGGCTGGTCGCGCAGCCATTGGCTCACAGGGTTGAGGAGCTCGGTCGCGGGCTTGTTCCGGAGCAGCTCGGGAAGGTCGGTCCCATCCGGCCGACAAACACGGCAGCGGCGCATATTCTCGCGGTGGCGCGGCGTCGCGCGACCTGCGACCAGCCACTGCGCTTGGCGAATGGGGCCTATCGCCTCCTCGATGCGGTCCAAGATGGCCTTTGGACGCTCTGCGATATCGCCCGACGGAATCAGCGAGGCAAAGTCGAGCCGGCCTTCCCAGTCCTGGCCCAACTGTGTTCCGGCGAACATGAACGCGGACTGGGCCTCGCCGTCCGCGCGGCCCTGAAACCGGAGGCTCAGCTTTGGGTTCTGGTGCTCGGCGAGGTCGAACTGGTTCACGACCAGCCCGTCGTCATCGTCCAGCTTGATGTCCATCTTCGCGAGATCAAGGCGGGGCTCTCGCTCCGAACTGCCGCCTTTCTCCGAGGCCCTGTCCGAGAGGCGCAGGCCGATCGTAGGACTTCGGGAGAACTGGTGCTTGAGCTCCTTGAAGGATGCCGTGAGCAGAGCCGGGCTCTGGAGGTCGACCGGCCCCGACCCCTTCACGAGCGAGTCGGCAAGCAGCGGCAGCATCCGAAGCAACGTGCTCTTGCCGGTCTGGTTCTCTCCGTACAAGAGCGTGAGCGGGCGAAGATGCATCCGGCTTCGGTCCCGGAAGGCCTTGAAGCCACTGATCTCGACGTCGAGCCACGGCATCCGGTCAGAGAAGGTGTCCGCCATCGGCCCCGTGACCATAGCAGGGGCCAAGCTGGGCGGCCAGGACCGCTGCGCGGCCGGCGCAACGCCTCGAGCCCTCCCGGCGGTCGCGATCGATGTTCAGGGGGGATCGTCCCGGTGGCGGGAAGGCGAGACCGGGACAACCGCGGGGCCGGCGGTTGTGCCCGCACTGCCGGCACGGTAGCCAGCGGCCATGAGCGAGCTCGCCATCGCCGCCGCGCTCGCCCAAAATCCCCTGTTTCGTCAGGCGGATCCGTCCTTGCTGTCGCGGCTCGCCCGGCACGGGGAGAAGGTGCGTTTTCGGGTCGGCCGCAAGATCCTGCGGGAAGGCGAGCCGGCGGAGCACGTGTTCTGCCTGATCGAAGGCGGCGTTCGCATCTTTCACCGGGCGCCGGAGGGTGAATCGGGGGAGATCGTGGTCAAGCTGTTCGGGGCCCCCGCCTTCTTTGGAGAGATGGAGGTGCTGCTCGGCTTCTCCTGGCTCGAGACGGTGGAGACGGTGCTTCCGTCCGAAGTGGTGCGGATCTCGGGGGCGGCGTTCGTCGCCGCGCTGCGGACCGACGGGCCGCTCGCCTTCGCGCTCGCCCGGGACCTCGCGCTTCGCCTGTGCATCGCGACCGAGCACGCCCGGGTGCTCGCCTTCACCCCCCTCGAGGCCCGAATCGCGAGCCTGATGCTCGACCACGTTCGTTTGTTCGGGGTGCCCGACGCCCCGACCGGTGGGATCCTGGTCGACGTCAAGATCAGCCAGGAGACGCTCGCCCGCTCGCTGGCCGCCTCTCGAAAGAGCGTCAACCAGACCTTCGGGGCATGGAAGGAGCAAGGGCTGCTCGCGAAGCGGAAGGGCCGCTACGTCGTGCTCGACCTCCCTGGCCTCGAAGCGCTCGCCCTCGAGGCCAAGTACGGCCTCTCCCACCGCCTGCGCGAGCAAGCCTGAGCCGTCGCGCGCCGCTTCGAAAAACGTGAAGCAGGCCCCAGTCCTTCGGTGAGCGCATGTAGTCAGACGCCGTCTGTGCACCGACAAAGGGGCGGTGGCGGTCGTGAACACTTCGTCCCCGGTGCCCCGGTCCGTGGCTCTCGAAGCGGTGGTGCGCGCCCGCCGCTGGCTGGCCGAGGTCGAGCGGGAGGCAGGCATCGGCCCCGAGGCCGCGACGTGGCCCACGCTCGGCGGCGGGCCTCCGCAAAAGCCCGCGGCAAGAGCCCACGATTCGAGCGGGGGCAGCACCTGGGGCCTCGACGACCCGAGCGTGCCGGCGTCGGTCGACCCTCCGCTCGCGGTGCCGAAGCCGGGGACGCAGATCGGTCGATATCTGCTCGAGGCCGAAATTGGCAGGGGCGCGCACGGGTCGGTGTTTCGGGCCCGGCACCGGGACATCGGGCGGTTGGTGGCGGTCAAGATCCTCACCCGCCGCGCGGCCGACGATCCGGTCCAGAGGGCGCGCCTCCGCATCGAGGCGGCCGCCGTCCACCGGGTGGGGCACCCTGCGGTGGCGGACGTCGTCGACGTCGGGGGGGAGGACGGTCCACGCCCGTACCTCGTGCTCGAGCTGCTCGAAGGGATGACGCTGCACCAGCTGCTCCGCCGCTTCGGACCGCTCGAGCTCGATGAGGCGCTCGAGCTGCTCGCCCCGGTGGCCGCCGCCGTGGATCAAGCCCACGCCCGGGGGGTTCTGCACCGGGACTTGAAGCCGGACAATGTTTTCATCGAGCGCCCTGGTCGTCCCGACGTCCGGGGGCGGCTCATCGACTTCGGGGTGGCCCGAATCGCCGGCATCGCCGACCCGGGGTCGTCCACGGGGAGCCTCGTTGGCACCCCCCGGTACATGGCCCCGGAAGTCATCGACGGGCAGGAGGCGGCCCCTGCCGCCGACCGCTATGGGTTCGGGGTGCTGCTGTACGAAGCGCTGGTGGGGCGGGCCCCCTTCGTGGGTTCAAACCCGCTCGATGTGTTGTGGCAGCATCTCTCCTTGAACCCAGAGCCGCCGTCGGCCCGGGCTTCGCACTTGCCCCGGGCTGTGGACGGGCCGCTGCTCAACCTGCTCGAAAAGCGGCCCGCAGGCCGCCCGAGGAGCCTCGGCGAAGCGCTCGCCCGGATCGCCGCCGTCCGCCGCTGA
>DAIQNR010000139.1:0-12929 GCA_036788295.1 Myxococcota bacterium
CGGCGGGTGCGGAGGCGGTATTCGATGGTGGAGCCGGGCCAGAGGGTCGCGTTTCGGCCGTCGGGGCCGCGGTACCAGCTCGTGCAGCCGCCGGTGTTCCATACCGTCCGGTCGAGCCTGCGCTGGATGGTTTGGTCGTAGGCTCGGGCGACGTCTTCCTCGACTTCGACCCGCTCGAGCCGGCCGGACCGGACCTCCTCGATGAGCGAGAGCACGTAGCCGATCTGGGCTTCGGCCATGAGGAGCACGGACGTGTGCCCGAGCCCGGTGTTCGGTCCGAGCAAAAGATAGAAGTTCGGAAAGCCGGGCACCGTGATCCCGAGGTGGGCGAGCGGTGCGCCAGCCCAGGCCTCTTGTAGGCTCCTGCCGTCTCGGCCTCGAACCTCGAGCGGAAAGAGAAACTGGGTGACGTCGAATCCGGTGGCAAAGACGAGCGTGTCCGCCGGGCGCTCGACGCCGCCCGCCACCACGCCTCCGGGGACGATGCCCGTGATGGGCTCATCGACGAGCTCGACGTGGGTCTCGGCGAGCGCCGGGTAGTAGGTGTCGGACAGCAAGATCCGCTTGCAGCCGATTCGATAGTTTGGGGTGAGGCGAGCCCGGAGGCTTTTGTCCTTCACCTGCCGGCGGAGGTGGGCCCGCGCGCGTCGCTCGGCCATCCACCGAAGCGCCGGCGCCGCATACAGAGCGGTCCCCAGAAGCTCGTTTCTCGCGTCGAGAACCACCCGGTGAAAGGCGCGAAGGCACGGGATGCGGCGAAACAGGGTTCTTCGGCGCTCGCCGTAGGGGGCATCGCCGCGGGGAAGGACCCACGGTGGCGTCCGCTGAAAGACGAGCAGCCTCGATGCCGTCCTCGCGAGCTCGGGGATGACTTGAATGGCGCTGGCGCCGGTCCCGATGACCGCCACGGTGCCGTCGAGCGGGACTTCGCTTCTCCACCGGGCGGTGTGCATGACTTCGCCGGCGAAGGACTCGAGGCCCGGGATGTTCGGCCACTGCGGGATCCGGAGCGGCCCGGTAGCGGCCACCACATGTCTCGCCGTGAAGGCCCCGCCGCTCGTCTCGA
This sequence comes from Myxococcota bacterium, assembly GCA_036788295.1. Taxonomy (GTDB): domain Bacteria; phylum Myxococcota; class Kuafuiibacteriia; order Kuafuiibacteriales; family Kuafuiibacteriaceae; genus JAHQVK01. The sequence continues at coordinate 1,067 of DAIQNR010000139.1, forward strand.
GCCGCCAACCATCGCCTTCCCACGACAGCTTCTCTACGGTGGTCCCGAGACGGAGGTACTCGGTGATCCCCCTGCGCTTCACCATCGCCTCGAGGTAGGCGAGGATCTCGGGCTGGCGGGCGTAGCGGTGCGACCAATCCGGGTTTGGCTCGAAGGACAAGGAGTAGAGGTGGCTCTCGACGTCGCAGGCGCACCCCGGGTACGTGTTCGCGAGCCAGGTGCCGCCTACCCGCCTCTCCGCTTCGAACACGGCAAAGCGCTTCTCACCGCGCTCGAGGAGCCTCGCCGCCATGGCGAGTCCCGCGAAGCCAGCGCCGATCACCGCGACCTCGAGCCGGTTCTCGTCCGCCACCCTTGGAGGCTACCGTGTGCGCCTCCGCCCCGGTAAGGGCTCGCTCGGTCACCGACGCACGGCAGGGGTCTTCTGCTCTTCCAAGCCTTTCGGTCCATTTCTTTCGACGCGACGCAACCCGACGCGTCGCGTCGCCGGGCCCGGACCCTCGGCCGCGGCGTTGGCTCCAACGGCCATGGGCAAACGAATCCTCATCGTGGGCGGGGTGGCCGGCGGCGCATCGGCCGCCGCGCGGGCTCGGCGGCTCGACGAGTCGGCCGAGATCGTGATCTTCGACCGCGGACCCCACGTCTCGTTCGCGAACTGCGGCCTCCCGTACTTCGTCGGGGACGTGATTCGGGACGAAGCGTCGCTGCTCGTCGCCACCCCCGAGCTGTTTCGGGACCGGTTTCGCATCGAGATCCACACCGAGACCGAGGCGGTGGCGATCGATCCGAAAGCCAAGACCATCGAGGTTCGCTCGGTGAAGACCGGCGAGCGGAGGACCGAACGCTACGACGCGCTCGTCTTGTCCCCCGGTGCCTCCGCCATCCGGCCCCCGGTGCCCGGGGCTGAGCTCCCCGGCATCTTCGTCGTCCGAACCATTCCCGACAGCCAGCGCATTCGGAGCTGGCTCACCGACCGCGCCGCAAAGCACGCCGTGGTGGTCGGAGGGGGCTTCATCGGGCTCGAGATGGCCGAGAACCTCCACCACCGCGGCGTCTCGGTCGCGGTGGTGGAGATGGCGCCGCAGGTGATGCCGCCGCTCGACCCGGAGATGGCGAGCTTTCTTTCCCACCGGCTCACCGAGCGCGGGGTCGAGCTGCTGTTGGGGGACGCGGTCACCGGCTTTCGGTCTCTCCCTGGGGACCGGCTCGAAGTGTCGACCCGGGCCGGGGCGGCCATCGAGACCGATCTGGTCATCTTGGCCGTTGGAGTTCGGCCCGAGACCGAGCTCGCTCGGGCGGCGGGCCTCTCGCTTGGGGCCCGGGGCGGGATCGAGGTGGACGAGCGCATGCGCACCAGCGCCCCCGGGATTTGGGCGGTGGGCGATGCGGTCGAGGTGCGCGAGACGATCACCGGGATCGACATCGTGCTTCCGCTCGCCGGCCCGGCGAACCGCCAGGGGCGGGTGGCGGCGGCGGACATCTGTGGCCGTCCGGCCCGGTTTCGCGGGGTGCAGGGGACGTCCGTGGTGGGATGCTTCGGGCTGACCGCGGCGATGACCGGCTGCAGCGAGCGGGCGCTTCGCCGGGCGAACCTCACGAACTACGAGGTCGTCTACCTCCACCCCGGACACCATGCCTCGTACTATCCGGGCGCCAAACCCATTCACATGAAGCTCATCTTCGAGGCGAAGAGCGGGAAGATCCTGGGGGCGCAGGCGGTCGGGGAAGAGGGGGTGGCCCGCCGGATCGACGTCATCAGCACCGCGATCCAGCTCGGCGGCACGGTGTTCGATCTCGAGGAAGCGGAGCTGTGTTATGCGCCCCAGTTCGGGGCGGCCAAGGACCCGGTCAATGTGGCCGGCATGATCGGCGCCAACGTGCTTCGGGGGGACCTTCCGCTCGCCGATGCCGCGTCCCTGCCCGAGGTGCCCCCCGGGGTCCTCGTGCTCGACGTGCGGCGCCCGGCCGAAGTGGAGCGAGGCGCGATCCCGGGCGCCATCAACATCCCCCTCGAGTCGCTGCGCGAGCGCGCCGAAGAGCTGCCGAGAGACGAAGACATCTGGGTGTATTGCCAGGTGGGACAGCGTGGCTATTTTGCCACCCGCCTGCTGGTGCAGCTCGGCTATCGGGCCCAAAACGTCTCCGGCGGCTTTGCCACCTTCCAGGCCCGCCAAAGTCAGTCGTAGCGCCTCAACCCTCGAGCATCGGGGCGAGCTCACCGGAGCGGTCGAGCCCCGCGAGCTCGGTGTAGCCCCCGATCGATTGGTCCCCGATGAAGATCTGGGGCACGGTCCGCTGCCCGGTGGCCTGCTGAAGCCAGGTCCTCGTCTTCGTGTCCCCGTCGACGTCGATCTCTTCGAAGGGGATTCCCCGGTGCTTGAGCAGGGCCCGGGCCCGTTGGCAGTACGGGCACCACTGGGTGAGGTAGACCTTGACCGGTTTCATGAACGAGACATACCGCGCGGGGCCCGGCCGTTCACCGGTTTTCTGGGGCTGGCTCGAGCGGGAAGAGCGGCGAGACCGGTCCGGCCAGCGCGTGAACGCGGAGCAAATCGAGCAGCTCGCCGAGCGCCGGCCACAGCCGGCGGGCCTCGTCGTGGCTGGTGGCCGCGGCCCGCGCGAGCGGCCCGAGCGCCGATTCGAGCCGGGCGAGCGGCGCGGCGAGCGCGTCGTCGAGCCCCAAAGGAGGCTCGCTCGTGACCGACACCGACAGCTTAGGCTCCGACAGCCTGCCGAGCGCCTGCTCGAGCCGCTCGAGCGCGAGGAGGACGGCGCCGTGCTGGTGGTCCGACGCCCCGTTGGTCGCCTTCTTCGCGGCCGCGCCGATGTCCGATAGATGCTCGGTGACCCCGGCGAGGATCGAGGCGATGCGGGCGGCCGGGTCGTCGTCCGCCCCGCCCGCGACCTGGAGGCGGCGAAACTCCCGCTTCATCTCGCTCCACCGGGAGCTCTCCGCCTCCGACATCCGCCCCCTGAGCTCGGCGAGCTTGAGGAGGTTCGCCTCGGCGCCGGAGGTCAAGGTCTGCGACTCCCCTCGGTAGTGGTCGTCGATGAGCGACTCGAGCTCCGCATCGTTCATGGCTGGGACCACCTTCTCGGTGAGTTTGTTCATGTTCCGATAAGAACCCTGAAGCTTGAACGGCGGCTCGGTTCGAAATCTGTCGTCCTGGGAAGCGGAGGCGATGTATTGCTGGTTCACCTCCAGCAGGACCGCCTGCACCTTCGTGAGCCGGCGAAGGGTCTGCACCGCCTCTTCGGCCTCGACCGAGGACCAGTCCTGCTCGAAGTCGCTGTCCGCGACCTCGCGGCCCCGGGCCCGCTCGATGAAGCGGTGCAGGTCGGGCAGCGAGCGGGCCGCCATCGGGCCGAGCACCGGGCTCGAGGTGAGCGCGTTTTCGAGGTAGGACAACGCGAAGACCTCCTCCCGGCCGGCGAGGACGTCGCCGAGGTTGTAGGTGTCGGCGCGGTTTGCGAGCATGTCCGGGATCTGAAACTTGTCTCCAGTCTCCGTGTAGGGGTTGCCTGCCATCACCACGCAGAACTTCTTGCCCCGAAGGTCATAGGTCTTCGTCCGGCCCTTCCAGACCCCTTCGACCCGGCGCTGCCCGTCGCACAAGGAGATGAACTTCTGGAGCAGCTCTGGGTTCGTGTGCTGGATGTCATCGAGGTACAGCATCACGTTGTTGCCCATCTCGAACGCGAGGTTCATCTTCTCCACCTCCTGCCTGGAGGTAGCGTTTGGTGCCTCGGCCGGGTCGAGCGAGCGCACCCCGTGGCCGAGCGCGGGCCCGTTCACCTTCATGAACACCATGCCCAGCCTGGCCGCGACGTACTCCATCAGCGTCGTCTTGCCGTAGCCGGGAGGGGAGACGACGAGCAGTAGGCCCATGAGATCGGTCCGCTTGGCGTCGCCGGCGGCGCCGAGCTGCTTCGCGAGGTTGTCGCCGATGAGCGGCAGGTAGACCTCGTCGATGAGGCGGTTTCGAACGAAGCTGCTCAGCACTTGGGGCACGGCCTCGCTGAGCCGCAGGCGGGCCTTCGCCGCCTCGAGCACCCGGTGCCGCGCGTGCTGAAACCGCCGAAAGCCAGGGACCCGCTCGGCATGAAACCGGTGAAGGCGCTCTTCGAACTCGTCGATCGATAGGTTCAGGCCGCCATCGATCCTCGGGTGAAGGCCGAGCAGACCCTCCACCCGGGCCTCGATGAGCGCGCTGCTCGTCTCTCGGTCGATGCGCCCGGCGAGCACGAGGCCGGCGGCTGCCTCCTCCGCCACCGGGCCAAACGCGAGCCCGAGCTCGGCCTCGTAGGCCTTCACCCAGGCAAACGCGAGGCGAAACGCAGCCGCTGGGTCGTCCTGCAGCGCGGACAGGTCGGCTTCGAGCGCCCTCCAGCTCCCGTCGTGGTGGAGCCGCTCGAGCAGCCCGGCCCGGAGCTTCTCCGCCGCTTCGCTCTCGACGAAATGGGGATGGGCGACCGCCAACTCTTCGGCCAGGTACCGGGCGCAGGTGCGGACCGACGCTCCGAACGGGGCGACGAAATCGGCCATCGCGGCGGCGAGGTCGCCTTCGAGTCCGTCGTCGGCGGATTGGCCGAAGAACGTCTTCAGCCGCCCGAGGCTCTCGGCCCGGCGATGCAAGCGGGCCTTCGCTTCGTCGTCCCCGGGCTTCGCCCACCACAGCAGCGCCGCCGCTCGGGCGGTGGGAGGGTGGCGGAGCCGCCCGGCGGAGGAGGACAAGACGAGCAGCTTCTCCAATATTTGCGCAGCGTCGTGATCGTGAACCCCTCGCTCGTAGCCTTCGTCGTACCGGTCCTGGGCAAAACGCCGCACCGCGGCGGCGAGCGGAGCCCCCCGGGCGCCGAGCACCTCCCGGTCGATGTCCCCTCTTTCCGCCGCCTCCCGCACCGAAAAGGCGAGGTACTCCCCCCGGTAGACTTCTTTTGACTCCGATACGAGCGGTTCGGCGAAGAACGCGGACAAGGACAGCAGCTCGGGATCGTCCACCGCTTCGAAGAAGTCGGTGCCGGCGACGTGCAGCGCGAGCCCGTCCCCCCGCGGAACCATGGTGAGATCGAAGGGCTGGGTGTGGACGCGAAACCGGTGCCGCCCCAGGCGGATGAGCGCCGAGTCCCCGTCGAAGAGGTCCCGCTTGTCCCGGAGATTTCGAAGCGCGGTCTGCTTCGCGGTGAGCAGGCGGGCGCCGAGGTCTTCGGCCTTCACGCCGTCGTCGAGCTCGAGCAGGCGCTCCCGGATCCCAGACAGGCGGAGGATCATGGGATCGGAGGCGAAGTAGGCGTTGAGCCCGTCCTCGTCGGCGAAGCTGCGGGACCTGCGCTCGGCTCCATCGAGGATCCGGGCCCCCGCCTCGAACAAGTGGGCGGAGCGGCGCTGGCGCTCGTCGAGCAGCTGCTGCTTCCTGGCCCCGAAGGCCTCGCCGATCTCCTCCCGCTTCGTGGTGAGATCGGCGAGCAGCTCGTCCACGCCGGCGAACCGGGCTTCGAGGTCCTCGAGCTGGCCGAGCAGCCGCCCCAGCTGCTCGTCGCAGGCCTCCGGGGTGTCGGCGAGCGCCACCGCGCTCTCGACGCTCTGGCCGAGCAAGCGAAACTGCGCCGCGAACTCCGATCGGGCTTCGGCCGAGGTGAGCGTTCGCCGCCGCTGCTCGAGCGTGGCGCGGGCCCGGTTCAGGGCGGCGTAGACCTCCGAGATGCTCTCGAGCAGGCCCGTCCGCTCGCTCGGATCTTCGACCTCGAGGCCCGCGACCACCTCCGACAAGAGCCCGAGACCCTCGGCGAGCCGCTCCGCCTCTGCCGTCAGCGGCAAAAGCTCTGGGCTCTTTTCGACCCGCGACGCCTCGCCGAGCAGCCGCTGGGCCGCCTCGGCCACCGGCGCGAGCGCGGCTCCGGTACCGAGGAAAAAGACGCAACCGTCGTTGACGTGAGCCGAGGCCTGCACGACCTCGGCCTCGAGCTCGTCGAGCGCGGGCCGGTCGATGAGCCGAACGTCCCGGAGCGTGATGAGATGTCCCCGCCACCGCCGGAGCTCGGACATCGCCAAAAGAAATGGCTCGAGCTGCTGCCACTCGCTCGGGCGGTGCTCCCTCAGCAGCCGGCCCTGCTCCTTTTTGGCCTCGGCGAGCGCCTGCCCGGCCCGGGCTCTCAGCGACAGGACCTTCTCGAACTCGTCGATGACGAGCTCGGTGGCCCGGCGCACGGCGAGGATCGGCTCGGCGAGCGCACCGGCCTCCTCGCTCGCGAGCCAGTGGTAGGTGCCGACCGCGCGGCTCGCCGCGCCGATGAGATCCTCGAAGGTCCGCCTGCTCGGCGCGGGGGTGTTCGCGAGGCGCACGATCTCGAGTCCGTCCGATATCCCCCGGACCAGCTCGGCGTTGCCGATGCGCTCGAGAAAGCCTCCGCCGGTGGGCAAGCTCGCCGCGTGCTCTTCCGACATGAACGGGGTTTGCCAAATCTGCACCGGGTGGACCCGGCTCGGCTCGCCCCGGGGCTGCCTGGTCAAGAGCAGCTTTCCGTCGGGAAACAAGGTGAACCCGTGGCCTTCGAGCGGGGCCGCCACCTCCTTTCGAATGAGATTGTAGGGCAAGAGCAGGTACCGGCCGTCCTCCTGGTGGTAGAAGACATACAGCACGTCCTCGCCGTTTGGCGCGCGGACCACCCGCTCGAAGACCAGGTCGTCGATCTCGGTGTCGAAGACCTTCAGCTCCCCCGTCTCGAGATAGTAGCCGCCGGGGAACACGATCCCGTGGTCTTCGGGGAGGAGCAGGCAGGCTTGCCCGACCGCGTCCACCCGGCGCACATCCCTGGTGCGGGTATTGTAGATGAGGTAGCGCCGCTGCTTCTCTTGAAAGGGGAGGATCTCGAGGAGGATGAGCGCGCCGACCTTGGCGTAGGCGTACTCCGCGTCATCGAGGCTCTGCCGGGGGTCGTCCACCGGCTCCTGATAGATGCCGAGCCCGTCCTCGGTGTTGTCCTCCACCTTGACGGTGAGATCGCCGCCGACGGTCTCCACGAAGACGGTGTCGAGGATGTTGACGTGGGGGTGGCGGCCCCGGCGCTGATCCTCCCTCGTGGTCTTCGTGAACGAAAAGGGGTGAGAAGGAGGGAATTGGTAGTCCTCCTCGGCCCGGTTGTCGATGTAGGCCACTCCGCCGCCGGCGGACAGCCCCCACCGAAACCCACGCACGTCGGTGAGCCGCTGCCCGGTTTGGAACATCGCGAGCAGGCGGCCTTGCTGCACGGTGACCCGCACGAGCCGCGCGCCCTGGTAGAAGCGGTGCAGCTCGTTGAAATCGCTCAGAAAACGGGGGTCGTCGAACAACCCGGGGATCGCCTCTGGGCCGAGACCCTCGAGGCTTGGACCTTCACCCAAGCGGTGCAGGGCGAACACATCCCCGAGCGTCGTCTCCGTCTTGAGGCCCAAGAACACGTTGTACGCAAAGACGAGCACGTCCCCCAGGCTCACCAGATCCCTGGGGATGCAGTTGTTGTCGGTGCGCACCCGCTCGTTGGCGATCACCTCGAGCGGCGTGCCCCCGAAGGTCTCGATCCGGCGCCGGTTGAGCGCCTCCGCGCGCTCACCGAGCCCGGTCGCGGCTTCCTTCAGCCGGCGCAGCAGCACCTCGTAGCTTCCGCCTTCGAGGGTCTCGGCCGGCTTTTCATCGTGCTTCGCCTTCGTCATGCCGCTCTCTTTTTCGGGTTGCGCCGGTCTTTTGGCGGCCATGCTGGGATTAGTTGACCGGGCCGCGGTTCGTATCGAGCCCCAGCTCGTTGGCTCGGTCGGCCAGCGCCTCGAGCTTCACGCGGGTGGGGGCGTCGGCGCCGGCCATCAGCCGCGCGATGAGCGTGCTGACGCTCAAGTCCCGAACCCCGGCCGCGCCCAGGCTGCCCACCGCGTCGATCAGCTCCGCGGGCAGGCTCCGGCCGCCGTTGAGGTAGTCGCCAAACAGGGACTTCAGGTGGGTCGAGCCGTCGAGCGCGCCGTCCACCGAGCGGCCGACCGAGACCGCCTGAACGAACCGGTCGAAGAACGCGCCGTCGCCACCCACGATCTGGATGTTCGCGGCCGAGAACGCCTCCTTGAGGATCGCCGCTCGCTCCTTCGCGATGCGCTCCTCGGCCGTGATCCGGGCCAGCGACAGGGCCCGGTCGTGCTCGAGCCGCAGGCGGTACTCCTCGTGGCTTCGGCTCGCTTCGTCGAGCGCGGCCATCGCGCGGGCCTTCTCCGCGATGCCCGACGCTTCGGCGGCGAGCTTCTTCTCGATGCCGACCGCCTCCGCGAGCGCGGTGCGCTCGAGCACGGTCGCGTCGGCGATGCCCCGCTTCTCCACCGCGGCGGCGTCCGCTTCCTTGACCCGAACCTCGGCCATGCCTCGCTCCTCGTGGCCGCGGGCCTCCGCCTCGAGCTGCTCCCGGGTGACCCGGGCCTTCGCCGCCCCTTCCTTCTCGAGGGCCAGCGCGTCCGCTTCCCGCACCCGCGCCTTCGCGAGGCCGTCCGCCGCCGCCTCGGCCTGCCGGCCCTCGGCCAGACGCGCCTTCGCCTTCGCGTCCCGGTCCGCCGCCTCGAGGTCGGCTTCGGCGAGAGTCAGCCGCTCCTTGGCCGCGTGCCGAGCCGCCTGCTCCTTGGCTTCCGCCGCGCGGGTGGTCGCGATGAGCTTCTCCTCGGCTTCGGCCGAGGCGGCGGTGACGAGCACCTCCTTCTCCCGCTTCGCGGTCATGATCGCCCGAAGGTCCGCGATTCGCTCCTCTTCCTCGGCGACGTTCTTCTCGACCGCGATCCGGTCCCGGACCACGTCGGCGATGTTCTTCTTCTCGACCTCGATCTCCCGCTCTTTGGCGATCCGCTGCAGCTCGGTCTCCCGCTCCCTCGAGATCGCCTCGAGCATGCGATCCTTCTCGACCCGCTCGGTCTCCACCGCGATCGCCCGCTCCCTTGCCTTCTGCGCGATCTCGATCTGCCGGCGCTTGGCTTCCTGCCCGACCTCTACCTCCTGCTCGGCCGCGATCTTCGCGAGCTGCGCCTTTTGGTACTCCTCCGCCTGCACCCGGGCCGTCTCCGCCTCCTCGCGGGCCTTGCGCACCGCGATCTCCCTCGCTTGCACCGCTCGGGCGTCCTTCTCCTGCCGCTCGAGGCTCAGCACCGCCGCCTCCGCCTCCACGTTCTGCTTCGTGACCTCCTTTCGCTCGTTCTGCCGAAGCAGGTTCGTCTGGATGTTCTGGAGCGTGGTCAGCTCGGTGATCTTTCGGATGCCCTGGGCGTCGAGGATGTTCTCCGGGTCCAGGGTCTCGATCGGCGTCTGCTCGAGAAAGTCGATGGCGGCGTCGTCGAGCACGTAGCCGTTCAGATCGGTCCCGATGTTGCGGATGATTTGGTCCTTGAAGTCGTGGCGCTGGGTGTACAGCGCCTCGAAATCGAGCTGCTTTCCCACCGTCTTCAGCGCTTCGGAGAACTTCGCCTGAAAGAGCTGCTCGAGCGTGGCTTGGTCGGACGCGCGGTTGCACCCAACCTGTTGAGCGACCCGGAGCACGTCTTCTTTCGTCTTGTTCACCTTCACGAAGAACGTGACCTTGATGTCGGCGCGAATGTTGTCGCGGCAGATGAGGCCCTCTTTCCCGCGGCGGTCGAGCTCGATCGTCTTCAAAGAGATGTCCATCGTCTCCGCCCGATGGATGACCGGGAGCACGAGACCTCCGGTGAATTTGACCTCGGGGTCGCCCTGCATGCGGTTGATGATGAGCGCGCGGCCCTGGTCCACCTTCCGGTAGAAGAGCTTGAGGATCATCGCCATCCCGATGAGAATGGCGACGAGGGCGCCCGCGCCCGTTCCTACGAAGTACAGTATATCCATGTCTCGGTTCCTTGTATGGGCCTCGTCGCGTTGGCCTTCGGTCGAATGGTTGGGGAAGGATCGAGGTCAGATGTCCTCGGGTGTGGGTTCGCGCTCGAGCGGCTCGACCCGAAAGGCGTCGAGCTTCTCGTCGAACGCGATGATGAGGGCGTGGTCGCCGCGGCGCAGACGCCCGGGCTCGGCCCGAACCTGAAGGATCCGCCAGTCGCCGCCTTCCTCGAGCCGGGCTTGCCCAAAACCAAGGTCCACCTCCCCGGTGCTGATCCGGCAGCTGCGGCCGATGAGGTCGCTCTGGGCTTCGGCCGACGCACCCGAAAACAGGGGGCCGAGCCGAGCGGCGATCATGTGGAGGGCAGGCGCGGTGACCGCGAGGCTGCCGACGCCGACGAGGCCGCCGAGCGCGAGGCCCATCGGACCGTCCTGGGGGCCCAAGGACCGCATCGCCAGGTAGGAAGTCGCCCACGCGAACAGCGACCACAAGCTGAGGAGGATCGACGCCGGAACCTTGCCGAGCCCGAGCCAGGCGAGCAGGGCGGCGCCGGTTCCGAGCCCCTCGAGCAGCCCGCTTGCCCCCTCGACCTCATCGTGAAGGCCCATCCCGGTCAGGCCGACGACGACCCAGTACAGGACGGCGATGGCGAGCAGAACGGAGAACACTCCGGTGGGAAAACGGGTGGCATGATCGAAAAACGCATCCATGGGCAAGTCCGGTCAGCGGCACAAAAGAGGCGACTTCGGCGAGGTCCCCGGGCTCGGCGCGGCCGCCGAAGCGACCGGGTGACGACGACTCCGAATTCGCTTCGACAATACCTTGGGTAGCCACCGGAGTTCGCACCGTCACCCTGGTTTTCTCGTCGGCCTGCGTTTTCTCTCTCGCGGCCGATTCGACCGGTGGTTGACGCCGGCCAGGACGGAGCGCACCGACCTCTCATGCCCGGACTGCTCGTCGTCGAACATCGGCCGGCCGTGGCCCACGCGGTCCGCTCGCTGGCGACCGCGCTCGGGGTCCCGATGGCCAAGCGGCGGGAGCCGCCGGCGCTGGTGGTGGGCCGACTCCATCGGCTCGGCCCGGCGCGAGCGGTCTCGGCGCCGGTCCTCCTTCTCGGGGGACCGCGACCGGCGTTCATCGCCCCCGACGGCGGCGCCGTGCTCGGATACCTTCCGTATTCGTCGGGCTGGCAGACGGCGCTGGCCGAGCAGTGGGTCGGATTCTTCGGCTTGAAAACCTCCATCATCCCACCGGTTCACGCCGCCCCGCCCACCCTGGCCCTGCGGGCACCCGCCAGGTGGGATCGACTGTTCGAGGTCGTGGCCGAGGGCGGGCCGCTCGCTGGACCGGCGCTCGTCGCGCTCGCCGGCCGAGCGCCCGCGTCCGAAGTCGCCGGGGTGGTGCGCGCGGCGCTCCTCCAGGAGGACCTCGCGCTCGCTCGAGCGGCGCTCCGCGCGGCCGTTCGGCTCGGCGACTCGGGGCTCCTGAAGGGGGCGGCGAGCCACGCTCGCTCGGGCGCGGTGCGGATCGAGGCCATCGAATGGCTGGCCCGGCTGCTCGACGGGACCGAGCTCGACGAGGCCCTCCCCTTCGACGACCCGGACCGGGCGGTTCGGGTCCACGCCCTCCGGGTCCGCGTGCGCGAGCGGGGGGCCGACGCGGAGGAGCTCACCGAGGTGCTCGTGGCGCCCGAGGACGCGATCGGAGCGGTGCTCGGGGCAATCGAGCTCGGTCGGGCCGGGCTCGGGCTCCTCGACCGATGGTCCCGCGACCGATCCCTCCCCGCATCGGCCCGGGCTGCAGCCGTGGGTGGCCTGCGCCGAGCCGGCCTGGCCCCGGGGCCTCTCGACCCTGAGGTTTCGGCGTGGCTTTCGCCTCCGGCGACGAGCCTCCCGCTCGAGCGGGCAGCGTGGTCGGACTTCGCCGATACCGCGCCGCTCGAACCGGCGACCGGGCCGCTCGAACCGGCTACGGTGCCGCTCCAACCGGTGACCGGGCCGCTCGAACCGGCGACGGC
>DAIQNR010000140.1:0-3400 GCA_036788295.1 Myxococcota bacterium
GGGAGGGGCTCATCGACCGCGGGGCTCGGCGAACCGGGCGCTGGTCCGTACGCAGACGACCTGGTCCGAATACCAAGACAGCGGCTCGAGTCGGTGGCCGCAATGAGGGAATGGGCACCGTGAAGCAGCTGAAGGAAGCCGCTCGCGCTCGAGGTGTCCCACACTGTCTCGGGGTAGCCTTCAGGTGCGAGCCGCGGCCGGCGTTTGTGGGCATCGGGCGCGTAACGCGGCCGGGGCCTCAGCGCTCCGCTTCTCGGGCGAGGCGAAAGCCGATCGAGTGCTCGGAGGCCTCTGGCGACTGTCGTTGGCGCGAAGCGGCCCGACAGAGCTGCGGTGGCTCGTCCCAGGCGCCGCCGCGGAGGACTTGCAAGCTTCCTTCCGTCGTTGCGGTCCACTCCCAGACATTTCCGAGCATGTCATTCAGGCCCAGCGGGTTTGGGGCGAGGCGACCGACCCGGTGGGTTCCCCGCTCTGCCCGGGTGCTGTCTGCGAGCTCGAACCCGGTGAGGTCGAACTCGCGGTCCGAGTTGCCCGCATACCAGGCGATGCCGTCCAGCGTCGCGGATACGAGGCCCTTCGCCTCGAGCTCTCCGGCGTAGGTGGCGCCGTACGTGCTGGCGCGGCACGCATACTCCCAGGCCTCTTCCGAGGGCAGGCCGAGATCGAGCCCCCGCCGGTCGCGGTTGAGCCTCTTCAGGAACGCCTCGGCGTCGAGAAAGCTCACTTGCTCCACCGGGCGGTCGGCGCACAGCCAGGGTACGGCGGAAGATTGGAACTGGCTCGGGTTCGTCCCCGTCACCGCGTGGTAGAGAGCCTGGGTCACCGGCGTCTCGCCGAGCCAAAAGTCTCGGACCTCTGCCTCCCGCTGCTCTTCGTCCTCGCCTCGCCCGAGCTCGCCGGGCGGGGAGCCGATCGTGAAGGTTCCGCCGGGGATGAAGCGGAGCCGGTGCTCGACTTCGCCCACCACGAAGCCCGCCCAAACCCCATAGAGGTCCTCCCCCCAAGTATCGGCCCAAGCCGGGGGGGCGCCATCGGCCATGGGATGGGCGGCGATCATCCCTCTTTTCCCGTCCGCGTCGCGGGGAAAAGGGGGGAGCGCCCGGGAACTCTCGCGGGCGGCCTCTGCTCGCCCCTACGCGCGCCCGGGCGCCCCGTTTCGGGTTGATCGGGCCGACCGATCCGGATGCGCTCCGGGTCAGGCGGGCTGCGCCTGCGCTCGGGAGACACGAAAGCCCAGGTTGTCGTTCCGGTCGTCCGGCTCGTTCCCGTTCCGGTACGCCGCGCGGCAGTTCCTGGCGTTGTCGTTCCAGGAGCCGCCGCGGATGACCCGCTTCGCGCCTCGCTCATGGCTCGCACCCGTGGGAAGCGTTTCACAGCCATGCCCGGCGCGAAAGACCACTGTGTGCATGGAGCGCGCTTGTCAGGCGTCCACTGGGGGGTTTTTGTCGAAGGAGGCACGGCAAAAGGGCGCGCTGTTGGCGTGCGCGACCATCGACGCGAGCGCAGAGGCCACCGCCTGCAACTCGCGGGCATCGATCTGTCCGAGTCGGTACGCCCGCTCCCACCGGCGCCGAGCTTGGTGGTACCGGCGCCGACGCCGCTTCGATAGGCCGAGCGATCCTCGGCGGACGCGAAAGCCCAAGAAGCCGAGCGGTCGGTCGGTCCGCTCGACGAAGGCCCGGGGGTGGAGCTGCAGCTTCAGCCTTTTGGCGACGAAGTCAGAGACGGCGCCGAGCACGCGCCGGCCCTCGGCGGCGTCGTCGACCCAGGCGACCACGTCGTCCATGTACCGAACCATCCCGCGGACCCTCAGGTGTTCGAGGAGGAATCGGTCGAGCGGCGCCAAGTAGAGGTTCGCGAAGTGCTGAGAGCTCAGCGCGCCGATGGGGAGCCCGCGCCCAAGCGTGTCGGGATCATGGGACGACAGCAGTTGATCGCAGAGGTCGAGCGTCTTGGGATGTTTGAAGCGCCGCGCCAGGAGCGCGCGCAGGACGCCGTGGTCGATGCTACCGAAGTAGCTCCGCATGTCGACCTTCACGAAGGCCCCGTAGCGGCGGTGGTGGGCCTGCGCGCGGAGCACCGCGGCGAGTCCGCCTTTGCCCTCGCGGCACGCGAAGGTGTCGTCCACCAGGTTTCGTTCCATCACCGGGCCCATCACGCCCATCATGGCGTGATGGATCACGCGGTCTCGAAAGACGGGCGCGTGAATGGTGCGTGGCTTCGGGTCGTGGATGCGGAACGACCGAAACCCACCCAAGCGAAGCCGAGCGCTGCGTAGCTCCTCACCGATGTCGGCGAGATGGCGATCGAGCTCGGCGCGAAACGCGATCACCTCGGGCCTTGGGGCCTTGCCCCGTGCGGCGCGATGAAAGGCCCGGGCGAGGTTGTCGAGCGTGGCCATCTCGTCGGGGCCGACGGGGCTACGTCGCGGCATGGGAGCCGTTCGCGTTCTCGGCGCGAAGGAGTGCGAAGAACCGACTCGCGTACTTTTCGACCCGCGCTGGACCCACGCCGTCGATGGCCTGGAGTTCAGTGGGGGTTCCGACGGCGCGCTGCACGATGAGGGCGAGCTGCTCGTTCGTGAACACGGCGTAGACGGGGACGCCGTCCTTCTCGGCGATCTCCTTTCGGAGCGTGCGGAGCTTTGAGTACAGTCGGAAGTCAGCCTCGCTCAGCAGCTCGCGATAGTCGATGCGCGGCGCTTTCTTGGCGGTGGCGCTCGCCTCGGCCGCCCCCTCCACGTAGCCCACGCAGATGGCCCACGCGCTCGCCGCGCCGTGCTCGACGAGCTGCCGGTCGATGCTGAGCACGCGGTGGCTGACGAGAAAGCCGTCGAGCTCGGCGGCTTCGCTTTCGCCCGCGAACACCGGGATGGTGAAGAAGCGCAGCCTCATGAAGGTCGCCTCATCGGCCCGGGGGCGTCCTTACGGGTGCCGTTCTTTGGGGAAGCCTCATGCATCGTCATCACTGAACATCCGTTCTAATCGTTCGAAAAACTCGGTCGATCGCGCTTCGCGCGAGCTTCGGGCTCCGCCCGGAGAGGGTCGGCTCCGCCTCCGGCCGCGCTCCGCGCGCTCGAAGATGGCTCCGCCTGACCTCGGGAGACACGAAAGCCCAGGAGGACGAGCCGGTCGTCCGGCCCGGACCCGCTCCGGTACGCCGCGCGGCAGTCCCTGGCGTCGGCGTACCAGGAGCCGCCGCGGATGACCCGCCTCGCGCCTCGCTCAGGCCCCGTAGGGTCCACCAACGGCTCCCGCCCTTCCGGCTCTTTGTACGCGTCTCCCGCCCAGGAGTCGGCGCACCACTCCCAGACGTTGCCCAGCGTGTCATGGAGCCCCCATGGGTTCGGGGCC
Organism: Myxococcota bacterium; assembly: GCA_036788295.1. Classification (GTDB taxonomy): domain Bacteria; phylum Myxococcota; class Kuafuiibacteriia; order Kuafuiibacteriales; family Kuafuiibacteriaceae; genus JAHQVK01. The sequence continues at coordinate 3,354 of DAIQNR010000140.1, forward strand.
TTGCTTCGCACCCAGCGCGTACCCGCCGTGGTGTGGGGGTACTGCTT
>DAIQNR010000140.1:3500-10072 GCA_036788295.1 Myxococcota bacterium
CGTCCTGACACCACTCGTAGACCTGACCGAGCATGTCGAAGAGCCCGAGCGGGTTTGGCGCCTTTTCGCCCACCGGATGGGTCGTGAGATTCGAATTGTCGAGATACCAAGCTATCGTCCCGAGGGTCTCCGGGTCGTTGTCCCCGGCGTAGGTGGCGGTGTCGGTCCCGGCGCGGCACGCCCGCTCCCACTGGGCCTCGGTCGGCAGCCGCAGCTCGAGCCCGGGCGCGGCTTCGTTGGCCCGCCGCAAGAACACCTGTACATCATCCCAGCTCACGTTCTCCACCGGTCGCTCCGCACCCTCGAAGTAGCTCGGATTCTCACCCATCACCGCCTCCCACAACGCCTGGGTGCACGGCGTCTCCGCCATCCAATACCCCTCGGTCAGCGTCACCTGATGTCTCGGCCCCTCGTGCTCGACTCGCCCCTCTTCATCCTCCGGCGAACCCATCCAGAACGTCCCCGGCGGCACCCACCGCATCCGAAACCGCACTCCTAGAAGGTCGACCTCGGCCCACGGCCCGAAGTCATCCTCGCCAGCCTCCGCGGCCCAGGGGTTTTCGGCGCGTAGGCGCCGGATCCGCCCATCCCGCGCGATTTCGTCGAGCCGATAGGGAAGGGCGATGGGCTCGTCTCCGACGCGAAACTGCTCGACCGATGTCTCCTCGCGCCGCTCGGCGAACACGAGGTCTGCGCCGGCGGGCAGCCCACCGAGGTGTGAGGAACGGGATGGGCCGGAGGGGCGAAGCTCCAGTCGCCCGTACCGACCGTCGTCGAGCCCGATGGTCCTCGGCTCGGCGCGGCGGTGCGCGGCGGCGCGCCTTTCGAGGTCGGCGCCCGCCAGAACCTTCGCCGCCGGGGCGTCCCGGTCGACGCGCTCGAACACTTGGTCAACGGCGTCGGCCAGCGTCGGCGCGCCCAAACGCAGATTCTCGAGCACGAAGCGCGAGCGGTGGGCGGCGCGCCGCAGCCACGGCCGCGAGGAGGGCTCGTTGCTCCACCTGCCGAGGTGGGCTCGCCAGACCTTGGCAACCCGCTGCTCGACCTCCTCGGGGAGAATTCGCTCCGGGCTCAATCCCGCGATGACGGTCAAGGCTTCGGCCCACAGGGCGGGCAACGCCGAGAGATCCCCGCTTCCTTCGTGGGCGACCGCGATCGCGCCGAGAACCCGAAGATCTTCGGTGGCTACTGCGTGCTTTCTCGCGCGGAGCTCCTCCCTCAGCGCCCGCGCCACTTCCGGCAAAAAGGAAAGGCCGAGCCGGTTTCGGTCTGCAGCTTCCGACCAGAGGCGATGCTCCCAGGCGATGGGGCCCGCACAGCGAAGCTGCGGGTTGCGTCGAACCCATCGCATGAGGTTCGGCGTGATCGCGGGGAAAACGGAGAGAAGAGCCCGGTAGCGCAGGTATCGATCCTCGTCGAGCGGGAGCGCCCCGGCTTCTTTCGCCCAGGACAGGACCGCCCAGGGCCCTTGCCGGTGGCCGTCGCTAAGCCCTGGCTCGAGCGCAAGGGCGAGCGGTGGGATGCCGCGCGAAGACAGCGCGTGGCCAAAAGCCTGCCACGTTTGATTTCGGGATGGGCCGCCCCAAACGCCGAGGTCGCTCACGAACAGATGGGTTCGGCCTGGCTCGGCCCGCCACGCGCTCGCGGCTTCGGGGCCGCCCTCGATCCCCCGCGGCAACAGACGCACGTCGATGGGTTCGGTGATGAGGCCTTTCAGCCAGCCGTAGAGCTCCACCTGATCATCGAGCACCGGCGCCAGATAGGCGGAGCGGTCGAGCCAGAGCGTGAGCCGCGATGGCCAGGCCCGGCGATGCTTCCAGGGGATGGGGTCCGCGGCTTCTCCGCGCGCCCACCGTGCGAGCAGGCGATCGACGTCGATTCGGTCGGTGGCTCGGGCTTCAGCGAGGACAGAAAAGAGCCGCGGCAAGAGCTGCTCGCGCGGAACGAGGGACAGTGGCGCCTCGGCGAGCCGGAGCGGTGGAGCCGTGGCGCCGCGGGTCTCGAACGCCGCGGGCGCACCGGAGCGCCCTCGCTCTCCTTTGAGCCGACTGGGCTCGAACGTGACCATCCGCCAAAACGGCAGCGCTCGACGATGCAGGGCGCGGCTCGGGATGGTGACCGTGCTTTGCCGAAATTGGGTTCGCTCACCGTCCTTGGCCGGGACCGGAGGCAAATCCGCCAGCGTCTTTGGCGGATCCGCCCTCCGCTCGAACCCGAGGGCTTCGAGCATTCGCTCGAGTCCAGCGTCGTCGGCCCAGTCCCAGGCCGCGAGCACGCGAGCGGCATCGGCCAGGCTGACGCCCGCGGCTCGGCGCGACCCGCCTCGGTCCGGGAACGTCCGGTTCATTCGACCGGCATCCCCGGGTGCTTCCGGAGCACGTACCGCTCGAGGCGGTCGAGAATCTCTTCGATCTTTCGGTCCTTGTGGACCTGGCGCAGCGTGTCGACGGCGCGGAGGAGGTCGATGTACTCCGCGAGGCCCGGGCACTGCACAGTTCGACCCTTCAACGCCTGGCGGGCCCGCCAAACCCGGTCGGCGGCCCACCGATAGGTTTCGGCCGCGCCGTCCGTCAGCCCGGGGACCTGCGCTTCGCCCCGAGGTACGGCGAACTCTGCGAACACTTCGTCGTTCGCGTCGGGGATCGGCATGTCGAGCACGAAGCACCGCCGGACGAACGCGGCGGGCAGCGCGCGCTCGCCGTTCGTGGTGACGATGATGAGCGGGTCGCCCTGATCACCGTCGCGCTCGACGACTTGACCTCCGGGGGCGTCGAACCACGCGTCCCCAAGCGCCGCCAACAGCCCGTTTGGCACCGAAGGATCGCCCTTGTCGAGCTCGTCGATGAGCACGACGACGCCTTTGGCCCTCGTCCATCCCGAGGGCGCCTCCGGACCCAGTTCGGCGGTCTCGCCGCCGTTGGCCGACGGTTCGGACCGATACCACTCAGCGGCCGTGGCTGCCGCCCCGTCCCAGTTCAGGGCCCACCACAGCACCCCCGGCCGGGTGAAGCGAGCCTCCGCGAGCTTCGCGAAGGCGGCCCCTTGGTCCCCTCCGAGCGCCCCGAGGAGCTGCGCCTGAGCGAGACGCCCCACCCCATCAAAATCATAGAGGAGGTCCCGAGCATCGGTCTGGGCGTCTACGACGTGGCGAACGAAAGGCCGGCCCAGCTTGGCGGCGGCCGCTCGCGCGAGCTGGCTCTTCCCGGAGCCAGGCTCTCCCCGCACGAGCAAGGGCCGACCGGCCGCGAGCGCGCCGTTCGCGGCGTGCACAGAATCCTCGTCAAAGACATGTTTCCCTCCCTCCTTGAGGGGAAAAGGGTTTTCGCTCAGATCGAGCCAATTTGTCATGAACCGCGCTTCTTTCCTGGTACTTCGAGGATTTCTGCGAGCGCCTCCTCGATGAGGTCGAGACTGGTCGAGTCGCCCGCAAAATCTCCCTCGCTCGAGAAGAGCACGCGCAGCGTAGGGAGGTGTTTGCGAAGCGTGTTGGCGAGGGCGAGGGCAAAGGTCGCCTCTCCCGGGTAGGCGGCGAGAAAGATGAAGTCGGGGGCATCCGCGCCGGTGGCGACGCCGGCCGCCCTCAAGGTTTCGAAGCGTGCCTTCCGTCGTTGAATCGATATATCGAGCGTTGCGGCGCGCGCTTCGGCGCTCTTCAGTGGGCCCCTGGTTTGCAGTCTGCCGAGTCGGCCCCGCCGATCCAGACCGTCGAGGGCAGCGTCAAGAAAGCGAGCCTCCTCCTCTGCCCGGAGGACCTGCTCCAGTCCGTCCTCGGGAGTAGGGGCCTCGACCGGTCCGTTCCAGTCGGAGGACCCGAACAGCTCCTTCCCCCGGTACTCGAGCCCCTTCGGGCGTCGGTCGAGCCGGGCCTGTATGATTTCAGCGACGAGCGGTGCGGGAACACCCGGGACGTCGATTGCGTCATTTGGGCACTCGAGGGCTTGCTGTACAGGCCCGTCCCAAAACGGAAGGTGTGCCACGGCGTGAGCGATGAGGGATTGAAGCACACGGATATCGCCGCCGGCGCTCTTCCTCGTTCGGTAGAGTACGAGGAGTTGGTTGACGAACCCATCGGCGAGGCTCTTGTCCTCGAACGCTCGACTAAGGGGGTCGATGCTAGCGAGATTGAGATGACGTTTAAGCCAGTTGAGAACGTCTGGGTCCTTATGTTGCCAGCTCAAGATGATGTTGCGGAGCCTTGAGAAGGAGCCCAGGGCTGTCGCTCGCGCGAAGGCGGGGTCGCCGGGGAGGTGGTCGCACGCTACAACCTTCCACGATGTTTCCCCGTCTTGGCCTTCCACCAAGCCGACGCAACGACCCGCACAGTCGAAAACGGGTGAGCCCAGGTCGAGATCGACGGGCGATGAGAAGGACAGAGTTTCGTTCGCTATGAGCGTTCCGCTCTTCACCTGCTGCTCCACCGAGAGCACCCGAATCGAAACACCCTCGGCGGGGGGCGCAAACTCTCGGGACCAGCCCCTTGGCTCCGACCCCGCGGCTAGGCTCGGAAGACGACGCGGCTCGTCGAGCTCGAGAAGAGCGAGCCTGTCCCCTGACCAAACCGCAGTTGCGGGGCTGGCAAGCGCCGCGTTGCTGGCTGCCACGCGGGGAAGGAAAGCATCGCCGCTTGGACGCAGCGTGAGGACGTGGCGAGGCGTGACCCAGAGGCCCTGCTGCCATGGGCTCTCGGTGACCTCGCGGTGGTCGGCGGCGAACCCGCGACGAAAGGCAAGGTCGGCGACCAGGTGAAACGGAAAGTCGCCAGCGTTGCTCGTGCTGTGGCCGACGATCTTCTCGAGCTGCTCTCGAGTGACCCGCTCGGCCCCCGGTGCGCACTCGACGTAGACGGTCTCCTCCTTCCAGCGCGCATCGAGGTCGAGCTTCGTCCACGGCTCGTCGGCCATGAGACGGATGGGAACGACCCTTGGGGGGTTTGTCTCACCGAGGCGGTCCTCCGTCCACTTGCGCTCTTCTCGGCACCAGGGGCTCTGGGCCCATGCCTCCGTCACGACCCAGACGATGTTCTTTGCAAACTTTATCGCATCCGGGAGCTTCTGTCGGAGCGCGTCGCCTCCCACCAAGGATTGCCGGTCGAAGAACACACGCTTGCCCGCCGCCGCGAGACGACGGACGAGGTCCACGGCGAAGAGGACATCGCGGTGCGAATACGAGACGAAAAAATCGGTGTCGGTTTGAGACGCCGCGTCCGGCATGGCGGCTACTCCTCGCCCGTCGTCGCCTCGAGGTCGGTGAGGTCTTCGACCATGGCCAGGTCGGCGAGCATCCTGGTGTAGATGCGGAGCTGGCGCTGCAATTCGGCGAGCTCGGCGCGAAAGGCTCGAGCGCCTTCGGGGGTGGCGAGCTCTCCCTCGAGGCTCTTTCGGTGCCACTTGGCGGTGAACGGGCGCACGACCTGGTTCAGGACGACGACGGCGATCTTGGCGAACTCCGTGCACCCGCTGCCGTTGCGCTTCAGCACGTCCCGGGTGAGGGCGAAGAGCGCGAACACGCTGTCGAGCGCGGTCTTCTCGTCCCCGTCCTCGGGCTCGAGGCGCTGCGTCGTGATGCGGGTGATGAGCTCGACGTACAGCTCCCAGGCCGCGTTCCGGTCCGCGTCCTTCGGCTTGAACTCCATCTCCAGGAACTTCAGCTTCAACTTGAGGGACGTGAGCCCCCACGTCTCGATCCAGTCTCTCCACTTCATTGCGGCCTCGACCTGTCCATTGGTGCCAGCTCTTCGGCCGGGCGACAAGCTGGGCACGAGGGCCGATGACCGCAGTTCGGGCCGGCGACCTCAGGCGTAGGCGTACGGGCCGCCGCGCTCGAGCGCGCGCTGGTAGGCGGGGCGCGCGTGGACCCGGGCCACGAAGGCGCGAATGTTCGGGTAGGGACCCAGGTCGATCCGGCTGCCCGCCGCTTCGAGCGGAAAGCTCATCTGCGCGTCGGCCCCGGTGGGCTCCTCGGTCCCGCAGAACCAATCTCGTCCTTCGAGCTCCTTTTCGATGAACCCGAAATGAAGCGCGATCTGGGGCCCGATGAAGCTCGCCTCCACCTTCTGCACGATGCCGTTCGCGATGGGCTTCACGAAGAACGGGACCTTCGCCGCTTTCACCTTCTGGAAGATGAGGCGGAGGAGCAGCGGCGGCATCAGCGAGCCCTCCCCGTAGTGGAGGAAGAACCGATGGCGGTTGTGCTCCTGCGTGCCCGGCTCGGGGCGCATCCGCCCCGCGCCGTGGGCGTCGAGCACATGCTCGATGATCGCCCCCGACTCGGCGACGACCACGCCGTCGTCCTCGAGCACGGGAGATTTTCCGAGCGGGTGGACCTCCCGGAGCTCTTCGGGCGCGAGGCTGGTCTTCGGGTCGCGGGCATAGCGCTTCAGCGTGTAGTCGAGGCCCAGCTCCTCGAGGAGCCAGAGCAGGCGCTGGGAGCGGGAGTTTTCGAGGTGGTGGACGACGAGTGCCATCCCAGCCGACCGTGCCCCGCGCGCAACGCCCCGCCAAGCCCCGCGCACGTCCAGGCGGGCCGAGAAACACTCGGAGTGTTCCACCCTGAGGTCATACCTCACGATCGAT
>DAIQNR010000140.1:10172-12906 GCA_036788295.1 Myxococcota bacterium
AATACCTCACGATCGAACACTCGGAGTGATTCTGGACGGTCGACGAGCCGATTCTGGTCGGTTCTACGCCTGTTCGCCGAACCGACGGTCCATCGGGCGTCCGTTCGGTGTTCGTGTTCGGTCGTTCGGTCGTTCGAGCGTTCGGCGTTCGGTCGTTCAGCCAGCGCCGGCCGAACCGAGGAAACGAGAGGTCTGCTGGTGGCCCGAGTTTTGATGCCGACTCGCACCATGCCTCCTCCGGTAGGTGCGGATCGGACCCTCTACCCGCCGATGTACGAACCGGTGCCCGACCGGTGCGTTGCCGAGAGGTCCGCTCCCGCGAAAGTTCGGGTGGAGGCGGCCGCAGCCCCCTCAGGGTCGTCGCGGCTGCTTTGCGATCACGTCGAGAGCGCCCCCTTCGCGCCCTTCGCCGAGGCGTGTTCGGGGCTCGCTCGGCTCTCGCCGACGAGCAGCGGCTTCGTGGCGGACGACCAGGCTGCGGTCGCCGCCCGCCTCGCCCGGAGCGAGCGGTACGGCGCCGCCGTCGCGAAGTTTCAGGCGCGGGTGAGAAGCCGCGCGCTCGAGCGCGTCGATGGGCACGCGGCCCACGCCCAGCGCGCGCTCGACGAGGTGCGGGCGGGGAGAGATGTCGCCCACCTCGCTCCCGCCATTCAGCGCGCCCGGGTCCTGATGGAGCAGCACGCGATCTTTCGCCGGGCCGCGAGTTTCAACGCCGGGGAGCCCGCTGCCGCGCGCGACTACGGTCGAGCGGCGGAGCTCGAGGCGAAGGCGCGGGCCGCGATGGCCGAGCTGAAGCTGCTCTACCGGGAGCACCCAGCGCTCGGGGTCCTCGACCTGTCGGACTTCTCCGCGGACCATCCCGCCTCCCCGGATGAGATCCGCGCCGCCCTCGACGCTGGCTACACCGAGCTTCTCGAAGAGATCGCAGGCGTCCGAGCCCGGATCGTGAGCGGCGACATCCCGGTCGAGAAGCTGGGGCGGCTCGTCGAAGAGGTGAAAGCCGAGCTCGGCGTCACCGGGGACGCCGGGAGCGAGGAGGCTCGGTTCGTGCTCGAGCACCTCGAGCGGGTCGGCACCACCGAGCAGCTCATCACCTATGGCTCCCTGGTGTTCGGGGTCGCCTTGGGGGTGGGCGCGTTCTTGGCCTCCGGAGGGACGGCCGCGCTCCTCGGTGCGGTCGGAGCCGCGGTCAACTTCGGCGCCGCCGCCTACGAGTTCGAGCTCGCCGACGATCTCCACGACGTGGGTCGCGCCGCTCGGCACGAGCCCGACGACGCGATGGTCGACCCCGAGGGCGCGGCGGCGCGCTACCGGATGGCGGTCTTCAACCTGGTCCTCGCCGGGGCCGACGCCGGCCTCTCCGCCCGCGCCGTCCAGACGGCTCGGGTCTTCGCCGCGTCCTCCCGGCTCGGGTCCCAGATGTCGGGCCTGACGCCCTCGCAGCGCGTCCTGCTCGACCGAGCGGTGGGTCGGCCCGCGCGCGCGCAGGCGGTGCTCGAAGAGTTGAGCGCGACGCTCGACCCCGCTGCCCTCGCGGCCGCTCGGGGCCATCTGCTGGACATCGAGCGCATCTATCGAAGGCTCGGCGCATCCCCTCGGGCCCTCCGGGAGGTCCACGCCGAGATCGGGCTCGACCGGCTGAAGAGCCTCTCCGAGCGCTTGTCGGGCGCCGAGATCCTGAGCCTGCGCCGCGAGCTCGGGATGCGGCGCTTCGCCGAGCTCACCGAGCTCGGGGGGGCGAAGGTCGCCGAGCTGAAGCGATATGTCTCGGTCGATACGCTGGGCGCCCTGCTCGACCACGCGGACGCCCCCACCGTCGCGAGGCTCGCCCTCCGGCATCGGGCCGAAGCCGAAACCTGGGTGCGCCGCCTCGGCGCCGAAGCGGCGATACCGCTCCTCGAAGGGCTCGGTCCAGAGAGCCTCCGGACGCTCTCAGCGCTCGACGATGTCGCGCTGTCTGGGCTCTTCGCGCGCTGGCCCCTGGCCAAGCTCGACCCCCTTCTGAAGGGCCACGACCCGGCGATGCTGGCGCAGTGGGTGACAGAGCTCGGGGGGGATGCGGCCCGGCTCGAGAAGGTCCTGAGCCTCGGTCCCCACATCCTTCGGCAGCTCCGAAAGGTGCCGGCGGCTCGCCTCGCCGACTTCGCCCGGGCGGGGTGGACGGGGGCCAGGTCCTTCGCAAGCACGGGAGCGCGAGGGTCGCCGCGCTGCTCGTTCGGCAGGACCCCGTGACAGTCGCCCGGGGCCTGGAAGCCCTCCTCGGGACCGCCTCCGAGGTCCTCCTTCAGATGAGCTCGAAGGACGTCGCGGCCGTGCTCGAGGCGATGACCGGGGTCGCTCAGCCGCTGGCCGGAACGCTCCGGACGCTCGCGCCCAAGGCCCAGCGCGCTTTCGTTCAGCACGGCTTCCTCCAAAACCTCGACGCCCGCGGGGTCTCCCAGCTCGCGCGGATGGGGAAGGAGGACCTCGACGCTCTCGCTCCTCTCGCGGCGGCGCTCACGAAGACCAAGGTCCGCGTGGGGTCCCGGCTCGCCGCGGTCGTGAACGAGCTGTCGGACCTCAGGGCGGGCGGCTTGACGTCAGGCCAGGTCACGGAACACCTTCGGCGCCTGGGCCGGCTCTCGCAAAACGAGCGGGTGAAGAGCGCCGCGGAGTGGGTGGTGGACATGTCCGGCAAGAGGGCGACGCAGGGTGATATGGCGCGCAGCGCCAACGAGCTCATCGCCATCGAGCG
>DAIQNR010000141.1:0-12818 GCA_036788295.1 Myxococcota bacterium
GCCGGTGTCCCGGTGGCCAATCGGCGCACCCGCGCTGGTCAGGACCGACCGACGGGGCTAGGCTCTCGTCATGGGCGCATCGGGTCGAGCTCAGGTGGGGCTCAGTTTCGTGGTGGAGGAGCCCCCTCATCGCTGGCGCCTCGAGGACGAGGACGTGCCGGAGACGCCCCTTCACGACATCATCATCGAGGTGCTGAAGCTGGTGCTTCGGCACTGGGTCGAATCGAGCGGGCGCTCCGCGCTGGTGAGCTCGAACCTGGGTTGCCGGTGGGATCCGAGCGACGCCCGCGTGGGCACCGACCCGGACGTCGTGCTCATCGAGCCAGCGCCGCCCGAGGGCGAGCGGCTCGAAACCTTGCGAGTTTGGGAGACGGACCACCATCCCCCGCGGCTCGCCGTCGAGGTCGTGAGCCCAAGCCACCCCGACAAGGACTACCTCGAAGCCCCGCTTCGGTCAGCGCGCCTCGGAGTGCGGGAGCTGTGGGTCTTCGACCCGCTGCTCGTCGGGCCCGCCACCACCGGAGGCCCGCATCGGCTGCAGGTGTGGCGGCTCGACCCCGCGACCGGGGTGATGGCCCGCATTCACGCCGGCGACGGCCCGGCCTACAGCCCCGAGCTCGACGCGTGGGCGGTGCTGACGCAGGGCAACGAGCGCCTCCGGATCGCGGTCGACCGAGACGGGACAACGCTGTGGCCCACCGCCGCCGAGGCCGCGCTGCGCCGCGCCGAAGCCCTGGAAGCGGAGCTGCAGGCGCTCCGGGCCGAGCTGGCAAGCAAACCATGAGCCCCCTACCCTCCCACGACCGTCCGAGTCGCCCGGACGAAGCTCCGCGATTCAGGGCCGGGTTCGGCGGCGGATCGGGCGTGCGGGGACGCCCCCGACGATGGTCCCGGGGGCCACGTCCCTCGTCACCACCGCGCCCATCGCGACCACCGCGCCGTCGCCGATTTGGACCCCATCGGTGATCTTCGCCCCGGCGCCCACCCATACGTCGGCGCCGATGTCGATCCCGACCGAGCGCACGGGCTGGGTTCGGATCGGCTGGCCCTCTTCGAGGCCGTGATCGAACGCGAAAGCCATCACCCCAGCAGCGAGCCGGCTGCCCTCGCCGATGGCGATGCCCCTCGAGCCGCCGTCGAGATGGCAACGCGGGTTGACGCTGACCTCGGCTCCGAGGCGGATGGGGCCGTGCAAGAAAGCTTCCGCCGCGACCCAAGCCCGGTCGCCGACCTCGATGGTCCGACCGGGCTCGGCGAACAGGTGGGCCTCGGGGGCGACGAAGCACCCCCGCCCAAAGCGCACCGTCTCGAGCGCCATGAGCTCCGCTTGCAGCTCTTCTTGCCAGGCCTCGGCCCAAGCTCGGTGGCGGGGCGCGAGCGCCGCGTACAGCCACGGCATCCACGACAGCCGCCGCTGGTGCTGCGCCCGGTAGCGAGCCTCGGCCGCCTCGTCGGGGCTCACAGGCGGGCGGTTCCGCTCACGTCGAAGGGCTGGCGAAACACGCCGAGGTCCACTTGGCCCTTCACCGAGTACGGCAGCGTCCGGGACCGGACGGCCTGCACCGCGGCGGTCCCGAGCCGCAGAAAGTCGAGCTGCACCGGCAAGGTCACCTTCCCGGTGGCGTTGGCGGCGAGCGGCGGCAGGGGCTGGGTGCCCGCAGACACCGAGGTCCCCGCCAAGGAGAGGTCGTAGGCAAAGCCGCGGGGCGCGATCGGGAACGTGCTCTTGTTTCGGACATCGAACTCGAACTCCACCCTGGCCCCGGCGAGCGATAGATTTGCGAGGCGCACGTTGGCCACCTGCACCTCCGGAACTTTCGGCAAGGGGACCTGCCCCCGGTTCGAGACGGGGATGCGGATGGGTCCGACCGGCGTGTCGAGCGCGAAGCCGGCGGCCAACGCGTACGGGACCTCGTTCTTGTCCGAGAACAGCATCGCCAAATTGTCGGCGAGATCGCGAAACGTCACCGTCAGGGGGAGCCGCACTGGGGCTTCCCCGCGGGCCTTCAGCCGGATCGCCTGCGCCGACTCGCCCCGGGCGAGGCTCTTTCCGTCGAGGTCGAGCGCATAGTCGAGCGCAGCGAGGCTCACGCCGACGCTGTTGGGGTTTTTGACCAGGAACTCGAAGTCGAGCGTGACCGACTCGAACGACAGATCGCGGAGGTGGAGGGTGCGAAAATCGACCTCGGGGCGCTTGAACGCGCCCTTAAGCGCGTTGCCGACCGTGGCGCATCCGGACGGAGGAAGGGCCAGGGCCAAGAGCGCGAGCGTGGCCAAAGGCCGGGGGCTGTTCATGCCCCCCCCTGTACCAGAACTCCCCCGGTTCGAAGCCAAGTCTGGCTCTCAGGCGAGCCCCGTTCGGAGACAGTGGCCCGGCGGCGCAAGCTTTCCGTCGACCGTTCCCGCTCACGCGGACCGCCGAGCGTCCGATGACACCTGCCAGCGGCCCATGCTGAACCCTGCACGTCAACAGGAACCTGTCATGTTGCACCCCGAAAGCTCGGCGCTGGTCGGCGTCTCCGTCCGGTTCGGAACGCCTCGCCGCGCGCTGGACGGCCGGCTGGTATCGGCCGGCGCCGGGACGGCCCAGATCGAGCTTCTCGAGGCGCCTCCTCCGGAGCTGAGCCCCGGAACCGAGGTGGAATTGAGGCCCGACGGTCCCCGACCCCTCGACCTGCTCGGGATCGTCACCCGGGTGCTGTCGACCCGGCTCGAGGTGACGCTGACCCTCGCCCGCCAGCGCGACGACCGGTACTCGCCGCGGGAGCGGGGCGAGCTTCGGTTTCGGCTGCGCCCGGCCCCGGCGGATCTCGACCTGGACGCTTGGGTCGCCGGCGATCCCTCCCCCCCTGGACCGTGGACCGAGCCCGATCCCCGAGTCGAACTGTCGCTGACCGGCCTCGCGTACCTCGATTCGAACCCACCGGACGGGGCGGTGCTCCTGGCGTTCGTGCACGAGGGGGTCGAGCGGCGCCTCGTCGCCCGGGTGGTGCGGACCGACCCCACCCGCCGGGAGGGGATGAGCCGGGTGAGCCTCGAGTTCTCGCGGCCGCCAGAGCCCTCGGGAACGGCGCTCGCCGAGATCCTGCTCGCTTGGCAGGACGAGGCCCTCGATGCCTTCGTGGGGGCGAGCACGCTCGACCTGCCCTCCCCCGACGTGGCAAACCTCGATCCATGGTGACCGACGAAGGCAAGGAGCAATTTCTCGCCACCCTGCGCGCCGTGCACGACTTCCCCGGCCGCTACACCTTCAAGCTCATTGGCGACAACGGCGGGCATCTGCTCGTCGAAGCCCTGCAAGTGCTGCGCACCGCCCTGCCCGGCACGAACCCCGAAGTCAGCCGGCGGGAGTCGGCCCAGGGCCACCACCAGTCGATCACGCTCAGCCTCGAAGTCCCCGACGCCGAGACCGTGCACGACCTCTACGCCGAGTTCCGCCAGCTCACCGGGCTCAAGGTCCTGCTCTGATGCGGCTCGTCGTGCTCGGCTCGGCCGACGCGTTCAACGCCGAAGGCCGCCTCCACGCGAGCTACCTGCTCGAGGGCCCGCCCCGGGTGGTGGTGGATTTCGGCGGCACCGGTCTCGCCGCGCTGCGCCAGGCCGGGTTCAAGAGCTCGGACGTGGACGTCTTCGCGTTCACCCACCTGCACGGCGACCACGTGGGGGGAACCCCGTTTCTCCTCATCGACGCGATGTTCGCCGACCGGCAACCTCGGTTGCGGATGGTGGGGCCGTTCGGGCTCGAGGCCCGGGTGCGGCGGCTGCTCGAGGTCACCTACGGGACCGACATCACCGAGCGGCCCGAGCTGCCCGAGCTCGCGGTCACCGAGCTGCTGCCGGGGGAAGCGCTCGAGCTCGGCGGCCTGCTCCTCGAGACCTTCCCCGCCGACCACCAAGACCCGCCCGAGCGGCCGCTGTGCCTCCGGTTCACCGGGCAGAGCGGGGCGACGGTCGCGTTCTCCGGCGACACCCGCCTGTCCGAGGGCCTCTTGGCCGCCGCTGCCGGCGTGGACGTGCTCGTGGCGGAGTGCTCGGCGCTCGCCCCGCCGGCTGGACGCCACACGACCTGGCAGGAGTGGCGAGCGGCCTGGCCCACGCTCGACGCCGGCCGGGTGCTGCTGACCCACCTGGGCGCCGACGTGCGGGCGGCCGTGCCCCGCCTGCTGGCGGAGGCCCCGAAGAACGGGCCGCGGCTCGACTTCGCCGACGACGGGCTCGCGCTCGAGATCTTGCCCAAGTGCCGAAAGCCCGCGTAGGGACCGGGGCATGGCGCTGAGCTTTCCGAAGGAGAAGATCCACATCGTTCTGTTCGAGGGCATCTCGGACACCGCGCTCCACACCTTCGGCAAGGCGGGTTACACCCATGTCACCCGCCATGACCGCGCGCTCGACGGAGACGAGCTGAAGGCCGCCCTCGAGGGGGCCCACATGATCGGGATCCGATCCCGAACGAAGCTCGTGGACGAGGTGATCGCGGGCGCGGACCGGCTCATGGCCATCGGATGCTTCTGCATCGGCACCAACCAGGTCGCGCTCGGCGCGGCGGCCCGGCGGGGGATCCCGGTGTTCAACGCCCCCCACTCGAACACCCGGAGCGTGGCCGAGATGGTGATCGCGGAGTGCGTGTTCCTGGTGCGCGGGCTGTTCGACAAGAGCCGTGCCGCCCACGAAGGTCGGTGGCTGAAGACCGCCGACCACAGCCACGAGCTTCGGGGCAAGACCTTGGGCATCGTCGGGTACGGGCACATCGGTTCGCAGGTGTCGATCCTGGCCGAAGCGTTCGGGATGCGGGTCGTCTACCACGACGTGGAGCCGAAGCTCCCGATGGGAAACGCCCGACAGCTCGACAGCCTCGAAGACCTGCTGACCGAATCCGATCTATTGACCCTGCACGTCCCCGAAGACCCGAGCACCGAAAACCTCATGAGCCGAGAGCGCATCCAGGCCATGAAGCCAGGGGCGATTCTCATCAACGCGAGCCGCGGCAACGTCGTGGACCTCGACGCGCTCGCCGGCGCCCTGAAGGCAGGCCACGTCGGCGGCGCCGCGGTGGACGTGTTCCCGGTCGAGCCCGGTTCGAACAAGGAGCGCTTCGACAGTCCGCTGCAGAACGTCCCAAATGTCATCCTGACTCCGCACATCGGCGGCTCGACGCAGGAGGCACAGGAGAACATCGGGATCGAGGTCGGCACGAAACTCATCGGCTACAGCGACCTCGGCCGAACCATCGGAGCGGTCAACTTCCCAAACATCTCCCTGCCCCCGAGCGGGGCCGAAGCCCACCGTCTGCTGCACATCCACGAAAACCGCGCCGGCGTGCTCGGCATCATCAACCAGGCCGTCGCCGAGACCGAAGCCAACGTGCTCGGCCAATACCTCGGCACCACCCCCGACATCGGCTACGTCGTCATGGACGTGGACCGAGAGAGCTCCCCCGAGCTGCTCGCGAAGCTGAAGGCCATCCCGGGCACCATCCGCTCCCGCGTCCTGTTCTGACCCCTTTTGGCGGGCTCGCGGTCGACGGTGCCGAAGCGAGGGTGCATGCTTGAAGGCGTGAGCCGGAGCGACGACCTCGACGCCCGAGCGAAAGCGATGACGGAAGCCGTCCATCGCGAGCTGGTGGCCCCTGGCCTGCTCGCGCCGGTCGCGGACGAGGACGCCGAGCACCGGCGCTACGCCGCGATCGGCCTCGTGAGCCTGGTGGAGCTCTGCGCTGGCGAGCGGCTCGAACCCGAGAAGTTCAACCGAGAGAGCTGGAGCCGCTGGCAGAAGCGTTTCTCGGACAAGTATGTCATCGAAGACTTCGAAGAGCGGGGGGAGCGACACGCCGAGGGGCGCTACTGGATCTTGCGCGACGGCGAGCCGGTCGGGACCATCACCTTGCCGCCGGCCATCGGCTGGCCCCCCTTTCAGTCGGTGGAGGGTCTTTACATGCAGCCGGAGCACCGTCGCTCGGGGCTCACGGGGGCGGTGCTCGATCGAGTCTCTGCGGCCGCGTTCCATGTTGGATACCTCGGCACGAAGCTCTCCACCGAGTGGACGTGGCCAAACGCCCTTCGCTTCTATCTCGCTCGCGGCTTCTGGGTCTGGAACTGGAAACACGCGATCACGCTCGCGACCTTCCCGTCTTGGCCGAAGTGGCGAACATCTTTCGACGGGGCGAGCATGAGCTTTTCGCTCCTCGGCGACGCCGAGCCCGACACCATCTATCGGGCGAAGCGCCGAAGCGACATCCTCGAGCTCGAGATTCGCGACGAGCACCTCGACATCGAGCAGAGATCCCATGGATTGATGACCTTCTCTCTTCTTCTCGCCCTCGCCGGCTGGCCTCTGGTGCGGGACGAGTCTTCGTGGAGCGAGCGCCACCGCTCGATGGACGCCGGGTACCCGGAGGGCCTCGCGGAGAAGATCCGACGTTTCGAGGGCGTCGCCCGCGAGGCCGGCTTGCTCGTGGACACCACCGAGATCCCGGGCCTTCGCCGCTGGCAGGCGTGGGGCGAAGGAGAAGACTTCGGTCGCCGGGCCGCCACCCGAAAAGCCATCGAGACCGTGGCCCGAACCCGGGGATTGTCGAAGGACGGCGGCGAGGCCCGCCTGGCCGCGCTCGGCCCCTACGAGCTCGATCATCTCTTGAGGATCACCGCCGAGGCCGATTCCCCGGAAGCCTGGACCGAAGCGCTCGATCGATGGACCAAGTCCCGCCTCTGACTCCGGAGACAAGGATATCGAGCGGCCTGACCGGGCGCTCCTCCACGAAAGAACCGGGTCCGGCGATGAGCGGCCTGCGAGTTTCGGGCCATGCTCGACGGAACCTCGGTCACGACTTCGGACGCAGCCGTTCGGAAACGGGGCCGGCTCCAAGGGCGCGGTCTACGAGCTCCCGGTAGGCGGCGTCTCGATCCTCGACGAGCTCGGCGTAGCCGTCGAGCTCGAGGGTCAGGAAGCCGTGGCACGCCGCAAACAGCCCGTACGTGGCTACGCGCACCGGCCCGCGGGCGACGCGAGCCTCCACCGCGGCTGCGACCGCCCCCTCGAGCCGCTCGAAGGCCAACAGTGCCCGGGCTCGGGGCGCGGGAGAGGGAACATAGCCGGCAACGGCACCGCCAAACACGAGCCGGAAATGTCCACGGTGGGCGTGCGCGGTCGCGCGGAAGGCGGCGCACAGGGCCCGCACCCGCTCGAGCGGATCCGTCACCCCCTCGAGGGCGGCGTCCTGCGCCTGCTCGAGCGCCCCGAGGCCCTCGCCGTGGAGCGCGTCGAGCACGCCGCCCTTGCTCCCGAATCGGCTGTAGATCGCCATCGTGGTGACCCCGGCCAACTCGGCCACCCTCCGATTCGTCACCGCCTCCGGCCCCCCTTGCTCGAGGAGCGCGCTGGCCGCCCGAAGCACCCGCGCGGTCGTTTCGTCGCTCATGCCCGGCCCCCTTATGTCGGCTCGCCGTCCCTGATGCCACGACCGCTTCGGAGCAGCGGCGCGGAAATGCGCTTCCTGCTTGCCAAGCGGAATGCGTTTAATATCATCGAAATATCAATGATATACCGATGGAATCGGAAATGGGCCGCCGCTCTCTCGCTCACCACCGCCAGCTGCCTCTCGGCCACCGCGCCGGAGGTCCGACCGGTCGGAGGCCCGGGCGTCGCTTCCGTGACCCTCGAGTCGGGTCTGCGGGTGCACGCCTTCCGGACCGGGTGGGTTCGGGTGAAGTCGGCGCACCGTGAGCTGTCGGGTCTGTCCGGGCTGCGCTTCCTCCGGGTGATCCTCGACGCCACCTGGGCCCCGTGGATGCCGATCGTGGTGTACGCGGTGGAGCGCCCCGAGGGCGTGCTCCTCATCGACACCGGCCCGAGCCTCGGCGTGCTCGAGCCGGGATATTTCGACTGCGACCCAGGGAATGCGTTCTTCTATGGCCGCAACCTCCGGTTCGCGCTCCCCCCGGAGGAGCGGATCGACCGCCGACTCGCCGCGGTGGGGCTCGCGCCCGAGGCTGTCGATGCGATCGTCGTCACCCACTTTCACGCGGACCACGTTGGCGAACTCTCCCGCTTCCCCCGAGCGCGGGTGCTCACCGGTGAAGGCAACTTCCCGAGCCACGTCGGCCTCGCCCGCTGCACGCTGCCTGCAAGTCTCGAGGTGAAGATGCCCGCACTTGCCGACGGCCCCTTCGGCGGCTTCGGGGCTTCGCTCGCCCTCTCTGCCTCGGCGCCCGTCCGCCTGGTACCGCTCCCCGGACACACCCCCGGGCACGTCGGGGTGGCGGTCGAGCGACCGGCCCGCGGCCCGCTGCTGTTCGTCGGCGACGCGACCTTCGACTGCGACCAGACGGAGCGAGGCGGTGTGGCCGGCGTCACCGAAGACATCGGCGCGGCCCGCACCACGCAGGCCGACCTGCGCAAGATGCAGGCTGCGGGCGCGCTGCTCTTCCCCTCTCACGATCCCGATGCACTCGCCCGCCTCTCGGCCCTCGGCTCGAGAGCCGCTCAGGAGCGCCCAGGAGATGGGGGCTGAAGGACGCTCTGTTTGACGGATCCGGGAGGCAAAAACCACCCAAGGGTTGACGCTGCGTGCGAACGCACGTATCGAACGAGGCATGGGCGCAGACGCGGTCGAGAGGCCGGGGACCGGATGAGCCAGACACCCGACCCGCGCGCGCTTCGGGACGCCCTTCGCCGCTTGCTCGTGGCGCATGGGGCGCTCGAAGAGGCGCGGCGCCCCTGCGGAGCACCGCTTTCCATGCCGCACGCCTGGGCGCTGCTCGAGCTGCGGCAGGGGGGCCCGATGACGGCGACCGCCCTGGCCGAGCGCCTGAACATCGACCGAACGAACGTCTCGCGGCTGTGCGCCCGCATGGAGTCTGAAGGCGAGGTCGAGCGCGATCCCCATCCGGGAGATGGGCGCGCCCGCCTCGTGAAACTCACCCCGAAAGGCGAGCGCATCGCAGGCGCGGTCGACCTCTCGAGCAGCCGCCATTTCGCCCGCGTCCTCGAGCGGCTCGGCGCCGACGTCCCCGGAGTCATCGAGACGCTCGACGCGCTGACCGGAGCGATGAGCGAACCCAAAACCCAGGAGAACTGCCCATGACCCAAGCACGCGCCTCGCTGATCCTCGTCGCGATTCTCACCCCTACCCTCACCGCGTGCGAGCGGCAGCCGCCCTCCTCCCCGGCCAAGCGAGAGCTCTCGAGCGGCGACCCATCCATGGCCTCCTGCGCCCCGCTCGAACAGCTGATGGCGATGGACACGCGCCGGCCGGTCCCTCTGCAGCCGATGATGGCCTGGCACCAAAAGCAGAACATGATGGAGCACCTGGTCGCCATCGAGCGCATCACCGACGCCCTCGCCCGCGAGGACTGGAATGCCGTAGCCGAAGCGTCGGCGCCGATCGGGTCGTCGCCTCAAATGCAGCAGATGTGTCAGCACATGGGCGCAGGCGCGGACGGCTTCACCGAGCTCGCGCTCGACTTCCACCGACGAGCGGACCAAATCGGAGCTGCGGCGCGGGCGCAGGACGGCGCGGCGGTGCTGCGGGCCATGTCGAGCACCCTGAAGGCCTGCACGAGCTGCCACGCGACCTACCGACAGGACGTCGTAGACGCGGCGACCTGGCAACAGAGGACCGGATCCGCCCACAGACCAGCGATGAACGGCGCGATGCACGGCGGCCACTGACACGGCGCCGCCAAGGCGACGGAGGGACCAGATGAACGAGCACGGCGAAGACATGAGCCTCTTTTTCGAAGTCTTCCGTGGCCTCGCGCGCTGGGGACCGGGCTCGGAGGAGGGGACCGCGCGGGGGCTGTCCGCGCTGCCCGAGAGTCCGCGCACGATCCTCGAGGTCGGGTGCGGCCAAGGGGCGGCGACGTTCATCCTGGCCGATCGGACGGTCGCGAAGATCACCGCGACCGACACCGACGAGGGCGCGCTCGAGCGGATCCGGCGGCGCGCGGCCGCGGAGGGTCTATCGGACCGGGTCGAGGCTGTTCGTCTGGACATGGCGCAGCTTCCCGCGCCGGAACAGCCCTACGACCTCATCTGGTCGGAAGGCAGCGCCTACATCATGGGGGTGGAGCGCGCGCTCGAGGCCTGGAGGCCCCTCCTGCGGCCAGGCGGGGTCCTGGTGCTCACTGATGGTCTGGCGGACCGACCGCCCGAACCCGGGGGTGAAGCGTTTCTGGACGTCGGAGTATCCGGCGATGACCACCGTCGCCCAGCGCCTCGAGCAGGCCGAGCGCGCTGGGTACGGCGTCCTCGCCCACTTCGACATGGGCCGCGAGGCGATGGACAACTACTACGGGCCGCTCGAAGCCCGTGTCGAAGACGTCGAAACGAGGCTGGGGGCGAAGCGCGCGCTCGACGAGCTCCGCCGCGAGCTGAAAGTGTACGCCGAGGGCTTCGGACAGTTCAGCTACGAGATGTTCGTGCTCGGTCGCCCCTGAGGCTGAAGCCTCCCCGATTCGTGACCGGAGCCTGGCAACGAGCGGCGAGGCCGTGGACGCCCTCGAGCACGAAGATGTGTGTCGCAAACTCCATGGCTTGGCTTCGAAACGAAAGATGGAGATGGACGACACGCAGGAGAACATTCGAGGACGAGGGCTTTCTACCCACCGCTACTTCGCTTACGGCTCGAACCTCGACGACGGGCAGATGCGCCCCCGGTGCCCGAGCGCGCGCCTCGTCGGGCCGGCCATATTGGACGGCTACCGCCTCGGCTTCGCCGGCTACAGCAGGTCCTGGGGCGGCGGCGTGGCGACGGTCGTCCGCGACGAAGAAGCCCGAGTGCCCGGGCTCGTGTGGGCCATCACGGCCCGGGACCTCGAGCGACTCGATCGCTTCGAAGGCCACCCCGTCGCCTACGCCCGGCGCCCCCTCTGGGTGGAGCTCGAACCGGGTGCGCGCCAACGGGTTCACGTCTACATCAAGGAAGCCGCCGAGCCGACGACCCCGACCGAGGCCCTACTTCGGCGTCCTCTGGCGCGCCTACCGCGAATACGGCTTCGACGAGCGCGGCCTCGCCCTCGCCCTCGAGCTCGCGCGATGAACCCCGGGGCGTCTTCGAGATCGCGCGCATCCCGGCGACCCTCGACGTAGGCCAGCTCTACGTCGCCCTCGAGGGACGGTCGCGTCGAAGAAAGGAGCCTCTCGGTTTCGGCTTGCGCCGAGCGCTCCTCGAGGTCCCCAGCTCACCCGTGGTCCAGTCGAACCGCGCGGTCGCGTGGGCCTGGCCTACGGCCCAAGTCAGGCCCTCGAGCGGTCGACGCCCTCGCCGACCAGCCGGCTCCATCCCGCTGTCACCTGTTGCCCACGGCGCTTGCGGGCTTGCTCACCAAGCTCGTCCCGTCTCGATGTGGGTGTCATCGAGCCCTCCAGGGCAGGGACTGCCGGGCAGCTGCGACCCGGTGAGGGTCGGCGAAGACCAAGACGTAGCGGGCCAGCGCACCTCGCCCTCCGAGGTGGTGCCCGGACGCGGGCCTGGGGTCTCGACCTGACCAACAAGGAAGCGCGTGACCGCCCTCACCCTTCGTGCCCAAAGGGAAGAACTCCCTCCCCCTTGCCTCGCTCCAGACGTTGCGGCGTCAGGCTCGGCATGAGCGGCTGCACGAAGATAAATGCGACGTTTTATTATTCAAATGCTACGTTTCATACGAAACCGACGAAGGAGCAAGAACGCTCCACCATCATGACGGCTTCTTCCTGGGAGGTCACGATGCCGAGCCGGCGGATGTTTCTGACGTGCGGATGCGCGGCCGCTTCTCCGCTGCTTTCGAGGGCGGCTGCGGTTGCCCATGGTCGCTGCTACGCTGGGTCATGCGCCCCGAGCCGCTTCTCTCTCCGCCATGAGCCGGACGACCACCCCGGGAATGCCTACGCCACCACCGAGAGGCGATCGGAAGGCGACCGGCAATACATCTCTTCACCCACGTATTCCTCGATGAAGAGACGCAAAGAGCCCCGGAGACCAAAGAGGAACGCCAGCTACCCCCACAACTGCTCGTGATGGAGAACTACCGTTCGAACAAACAGAAAGGCGACTCCGTTCGATGCCGGAGGTGCGTGTGGTTCCGACAAGGCCGCCGGGGACCTTCTCCTTGGCCGGGACATCGGAGCGAGCGGACAGAGTTATGGAGATGATCCTGGAAGACGAGAGCCGACTGCCCGCATGCGGCATCTTCCTATTCTTCAGTCCACCAAACCAACTCGTCCTCGACGTAGAAGGAGGAAAAACAGGTGATCGAAGGGTGCTGGTTTCGTTCCTCGAGTGGCTGAACGAGCTCTGTCCCATCGCCCTGCATGACAACGAGGGGAACTACGTCCACGAGATCGACGAAAAGGGGTACTCCGCCTTTCTCGAGGGCCGGAAGTAAGGATCACCCCCAGAACTGCCGGCAAGGCCGTCTCGGAGTGACTCGCCCGGCTGAACCTTTGGCGGCATAGCGCGGGACATAGAATCCGCGCCCTGACCCCCGACCCTCCACTCGGCAAAGCGACGGGTCGAACCCTAACGGCCGAGAACTCAGCGCGTCCGCGGGGTCAGAGAAATTCTCCGCGGGACGGCAGCCGGAAGGATGGTGCGTTCCTCATGATGTCGCGTTGATGAGGGGCCCCCGGCGCAGAAACCGCGACCCTCGGCACGGTCGCCGCCGCCGCCATCGCCGGCCGGACGGCCGGCAAGAGGCTCGCCGCCCACGCCCTCCGCTCCGCCGGCGTGGCCCTGGGTGCCGGACCGGTTCGCGGCATGCTCGCTGCCGGCGGCATCGCCGGGGAAGCGGTCGCCGGCACCGCCGCCGCCGCCTCGGTGGAGGCGCTCCGCACCGGTGAGCGGT
>DAIQNR010000142.1:0-12760 GCA_036788295.1 Myxococcota bacterium
TCACCCTCGCCGACGTGATGACCAGGACGAGGGAGCAGCCGTGGAACGAGCACACTTGGCCCGGCGCCGCGCATCGCGCTGGCGCGAAAAGCGATCCATCGCTCCCGAAGCCCTCGGTTGAAGGCGTCACCCCTCAGGTGGTCCACTGAGCGCGGCCGCGATCGTGCGGCCGAGCGCGGTCGGCGCATCGATCGGGACTCGGTGCCCGGCGCCGCCGACGACGTGCAGGGGCGGGCTCACGTGCCGGCTTTGGAGCTGGCCAAAATAGGACAGGAACTTCTTGTCCTCCGACCCAGCGACGATTGTGATCGGGACTTTGCCGATCACCGGCTCGAAGAGCGGCATGTCGCCGAGGGACAGCGCCTCTAGGGTGTCGGCGAGCGCGCCGGCGTCGAGCAGCGAGCGCCGAATTCGCCACCGCTCGAGCGCCACCGAGCACGCCTCCGCAAACAGCGGCCGCTCGTCCCATTCGGCGAAGAACCGGACCGGATCCTGCCGCAGTCGGCGCGCCGCTTCCCGATCCTCGGCTCGGCGCTCGGCCCGCGCGCGCTCGTCGCCGAGGCCAAAGTGGGCGCCGATGAGGACCAGGTGGGCCACCCGCTCAGGGAATCGGTCCGCCACCCCGAGCCCGATCCGGCCACCGAGCGAGTAGCCGACGATCGTGCTCTTGCCGTCGGGCAGCTGATTTGCCACTGCACGCACCGCGGCTTCGAACGACGGCACCGGCGGCGGACCGTGCCCGGGCAGCGTCAGCGCTACGCCGGGCGCGCCGGCTGCCGCCTGCACGTCGCGCCAGTCCAGCGGCCCCCCCGCAAACCCATGAAGCCACACGCTCCTCATCGGCCGCCACGGTATCAGCCGAGGACCGCCGTTCGAAAGACGGTGAAAGTCGGCATCGCCCACCGCCGATCGCGGCGCTACCCAGAGGAAGGTGAAGGACTGCAGCGTCTGCCATCTCACCCCGCCCAGCGGGCCTCCGAGGGGGTTTCCGGGGATCGTGATTCCCTGACCCCTGGTCAGGGCCCCCGGTCAGGGCTGGGGGGCTTTGCCCAGGGTGCGGCCGCCGAGCGTGGCGGCGCTCGGGGCGGCGGCGCCGAGCCGCTCGAGCTCCTCGGGGTAGAGAGCCTGGTGGCCGTCCGAGAGGGCCTCGGCAGGGTTTGGGTGCATCTCGACGATCACTCCGTGGGCCCCGGCGGCGAGCGCGGCGACGGCCATCGGCCGCACCAGCTCCCGGACGCCGGTGCCGTGGGATGGATCGGCGATCACCGGGAGGTGGCTGAGTCGCTGCACGAGCGGGACGGACGCGAGGTCGAAGACGTTCCTGGTCATGCGATCGAACCCACGGATGCCGCGCTCGCACAGGATGACCCGAGGGTTTCCCGCGTCGAGGATGTACTCGGCGGCGAGCAGCCATTCTTCCACCGTCGCCGACGGGCCACGCTTCAGCATCACCGGCCGCTCGTAGCGGCCGAGCCGCTTGAGGAGCGCGTAGTTCTGCATGTTGCGGGCGCCGATCTGGATCACGTCGGCGTGCTCGGCGACCTGCTCGGCGGAGGCCTCGTCCACCGCCTCGGTGACCGTCGCGAGCCCGAAGGCGCGAGCGGCGGCCCGCATCCAGCCCAGGGCGGGCACGCCGATCCCCTGAAAGGCGTAGGGGGAGGTCCGGGGCTTGTAGGCGCCGCCGCGGAGCACGGTTCCGCCGCTGCGGGCGACGATCCGCGCCGCCTCGAAGATCTGGGCTTCGGATTCCACCGAGCACGGTCCGGCCATGAGGGCGGCGTTCTTGCCGCCGATCTTCGTCCCGTTCGAGAGCTCGACGATGGTGTCTTCGCTTTGGAACTCCCGGCTCACGAGCTTGTAGGGCCGGGACACCGGGATGAGCTCCTTGACGCCGGGCAAGCCGAAGAGCCTGGTCCCGTCCACCGGGCCCCGGTTTCCCACGACTCCGATGGCGGTGCGTTCGCCTCCGGGCATGGGGCGAGCTTCGTATCCCATCTTGACGATGGTTTCGCAGACGCGGTCGATGTCGGGCTGGGAGGCGCGCGCCTCCATGACGATCAGCATGGGTTCTCCTCTTGCGAGTGGGCCGCCGCGGCGAGGCGGGCGGCGAGCGAAAAAAGCGCGGCGGCGGCGGCCGCGGGATCGGGGAGCTTTTCGGCGGCGGCGGCCACCAGGGCCGAGCCGACGATCACGCCGTCGGCTCCGGCCGACCGAGCGGCGGCGACGTGGGCCGGGGTCGAGAGGCCAAAACCGGCGAGCACCGGCAGGCCAATTCGAGCCTGGCGCAAGCGGTCGACCAACGCGGTGAGCGGGCCTCCGTCGAGCGTCTCTTTCGCGCCGGTGACGCCGACCCTGGCCGCGGCGTAGATGTATCCCTCCGCGACCTCCGCGAGCCGGCGGGCCCGCGCGTCGGTGGTCACGGCGCTCGCGAGGAACACGGGGGCGACGTCGTGGGCCCGAGCGGCGGCGACGAGAGGCCCAGAGAGCTCGAGCGGGACATCGGCGACGAGCACCGCGTCCACCCCGGCGGCTCGGGCGCGGGCATAGAACGGCCCCACTCCGGCCTGGAGCACCAGGTTGTGGTAGACGAGCAAGCTGGCCGGCACGCTGGGGTGGCGGGCTCGGGCGCCGGCGATGAGGTCGAGCGCGGAGGCGGGGGTCACATTCGCCGCGAGCGCCCGCTGGTCGGCGGCTTGGATGACCGGGCCGTCGGCGGGCGGATCGGAGTAGGGCAGCCCCAGCTCGAGCGCATCGGCCCCGGCCGCCACCAGCGTGTCCACGTACGCGAGAAATCCTTCCGGGCTCGGGTCTCCGACGACGAGAAAAGGGACGAACGCGAGCTTCTGCTCGGCTCGAAGCTCGGCCAGCCGGCGCTCGAGCAGCCGGGTCATGGGTTCACCTTCGCGGTCATGAGCCTTCTCACGTGGTCGATGTCCTTGTCGCCCCGGCCGGATAGATTGATGACCACCCGGTCGCTCGGCCGGTACCGGCCGGCGTGGCCCAGCGCCAGCGCCACCGCGTGCGCCGACTCGAGCGCGGGGAGAATCCCCTCGTTTCTGCACAACCAAGAGAACGCTTCGAGCGCCTCTTCGTCGAGCACCGGCGTGTACTCGGCGCGCCCGCTGGTGAACAGCTGGGCGTGCTCTGGACCGACCCCGGGGTAGTCGAGCCCAGCCGAGACGCTGTGGGTGGGAGCGATCTGCCCGTGCTGGTCCTGCAGCACGAACGTGAGCGCGCCGTGCAAGCTGCCTGGCCGTCCGGCGGTGAGCGCGGCGCCGTGGCGGCCGGAAGCGATCCCTTCGCCCCCGGGCTCGGCCCCGAAGAGCTGGACCTCGGGGTGGGGAAGAAACGGAGCGAAGGCCCCGATCGCGTTGCTGCCTCCGCCGACGCAGGCATAGACCGCGGTGGGGCGGCCGCCGAGCTGGGTCTCGATCTCCTCGCCGATCACCCGCTGAAAAGCTTTGACCATGGTAGGAAAGGGGTGGGGGCCTGCGGCGGTTCCAAATACATAAAAGGTATCTTCGAGTCGCTCGGTCCAGTCCCGAAGCGCCTCGTTGATGGCGTCCTTCAGCCCGGCGCCGCCGGCCTCGACCGGCCGCAGATCGGCCCCGAACAGCTTCATGCGGGCCACGTTCGGGGCCTGCCGCTCGACGTCCTTGGCCCCCATGTACACCGTGGTCGTCAGCCCGAGCCGGGCCCCGATCATCGCCGTCGCGACCCCGTGCTGGCCGGCGCCCGTCTCGGCGAGCAGCCGCTTCTTGCCCATGCGCCGAGCGAGCAAGCCCTGGCCGACGGTGTTGTTGGTCTTGTGGGCCCCGCCGTGAAGGAGGTCTTCCCGCTTCAGGAAAGCCTGGCAGCCAAGCCGCGCCGACAGGGCGGGCGCGGGATACAAAGGGGTCGGCCGGCCGGCCCACTTGGCGAGCAGCGCGCGCAGCTCGGAGAAGAAGCTCTCGTCCTGGGCCGCGTCGAGAAAGGCCGCCTCCACCTCTTCGAGGCAAGGGATGAGCAGCTCCGAGACGTAGTAGCCGCCAAATGGCAGGCTGTCCTTCGCTTCGGTGCGGCTGTCCGCGAACAGTCCTTGGGTCCTCATGGGTGCTTCCTCTTCGCCGCGCTCACGAAGGCCGCGGCGCGGGCCGGACAGATGTCGCCGTTTCGCTCGACGCCCGACGCGGCGTCCACCCCCGAGACGTCGGGTCCGAGCGCGGCGCCCACCGTCTCGGCGTCGAGCCCGCCGGCCCGCCACACGGGCACCCCGGAGGCACGAGCGACGCGGAGCGCCTGCTCCATGCTCTCCGGTGGGACCGCTCGGCCAGAGCCGGGCTCGAAGCCGTCGAGCAAGAAGACCTGCACGAACCCCCGGTGCTCATCGATCGAGGCCGAATCGATGGGCCAGGTCGGGCCCCCGTCGCCGATGGCGAGGGCGCGGATCACCCGCAGCCCGGCGGCGGCGAGGCGGGCCGCGACCGCGGGAGGCTCCCGGCCGTGAAGCTGCACCCAGTCGAGGCCCAGCGAGCCGAGGACGTCGAGCATCGGCTCGACCGGCATGTCCAAGAAGACGCCGACCGGCTCGGTGGTGCCGAGCGCAGGGAGAAGGGAGGCGGCGTGGTTCGGGCGGACCGCCCGGCGCCGCCCCTCTACGAACAAGAGGCCGGCGAAGTCAGCCCCGGCGTCCCGAACCGCGGCCGCTCCGGCCGGATCGCGCACCCCGCAAATCTTGACCGTCACCATCCGAGCTCCTCGATCGCCGCTTCCGGATCGTCGGCGGCCAAAAAGGCGGTGCCGATGAGGCAGGCATCGGCGAGGCCCTCGGTCAGCCGGACGTCTCCTCTCGTCTCGAGGCCCGACTCGGCGACCCGCAGGATGCCTTGCGGGACCTTGGCGAGCAGAGCCCGGGCGGCCGAGAGGTCGATGGCGAGCGTGTCGAGGTCGCGGGCGTTGATCCCGACGATCCGGGCGCCGGCGCCCAGCGCGCGCTCGAGCTCGTCGTCTCCGTGGACCTCCACCAGCGCGTCGAGTCGAAGGGCGTGGGCGACCTCGAGCATCGCGGGAAGGGCCCGGTCGTCGAGCAGCCGGGCGATGAGCAAAACGGCGTCGGCGCCCCGGGCGTGGACCTCTTCGAGCTGCCTGCGTTCGAGCAAGAAGCCTTTCGCGAGCAGAGGGAGATCGAGCTCGGCCCGAACCCGCTCGAGCAGGTCGAGCCCGCCCCCGAAGAACGCCTCGTCCACCAGCACCGAGACCGCGTGGGCCCGGCGGCGGTAGGCCTCGAGCACGGGCTCGAGCCGTCCCGGGCCGAGCAGCTTGCCGCGGGACGGGGAGCGCGGCTTCAGCTCGGCGATGAGCGAGAGCCCGGGGCGGGCGAGCGCGGACGAGAACGAGCCCGGAGCGGGCCCCGCCGGCCGGATGGGCAGCGGTTCGCTTCGCCTCGCCTCGACGTCTTCCCTGGTGGACGCGACGATCCTCTCGAGCAGGGCGCTCATGATCGAGCTCCGGCCGCCTCGGACAAGGTGGCTTGCCGCCAGGCTTGAAAGCAGGCCCGGGCCCCGCCGTCGGCGAGCACCGCGAGCGCTCGCCGAAGCCCGTCTTCGAGGTCGCTCGCGATCCCGGCGACGACCAGGGCGGCCGCCGCGTTGAGGGCGGCGTGATCGCGAGCGGGGCTGGGGGCGCCGTCGAGCGCCTCCGTGAACAGGCGGGCGTTTTCGGCCACGTCGCCCCCCCCGAGCGGGCCGGCGGACAGACCGAGCGGGCGAGGATCGAAGGCGAAGCGGCGGACCTGGCCCCGCTGCACCGCGTAGATCGCGCCCGGGCCGTCGAGCGGCAGCTCGTCGAGGCCATCGTCGCCGACGACCACCCAGGCCCGCTCGGCGCCGCGGGCGGCGAGCGCCTCGGCGAGCACCGGAGCGAGGGCGCGGTCGCTGACCCCGAGCACCTGCCGCCGGACCCGCGCCGGGTTGAGCAGCGGACCGAGCAGGTTGAACACGGTGCGCACGCCCAGAGCTTTTCGGATCGGGGCCAGCCGGCCGAGCGCGGGGTGGTGGGCTCGGGCGTCGAGGAAAGCGAACCGGCACTGCTTCAGCACCCGGGCGTTGGCCGCCGGGGACAGCTGGATTTCGGCTCCGAGGGCTTCGAGCACGTCGAGGCTGCCCGAACGGCCGCTCGCGCTCCGGTTTCCGTGCTTGACCACGGTCGCGCCGGCGGCTGCGGCGACCACCCCCGCGAGCGTGGATGTGTTGGGGGTTGGGCGGCCCGATCCACCGGTCCCGCACGTATCGATCGCGTCGTCCGGGGCCCCGGGCAGAGGCACCATGGCGTCGGCGAGCGCGCCCGAGAAACCGGCGATCTCGGCCGCGGTGGGGCGCCGGGCGGACAGCGCGCCGAGCACCGCCGCGATCTGCGGGTCGGATAGATGTCCGCCCACCACCGCCGCCATCAGGGCGCCGGCCTCGCCCGCAGAGAGCCTCGCGCCGCCGAGCAGCGCCGCGTAGGCCGTGCGCTCGTTCATGGAGGGGGAGGTCTCGGAAACCAAAGATAGATGGGGCGCGGTCATGCGGCCTCCGCAGTCAGAGAAAAGAAGTTCTCGAGCAGGGTTCGCCCGTCCGGGGTGCCGATGCTCTCCGGGTGAAACTGCACCCCGAACAGGGGCTTGTGCCGGTGGCGAAGGGCCATCAGGACTCCATCCTCGGTTCGGGCGAGCGGCTCGAGGCAGGGGGGCAGGCTGTCCTCGGCCACCACGAGCGAGTGGTACCGCATGGCCTCGAATGGGTTCGGGAGGCGAGCGAACAACCCTTCTGCCCGGTGGCGGACGAGGCTCGATTTGCCATGCATGACCTTCGGGGCGCGCCCCACTTTGGCCCCGAAGCCGTGGGCGATGCCTTGGTGCCCGAGGCAAACCCCCAAAGTGGGGGCGATGCGCTCGCCGGCGCGGGCGGCCGCGATCCAATCCGCGCACACCCCGAAGTCCCTCGGCCGCTCGGG
The DNA here is from genome assembly GCA_036788295.1 of Myxococcota bacterium. GTDB lineage: Bacteria > Myxococcota > Kuafuiibacteriia > Kuafuiibacteriales > Kuafuiibacteriaceae > JAHQVK01. The sequence continues at coordinate 6,973 of DAIQNR010000142.1, forward strand.
ATGCCCTGGGCCGGGGCTGAGAAGGACGCGGCTTGGGGCCAGCTTCCGGATGCCGGATAGATCGATCTCGTCGTTTCGCACCACCCGGACCTCGCTCAGCCCAAACAGGAGCTGGGCGAGGTTGTGGGTGAACGAATCGTAGTTGTCGATGAGCAGGGTCAGGCTCATGACTTGGGCCCTTTCGCGCCGGCGGCGAGCGCCACCGCGGCGAGCGGGGAGCGGGCCTTGTTTTCGCATTCCTCGTGCTCGCGGGTTGGATCGGAGTCGGCGACGATGCCGGCTCCGGCCTGCACCTCGACCCGGTCTTCGTGGACGATGACGGTGCGGATGGCGATGCAGGTGTCCATGCCGCCGCTGTGATCGAAGTAGCCCACCGCACCGGCGTAGGGGCCGCGGCGGTGGGGTTCGAGCTCGGCGATGAGCTCGGCAGCCCGAAGCTTCGGGGCCCCCACCACCGTGCCGGCGGGAAAGCCGGCGCGAAATGCGTCGAAGTTGTCATGTCCTTCGGCGAGCTCTCCGAGCACGTCGCTGACGAGGTGCATGACATGGGCGTAGCGCTCGACGTGCATCGGCGCCTCGACCCGGACCGTTCCTTGCTTGGCGACCCGGCCGACGTCGTTTCGGCCCAGGTCGAGCAGCATGGTGTGCTCCGCGATCTCTTTTGGGTCGGCACGAAGCTCGCGCTCGAGGGCGAGGTCTTCGGCCGTATCCTTTCCTCGCCGCCGCGTCCCCGCGATCGGGCGCACCGAGACTTGCCGGCCTTCGACCTTCACGAGCACCTCTGGAGAGGCGCCAACGAGCGCGGGGCCTTCGGGGCGGCGGAGAAGGAACATATAGGGGGAGGGATTCAGGGCCCGCAGCGCCCGGTAGAGCGAGAAAGGGTCGACCGCGGCCTCGACGGTCCACCGCTGGGACAGGACGACCTGAAACACCTCGCCGGCGAGGATCGCGTCCTTCGCCTTTTGCACCGCCGCTTCGAACTCACCCTGCTCTCGGTGGGCCCGGCGGGGAAGTTCCGGGGTCACCGGATCGGGGGAGAAGGGAGCGAGGTGCATCGGCTCGGCCAAGGCGGCGAGCCGCCGCTCGAGCGAGGCGCGAACGCCGGGAAGACGGGCCTCGAAGTCCGCGCCGAGCGGCATGCGGGCCAGCGCGTGCAGCCGGTGGGTCGCGTGGTCGTACGCGTACAGCTCGTCCACCGCGAACCACTCGGCGTCGGGCTCGTCCTCGCCCCGCGCGGCGAGCGGAACCAACTCGAACGAGGCGAGCGCATCGAAGCCGACGAAGCCCACCAGGCCCCCGGTGAACGGGGGCAGGCCCTCCCCGACGAAAGCCTGCCTGCGCCCGAGCTCCTCCCGCAGCCTCGCGAGCAGATCCCCGCGGATCTCGGAGGCGCCCCGGACCTCGGTGGCGCAGTCCGAGTTGCGAACACCGAAGCGCTCGACCCGGCCCTTTCGCAGCCGCAGGCCTTCATGCAGCCCGCCGCCGAAGAAGGACCATCGGCCGGTGCGCTCGCCCCCCTCGACGCTCTCGAACAGAAACTGGCCGCCGGGCACCGACCGGAGGCGAGCGAACAAGGACAGCGGCGTGTCGCCGTCCGCGACCACCGCGGCCGAGACGATCGCGTGGCCGTGGGCGGAGGCGGCACGGGCCAGCTCGGCAAAAGAGGGGAAAAACGCGGTCATGGCTCCTCCGGCATCGGCGGCTCCGGCATCGGCGGCTCCGGCATCGGCGGGTGGGGCAAGCCGAGATCCCGCAGGGTCCGAAACGCGAGGGCAAAGCCGCCATGCCCGTCCCGAAGCTGCTGCGCGCCCCGGCTGACCGTCGCGATCGCGGCTCCAACCGACGCCTTGACCTCGCGCTGGCTCCTCCCCGCCGCGAGCTCGGTCACGATCGCCCACCGCTCGCTGAGCGCGCTCAGCTCGGCGGGACTGAGCAGGTCGGTGAGCAGCCGGTCGACCCCTTCCGGATCGGTCACCGCCGCGAGCACCGCGAGCAAATCGTTCGGAAGGGCTCTTCGCTCCCGCACCAGCGTACTAGTACACTGCGGTTTTGGGGTCGTCCAGCGGGAAGTCCCCTCGGGTCCGGGGGGAATCGAAGACTCGGCTTCGGCGGGGGTCACGCCTCGTAGTCGACGACGACCGCGCTTTCGGCGACTTCGGCCATGTGGGCGAGCACCGGCTGGTGAACGGGGTGGGTTCGGTAGGTCTCGAGGTCGTCCCAGGACGAGAACCGGGCGGTGAGCGCGAGGTCGTAGGAGCGGGGCGTGCGCAGCACGTCCACGCCGACCTCGAGGTCTTCGAGGACTTCGATCTGGCCGGACATGGCCCGGAGCCGGCTGGCCGTTGGCTCGGCCTTCGCCGGGTCCTTCAGCTTGAACAGGACGGTGTGAACGACGGTCATGGGGCCAAGACGAGGAGCGCGGCTGCTCGGTGTCAACCGGGGCATCAGTAGAGGGGGAGCTCACCGGTGACGAGATCGACCTCGTCGGCCCAGTGCGGCCCGACCGCGACCACCGTCCGGGTGGGCACCCCGCCGAATTCGGTGCGCCCGCTGTCCACCACGAGCGCGGCGGGGATTCCGGCGCCGAGCGCCCGATCGTAGACGTCCATGAGGGACGCCTCGGATTCGACGTAGACGCAGACCTTGGCCGATCCACGTTCGAGCCAAAGCGCCCACGGGCTGTCCGGTCCGTACTCGAAGCGCACGACCCGGCGGCCGTCGCCGTCGATGGTCCGGCCGCACCGATCGAGCAGAGCCTTCATCGCGGCGTGGCCGCACTGGGCGCCGATCTTGCCTTTGCGCATCTTGAGGTCCTTTCGGACCACGAGCACTTGCTTCACCGGGCGAAAGGGAATGGACATGGCGGCCGCAGATTGGCGGGCGGATCGAGGGGCCGCAAGCTTCGATCTTCCGCAAGCCCTTCGCGTCGCTCCAGGGAAATTCGACGGCGCTCGAGCCGGCCCAACGTTCTGGTGCCGACGACGCGGGCCCGAGTTCTAGGATGGAGTTGGGCCCAACCCCACGAGGGCCCGGGAGGAACAGGAGCATGACCACCACCAACCACCCCACCATGACCGTCGGCGAGGCCCTGGGCCTGCTGCGCATCACCCCCCACGATCACGACATGCGAACCCGGTTCGGGGAGTGCTTCGTGTGCGGCGGCCCGGTGAACTTCATGCGCTACTACCAAGAGGGCCGGAAATACTGCTCGAAGCACGATGGCGCGACCGCAGAGCTCGCCGAGGCCATCGCGCTCCTCAACCGCTGATCCATCGGTCGAGATCGGTGAAGAGGGGCCGGGCCCGGACCGTCCTATCGGGCAGTCCGGACCCAGGATCCGATGTCACTGCTGGCAGGGATCTACGCTGGCCCGAGCGTCGAGCGGGAAGCAATCCACCTCGACCGCCGGCGTCCGGGGAAACCGGGTGTCGTGTGCGTACGAGCGAACGGTCCCGTCGCCGCTGTCGAGGATCGAGAAGACGGTCACCCGGTTCGAGCTGATGAACGGCAGTCCTGCCCTCGCTCCTTCGACGTCCCGCATGAAGTCCACCTCGGGCGAGCGGCTCGGGGCGACGTCGGGACGGCCCTGCGGGTCCCCCACTCGCACGTAATCGGCCGGCTCCCAAAAGGCCGGGTCGAGGGTGTCGCCCGAGGTCGGCTCCGGATAGAAGTTGCGAGCCCAGGTCACGCGGTTCGTCACGCTCGCGAACGGCCCGAAGCTGTTTCCGACGTTCGAGGTCTCGAGGTAGTTGAGCCGGTGGCCGGTCGTGCCCGCCTCGACGAAGCTCCGGGTCCAGATGTGCGAATGCCCGGTGTGAACCAGGTGGGCCTCGGCGGCGAGCAGCTCGGCTTCGACGCCCATCCAGAGGTCGTCCGAGCGGCGGTAGCGGTACCGGACGACGTCGATGACGCCCAGGCTGGCGGCTTGTACGATCTGGCTCCATGCGCTGGCGTCGGCGGGGAAGGTGGTGACGAGCGGGCTTCGGCCGTCGGTGAACGTGACGGTGGCCTCCGGGTTGGCCATCACCGGAACGGCGTTGTCGCCGTAGCCGAACATGGTCTGGTGGCCGAGCACGACCCGGTACGGGGCCGACGTGTAGTCCGCGGAGCTCAGCTGCCGCGCGAGCCACGCCCGCTGCTCCGAGGCTGGACCATAGTCCTGAAAGAACATGTCGCCGTACCCCCAGGCGTCGAGGTCGTTCATCGAGTCTCGGGGCTCCGCGAACTTGCCTCGGCCGTTGTTTCCGATGGTCGCGGTGAACTTTCCGTTGTTCCAGTTTCGCCACACCCGGGAGACGTTCATCGAGGTGAGATGCACGTTCCCGTAGCGGATGGCATAGAAGTTCTCGGGGTCGATCCCGGGGACGTCATGGGTGGGGAGATCCCACATCTCGTAGTAGGTGATGTGCTCGAAGGAGTTGTTCAGTATGAACCCCTCTTCGGTGAGGCCGGTCGCGGCCTGCTGGGCCGGGGTCAGCTGGGACCACTGCCACGCCGCGAACCAACGAGGTCGGGGCTCGTTGTCCATGGTGTTCAGGTCGTCGGTCAGCCGAAATCGCCCCGGGCTCTCGTGGTTGCCGATGGTGCCGAACACGGGGGCGTGCTGAAGGATCTCTCCGCCGCGGTAGGGCTGGCTCGGAAACATCTCGCGAAAGCGGCCCTGCATCGACGGGAAGAACGCCGGCCGGGTCACGTCGTCTCGGTCGAACCACTCGGAGGCCCGGTTCGGCGTATCGACGAAGTCACCGGCGAACAGGACGGCGTCGACCTTGCCCACCGTCTCGACGACCTTCTGGAAGTTGGCCGGGGACATGGCCCGGTTCTGCTGGTCCGAGGTCAGCAGCAGCTTGACCGGCTGGTCTGGGGCAGGGAGCGGCTGGAGCGTGAACAAACCGCTCGTGAAGGTCACGCCGGCAACGGTGGTCTCGGCGTAGTAGGGGACGCGCACGCCGGCCGTGAGGCCGGACGCTTCGGCCTCGTGGCGGTAGACGTCTCGCACCACGAAGGCCTGGCTCGACGTCACGGTGGGCACCGGCCGGCCGAGGATCCGGGACGAAGCGTCCTCGAACATGCGGGACATCTTCGTGGTGGTCGCGGTCGCCGTCCGGTGGAGCCGAGCTCCGTACACGACGCGGTGCCCATTCCCCGGAAACTCGGTGTACCACACGACTTTGACCGTCCCCTGCCCGGGACCGGTCAGCATCGGATCGGTGAGGATGCCGTCGTGGTCCCGAAAGGAGGGTCCAGTGGGCAAGAAGACGTTTCCATCGCGGCCGTCGGCGCCGTCGGCGCCGTCGGCGCCGTTCGTTCCGTCGGTGCCGTTCGTTCCGTTGGTGCCGTTGGTGCCGTTCGTTCCGTCGGCGCCGGCGCGGCCATCCCGGCCGTCGGTGCCATCTCTTCCCGCCGGGCCTGGCTCGGTGGTGGTCTCGCCGCAAGCGGCGAGCGCGATGAATCCAAGGGTGGTAAGACTTTTGACTCGCATGTGGGATGCCTCCTCGGCGGTCCGGCCGCCGGACCGATCCGCTCAGCTGGTAGTCGGCGCCCCGGTGCGCTGTCAGCAAAGAAACCGCGCGCTCTCGAGCTGTTGATGGATTGACATCTATCTGCCCCGATTGCCGCTGATTCGCCACAAAACCTAATATTCGATATCAATCATGAGGTTTTATCGATGATTCGTGACCGGTGGCCGGGGAGCGCTGCCTCGCGCTGAACTTGAAGTCTTCGGCGCGGGGGCGGCGGGTGCGGAGGCGGTATTCGATGGTGGAGCCGGGCCAGAGGGTCGCGTTTC
>DAIQNR010000143.1:0-12687 GCA_036788295.1 Myxococcota bacterium
GCTCCACCATCCAGAACTCGGTGAGGTGCCGGCGCGTCTTCGACTTCTCGGCGCGAAACGTCGGACCAAAGCAATAGACCTTGCCGTGGGCGAGCGCCGCCGCCTCCATGTACAGCTGTCCGGACTGGGTGAGATAGGCTTCCTGCTCGAAGTATTGGACCGGAAAAAGCGTGCTCGTCCCTTCGCTCGCGTTTTCGGTGAAGATCGGCGCGTCCACGAGCGTGAACCCATGGTCATCGAAGTAGTCGCGGATGGCGCGGATCAGGGTGTGGCGGATGCGGACGATCGCGTGCTGGCGGCTCGAGCGGAGCCACAGGTGGCGGTGGTCCATCAGGAACGCCACCCCGTGGGCTTTTTTCGTGATGGGGTAGGGCTCGGCCGAATGCACGACCGACAATCCGGTGACCGACAGCTCGAAGCCGAGCGGGCTGCGGTCGTCGCGCTTTACGACGCCCTTCACGACGAGGCTGCTCTCCTGGGGCAGCCGCCCGGCGGCGTCGAAGCTCGCTTCGTCCACCGCCGCTTTTGGCAGGACGCATTGCAGCGTCGCCGAGCCGTCTCGAACCTGAAGAAAGTGGAGTTTCCCCGAGGACCGGCGGTTTTGCAGCCAGCCCGAGATCTCGACTTCCTTGCCCTCGAACGCGTCGAGGCGGGTACCGATCTCGCGAATGGTCAGGGCCATGGCGGCGGACCTTGGCGCGGCGCCGAGGCGAATGGCAAGCCTCAGCCCCGGAGCCGGTGCAGCAGCTCGGTGGTCGCGTGGTCCTTCGGATCGCCGCAGATCGCGACCCGGCCCCCGAGCGCCTCGACCACCGCCCGCTCGGGGATGGTCTGTTCGGTGTAGTCGGTGCCCTTTGCGTGAACGTCGGGGCAGAGCGCCTCGATCACGGGGATGACCGTCGGGTGCTCGAACACGATGACGTGATCCACGCAGCCGAGCCCCGCCACCAGCTCCGCTCTTTCCGCGGCGGGGATGACCGGCCGGCCGGGGCCCTTCAGCGCTCGGGCGCAGTCGTCGCCGTTCACTGCGACCACCAAGGTCGCGCCGAGCGCGGACGCCGCCTCGAGGTACCGGAGGTGCCCAACGTGGAGGAGGTCGAACACCCCGTTGGCGAGCACCAGCGGGCGGTCGCTGGGGCGAAGGGAAGCAGCGAGCGGGCCGAGCTCGGCTCTCTTGTCGAACGATCGCCTCATTCGTCCCTCATCTGGGCGGCGGCGAGGCTCTCGGCGTCGATCGGGACCGTGCCCGGCTGCTGCACGACGACCGAGGCGGCCCGGTTGGCGAGGCGCGCCGCCGCTTCGGGCGAGGCGCCAGCGGCGAGGGCGAGCGCGAAGGTCGCCGTCACGGTGTCGCCGGCCCCGGTGACATCCACCGCCGGTCCGCCGTGGGCGTCGAGCAAGAGCACCCCGGTCGCCGTCGCGAGCACCATGCCGTCCGGCCCGCAGGTCACGAGCGCCAGCTCGACCGAGAGCCGCTCCCGGAGGGCCCGCGCCGCCTCCGCCGCCTCGGTCCGGTCGCGGATCGGTCGGCCCAGCGCCGCTTCCGCCTCGGGGAGGTTCGGGGTCACCGCCGTCACCCCTGGGTAGGCGAGCAGATCGCGCCGGCTGTCCACGACCACCGGTCGGCCCCGAGCGGCCTCGACGAGCAGTCGCCACGCCCCGGACGGGGTGCCCGGCCCGTAGTCGGCCACGATGAGCGCGCTCGCGCCTTCGAGCGCCTTTCGCCCGGCGTCGAGCACGGCCGCCATGGACGCCGGCGCGGTGGTCTCCCGGTCGAGCCGGAGCACCTGCTGGTGCACTCCGTGGGGACTTCCGGCCACGATCCGGGTCTTCGACGGGGTGCGGGGGAGGGCGCCCGGGCAAAGCCCGGCGGCGTCGATGCCCGCCCGCTCGGCGAGCGCGAGCAGCTTCTGTCCCTCCGGATCGGCCCCGATCGGCCCCACCAGCCTCGGCCGGGCTCGGAGCCCGGCGAGGTTCGCGGCGGTGTGGCCGGCGCCGCCGAGCGCCGCCGTCTCTTCGGTGGCCTCGACGACCAGCACCGGGGCCTCCCGAGAGATTCTTCGAGTCACCCCGTGCACCTGCTGGTCGAGCACCGGCTGGCCGGCTACCACGACCACAACCCCCTCGAAGCGTTTGCGCCAGCCGTGCACCAACCCGACAATGAGCGAGTCGTTCCCCGTGCGCCAGGGTGGCTTGGCCAACGGCGACAGCTTCGTCGAGGGACGGCAGCGGCAAGGGGCGACGGCGGCTTCGCCGGGGTGGGGAAGCGGCTTCGCCGAGGTGGGGAAGGCGGCTTCGCCGAGGTGGGGAAGGCGGCTTCGCCGGGGCGGGGAAGGCGGCTTCGCCGGGGCGGGGAAGGCGGCTTCGCCGGGGTGGGGATGGCGCCGGCCTCGGAGGCCGGGGATCGTCCGGTCATGCTTCGCGCTGCGCTCCTACTGGCCTCGGTCGCCGTCCCCGCTGCCGCCTTCGCCCAGGGGATCCGGTGCGGAGTGGACTGCGGCGACGGCACCTTCACGAGCTGCAACGACGATGCCGATCTGTCCGGAGCCCCCGTGCAGCTCAACTGCAGCGCGTCGCTCGGCAGCTGCAGCGGCGAGATCTTCTGCGCGACCCTCGGCCACCAGCTGCCCCCGTCCGCGTACCCGCTCGACATCGAGTCGGTGGTGCTCGTGGCCGCCGACGACCAAGCGATGGCCCCAGCCATGCCGTTTGACTTGCTCGTCTATGAAGACAGAGGCCAGCCGGCTCCGGGGCCGCAGATCGGCCCCGTCCAGAGTCTCTCGATCCCCGGCAACCAGCGGTCGGCGGTGCGGATCGACCTGACCACCGGCGGTTTTTCGCCCATTCGCGTGCTTCGGCCCACCCCGTTTCGGGTGTGCCTGCGCAAGCAATTCGACGCCGGTCACAACGTGTGCCTCGACAGCTCGGGCACGTCGGCGCCCCGGCGCAACTGGGCCTTCGTGACCATCGCAGCCGACCCGGCGCGGCCGTGCAGCAGCACCATCATCCCCGGGGCGTGGTACGAGGCGGACGGCTCGAGCGGTCCGATCCCCGGTTTTCCTGGGCTGGTGGGCGACTTCATCCTCCGGGCCCGGGTGCGACCGGCGTCGCTCGCCCAAGTCCCGGGGGCCGATGACTGCGGCGGCGGTCGGGAGGATGCGGGCATCGCCGAAGACGCCGGACCCGACCCGGCGGACGCGGGCCCCGCCGACGACGGGGCGCCGGGCGGGGATGGCTCGATCGGCGACGGGCCCCGGGACGCGGCTCCGCCGGACGCAGCGACGCCGGACGCGGCTCCTCCCGACGCAGCGATGCCGGACGCCGCCGAGGTCTTGGACGCCAGCGCCGCGGACGGAGCGATGCCGGACCCCGGCTCGCCCCCGCCCCGGATCGAAGCGGTGTCGCCCCGATCGATCCCAGAGGGGATCGGGTTCGAGGTGACGGTGGTCGGAGCCCATTTTCAGCCTGGATTGTCGATCCGCCTCGGCTCGGCCTCGCTCGGCCCGGCCCAGGTCTTTGGACAAACCACCGCCGTGGCCCCGGTGGCGGCGGGCCTCGCTCCCGGCGTGTATCCGGTCGTCGTGCAAAACCCGGACGGACAGGCCGCCATCGCCGACGGCGCCGTCACCATCGAATCCGCGGCCCCCGCTGCGTCCGGCTGCGCGACCGCCACGGGGGGCCCGGCCTGGTGGCTGCTCGCCGCCGCGCTCTTGCAGCGCCGCTCCCGTCGAGGGTCGCGGTTGAGCCCTGCGGTCCGACGCAGGGAAGGTCGCCCCGGATGAACCGGCTCGGGCTGCTCGGGGCGGCGGTGGTCGGGGGCGCTGTCTCCGCCGCCTTTCGGGAGCGTCCAACCCTTCGCATCTCTCGGCATGAGATGCCGTGGCCGGGCCTGCGCCGCGCGGTGCGGGTGGTGCATCTCACCGACCTCCATATCGGATGGTCCACGCCGGCCGCGCTGCTCGAGCAAGTCACCGCCGAGACCCGGTCGCTCGGCTCGGATCTGGTCGCGCTCACCGGGGACTATGTGAATGTCTCGCTGTACCACGCCGGAGCGCTCGAGCGGTTCGTGTCCGGTCTTCCTGGTCCGGTCGTCGCCGTCCTCGGAAACCACGACCACCTCGCCGGCGCCGCCGCGATCGCCGCGCGCCTCCGGCGGGCCGGCGCCGTCGTGCTCCAAAACGCCGGCCACGAGGTGGCGGGCCTCACCGTCGTCGGAGTGGATGATGGCTTCAGCGGCCACGACGACTGCGGGTTGGCGTTTTCGTCGGTCCTTGCTGGCGCACCCATCCTGGGGCTCACCCACTTTCCCCCGACCGCCCCCCTGCTGGCCGGGCGAGGGGCGCGGCTCGTGCTCGCCGGACATACCCATGCCGGTCAGTTCGAGTTGCCGGGAAGATGGACCGAGCGGCTGGCGAGCTTGGCCGGGCTCGGAGGCTACCTGAGGGGGTTTCACGGGCTGGGCGGGGGATCCCAACTCTACGTGAACGCGGGTCTCGGCCACGCCCGCCGAGGCATGCGCTGGGGCGAAGCCTGCCGCCCCGAGCTAGCCGTGTTCGACCTCCTCCCGTCCGGTCCTCGCTGAGTCGGCTGGGCGACAGATGGGTTTTGGCCGAGTGTGCAGCAGGCTCAATAAAGAAGCGGCGTCTCGGCCGGGCGCTCGACGACGAGGGTGCGCTCGGCGAGGGCGCGGAGGTCGAGGTGGTGCTGCCGAAACCGTCGGTGCTCGGCGACGGGGACTTCGAACGCGCGGCTCTCGTATCCGAGCGAGATCCCGATGCGGCGGGTCGTCTCGGTTCGTCCGCCGAGCGCGATCTCGAGGCCCGGGCCCCGAAGCGACTCCACCGGGGGGACATGGGCCACCGACCAACCCTCGGGCACTGTGATCGTCATCCGGAGGACCGTGCTCCGAGGGACGCCGAGCCGTCGGGGGCTTCGCCGAATCTCGGGAGGCGGGGGCCCAAAGTCCCCGAGCAGCTTCGAAAGCGGCGCAGCGACGCCCTGATCGGTCACCGGCAGGAGGCCGCGCGCGTCCACTGGGCCGCCGAGCACGAGCGGCCGCCTAAGGCCCCCCAGATCGGCGATCCGCACCCCCGTGGGGCCGAGCGTGGCTCCGCGCTCGGCGAGGAATGCGGTGACTTGCTCGGCGTATTGCTCGGGGGAGACCGGCAGCAGCCGGGCCCGCAGCGCCCCGGCTTCGGCGCCCGTGAGCGTCGCTTCGAGCTGCCCGAACACGTCCCCCCGAGGGTCGAGCTCGAGCGTGTAGGACAGCTCGGTGCGGCTGTCCTCGGCGGCCGACGTCGGGGCGATCCCGACCTCGGCCCGGTCCTCCCTGAGCAGCACGAGGCGCTGGCCCTGAAGGTTCGGTGCCGACACCCGTCCGGACACCGTGGGCTCGGATGGGTCGAGCACCAGCATGCCCTCCGGCCGAAGCAGCACCGCGGCGACGCCGTGCACGCTCCGCACGGTCGGGGCATCGGGAAGCAATCGATCGCCGTCTCGTCGCGCGTACAGCGCCGGAACGGCGGGCAACCCGATCCCCCGCAGCAGCGCGACCAGGAGCAGGCCTCGGTTGGTGGGGTCCGCCCGCTGCTCGGCGAGCACCTGGTCGGGGTGCATGAGCGGGGCCCGCCACGCCGGCGGGGCGGGCTCAGGGCCCGGGGCGAGATCCCGGGCGACCACCTCCGCGAGCCTCAGCGCCCGCTCCTCGTCGCCGAGCTCGCCCGCCACCCGAAGGGCTTCGGCCACGGTCGCGTCGGAGAGGGACGACCAGTTGGGAACCTTCGCGAGAAGCCAGACGCCCACGTCATCCCAGGTTGGAAAGCCAAGAGCTCCCCCAGGGCCGCGAAGGAACAGGACATGGGCCCTGGGGGCGAGCAGATCCACGTCGGGCATCTCCGCCTCGGCGGCGCGCGCCGGAAGGTTGGAGAGGGACCAGGAGAAGCGAACGCCCTCATCGGTCTCGAACCGTTCGGGCGGCCGAGGCTCGAATTGGCCCTCCCTAGAGAAGCGGAGGTCCACCGAGAAGCCGGTCGGGACCACGACGACGAACTGCGACCGGACGGTGGGAAGGGAGTCGTCGAAGCGCCAGGGAGGGAGAAACCGTGGGTCGTCGAACCACACGTCGTGCACCGACTCCACCACCGCGCCAAAGAGAAGGGGCCCGGTGTCGATCGTCCGGCCGGGGAGGCCGCCTCGGGTCGTGCTCGGCGCCGCGTCGCCGAAGATCCGGGTCGAACGATCGGGGCTCGTGACCCGGACCCGAAAGCCCTCGATGCCCGTCCCGGGCTCGATCGGCACCGTGACCGCGGTCTCGGCCGCCCCGGCGTCGAGCACCTGCACCCTCCGCAGGCGACGGAGCCGGGCCACCGGGGCGTCTCGGTTCGGGTCGACGAAGAAGCGGACCTCGCCCCGGTCGAGCAGCACCACCGCGGCGGCCCCCGGGTAGGCGCCAGGAGGCGGCAGGCTGCTCGACGAGAACGGCTCGAACTCCGGCGGAGGCAGCCCGGACGCGCAGGCGGCGGCGAGCAGGGCGAACGGCCACGGCCTCACGGGGCGCTCGTTTTCCCGATCTCGTCCATTTCGGCCAGGAAGAGGGGGTTGTTCGGTTCGAAAACGAGCGCAGTCCGCAGGTCCCGGAGCGCGCCGGCGAGGTCGCCGCGCTCCCGAGCGGCGCGGGCCTTTTCGTACAGCTTTCGCCCCTGGGGGGTTCGAGCGGTCGCTTCTTCTGCCTCCTGCTTCGCCTCGCGCTCGCTCTGCTCGGTGTAGCGGAGGCGGTGCGCCCGATCTTCGCCTTGAATGTCCCGGGTGTACTTCTCTCGCTTCACGGGGTCGCGAAGCACGACGTATGCCTCCGCGACCCGCTTCGCGATCGCCTTGACCGCCGCTTTCAACCGGTCATCGGGCGAAGTGAAGAAGCTATCGGGGTGATAGTTGCGCTGAAGCTGGTGGTACTTCGCCTTCAGCTCGTCGAAGGTCGCGTCCGGGCTGGCGCCAAGCACTTGAAAGTAGTCCAGCCGGTCGAGGTTCTGCGCGATTTGCTTCGTCTCCTTCGACCAGACCGGGTGGACATTCGGATCTTGGGGCACGGTGAACCTCGGTCGCTCAACGGTTCGCGACCATCATCTCTTCGTTTCGTTCCATCGCCCGCTCGACCTCGTCTTCGCTGAGGCCGGAGGACAGGTTCAGCACGGTGCTGGCGTGGGCACCGGTCTCGACGTCCCGGGCGCTGACGTTCACGATGCCTTCGGTGTCGATCTCGAAGGTCACCTCGATGGTCACCTCGCCCCGAGGAGCGATGCGGAAGCCGGAGAACTCGAACTCTCCAAGCAAGGTGTTGTCGGCGGCGAGGTTCGACTCCCCTTGGTAGACCCGGATCTTCACCCGCTCCTGGTGGTCGGATGCGGTCGTGAAGCACCGGGTTCGATCGATGGGGATCGGGGTGTTCTTGTCGATGATGCGCTCGGAGTACCCGCCGACCGTCCCCAGACGGAGGGTGAGGGGGGTGACGTCGAGCAGGAACGTGGACTGGTGGGCGTCGAGCAGGGCGTGGGCTTGGATCGCCGCCCCCATGGCCACGACCTCGTCCGGATCCACGTCGGTGAGCGGCTGCTTCTGAAAGTAATGGCGGACAGACGAGCGGATGATCGGCAGCCGAGTCGGGCCTCCGACCAAGATCACGCAGTCGATGTCGGACGCGGTGAGGCGGGCGGCCTGAAGCGCCTCGTCGCACACCTTGAACGTCCGCTGGACGAGATCCATGACCATCTGGTTGAACTCAGCCCTCGACAGCGTGGTCGAGAAGTCCAGGGAGTATCCAGCCTCGTCGGTGTAGATGAGGGGGATGTGGATCTGGACCACCTCATGGACCGACAGGCCGATCTTCGCCTTCTCCGCCGCTTCGCGAAGCTTCTGAAGAGCGTATTTGTCCTGCCTGAGGTCCACGCCTTGCTGCTGGGCGAAGCTGTCCGCAAGCCAGTGGAGGATCCGGTCGTCGAAGTCGTCCCCGCCGAGGTACGTATCCCCGGCCGTGCTGACGACCTCGAAAACATCGTCTCCGATGTCGAGGATCGAGATGTCGAAGGTCCCGCCCCCGAGGTCGTACAGCGCGACCCGCTGGTGGTAGCCTTGTCCGAAGCCGTACGTCAGGGCGGCGGCGGTGGGCTCGTTGATGATGCGGAGGACCTCGAGCCCGGCGATCTTCCCCGCGTCCTTCGTCGCTTGGCGCTGGTTGTCGTTGAAGTAGGCCGGAACGGTGATGACAGCCTTCGTGACCGGTCTCCCGATGTGGTTTTCGACGATCTGACGCATCTCCTTCAAGATGATCGCCGAGACCTCTGGGGGGGAGTAGAGCGTCGAGCCGATGCGAATTCGCACCCCGTTGTTCGGGCCCTCCACGATGTTGTAGGGCATCACGCTGCGGGCCTTGCGGACCTCCTCGGAGAAGAAGAAGCGGCCGATGAGGCGCTTCACCGAAGACACCGTGTTCTCGGGGTGGGTGACGATCTGCTTCTTGGCGTCGTTTCCAACCAGGACCCGGCCGTCCTCCATGAACGCGACCACCGAGGCGTGGGTGCGCTCCCCCCACTCGTTGGCCAGCACGACGGGGACTCCGTCTTCGATGACCGACACGCAGCTGTAGCTGGTGCCGAGGTCGATGCCCATGGACAGCTCCGCCAATCGCGCCCTCCGCTCCGGGCGCCGGACCCTAGCGCAGGCTCGGGCGGCCGGCTACCCAGAGCGAGCCAGTGACCGGGGTGCCTTGCGTTCCCTGCGCCCTTCGGAGCGAATGGGGCCCGCCCGCGCGAATGCCCCACCGTCGAAATGGCGGCGCTGGCTCAGGTGTTTGCTCGGGCCGAGGCTCCCATGGTTCACCTTTTGGCTACAATCGCGAACGATCCCGAGTACGTGCCTGCGCTTTTGTTTTCGCTCGCGCGCGAGGTTAGGGTGCAGGCCGAGACCGCCCGCGGGGAGACCTGGGGGATCGGCTACTTCGCCGAGGACCGCGGGCTGATCGTCCGAAAGCCGGCCGGTCTGCTCGAGGCGCGCAGCGCGTTTTCGGTCGCCCGGTCGGTCAAGAGCCGGGTTTTGCTCGCCTGCGCCTCGGGGGAAGGAGCCGCCACCCTGGACCCTCCCCCGTACCGATTCCGCCGGTGGCTGTTCGGGTACGCCGGCCCGGTCGAGCCGCTCGGGGTGCTCGAGGACAAGGTCGCGGCTCGAATGCCCGACTTCGTCCGCGAGATGCTGGGATCGGGCCACGGCGGGCGCCTGGCTCACGCCATGTTCCTGACCGAGCTCCACCGGGACGGGCTTCTCGAGGATCCGCTCGCCGACCCGAGCAAGCTGGGGTCGGCGCTGGTCCGAACGGCGCAGACCCTGACCCGATTGGCGCCCGAAGCAGGGGTCGCCCCCGCGGACGTCGCGTTCGTCGCCAGCGAGGGCCGAACGCTGCTCATCGCCGGAGCGGGGAGGGCGCTTCATCACCGGGAGGTCCACGGCCTCGAGCACCTGCCGGAGGGGCCGCTCGACGAGACGCTCCACGATTTCAAGCGCATCAACGAGTCGCTGCGCCGATTTCGGGCCCACGCGGTGGCGCTCGACGTGGAGCCGGGCGCAGTGGGCTGGCGGGAGCTGGGCCGATTCGACGGCTTCGTCATCACCAACCAGCTGCAGATGCTGCCGATCAGCGCCTGAGCGCCGCGGGAGGCGAGGTAGCCCGCGGCGACGGGCCTTGGTACGAGCGGTCCATGGAGCTCGGGTCTCGATTCGGGGCGTCCTGGATCGTCGCGATGGCGCTCGCCGGCGCGGGGGCGCTCGGGGCCGGGTCGATGTGGGTCGTGGCCGAGACCCACCGCGCGCGATCCGAGCAGCTCCGACTCGAACTCGAGGAGCGAAGCCGAGCCGCTTTTCGGCTCCTCGCCGGCGGTCGGGTCCCCCCCGACGCGGCGGCGGCGCTCGGAGGCTTCGCCGCCCTGCCCGAGCCCGATCGTCCGTTTCCGGCGTCGGGACCGCTCGCCGCGGTGCTTCTGCTCGCGGCCGTTTCCTGGGTATGGGTCGAGCGGCGTTGGAGCGGACCGATGGCGGGTCTCGCGCACGCTCTTCGCACCTCCACGCCGGTGTCGGTGGGGGGGGCTCCGGCGGTACGGGTGCTGATGCGGGAGGTGGAGGCGGAGCGGGCCAAGCGAGCCGGCGCCGCCGACCTGCGCCCTGAGACCGTTGCTCGTCCGGCGGAGACGCCGCCGGAGCCGCGAGAGACCCCATCCCTTTCGGCCGCTCCAGCGGACCGGCGGCTGGCCGGGGCGTGGTCGCGGGCGATCGGGGCGGCGGAAACCGCCGCCTCACGCCTCGCCAAAGAAGCAGGATCGGTCCCGGGGGCGACCGCGGCCGCGGGAACCGAAGCGGAGGCGCTGCGCCGGTCCGCCCGAGCGATGGCGTCAGGGGCGAGGCGGCTCGGGACCTGGGCCGACCGCCTCGCCGCTCTGGCCGAGCGGAGCCTCGACGCCGCGGCCGTCACCGAGATCGAGCGGCTGCGCGCCGCGCGGGGGGCTTCGCGGCTCGGGGAGGCGACTCCGCCGCTGCTTGCGTGGTCCGAGGAGCTTCGCGACCTCGCTCGCGGCCTGCTCGAGCTGGAGGCGGCGGTGTCGCCGCCGACGGCGACTCGGAACGAAGACGTGGGCGAGGACACCTGGGCCGCGCTCTCCGACCTTGGGCATGCGGTCGCGGGGGCAATCGCCGAGACGGCGCGGTGGTCGTCGTCGGTCGAGGGGACGGGGAGAAACGCTGGGACGCCGGGGTCGGCCGGCGAGCGCGAACCGGACCCGTCCCTGGCCCGGATCGACCAGCTCTTGGGGGAGATGAGCGCGATGCTGTCCGGTGCGGTTTCGGGACGGACGGGCGAGCGACCTTGACAGCAGGTGCGGCCAGCGGCTCGTTTCGCCCATGCCGAACAGCATGACCGGGTTCGGCCGCGGCTCGCGCCCCGTGTCGGGGGCTGCGGCCGGCGCGATCACCGTGGAGCTGCGGTCGGTCAACCATCGGTTCTGCGAGGTTCGGTCCAGCCTGCCCGCCTCTCTCTCCTGGGCCCAGCCCGGGTTGGAGCGGTCGATCCGCGAACGGTTCCATCGTGGGCGCTTCGACGCCTCGATCACGTGGACGCCGGCGGCGGAGCGAAGACGGGCGGCGCTGCTCGACGAGGAGCGGGCGCTCGCGTACTTCGAGGCCTTTCGTTCCCTGGCCGCCCGGCTCGGCATCGCCACCCAGGTGGGGATCGACTCGATCCTCGCCGCGCCCGGCGTGATTCGACACGAGGCGCCGGCGCCCGACCCGGTGTCCTTGGAGGGGCCGCTCGGCGAAGCGTTGGCGCTCGCCTGCGCGGAGCTGGCCGCCATGCGCGCGGCCGAGGGCTTTGCGCTCGCGGAGCTGGTGAAGGCCCGACTTCGGCGGCTTCGAGAGCGGCTCGCCCTGGTGTCGGAGCGGGCGCGGGAGGCGCTCCCGCGCCGGAGGCATCAGATCGAGCAACGGCTGAGCGACCTGGTCGGACCGGGGGGCATCGATCCCGATCGCCTGGCCCAAGAAGTCGTGCTGCTCGCCGACAAGCTCGACGTATCCGAGGAACTCGAGCGGTGGACGGTCCATCTCGACCGGGCCGAGGCGGCGCTCGACGGCTCGGACCCGGCTGGCCGACGGCTCGAGTTTCTCCTCCAGGAGCTCGCGCGGGAAACGAACACCCTTGGCGCGAAGTGCGCCGATCCACTGATCGCCGAGCACGTCGTCGAGATGAAGGTCGAGCTCGAGCGGGTGCGCGAGCAGATCCAGAACCTGGAGTGAGAGCGTGACCGGACGGAAAGGCTTCCCCATCGTCGTCTCCGCCGCGTCGGGCACAGGAAAGACCTCCTTGTGCTTTCGGCTCCTCGAGACGCTCTCCCACGTCGCCCGGAGCGTGTCGTACACGACTCGCTCTCCTCGTGCCGGCGAGGAAGACGGGCGGGACTACCACTTCGTGAGCGCGGGCGCGTTCGACCGAATGGTCGAGAACGACGAGTTCATCGAGTGGGCCCACGTCTTCGACCAACGCTACGGGACCGGCTTTCAGGCGGTGGAGAGCCAGCTCCTCGGCGGCGTGGACGTCCTCCTCGACATCGACGTGCAAGGTGGGGCGCAAATCAAGCAGCGGCTCCCCGAGTCCCTCACCATCTTCCTCCTCCCCCCGTCGATGGACGAGCTGCGCCGGCGCCTCGTGAACCGGGCCACCGAGTCGGAGGAGGCCATCAAGCGGCGCCTCGACGAGGCAAAGCGCGAGATCAACCGGGCTCGGGAGTACGACTTCATGATCGTCAACGACGACTTCGAGCAGGCGGCGGCCGACCTGAGGGCCTGCGTTCGGGCCCACAGGCTCCGGATCCGGCGGCCCGACTCGCTCGTGCAGGCGCTGCTCGACACGAATTGAGCGGGAAGAGGGCTCCCTTCACTTTTCGGGTTGACCGCTCTCATCGGCGTCCCTAAGACCCCTCCACTTCGCGGCGGACAGGAGAGGCGAGAGCCGAACCAAATCCGCTGCGGGCATCAAAGCAAACTTTGGTGTTGACGGTAGCGCGCCGGGTGGCTTTAATCAATGGCCCGACGGAGACGAACCGTCGCTCGCGCCCTGACAACTGAAGAGCATCTCGAGAGATTTTGGTCTCGAGTCAATTT
>DAIQNR010000144.1:0-12479 GCA_036788295.1 Myxococcota bacterium
ACCCACTACCGAGCGGCGGCCCCTCCAGCTCAACCCTCCCCGTGAACGGTTACCTTCGAAGTCGCGGCCTTCGGGGCCTTGGTCTTCGAAGTCGCCGTCTTCGACGGTTTGGCTGCTGAGGACCGGCCCTTTGGGGCCATTGCCGCGAAGGTCTTCAAGAACGCCTTGGCCTTGGCAGAGAGGCGGGCCGGGTCGATGAGGCGAGCGTCGAGCGGGCAGAAGGTCATCGGGACCACCTTCAGGAACCCGGGAGGACCCGCTTCCACCGTGCACAGGTTCTCGATGCGCACCCCTCCGAAGTCAGGGTGGTAGTACCCGGGCTCGATCGAGAAGACATGTCCGGGCTCGAGCCGGGTCGCGCTGTTCGGGGCGATGCGCGGCGGCGCTTCATGCACGTTGATCCCGACTCCGTGACCGGTCCCGTGGGCGTAGTCGAGGCCCTCCGCCCAAAGAGGAGCCCGCACGAGGGCGTCGAGCTGGGCCCCAGTCGCGCTCTCGGGGATCACGGCGGTCATCCCCGCCACCGCGGCCTCGAGCACCAGGGTATAGATGCGGCGCTGCTCGTCGGTCGGGACCTGCTTTGGGCCCCCGAGGAGAAAGGTTCGGGTGAGGTCGGTCGCGTAGCCCTCCTCGAAGTAGGCTCCGGTGTCGAGCAGCATCAGCTCGCCGGGGACGAGCGGCCGCGCCGGGTCCGGGTCTCCGTAGTGGATGAAGGCCCCATGCTGCCCGGCGGCGGCGATGACCCGAAACGAGAGGCCGACCGCGCCGGCGTCGAGGAAGCGACGGGTCACCTCGTCCACGAAGCCAGCCTCGGTGACGTGGTGGCCAGCGCTGACCTGTCCATTGAGCCAGTCAATGGCCCCGGAGACGACCCGGTCGGCGGCGGCGAGGGCCCGCTTCATCGCGCCGAGCTCGGCCTCGTTCTTCTTGGCCCGAAGCGGGGCGAGCGGAGCGTCCCGCTCCACGATCTCGGTCCCCGCCTTCTCGAGCATCGTCCGGGCCTGCAGCGTGGTGTGGGCCGGGTCGAGCGCGACCCGCTTGCGTTTGGCCTTCTTGCCCACGAGCGTCCACAGCTCGGCTTCGGGGACGAACAGGATGTCTTGTCTGACCCGGCGCACCGAGCCGGGGACCCGCGAGGGGTCCAGACCGAGAAACAGGCGCTCGGGGGTCGCGAGCGCGAGGCAGCGAAACGTGGCCTGGAAGGGAAGCTCGCTGCCCCGCAGGTTCGCCAGCCACATGATCTCGTCGAGTCGCTGCACGAGCAGGGCCTCGGCGCCGGCGTCCTCGAGCAAAGCGGCGACGTCTGCGAGCTTCTCCTTGACGCTCCGTCCGAGCAGCGCCTCTTCCACCGCCCGAATTCCGGGCTCCCTGGGGGCCGGGCGCTCCGAGCCTCGCGCGGCCTCGACCGGCGAGGGAAACAGCGGCTTGAACGCCGCGTCCGGCACGGCGGCCTCGAAGCGCGCGAGCGTGACCGAGGTCATTCGGTCCGGTTCAAACCCCACCCGGAGCCGCTTCGCGCCGCCGACGAGGCCAGAGAGGACCTGGGCGAGCGCATCGTCGAGCGCCTCCCCGAGCGGCACCTTGACGACCTCCCAGCGGTCGAGATCGAGCTCCGACTCGGCCTGCAGCCAGTAGCGACCGTCCACGGCCAGCCAGGCCCGGTCCGCGGTGACCAACGCTTCACCGGTCGAGCCGGTGTACCCGGTCAGCCACACCCGGGCCGACTCGGCCACCGGGACGTACTCGTTGAGGAACCGGTCGGTGGAGCGCACCAGGCAGGCGTCCACCCCCATGCTCGACATCCGCGCCCGCACCCGGTCGAGGCGGTCGGCCAGGATGGCCCGGCGCTGCGTCGCCGCCTCCTTCGTGTCCTTCGCGTTCACGGTGGACCCTTCCTTCGGGCCGTACGGAAATGGCAAGCCCAGCGCGCACGGAGGCGAAGCCCACCCCACCCCCGTTGCCGCCTCCGCTGCGTTCGGCCTCTGGCATTTACCCCACACCCGGCCTGCCTGGGGGGAAGGGGCCAACGACGCAAAAGCTCGACGGTCAACGCCAGCTCGACGGTCAACGCCAGCTCGGGTCCGCCGGGCTGTGGCACTTCAGGCAAGCCCGGGCGTTCTGCCTGGAGGCGAGGCTTCCCCGGAGCCGCTCGGGGTTCGGTCCGTGGGGGTTGACCGAGCGGTTGGGCAGATTTCGGCCCCCAAAGCCGGAGCCGTGGCACTGCACGCAGAAGTTCTCCTGATGGCAGGCGGCGCAGGCGCGAATGTTCCGCTGGGCGTGAAAGCCGTGAAAGGAGCGAGAGCCGGGGTTTATCCACTCGGGGCCCATCGGGTGGGGGCCCACCGCGGGGCTTTGGGCGTCGTTCGGGTCGGCGAGCCGAAAGGTTCGGCGCTCGAGCGGGTCGGCCACCGGCCCCGCCGAGGCGACCCCGGTGCGGATGTGGCACGAGAGGCAGAAGCTCTGGAGGCGGTGGCAGGACTGGCACCGGTGGTCGTCCTTTCTTGCCCGGAGGGAGTGCTGCGCCATCCACGCGTCCGGATGGTAGCGATGGTCCCGGCCGATGCCGTCGTGGCAGGCCATGCACTCGCTGTCCGTGTGGCACGATGCGCAGTAGGCCCGCTCCCGCTTCCCCGGCACGGCGTGGTCCCGAAGAAAGTTCGCGTCGTGGATCGCGAACGCGTGGTAGCGGCCGGGCACGAGCACGCCGGACGAAAACCGCTGCACGATCTTCCCGTTGGCGCCCGTTAGGTGGCACGTCGGGCAGGTGGTCTTGGCGCCCGTCTTCTGGTGGCAGTCGAGGCACCGGTCCATGGTCGGGTAGTCGTCGCGGACGGCGAGACCCTTCCTGGGGACTTCAGGGTGGCAATCGAGGCATTCGGCGCCGGAATCCGCGTGCCGCTGGTGGGAAAAATGGATGTTTGGGGGAGGGATGCGCATCGGGGCCGGGGTCACGGGGCCCTCTCCCGATGGATCGACATCCCCGTGGCAGCGGGCGCAATCGGACCGGGGCGCCGGGTTCTTCTCGTCGCCGATCCACTCCCCGTGGCACCGCTCGCACACCGGGTGGCCGGGGATGTGGCGGTCCGAGCCCAACCTCGACTCGGCGATGTCCCGGTGGCAGTCCTCGCACTCGAGGCCGGGACCGTCCCTTACGGTCTTCGGACGTAGGTGCTGGGCATGGTCGAAGATGAGGGGGATGTCTTGCTCGGGATAGATGACCTTGCTCGGGCCGAGCTCGAAGAACATCGCCGCGAGCGCCGAGGACGCCCCGAACGTGCAGAACATCGCGAGGAGTCTTTTCATTGGTAGCGCACCGCCAGCTCGGTGAAGACCCGGTGGTTTCCTTCGAGGACCGGGTCGATGTTCTGTACGAAGAGGGCGCGGGCCGACAGCCAGTCGAAGATGTCTGCGCGGGCCCCAACCGCGACGGTGACGGTGGTCCGAGCGCCAACGCCATCGGCGGCCCCCACCACCCAATCCCGCTCCACCGACGTGAGCGAGACGCGGGCGTCGGCCACGAAGCGCCCGGAGAACAGGGCGAAGTCGCCGGCGATGAAGCCGAGAAGGTAGTTACCGCCGTAGGCGAAGAGCTCGTCGAAGGACGTGCTCGCCTCGACGTAGGCCGACAAGCCGAGCGGCCCATCCCTCCAGCGCACCCCGCCGCCCGGCCCGTGGACGATGTCCCCTCCGTCGAACGCTCGCCCCTGGACGGCAGCCCCGTTGAACCACTGGGCAAAATAGCTGAATTCGAGGGTCAGGCGGTCCTCGAGCAGGGTGATGTCTCCTTCGACGCGGGCTCGGTCGTACGGAAAGATGTGAAACCAATTGAAGATCGAATCGGCCAGGAACCGGGGCCGAACCCTCGAGTATTCGGCGCCGAAATGAAGGTTTCGGGCCGGATCGTACCCGAGCAGGACCCGCGCGCGGTCCAGACCGTTCGCGAGCGCGTCGAACACGATCGACCCTTGGATGGTGACGTCGATGGGCCTCAGCGAGTACCCGATCGATGCGCCAACCAACGACTCGATGAGGCCGACGGTCTCGGCCGAAACCACCGTGGCTGCCTCCCTGGTCTGGTCCGAGCCGGCGATGGGCTCGCCCCGCCGCTCTCCCTCGATGACCACCGCCGGCCCGAAACCGATGAGATTTCGATCTCGAAACACGAGCTCGTTTCGCCACGACAGCGACAGAGCTAGGTCTTGGAAGATCCGCAGGTAGGCGGCGGCGCCGGCCGCGGTGCCTCCAAAGGGGATCTCACCGTCGTAGATCTCGGTCCCGTCGCCAAGGATCGCCTCGGCGGAAGCAAACAGGGTGTCGAAGCGGACGGGCACCCCGGCGTAGATGTCGAGGTCGAAGCGGTTTGGTCCGTCCCGCCAGAGCTGGCCGATGAGCTTCAGCCCATCGAAGACATACCAGTCGAGGTCGTCCACCTGAAACTGCCGTCCGACGCGCAGACCGAACTCCTTCCCGATCATGTTTCGCCAGTCGAGGTACATGAACAGGATGTCGATGTCGTTTCGGCCGTCGATCGGGACCGCATAGAACGTATCGAGCGGGTAGCCGCCGCCAAAGTCCGTGTCGTAGCGCAGCGAGGCGACGACGTCGAACTGTCCGTTGTTGCCGAGCCGAAACGCGCCCCCTTCGACCGCGGCGTAGACCCGATCCACCGACCGGAGCCGGTCGCTCGGGCCCCTGGGGTCGAGCTGGAGCTGGTAGCCATGGTAGACGCTGCGCGCGGTGAGCGACACCGACTGCCCCGCGGCCGGGAGGGCAGCGGAGGAAAACAGCGCGAAGGAGGCCGCGATGGCACGCCGGCCGATCGTGGTGCCGTCGGGATTCGGCATGCATGCACCGCCGGTCGGTCGCGTACGTTCGGGCCCACCGAGCGGTCAAGGGCGCTCGGCCTCATGGCGCTCAGCGCCGTTCGTCCTCGGTCTGGGGGTCGGCCCGCTCGAAGTAGTCGCGAACGTAGCGCATCAGCGCGTCCACATAGTCCTCGAACCGCGGGCAGCGGATGCCGGTGCCCTCGAGCGCGTCGAGGGTGTTGCGGCAGTTGTAGAACGCCATGTTGTCCAAGTAGTCGATCGCCTCGTGGCTGACGGCCGCGAACCGCTCGAGCCCGGGCAGGCGAAGCAGCGCCTTGGTCAGGTTGACCGGGACGCTGAAGCGGGGGGGGCGCTTGCCCGCTCTGGCCGCGATCGCCTCGTACACCCGGCGGGCGGGCAGGGCGTTCGGGTCCACGACGTGGTAGGTCTTGCCTACGCTGTCCGGGTGGTGGGCGATGGCGTGAACGGCGTCGATCACGAAATCCACGGGGACCAGGTTCAGCGGGGCGGCGCCCTCCCCGGCCTGGGGCAGGGGGATGGCCCAAGGGGATCCGGCGAGCAGCATGCCGACGTGGTAGATGCTGTCGAAGCGGTCGATCTGTCCGGTTCGAGAGTCCCCAACCACTCCGGAGGGGCGAATGATGGTGACGGGGAGGCGCTCGCCGCTGCGCCGGACGAGGACCTCCGCCTGATGCTTGGTCGCCTCGTAGGCGTTCCGGAAAGACTGCCCGTGTTCGAGCTCGTCCTCCATGATGACGCCGACCCGCTTGCCGCTGACGTAGGCGCTCGAGAAGTGCACGAACCGGTCGAGGCGGCGCATCGCCCTGGCGACCGCGAGCACGTTGGCGGTGCCCTGGACGTTCACCGACTCGGCGATGCGGCGTTCGGCCGACAGGGTGTGGGCAGCGGCGAGGTGGTAGACCTCGCGCCCGGTCTCGGTCAGCTCTCGAAACTCCTCCCCCGACAGCCCGAGATCCATCGCGGTGACGTCGCCCACCAGGATGCGGACCCGGGCGGCGGCGCCGTGGCAGCCCTGCTCGAGCTCCGCCACCGCCCGCTCGGCGGCGGCGAACTCGCTGGCCTGCACGAGCACGAAGAACCGAGCCCGGTCGTCGCTCTGCAGATACTTCTTCACCAGCCAGCGAGCGAGAAAACCAGGGAAGCCGGTGAGGAACAGGACGCGTTCGTCGGTCATGGCGCGGGGGCTCCGTCGGGTGCGGTGAGCTGGGCGTAGAGCCGGGCCACCTGCTTTTCGAGCTCGTCGGGGTCTCCGTCGTTGTCGAGCACGTGGTCGGCGCGACGCACCTTCTCCTCGAGCGGGATTTGGGCGGCGATGCGGGCTTCGATTTGTTCGGGGGGGAGCGGGTCGCGGGCGGCGATGCGGGCTCGACGGGCGTCCAGACCCGCCCACACCACGCAGACTTCGGGCATCTCGATACCGTTTTCGTACAGCAAAGGGACATCGTACACGACGAGCGGGGCGCCGTCTCGCTCGGCGGCGGCGAAGCGGCTGGCGGCGAGCTCGGCCACGCGGGGGTGCACGATCGACTCGAGCGCGCGCCGCGCGGCCGGGTCCTCGAAGACGATGCGGCCGAGCGCCTGCCGGTCGAGCTCGCCGTCTTGGCCCACCACGCCCGGAAACCGGGCCGCCACCGCGGCGAGCCCGGTCGAAGCTGGCGCCACCGCCTCGCGGGCGAGCGCGTCGGCATCCACCACCGTGGCGCCTTGCCGCAAGAAGGCCCGGGCGGCGGTCGATTTGCCCGACCCGATGCCCCCGGTCAGCCCCAGCACCCTCACGGAGGTCACTGTACACGATGGCGACGCCCGAGAATGCCCCGGCTTGACTCGTCTTGGGGGGAAAGGCAGTCCCGTGGGGATGAGAGGGCGAATCGGAGCGGTCGCGGTCTTGACCCTCGCCACGGCGGGCGCCGCGCACGCGGCCGCGCCGATCGGGGCCGCCCGCTGCGGCTCCTGCCACCCCGCCATCTACGCCGACTGGAAGGAGACCGCGCACGCTCGCAGCCTCGCCCGGCTCACCGCCTCGGAGCAAAAGGACCTCGCGTGCCGGAACTGCCACACCCTGGCTCCCACCTCCAATGAACCGGAGCTCGCCGGGGTGCAGTGCGAGTCCTGCCACGGCGACGGCGGTCACTACGCCCCGGACAACGTGATGCGCGACCCGAAGCTCGCTCGCCTGATGGGGCTCGCCGACATCGGGGTCGAGACCTGCCGGGCCTGCCACGACGGGATCTCGACGAGAATTCGCCCGAGCGAGTGGCGGTCCTTGGTGAAGCAGGCCGGCCACGGCCTGCCGGAGCGACCAGGACAGACGCGGCCGCCCGGCGGTGGTCGCTGAGCGCTTTTCCTCCCGCGCCCGGCGCGCTACATGCCCCGCGGTGGCCCGTCTCTGGCTTGGATTCTCCTCTCTTGGCGCCACCGCCCTGCTCGGGATCGCGTTCTCGGTGCTGGCGGCGGTGAGCGCGTTCATCCCGCAGGGGTGGCTGGCCGAGGAGTTCTCCCGGCTCGACCACACCGAGGGCCTTCGCACCCTGTACGCGTGGGGTCTGACCGATGTGGCCCGCTCCTGGTGGCTCGTTGGGGTCCTCGTGCTGCTCGGAGGCAACCTCGTGGCCGTCATCGCGCGCTATGCCGCGGCCAGGCGCAGCTTGCCCGATGACCAGGCGCTCGCGGCGCTGGCGCCGCACCAAGCCGAGCTCGAGACCAAGCTGCCCGAGCGAGCGGCGGAGGCGGTGCGAGCAGTGTACGGGAGCCTGTTCGGCCGGCCGGTGTCCGAGCGGGTGAACGGGTCGTCGGTGCTGCTCGCGTTCGACACCGCCCCTCGGGCCGGCCTCACCCCTCTGCTGACCCATGTCGGCCTCGTGCTGCTCGTCTTGGGGGCCGTGCTGTCCACCCGGCCTCCGCCCCGCAGCGACGCGATGGTGCGGGCGCTGCTCGAGGTCCGGGAGGTGCAGTCCGGTTCGATGGGGCGCTTCGACGTCGCGCAGGACGAGGCGCGCAGCTTCTTTCAGGCCCGCGCCGAGCACGTCATCCGGGACTTTCAGCTCGACCGGGACGGCCTCGGCCCGGCGATCCTCATCGTGCGCACCGACCCGGACCAACAGACCAGGGACGACTTCTGGGTCTATCGGGATGCGCCGCCCGGCTTCGACGCCCGCCACCGCCGAGCGGAGGTCGCGATCAGCGCGAGCAAGATGGAGTTCGTGCCCAAGCCGGGCAAGGGGCTGCCGTCTCGGGCCGAGGGCGTCTTGCTGCTGCTCGGGCTCGCGCTGCTCGCCGCCGGCGCGTTCGAGCTGAACCGGCCCTCCGGGCGGCTCATCGCGGAGCTCGACGGCAAGACGGTGCGGCTGTCCGGGGTGCCGCATCGCTTGGGCGACCCCAAATTCCAGGCCGCGTTTCAGCGGTGGGCGCTGCTCGCTCGCTTCGGCCTCGACGGGGCCTGAGCAAAGAAGCGGCGACGGCTACGGGAGCGGGCCCTGGCCGAGGTCGAGCTCCGCCTCTTCCCTGGCCCGGCGGCGCTCTTCGGCCCGCTGGGCGGAGAGCACGCTCCGAACCCCGAGGTGAAAGCCGAGATACATCCCCAAGCCGAGCACGAGCGGGATGTAGACGATGTGATTGACCGGCATCGAAGACCTCAGGGCTCCCGGCGCGCGTCGAGCCGGGCGCCGAGCTCTTCGATCTGCTTTCCGATCCGGGCCTGGGTGCGGACGAGGTGAAGCAGGTAGCCCACGAACCCGAGCGCAAACGCGGCGTAGGCGGCGAGCACGAGCAGGCTCGCGTTGGCCTCGTCGGCAGCTGGTTTTCCCCCGGGCACCGGCTCGAAGCCGGGAGGAATGACCATCGCGGTGGTCGAAGTCTCCGCGGCGGCGACCGCGGCGAAGCACAGCGGGAGAAGCCACGCGAAGGCGGCGACGGCGAAACGCACGCTCATGACGCGGCCCTTACCCCAAAAACCAGGCGGGGTCAGTCATCGACGCCCGCCTCCGCCGCCTTCATGTGCAGGCGCTCGACCGCGGTGTCGAGCAGCCCGAGCCGAAGCCGGGCCCAGAGCAGCGCCGCGTAGGTCAGCGTGAAGGCCAACACGCACACCCACAGCGTTTGGCCCATGCGCGGATCGAGCTGCTGCACCAGCTTCGGCGGGTGGGTGCCGCTCCACAAATCCACCGCGAACCAAACGAAGATCGCGTTCACCACCGCCAAAGCGGAGAGCCCAGCCGAGATCGTCTTCGACTGGGGCCCGGCGTAGCTGCGCACGATCTTGCAGGCGACCAGGGTGAGCACCATGACGAGGGTGGAGGTCAGGCGCACATCCCACACCCAATACACGCCCCACGCCTTTCGGCCCCAAAGCGGGCCGGAGATGAGCACCATCGCTCCGAACAGGAGCGCCAGCTCCACCCCAGCGTCGGCGAGCCGATCGTAGCGGTCGCGCCGGGTCGCGAGGTAGGCGATCGAACCCACCGCGAGCAGCGGAGCCGACAAGAGCATCGCCCACGCGGCGGGGACGTGAAAATAGAAGATCTTCTGGACGTATCCCATCACCTTTTCGGTGGGAGCGTAGAAGAAGGCCATCGACGCCCCGACGAACAGCAGGGCCACGGCCAGAACGGACAGGACGATGAGACCGACCGGGGTGCCGACGGCGCGGTCTCGGTCGAACAGCTCGCGATGCAGGTTGGAAGTCATGATCTCCTCAATCGGTGACGAGGGGCTCGAAGATCCACAGCGCGACGAGCCCGAAGCAAAGGTCGAATACGAACAGGAGGCGAAGCCAGGTCCCCAGCGCGTCGATGGGTTCGAGCGGGTCGAGCAGCGCCGTCGTCGCTTTCACCCCGACGATGAGCACCGGCATGACGAGCGGATAGAACACGACGGCGAGCAGGACGTCGCGGGCCCTGCTGCCGGCGAGCATCGCCGCGAGCAGGGTGCCGAGCACCGCGTAGCCCACGGTGCCGAGCCCCAAGGTGAGCAGCAGGGGGACGAGAACGTCCGAGCTCGGGCGAAGGTTGAAGAAGAACCCGACCGCGGGGACGACGACCAGCTCGACGAGGACCATGAAGGCGAGCACCCCCATGGTTTTTCCGAGGTAGATCGCCGAGCGCGAGATGGGAGCGAGCAACAGCGCCCGCAAGCAGTCGCCTTCCCGCTCCCGCTCGAACGCTCTGCCGATCCCGAGGGTGCCCGCGAAGGCCACCGAGACCCACAAGATCCCGGCGGCGAGCGGAGCGACCGGGACCTTGGCCCCGCCGGAGAACGCAAAGGCGAACACGAGCACGACCAGAAACCCGAAGTACCCCATGGTGAGGAGGATCTCTCGGCTGCGCAGCTCCGCCCGGAGGTCCTTCTTCGCGATGGTCCACGCGTCGGCGAGGACCTCGCGGAATCCATCGCGAAGGCCGCTGTCCCACCGGGACTCGGCGCTCGCCGAAGGTCGCGGGTTCATGGGCGGGCCTCCGCCCTCGGTCCCTCGGCCCGCTCGGCGTACAGGCGGCGGAGCGCGTCCGGCTCGAGCCGCTCGGTCGAGATCCCCACCGAGCGGCCTCGGCGGAGGAGCACGGTCCGGTCGGCCAGCTCGGCAGAGAGACCGAGGTCGTGGGAGACGAGCAGGACGATGGTGCCCTCGTCTCGCAGCCCTCGAACCCGAGCCACCACCTGCTCCTGGGACGCCCGGTCGAGCCCGGAGAACGGCTCGTCGAGCAGCACCAGCGCCGGCTGCCCCACGAGGGCCCGGGCGAGCCCGAGCCGCTGCCGCATCCCCCGGGAGTAGGTTTTGGCGAGCCGGTTCATCGCGTCCTCGAGCCCAAAGTCGGCCATCAGCCGCCGGGCTTCCGCTTCGGGCGAGCGCGCCCCGTACAAACGGGCGAACAGGGCCACGTTCTCGAATCCGGTGAGATCCCCGTAGGTCAGAGGGTTGTGGCTGACGAGCCCGATCCGGCCTCGGGCTTCGCTGGCCCGGGCCGGCGGGATGTCCCCGAAATGCATGGTCCCGTGGGTAGGCCGGCTGAGGGTGGAGAAGAGGGACAGGAGCGTCGTCTTGCCCGCGCCGTTGGGACCGAGCAGGGCGGTGATGGTGCCGGCCTCCATCTCGAGGCTCACTTGGTGCAGCGCCCGGTGGCGCCCGAAAATTTTGGTGACCCCGCGGGCCTCCACCCGGCGAAAGGTCGGGCTGGCGCCGGTCACGACGACGGCGGCTCGGCCCGAGCCGACGCCACGAGATCGATCTCCCGCAGCACGAGCGCCAGCTCCTGCATCAGGGTCTTTCGACGCTGGGCGTGGCTCTTGCCCTCGATCCGCCCGGCCTGGCGGTCCTGTTCGAGCAGCTCGAGCGCGGCGAGCAGCCGGTCCCGCCGGGCCTCGGCCGAAAGCGCTCCGAGCACCCGGGCCGGGGCGAGCGTTTGGCGGCGCCGGGACAGCTCGACCACCATCCAGACGAAAGCGAGCGCCGCGAGCACCATCGCCACGTCCCGAGGCAGGGTGGAGCGGCTCGGCAGGCCGACCACCCGCAGCTGGAAGTCATGCCCGGGGGGTAGACCGGCAAACTCGAAGATCTTGAAGCTGAGCCCGTTCATGTCCCGGATCCGGGGCTCGAGGGCGGTCGAGCCATCGACCGTGAGCCCGGAGATGTTCTCGAAGATGGCGCGCCCCTCGGTGACCGGCACCGGCAAGCGGCGCTGCATCAACGCTGTCCTTCCGGACAGGTTCAGCAGGTAGCTCGCCGCGAAGGAGGCGGTCCCGCCAGCGGGAATGCCTTGGGTCGCTCGAACCATCGTCCCTGGCTCGTCGGCCTCGAATCCTTTCGCGTCCTCGTCGAGCTGCAGCCGACGAACGTTGGTGCCAAACCGGAAATCGAGGACCGACGCGGGGAGCGGACCGCGCCCGTGGTTCGTGAGCTGCCACATCTCCTGCACCTTCAGGTGGTGCTCATCCACCTCGAAGACCAGGGTCAGGCGAGCCTCGAGCGCCTCCGGACCCACCGGCGGCCCCGATGGACGGGACGGCTGTGAGGCGGGCTCTGCGTGCGCGGCCGAAGAGGCGAACCCCAGGGCCGCGATCAGGGAGAGAATACGGATGCTCGAAAGGGTCATGCCGCCTCCTGGGCTCGGGGCCGGCCGCAGCCGGCGCAGTACTTCGCGTCCTCGTCGTTCTCGTGGCCGCAGTGGCCGCAGACGAGCCGCCCGCCTTCGCGCCGAAACGGGGTCGGCGCGTCCTCGAACAGGGTCGCGTCCGCGGATGAGACCGCCTCCGCTTGGAGCTTTGGTCTCGATGGCGCCATAGCCACGTCCCCGATGGCTTCCGGGGGCGCCGAAGGGGCGACATCCAAACCTTCGGCTGGTGACGCACCGAGCCCGAGCCGCCGCGTCACCAGGGCTTCGGCCGCGGTCTGGTACTTCTCGTCGCTCGCCCGCAGGGCCCCGATGATCGTGATCGCGCGGGCTTCCGCGGTCTCCCGCAGCCGGCGGTACTCCGCATCGTCCATCTTGCCCGTCTGCCGGTCGATCTCGAGGTCCTTGATCCCCTGCAAGAGAAGACGCTTCTCTCCCTCGAGCCGCTCCCGCTCGAAGTCGCGCAGCCGCCCGGAGACCTCGAGCGTCGGGTCCCGGAGCGAGGCCACCATGCGGCTCCCCACCCATCCGG
>DAIQNR010000145.1:0-12191 GCA_036788295.1 Myxococcota bacterium
GGCTTGTTCTTCGAGCCGAACCGCTACGCGCTGTCCTGCGAGCCGTTCGCCGAGCAGGTCGTCCTGCCGAGGAAGGACCGCGACGCGGCGCTCGCCGCCTACGTCGAGCGCTTCGCCCGCCGGCTCGAGGACAAAGCCCGGTCCGCCCCCGACAACTGGTTCAACTTCTACGACTTTTGGGAGACCACCTGAGATGTCGATCCCCGGGCACGCGGTGCACCTCGATCTCACCGTCCCGTTTCACCACTGCGACCCGCTGGGGGTGGTGTGGCACGGCCGATACTTCGAATACTTCGAGCAGACCCGCACCGAGCTGATGCGCTCCATCGCGCTCGACGTGGACGAGATCCAGAAGCTCGGGTTCAAGCTGTTCGTGGTGGACGCGCGGTGCCGGTTCTTGAGGCCGCTGCTGTACGGCGACCGCTTTCGAACCACGGGCTGGCTGCTCGCGCCGAGGCCCCACGTTCGCGTCGCGTTTCAGATCGAAAATCTCACCCGCGGGGGCAAGTCGGCCCGGGCCACCCTGACCTTCGCCACCACCACGTTCGACGGCACGCTCCTGACCGCCGTCCCCGCGCCCTTTCTCGAGAGGTTTCCAGATGGGCTCTGAATTCTTGCTGCTCCTTTTGGCCGCCGCTCCCGACGCCGCCGCGCTGATGGCCCAGATTCGGGACGCCCCCGGCTTCGAAGCCCGGTTCGTCGAGACGAAACGCATCGCGCTGCTCTCCGCGCCGCTCGTCACGTCCGGACGCATGTATCTTGGCCCCGACCGCGCGCTCGCCCGGGTGGTCGAGTCGCCCCGCCGGAGCCGGGTCGTGGTCGAGGCGGACCGGCTCACCACCGTGGAAGGGGAGCGGGTCGAGCGGCTCGACCTGTCCGGACAGCCGGAAGCAAAAGCGCTCGTCGGCGCGGTTCGGGCCCTGCTCGCCGGCGACCTCCCCACGCTCGAGGTCGCGTTCACGGTGGGTTTCGTCGCCGAGGACGAAGCGTGGACCCTGACCTTGACCCCCCGCAGCGACCGCCTCGGCGCGCTCGTGCGCCGGCTGTCGTTCGAAGGCCGCGGCCCCGCCCCCGTTCGCTTCACCGTCGAGGAGAAGTCCGGTGACACCACCATCACCGAACTGTCCGAAGCGAACCCGAAGCGCGAGTTCACCCCCGACGAGCGGCGCGCGATCTTTGGCTTGGTGTCCGGGTGACCTTAGAGGCGGCGGAGGACCGGCGCTGGGCCGCGGCGGGCGCGGTGGGGCTCTGTGCGCTCGTCGCTTTTGGACTCGCGAAGTTCGAGGTCACGCTCGACGTGACCGGGTTCGTGTTCGGCGATGACATCGGCGAGCTGGCCCGGATCGCCCGCCGGGTCGCGGACGGCCCCGGGAGCAGAAACCTCCTGCTCGTCGTAGAAGGGGGGCCGGTCGGGCCGTTCGAGAGCCGCCTTCGGTCCGACCCGGCGGTGATGGACAAGCTCGCATCCCTCGACGCTGGGCCCCCGTCCGGGAATGAGGAGGCGGTGTTTCGGCTCTACCGGGAGCACCTCCCCGGGCTGCTTGCCCCTTCGAGCACCGCCGCCCGGGGCCTGAGCGCGCCGGACAAAATCGAGGCCGCGCTCGGTCGGCTCGAGACCCGGCTCCGGAGCCCGGCCTCGCCGCTGTTTTCCCGGCTCGCCCCCGAAGATCCGCTGCTCATTCTGCCCGCGCTGTTCGAGCGGCTCGCCGAAGGGGGCCCAAGGGTGGAGGGGGGGCGCTTTTTCACCCGCAGCGGGCACGGCCTGCTCATCGCGAAGACCCGGGCGTCGGCGCTCGACGGAGCGGCGCAGGCCGAGCTCATCGACCGGATCCGGGGGCACTTCGCGGCGTCGGTTCCGCGACCGGCGCAACTTCACCTCGGCGGGGTGCCGAAGTTTTCGGCCGAGACCCGCCGATCGATCCGGGCCGACATCGCCCGCATCTCGGCCTTGTCCACGCTCGCCTTGCTCACGCTCGTTCTTTCCTTGTTTCGCTCGCTGCGGGTGGCGTTCGCCTGCCTGCTCGTGGTCGGCACCGGCTTCGCGGTGGGTCTTGGTGCATCGCTGCTCGTCTTCGGCCGGGTCCACGGGCTCACGCTCGCCTTTGGGGCCGCGCTCATCGGCGTGTCGGTGGACTACGCGGTCCACTTCTTCGTTCACCACGCCGCCGACGGCGGCCCGCCCCGCCCGGTGCTTCGCCGGCTCATGCCCGGCCTCTCGCTCGGGGCGCTGACCACCTCGGTGGGTTTCGTCGCGCTCGGGACCTCGAGCCTGCCCGGCCTGGCCGAAGTCTCCTTGTTTTCCGCCACCGGCATCGCTGGCGCGCTCGCGGGCGCTTGGCTGTTTCTCCCCGCGGCGTCAGCCCGGGCACCTTTTCGGGGCTCGGTCGAGATCGCGTCGGCCGCGCTCGAGCGCGCGCTCGCCCCCCGCCGCGCCGCCTTGATCGCGCCGCTTGCGGTCGTTGCAGTCGCCGCGCTGGGTTTGCCCTGGCTCGCGTTCGACGACCAGCTCACCCGGCTCGCCCGAATCGACCCCGCGCTCGTCGCCGAGGAATCATGGGTTCGGGCCGAGGTGGGTTTTTCCGGGGACGGGAGGTTTCTGCTTGCCACCGGCGAAAGCGACGGCGCCGCGCTCGAAGAAAACGACCGAGTAGCCCGATTCTTGAGGGAATCGAGCGATTCGATGGGTTTCAGGAGCATCAGCGATCTGTTGCCAAGCCCGAAGACCCAGCGCGAAGTGGCCGCCGCGCTCGGCGACCTCGGGCCTGCCATCGCCGCCGCCGCCGAGGCCCGGGGCTTTTCGCCCGGCGCGTTCGCGCCGTTTCTCGCCCGGCTCGAGCGGCCGTTTCGCCCCCTCGAATACAAAGACCTCGCCCGATCCCCCCTCTTTGGCCTCGCCGAGAGCTTTCGCATCGAGCTCCCCGGCGGCACCATCGGCTATCTTACCCTTCTATCCGGCGCCCCCCACCCCCACATCGAAGCGCTGGCCGACCAGCTCGGGCCAAACGTCCGGATGGTGGACCCGGAGCGCATCTTTTCTGGCGCGGGCGAGCGCTTTCGCCGCCGGGCGGCCCTGGGCCTCACCGCCGGCGCATGTTTGGTCATCGCGCTCGTCGCCCTGCGCTACCGGTCGCCAAAACTCATCGCGCTCGCCCTGACTCCGCCCACCGGGGCCGTATTCGCCACTTTGGGGGGGCTCGGCCTGCTCGGGGTCCCGCTCGATCTCATCGGGCTCACCGCGCTGCTGATGGTCTATAGTATGGCGGTGGACTACGGGGTGTTCCTCACCGAGGCGACGCGCGCCGGCCGGCTCGGCCCCACCCTGCTTGCCGTCACCGTGGCCTGGGCCTCGACCCTGGCCGGGTTCGGCCTGCTCGCGCTCTCGAGCCACCCCGCCCTGCGCGGCATCGGCCTCATCGCGAGCCTCGGCCTCACCGCGGCCGTCCTGCTCGTGCCGGCGAGCCTATTCGTCGCCCGCCGATAGGCGACCCTCGTGCTCGACGCCCGTCGAGAGGCGGCCTCTGTGCTCGTCGCCCGCCGGTAGTGCCGCCCTGTCGAGGCAGGCCACAGCTTTTTTGGGACATTGACTGGACCCACCCTTACCGTCGTGTGAAGCGTCGCGGATGCGCCGCATTCCTGACCGTAGGTCAGCCGGGGAGTGAACCGGAGCGTACCGGCCGGGGCTTGACCGGCGCCGAAACCGGATGCACTCTCCATCGTGGGTCGCACGTTTTCGGTTGCGGCCGAAGGAGGTTAAATGCTCACCCACTCACCCACTCGCTCGCACCTAGTGGGTCGGCTCCTGCTCCTGAGCGCAACGACGCTGGGGCTAAGCTTCACCCCGAGTACCGTCCAGGCACAGCTCGCCCCCGTGTGCGAGAACTTCGAGTTGCAGCCGCTCGGGGGGCAGTCTCCGGTTTGGTTCAGTATGGGATCATCATTCCAGAAGCCGTCGATGCTCTGGGACGGCTCGACCAACGCGTTCTTCAAGATCGAGGACCCGACGCCGCCCACGAACTCTCGTGGCCTCTACTTCGGTCGATTCAGCCTCGGACAGTTCCACATCTTTCAGGGCGAGCTTGCGCCTGGGGTCTATCCGAAGCGTATCACGTTCGTGGCGTCCGCTTTCGCTGGGCCATGGGTGATTCAGTCCTTCAGCACCACTGGAACCTTGCTTCAGACGGTGACGGTCCCCGCAAACACAACGCAGACGGTTGAGTTCGGCGGGGAGCCCGTCTTCTACCTTCGTTTTGAGGGCGGAGGGGAGGAGTGGCTGGATGACCTCTGTATGGAGCCCTGAGCGGTCTTGGACCCGCGGCTTCCTCACCGTGCTGGCTGGGTTCCTGACCGCTTCGGCGACGCAAACTTCGGTGGCCCAATCACAAGATCCGGTGCAGGTCGGACCTTACCGGTTTCGTACTGAGCGGCTGTTCTCGATGACCGCGACCGCCTCCTTGTTCGACGAGAACGTTCTTCGAGATAGGCGTGTGGCGCTTCCTATGGTTCCACCGCTGGTGGAGCCCCCCCCTACGTTATCCATGGACGATGTTCTTGCAGGATACTCACCAAACTACGCACTCGTTCAACTCGGCAACCCGGACTGCACCGTCCCCTGCTACTCGACTCCCGGATGTCCTCTACCAGAGCGGCTGGAGTCCGTCACCTACACTTTCGACCCGGATTTTCTCCCCTACGAGGGCCGCGGCCCCGACGTGATTCTCTTCGAATACGTCGCATCTTTGGACGACCAGGACGTCGCCATCCGGCCGGCGGGCGGGACCTTCACCCCGAGGATCTATCACCCAGGCAACCAAATGGTTCCCACCGGGCGGGCGCTGGGGAATCGCCCGATGCTGCCCATTCCCGTTCCGGAGATCTATGCTCTCGAGCTCGACTTTGCTGACTTCGGCTTGCCGCTCGGGACCCCGGTCGAGGAGGTGCGCATCTACGGGGACTGTCAGACCAACCCCTGGACATCCGGGGATCCGATCATGGCCGCCGCCGTCGACCGGTTGTGCAACGAGGGCGCCTGCCCCGACGATGGAGACCCGTGCACCATCGTCCAATGCCAAAGCGGGACCTGCGTCACCAACGCGGCCCCGGCCGGAACTCCGTGTCCCGGCGGGACCTGCGACGGGGGACCGTTTGGACGGTGCCTCGGCTGCTTGTCGGATGCTGATTGCGGGGGAGATGCCCCCCGGTGCGACACGGACCGGGGACAATGCGTGGCCTGCCTCGACGCCGCGGACTGCACCAGCGCGGAGAACGAGTGCCTGGCCGGCGCCTGCTCGGAGGGCGAGTGCCGCTACGAGGACCCGAGGCCCCGAGGCAGCGCCTGCTCCGGCGGCTTCTGCGACGGGGCGAGCGACCCGCGCTGCCTCGAATGCCTGGCCGACCAGGACTGCTCCGAGCCCCGCCCGCTCTGCGCTCTTCTCGACGGCCGCTGCGTCGAGTGCCGCACCGAGTCGGACTGTCCCTCCGGACCCTGCTTTCGGCCTCTCTGCGACGCCACCGGGATGTGCAGAGAGGTCCCCGTGACCGGACCGGGATGCGAACGCGACGCCGGCACGACCCAAGACCTGGGATTGACAACCGACGCCGGCTCGACCGGAGGAGATGCGGCCGCCCCCGACGCCGCGGGAACAGGCGGGTCCCTCGATCCCGGATGCGGCTGCCGAACCCACGGATCCGAGCCGCCTTGGACGCCGGCCCTGCTCCTCGCTCTGGTCGCCGTCCTCCGCCGAAGCCTTCGTCCTCTTCAAGCCCGCCTCCGCTGATCGACCGCGTCCCCTCTGGACCTTCGAACTTCACTCCTCTTCGAGGAGCGCTCGAAGCCTCGCCAGCTCGGCTACCAGCTCAGCGGCGCGGGCCGATTCCGCTTCGGCGCGGGCCGATTCCGCTTCGGCGCGGGCCGATTCCGCTTCAGCGCGGGCCGATTCCGCTTCGGCGCGGGCCGATTCCGCTTCGGCGCGGGAAGCCACGGTCTCGGATTCGGTGGGCCAGAGCCGGTCTCCGGCCTCGTCGTCCGCGATGCGCAGGTACCGCCCATCACCCACGGTCACGAGGTACGCATCGAGCTCGGGGCTGTACGCCGTCGCCGGACCGGCGTAGCTCCGCACCATCGCCGCCGGCCCCCTGCGGCGCCAAATCTGGAGCGGAAACGGACCGCCCGTGGCCGCGGGCCCGTACAGCATCGGGTCGAAGACCCACAGCTCCGAGACCCCGAGCCGGGCACACCGCGCCGGAGCGTCAAGATAGTCCTTGTCCCCGCTTCCCTCGCTCACCACTTCGATGGCCAGCCTCGGCGGGTGGTGGTCGGGTTCCCATACCCGGAGCGTAGGAGTCAAAAGCCCTTCTGGAGGCCCGGGCTCGATCCACACGATGTCCGGGTCCGCACCGACCCGAGCGTCCTCGGGGTTCCATCGACAACCCAGGTTGCGAGCCACCAGCGCGGACGCGCCCCGTCGGGCCACCCAATGGTCCAAGATGAGCTTCAAGAGGGCGATGGTGGCGTCGTGAAGCGGGGTCTCCGGCACGTCCTCCTCCTCGAGGAGCCACTGCTCGGGCTGCTCCGGCACGAGGTATTCGAGGCTCACCGACATGCCGAGACTCTACCCCCTTCGCTCCTCCGCGCCAAGGCGGCGGCCCCACCTGCGAAAGGCCAAAAGCACGCCCTACAAGCCGCCGAGGTCGGCTTCGGCGGCGGCGATGGCGGCGAGCACGCGGGCCCGGGCTGGGCCGCCCACGTGGTCGCGTCGCTCCACCGCCCGCTCCACGTCGAGCCAGTCGAGCGCGTCGTCCCCAAACCTGGAGTCGAAGGACCGCAGCCCGTCGAGGCCGAGGTCGTCGAGCGTCTGGCCGGTCTCGACGCAGCGGCCGATCATCTTGCCCACGACCTCGTGGGCTTCCCGAAACGGGACCCCGCGGGCGGCGAGGTGGTCGGCGAGCTCGGTGGCGGTCACGAAACCCTCTTTGAGCGCGAGCCGCATGCGCTCCGTCCGAAACTTCACCTCCGGGAGCATCCGGGCGGTGATCTCGACTGCGGCCGCCCAAGTATCGAGCGCGTCATAAAGGGGAGGTTTGTCTTCTTGGAGGTCCCGGTTGTACGTCATCGGCAGCGCCTTCAGGGTCACCAAGAGCGCGACCAGGTCGCCTATCACCCGCCCGGTGCGGCCCCGGACCAGCTCGGCCACGTCCGGGTTCTTCTTTTGGGGCATCATCGACGAGCCGGTCGTGAACGCGTCTCCAATCTCCACGAACCCGAACTCGGCGCTGCTCCACAAGACGAGTTCTTCGGCGAGCCGCGATAGATGCACCATCGAGATCGCCGCCGCCGACATCGCCTCGAGCAGGTGATCCCGCGACGCGACCGCATCCATCGAGTTCGGGGTCACGCCGGGAAGACCGAGCAGCTCCGCCACCCGCTCTCGAACGATTGGGTGGGGCGTGGCCGCGAGCGCGCCGGAGCCGAGCGGCGAGACGAGCGCCCGGGTGAGCGCGTCCTTCACCCGGCCTCGGTCCCGGCAGAACATCTCCCGGTACGCGAGCAGGTGGTGGGCGAGCCGCACCGGCTGGCCCCGCTGAAGGTGGGTGTACCCGGGCAGCAGGGTGTCGAGGTGCAGCTTCGCCTGCGCGATGAGCGCCCGCTCGAGCCCGGCGAGACCAGCCTCGATCTCGGTCATCCGCCGGCGCAGGTACAGCCGGGTGTCGAGCGCGACCTGGTCGTTTCGGGATCGGGCGGTGTGGAGCTTGCCTGCCACCTCCTCCCCGACCAGGGCGGCGAGCCGTCGCTCGACGTTCATGTGCACGTCCTCGAGGCCGAGGTCCCACGGGAAGCTGCCCGCCACGAGCTCTTCCCGGACCGTCTTCAGACCGGCGACCAGTGCCTGCGCATCGGCCTCGGGGATGACCCCGGCCTCCCCGAGCATCGTCGCGTGGGCGATGCTCCCGTCCACGTCGTCGAGCGCGATGTGCCGGTCGTCTTCGATCGAGGACCCGTAGGCTTCGACCAGCGCGTCGGTGGGGGCTTGAAATCGCCCGCCCCAGGGCTTCGCCGTCATGCCCAGCGCATGCGGCCCCCTGCGGCCGAGGTCAACCCGGGCCTGCGCCGATCCGCTCCCGGCGATGCCGCCGCCGCCGGGGAAAGGCGCAAGATCGTTCACGGGTTTTGCCTGGCCGTCCAGCCAGCATCGGTCTTCTGACCTATCCCCACCCTTTTCTTTGGGGGGACATCTTGACTGGGCCACCCGATCCCCAACTTTTGGCGCACGGCGCGCCGTTGCGCCGAGGAGGGGATCAAGACAATGCGTAGATGGATGGTTCGGTGGGGGCTCGCCGCGGTGGCGGGAGCCGGTTTGGGGGGCTGCGACCCTGGGGCCGCAGTCCCGGAGTTTCGGGAGGTGGGTTCCGTGCGGGCCAAACCGGAGCTGAGCGACGCGGAGCGCGAGGACCTCGAGTTCATCGCCGAGCAGCGGGGCTGGAGCTTCGAAGAGGCGGTGTCGCGAATCGGCTGGCAGCGAGGCTTCGATGAAGCCGTGGCCGAATTCCGGTCCCGGTATCCGGACACCTTCGCGGGGGCGGTCATCACCCCAGAGGGTTTGAGCCCAGCGTTCATCGGCTTCGTCGGTGAGGTCCCGGAGGCGGTTCGGGCCGACGTCCGCGTCGCTGGCATCGGCGTGGACTTTCGGTCGCACCGCTCGGTCTCCGAGGGTACCCTCCTGGCGCAGCTCGACGCCGTGCACGGCGCGATCCGAGGCGCCGGCTACCCCGAGGTCATGACCGAAGCGGACGTCGAGACCGGGACCATCGAGGTGCAGCTTCCGGTGGGATCCATCTCCGTGCCGCCCGAATGGGTGATCGCCGGCCTGCCCGCCGTCGCGCGGAGCCCGAACGTCAACCTTCACCTCGTCGAGGAGCTCCCCGGCGCTCTTCACACCCTCTCGGGCGGCGCCACGATGACGACCTGCACCGCCGGCTTCAACGTGCGCCAAGGCACCACCCGCGGCGTTCTGACCGCCGGCCATTGCGGTGACGCGCAGAGCATGATCGATGACTTTGGGGTTTGGCGGGCCCTCACCTTTCAGGCTGAGCACCGGGGCGCCTTTGGAGACTTTCAGTGGCACACGCACGCCACCGTTCCCTTCACGACGTTTTTTCAGTTCAACACCGGGCTGCGCCGCGAGGTGTGGAGCGTCGGCACGGCGAGCAAAGGCCGGACCATCTGCCGCTTTGGGCGCACGACCGGTCTACACTGCGACGAGGTTTACAAGGTGAACGTCTCGTCCGGTCCCCACGATCGGCTGGCGATGATGCGCAATCGCAACGCGGATGGGGGCGACAGCGGAGGGCCATGGTACTTCGGCAATACGGCCTTCGGTGTGCATTCGGGAGGCAAGACCTCTTGGTTCAAGATGCGTGACGTCTGGAGCCAGCTGACGAACGTCGGATCGGCGCTCGGCGTCACCGTTTTGCGGTGCGAGCCACCGCGAACGACCTGCCAGCCGTGGGAGTGCGGCTCCGTCTCCATCGGCTGCGGGCAGACCCTGTGGTGCGGCTCGTGCGGCGGCTGCACCTCCGAGTTCGACTGCTACGACGAGAGCGAGTGCGGCTGGACCGGCGGCTCCTGCTTCCAGGGCAGCTGCTTCTGCTTCTGACCGCCGGCTGGTCGGTGCGCGGCCCGTCGGCCTCTGCTACCATAGGGCCCATGGTTGCCCGCCGCGTGGCCGCGCTTTTCCTCGGGCTCGGCTTTGCCTGCACCACCGGCTCGGCCCCGCCCCCGGAGTGGTTCAGCCGGCCCCCGGCGAGCGACGCCCGGTTCTTGTTCTTCGTCGGGGACGCTACGGGGGCCCCAGACCCGGCGCTCGCCCGCGAGACGGCCATCAGCAAGGCGCTCGCGTCGCTGACCCAGTTCTGCGGCGCGGTGGTCACGTCCGACTTCCGCTCGGTGGAGCGGGAGCAAAACGGGGTGCTGGAGCAGACGGTTTCGCTGACGGTGGACGTCGCCGGGGAAGAGCTGACCTTGCGGGAAGCGGTCGTCGAGGAGACGACCACCCGCCCCGCGGGCCGCGGCCACGATGGCTTCGCCCGGATCCGGTGGCCGCGGGCCCAGTACCAGCGGGTGCTCGCGATGCAGCAGGCCCGGGGCCAGCGGGCGCTCGCCGTGTTCACCGAAGCGGAAGCGGCTTTCGCCAGCGCTCGGGTCGGTCCGGCCCGGACCCTGCTTCGAGAGGCCCGCGCGATCCTGGGGCCAGCTCGGGCCCAGACCCCGCTCGAGGACCGGCGGTTCTCCCACACCGGTCTGCTGTTCGACGCGATCGGGCAGCTCGGCGAGCGGGTGGAGGCGTTCGAGCGGGATCGGCGGTCTCGGATCGCCGTCGGCGTCGATTGCCAAGAGGGGGGGAAAACCGCCTCCTGTCCCAACCAGCGGGTGGGGCGCCTTCAGGAGCAGGTCTCGGCGTCGGGGCTGCTCGTCGCTTCGGCCGAGCTGCCGCCGACGCTCGCTCGCCAGATCGCGTCGGGGGCGGCCCCCGACGTGGACGGACCGGCGCGAAACGCTGGTTTTGTTCTCGCGGCGACCTACGACATCAAGATGCTCGGCGAGGAGAATGGCTTCGTCTTTGCCCACTGCGGCGCCCGAGGGGTGCTGTTCGACACCGAGCAGAGGACGATTGTGGCCAGCCGGGAGGTCTCCCCCAAGAAGGGCGGGCACCTCGACTTCCCTAAGGCGGCCGAGGTGGGTTGCCTCGAGGCCGAGCAGGACTTGATGCGGTGGATCCCGGCCGCGATCGGCCAGGTCCGAGCCGAGGAGGCGCCGCGGTGACCTTGCTCTTGGCCCTCGCCCTCGCCGCCGCCGGCCAGGCCTCGCCTCGGGCCGAGTCCAGGCCCCTCGAGCTCGACCCCTATCTTTGGGACGAGATCTCGTCCGCGGTGGCCGCCGCGAGCGAGGCCGAGCTCGACCCGAAGCGCGGGCCCGACAACGCCCGGGAGATCTTGCTCGAAGCGAAAGCGAAGCTGCCGGACCGGCGCCTGGCCACCGCTGTGGACCTCCGGCTCGCGGGCGTCTTCGTCCGGCAGCATTTTCTCGCCTCCGAAAAGTTCACGGTGCCGATCCGGCGGGCGCAGGTGCTTTCCACCTATTCGCGGCTCGACCTCGCGGAGCCCGGTTTTCGGGAGGCGCTCGACGCCGCGCTCGACGCCAAACACGGAGCGAAGAAGCCGGACCTGCACATCGACGTGGCCGTGCTCGCCCGCGACCGGAGCTTCGACAAGGCGGCCTTCGAAAAAAAGCTCGCGGCCGGCCTGTCCCGGCTCGGGGTGAATCTCCATCTCACCGGTCCGAGCAAAGCCAACTTTCTGCTCAAGCTCGGCGCCCGTGACGCCGCGGCCGACGGCGACCGCCGCCTGGTCGGGGTTCGGCTCGACATCGAGCACGTCGAGTCCGGGGAAATCAGCTGGCGACACGGCATGTTTCGCGCTTCCGAGGCAGCGTCCATGGACGCGGCGCTCGACGCGGGCCTCGATTGGCTGGCTCGAATCGGAGGGCGGGACCTACTATTTCGCGCGCTCGCTACCGGACCCCTGCCCGACCTGAAGATCCTTGGCGCCCCGGGGGCCGACAGCCATGATGGCCACCGACACTGAATCCGGCGCCCGTCCATCGTTCACAAATGCTACAGACAAGGGCTCTCCGGCGTAGTACGACACCGCCTGCGTCCGAGAGGGACGCACCATCGAGGTCCCGTCCCGGCACTGAAGGCCCGCCCCGGCGCTGAAGTCCGTTCCCGGGGGGCGCTGCGGTGTGCCCTCCGTCCATCGCCGACCTTCTGTCGCGCGCTCGCGGCGGAGGGAAGAGGCAAACGAAATGGACGTCTTCAAGAACCTTTCCGAGAAAAAGAACTACAGCCGCGTCGAACTCGAGGCGATCGTGGGCGCGTGGGTGCTCGCCGCGCCCTTCGAAGGCGCCGGTCGCGTGGACAACGGCAACGGTCACATCGAGGAAGAGGACTACGACAAACGTTCCATCTACTCGATCCTGTACGCCATCTATCGTTCGGCCGGGTATTCGGTCAGCGACAAAGGCGTCCCCTATGAGTTCACGTTCAACACCTGGGGCTACGCGTGGCCAGAGTCCTTCGGGCCGGCCCCGGTGCCGAACGACGACCCGGAGAGATTCGGGAAGAACGCCTACACCGGCC
>DAIQNR010000146.1:0-12162 GCA_036788295.1 Myxococcota bacterium
CTCATCTCATCTCATCTCATCTCATCGTAACGTCGCACGCTGCGGGTGCCTGATGCTGATCCTGGTTCATGCTGGGCCCGCGGCCGCCGACGACGAACCACCTCCCGGATACAAGTTCTCGGACACGCTGGTCCTGACGAAACTCGCTCCCGGCAAGCTCGAGATCCGCGCGTCGGAGGGCTTGACCGTCGTCCCGGTGGACCAGATCCAGCAGAGTTTCGAAAGCCTCGAAGAGTTCGCAATGGTCCTGAACGCGGAACTCGGGGCTGTTCCGTACTTCGATCCGTCCACCGGAGAACTTCTCGGTGTGACCCTCGAGACGATCGAATACGGAGACGGCGCTGTCGCCACTGACGAAGGATCCCTGGTGACGCACCAGCATCTGCTTGGTGCCGTGGTCGGCGGATCCGACGGGCTCATCTCGATCGGCGGCGTGGATCATTGCGTCAACCCCGACATTTGCGGGCCGGCCGGCGCCCAGAATCCGGTCTCTCGGGCCGCGAGCCTCGCCTCTGTGCGACAGTCGAACGGCTTTTCCATCGCGGGCTCGAGCAACAAGTTCGACCTGGGCTTTTTCCGGGAATTCAACTCGGGCACCCGCCAGGTGACCGGGGGGTACCAGGAGCTTTGGGCAGTCTGCTCCAGGAGGGTTTGGTTCTTCCGGGTCTACTGGCCCTGCTGGAGGAGCACGGGAACCAATTCGCTGTTTGCCGAAGGGCAGATATTCGACAGCGCCACGGGGCAACGCCTCGACGTCATTGGCGAAGTTCTCTCGAATACCCGCAGCGTAACGGCGCGCTTGTCCCAGTGGGGGTTCATGGTCAACTACCCTCCAGGGGTCGGCACGACCGAACCGGGCTATGTTTTCCGGTATGGCAACACGATCTGCGGTAGCCATAGTGGTTCGGGCACCGGAGGGTCCGCTACGGCTGCATCGAGATTCGGACACGCCAGCTGGCTCTGTCACGGCGGAGGTGGCGGCATTGCGTACTGAGGACCGGACCTACGTCATCATGAGGAGAGTTCTTCAGCTTCCGCGATGTCTCCCGCTGCTCTTCGCTTGCGCATGCCTTCGGTGCGGCGATGGCCTCGGCTCGATCCCCGGCGGGATGGGCATGGACGGCGAAAATTGCATCTCATTGCGGTT
The DNA here is from genome assembly GCA_036788295.1 of Myxococcota bacterium. GTDB lineage: Bacteria > Myxococcota > Kuafuiibacteriia > Kuafuiibacteriales > Kuafuiibacteriaceae > JAHQVK01. The sequence continues at coordinate 1,148 of DAIQNR010000146.1, forward strand.
CTCGTACCAGGGGGAAGTCGATGGTCCCGTCATCATGCGAGGCTGGGTCGGGGAAAGGTCATCGCCGGATGGTGTAGCCTACCGTTGGTTGGCGTCGATTGACGCTCAGAGGCTTCTTCCCGGCGGGAAAACTTGCTCGATTGGGAGGCCGCAGGAGTGGATCTTCGAGGCGTTCATCGACGTGAACGGGGACTGCGGTGCGACCTTGAGTGAGGGCATCATGGAGTGCGAAGCTCAGCCGGGCGCTCCCTACGGCACGCGAACCGAGCGCATCTCGGGGGATGTCCGGGTCGTCATCACCTTGATGGACTGATCAGCGATGGAGCCGACAGTGCGCTCGCGTGCGGTCGAGAGTTGGCGCAGGCCGGTTTTGTTCCGGCTCTGCCGCGTGGGGGCCGCGAGAAACTCGCCCGGGCGTCGTCAGCCTCTGGCGGCGCCTCGGGTCGTGGTCCGATGAAGGGAGTGGACATGCGTCGCGAATTTTTTCTTGGGGCGACTGGGTGGGCTCTGGTGCTCGCTGCCGGGACCGCCGGGTGCGATCGAGGGGACTGTTTCAGCCCTCGCATAACCTACCAGGGGGAGCGCTCCGGACCGGTCATCTTCCGCGGATGGGTGGGGGACCGGTCCATGCCGGACCAGATGCTCGCCCACTGGACCCCTTCGATGCCCCAAGCCAGCGATGGCGACTTCGAGATCTGTGGGAGCGGCGGGTCGGGTTCGCGGGAGTGGACCTTTGAGGCGTTCATCGATGTGAACGGCAACTGCGGTACGGGACCCGGTGAGAGCATCATGGAGTGCGAGGCTGAGCCCGGCGACCCCTACGGCATGCGCACTGGCATCGTCTCGGGGACCGTGGTCGACATCTCCCTGGCGGATTGAGGGAGCAGCGGGAACGGAGTCGACCCAAGCCACCGCGGCCGCGCTGTACCGTCCGATGTCCCCGCGTCTCGTTTAGCCCCGCGCCCGAAAGCGCCTCGAATGGCTCTGCCGCCGCAGGAAACGAGCCTGGGGCGTTGGCAGAGCCCGATCGGTGCTCTAGGGTCTGCAAGCTGGCCTCCTTGCTCGATAGCTGACCTCGGGTCTCTGCGAGCGCGACCGTCACCTGCTCGCGCTCCGCCTCCGCCGCGAGCTTGGCGGAATGACATCGTGAGGGCTCAGTTGTCCATCTCCTCGAGGAGGCGCTCGAGCCGCCCGAGTCGCTCGGTCCAGAAGGCGCGGTAGCGGGTCACCCACTCGACGAGCGGCCGCAGCCCATGGGGCTCGACCCGGTAGAAGCCCTTCCGCCCTGCCTTCCGACGGTCGACCAGACCGGATCGCGGAGGGTCGGCGACTTCGGGACGCGCGTTTGAGGGAACCCTTGCGTAACACTGCAGGTCGTCATACCCTCGTATGCATGGGTGTCGAGCGGTTCAGCGTGACGCTCCCGGCAGAGCTCGGGGCCGCCCTGCGCGCACTCGCCGAACAGCGAGGCCTTCCCATCTCGGCCATCCTCGCCGAGGCCGTAGACCATCAAGTACGGCTCTCATACCTGGCTGAAGCACTGGATGTCGCCGACGCCAGATTCGGTGAAGTCGATGAGGCTGCCGTTGCGGAAGCCGAGGCTGAGCTCGCGAACGCGGCACGTCCGCGCAAGAAGGTCGTCCGGAAGTGAGCCAGCCAAAAACCAGTGATGTCCTCGACGCTCTGTTGGTGGGTATCGCACGGGGAGGTGACATCATCCTCACGTCGGACTTGGATGACATCGACTGTCTCGTTCGCGCGGCACGACTCGAAGCAAAGATCCGCCAGGTCTGAACTGCCGCTCTGAGGGCGTGCTCCCGGCTGCGGCACAAACCTCAGCGCTTCGCGCTTCGGGCTGTGCTGCCGCAGGGCCGGCGGTCTTTGGGCTTCGCCCTTGCAGACCTGGGTTCTCGCCGGTCCTCGGCCCCCGGCTGAGCGGCCGGCAGCTCTCGAAACTTCTGGCCCACCCCCGTCGCGAGGACCCCGCGACTACTGGCAGATCAGCATGATGGCTTGCCATGACCCGGAGGGCCGGTCGGCGGTCGAGCTCGAGTCGAGGCCGGAGCACCTTCCCGGCTGGAGCCGGGGCTTCGACGAGGCGCAGAAGGCGAAGGTCATCGAGCACGCGCTCCCGTACCTTCGGGCGACCGAGCTCGGAACCGACTGGGTGGGGAAACATGCCATCCATCGCCCGGCCATGGCCGGGTACCGGGCGCTGGTGCTTCTCGAGCGGCAGCGGCGCCTTGGGGAAGTGACTCCCGATCTGTGGAAGAAGTGGGCGCCGGCGGTGATCGCGGCGGCTTTGCCCTCCTATCCGTTCAGCGAGGAGCCGCGGCCCAGGCTGGTTCAGGCAGTGATGGCGCTCGGGGTCGAGGCCTGGAAGCCGACCGTGGACCTTCTCTTCGAGCGACAGGGCCCCCAGATCGTGGACCGGGTCCTCTCGGACCTCATGCCCGGCCTCGACGCCGGCGCGGCGGAGGCTGTCCTCGGTTCGACGCAGCAGTGGGGTCTCGGTCCCCAGGAGGTGGGGGACCTGCTGCAGCAGCTCTCGCAGCGGGGAGGGGAGGTGCCGACGGTGGCAGCGAGGTGGGCGGCGGCCTGGCTCGAGGACCCTGCGCTCGAGGTGGAGGTAGCGGCTTGGTGGATCCGGCAAGGGTCGCCGGCGGCGCACGACGGGGTTCGGGAGCACCTTCGAGCCATGCACCGGGACCGGCCGGACGCTGCCGTGCGCGCGTGGGGAACGGCGGCCCTGAGGGACCGGTTTCGGGGCGGGTCGATGTGGGTGGAGCGGCTCGGTGCCGAGCTTGCGGGGGACGCTCTTCGGCTGCTCATGGAGCGCGTTCCCACGAAGGACGATCCCGTGAAGCGACCGTTCTCGAAGGTCTTGCCCCAGGACTTCATCTTCTTTCTCCGCGACCGGCTCTTGTCGGAGCTCGTGGGGGCGGGGGAGGTGCGCAGGGTGCGCCAGGCGATCGAAGTCCTCTCGCGAGAGGAGCAGGCGAACCTTCTCGACCGCGTACGCGACGAATCGGCGCGGCTGCGAAGCGAGAATCTCTCGGTCCAGGATGTCCTCGGGCTGCGCGGCGGGAGCGTCTTCCTCTCCTACCGACGAAAGGACGACGAGGGTACTCACCTCGTTCGCTGCCTCTACGAGCGCCTTCGCGGCGAACTGGGACGGGACCGGGTGTGGAGAGATACATCGGACATCGAAGGGGGAGAGAATTTTCAGATCGCCATCGAAGCGGGCACTCGAAGCGCCAGGGTGATGATCGTCGCCATCGGTTCGGCGTGGGCTGACGGCATCGAGACGGAGGGGGATTGGGTGCGCTCGGAGGTGGCACACGGGCTCCGGCTCGAACTGAAGATGGTTCCGGTTCTGCTCGAGGACCAGGCGATTCCCAAAGCCGAAGCGCTCCCGGACGACCTTCGAGCCCTCGCTGACATCCACGCTCTCCCGCTTTCGCACGCCCGCTTCGATGCCGAGGCGGAGGCGGTCGTCCGGCGGGTCCGGCTTCTGCTCGACGCCCCGTAATCGGAGCCCCCGGAGGTCTTGACTCGTCAACCTGGCCCACTGTACGGGCCAGGTCATGGACAAGGTGTTCATCAGCTTTCAGCACGACGACGAGCAGCATCGGCGGGATCTCGAGAGCCGGATCAAGAATCCCAACTGGGGCGTGGAGATTACGCCGGTTTCCGCTCTCGAGGACAAGCGGAATGAGGGAGAGGATGCGGTTCGCCACTACCTCCGTGGTTTGATGTCGGATGTCGACACCGTGATCTTTCTCCTTGGACGGAACGCCCACCAGAGCAAGTGGGTCGACTATGAGATATCGGTCGCCAATTCACTTCAAAAGAACCGCATGGTGATCCGCGTACCGGGAGTCGAGCGCTGCCAACTTCCCCCGAACCTCGATCGAAGCCTCAAGAGCCTCTCGTGGGAGCACGGGATGGCCGAGGTCGCTCGCCGCTTCCAAAACGGCTGAGACCCGGCGTCGCGTCCTGATTGCACGAGCCGAGCAGCTCCCCTGCCCACTCGCTCGCTGGGGCTTGCGTTCGACTAGACCGATCGGTATAGCTGGGTCTCATGACGACGACGGGTCAACGGTTCACGCTCGCCGCGGCAGACGGCTACCCGCTCTCGGCGACCCGGTGGTCGCCCTCGACGCCGACGCGAGCCCAGGTGCTCGTGCTCGGCGCGACCGGCGTGCCTCAGGGCTTCTACCGGGCCTTCGCCGTCCACGCGGCGAGGCAGGGCTTGGATGTTCTCACCTTCGACTATCGCGGCATCGGAGGCTCGAAGCCACCTCGCCTCCGGGGCTTCTCGGCGAGCTACGATACGTGGGCCAGGGAGGACGCGGCGGCTGCGCTCGCCGCCGCCCGCGCCCCGGACAAGCCGCTCTGGGTGGTGGGCCACTCCTTCGGCGGCCAGGCCATGGGCCTTCAGGTGGGCGGCGGGCAGGCGAGCGGCTTCTACACCTTCGGCTCCGGCGCCGGCTGGGGGGGATGGATGCCCAGGGCAGAGCGTCGCCGGGTTTGGTTTCTTTGGAACGTGGTCGGTCCCCCGGCGGTCTTCATCCTGGGGTACCTCCCGATGAAGCCGCTCGGGATGGGAGAGAACCTCCCCATGGGGGTGTACCGACAGTGGAGGCGCTGGTGCCGGTATCCGCGCTTCTTCTTCGATGACCCGGAGGGCAACGACAACGGTCGTCTCGATGGGTTCGGGAAGGCGCGCTATCCCATCGCGGCCGCGAACGCGCTCGATGATCTCTGGGCCACGCCGGCCTCTAGGGACGCCTTCTTCAGCGGCTACACGGCGGCGCCGGTGGAGCGCATCGACATCGATCCGAAGCTCCATGGCGGTGGGATCGGGCACATGGGCTACTTTCGCCGGGGCCAAGGGCGGCTCTGGGACGACGCGCTCGCTTGGCTCGAGAAAAACGGGGAGACCGTCCCTCGGCAGGATGCGGCATGAGCTCTTCGCCCGGGCCCCCGGAGCGGTCCACCCGGGACCGACTGCTCGCCGCCGCCATCCGACTGCTGGCCGAGCGCGGTCTCGAAGGGACGGGGCTGTCGGCGCTGACGGAGGCGAGCGGCGCGACCAAGGGGTCGCTCTACCACTTCTTCCCGGCGGGAAAGGCGCAGTGGGTGGCCGAGGCGCTGACGGTCTACGCCGCACGACTTCGAGAGCGGCTCGAAGCCCAGCTCGCCCGGGCGCCGACGCCGGGGACGGCGGTGGCCGCGTTCATCGCCGAGCTCGCCCACGCCCAGGAGGCCCAGGGCTTCGCTCGCGGCTGCCCAGTTGGGGCGGTGGCGCTCGATGTGGCGCCCGAGGACCCGCTCGCCGACCACTGCCGCGCCCTCATCGAGGAGTGGGTGGCCGTGCTCGCCCCCGCCCTCCGCCCCGGCGACATGGACGATGGGCGAGCCCTCGCCACCTACATCATCGCGAGCTTCGAAGGGGCGCTCCTTCTCGCTCGGGTGCAGCGAGACCGGGCCCCGCTGCTCGAAGCAGCCAAGCGCTTGCAGGCGGCGGTGGACGGCTCCTAGACGGGTCGCTCGCCGCTGTGGTCCACCACCCGTCCAGCTCCTGCTCTTCGGGGCTCTCCTCGTCCAGGAAACCGTTCCGCTTCAACCACTGGCCGAAACGGGCCTCGACGCGGTCCTCGATCGCGCGAAGCTCCGCGGGGGTCGGCGCCGTGTCCTCGACAAAAGTGAGCGTCCCGTCCTCGAACTCGGCGTACCGCCGTCGAGCGCGAGCACATGTAAATTCGGGTATACGGACAGCGCCTTGGTACCCCATCTCCAGACCTCGCTTCGCTCGGGCTGGGGGCACGTACCTCGGACAGCCGACGACTGCGTCGTCGACCGCCTCGGAGGGTAAATCGCTGGACGAAAACGACGCATCCGCAATGGAGCTTGTCGCCGGCTCGGGACTGGATGCCGGCGAAGATGCTCTCGACAAAGACGCGACCGAGAGCCGACACCGCCTCTTCGCGCGCCGCGAGGAGCCCGACCATCTCCGAGGGTGGTGACAACACGTACTGTCGGATGGGCACATCGGGCAGTACGCGCTCCACCAGGTGGTGCGCGGTGTCGTGCACCCTCCGAGGCGGACGGCGAGCCTGCTCGCCGTTCGTCCGAAGGAACGTACTCCCAGCCCGAGCGAAGCGAGGTCTGGAGATGGGGTATCCGTCGAGCGCCGCAGCTCGGGCGCAGTCCGCGCCCCTTACACGAGTGCAGCAGTCGAAGAGACCGAAGGTCTCTGAGAAACCGCCTGCCGCAGAGAAGACGCCGAAGGCGGCTGCTCGTCGCGGTTGAAGGGGAGCGCGCGCTCTGCAGCGCAGTCGGGACACCGAAGCCGGATAAAGCCGTTCTCCGGGTCTCCACAGGCGAGGAGCCGATCGACAGCCTTTCGCACGAAGGCGGGGGCCGAGCTGCCCGCCGCCTCCATGGACGAAGCTGCTCGCGCATGCGAGCTGCTGAGGATCGTGCCAAGAGGGTTCCGAAGGAAGCCTCGTTATGGCCATCGTCTCGACGTAGGTCGGCCACCACTACCGCAGCCGAGCCCCCGAAGGGGGTGAGGAACGGTGTCCTTCGGAGGTCAGCCGCAGGCTGAGCTCCAGTAGGACGCGCGCACCAGGGGCTGGAGAACACCCTGGGACGGGTCACGGGGAACATGGGCGCGGGCTGCCTCCACCCGCGAGCGCTACGGCGACGGCCGGGCCAGACCGGAGGCGCTGGGACCTCACCCTGCCCAATCCGGATTCCGTCCACCGCGTCCGGATTCCGGATGCGGCGGACGCATTTCGGACTCCGCCTTCTCGGCGCCCCGGGGGTGTCCGGTTTCGCGGATTGGGGCGCACGGTTCGCGACGCCCGGGCGCGGCCTCGCGGTACCACGGCGTCGACGTCCTCGAGCACATCGACCGCGCAAAGCGCTGGTAGGTCGGGACAGGTCCCGGCGGCCGACCCGTTCCGCCGTTCCCGGCACCCTGCGCCGATACCCGACTCGGCTTTGGGCAGACGCCTCTCCGTGCCCGTATTCGGGCCTGCATAGGCCGATTCGAGCGTTCACGCCTCTACTCCCAATAGGTCGGGTCGAACGCGCTGCCGCTCGTCATCGCCGGGAGGCTGCTGCGGGGCGGAGCACCCGGCCAGGGCGCAGTTCCGTGCCACGGGCCCTCGACTCGTCGGTCTCGAGCCGAGGGGTCTGGCTGGTCCTCTTGCACTCGGGGCGCCAGCGGCTGGCTGCGCATTCGAGGAGACGAGACGCACCATCAGCGGCCGTCCTCGGCGCCGCGCGCGACTCCACGCCAGCCTCGAGGCGCGGTCCGGCCGGCCGGGGAGGTGGTCCTCGGCGAGCTCCGGCAGCGCCTCGGCTCACCAGCGAGGCCGGCGGCGTCAGGCTCGCCGTGGCCCGTGCCCTCTTCCACCCGTTCCGCTCTTCGCCTCCTCGAGGTCTCGAGTCGGTAACGAAGAACCGACGCGCTTGCCGACGCTCGCGCTGAATGGCATTTTCCTGCCATGAAGACTGCCATCGACGCTTCCGGTCGAGTCGTCATCCCGAAGGCCATTCGGGACAGCCTCCGCCTCGGTCCAGAGGTCCCGCTGGAGATCGTCGTCCGAGATGGCTCGATCATCATCGAGCCCGCCCCGACGCCGATGACGCTCGAGGAGCGCGAGGGCGGTGTCGTGGCCGTACCGGAGTCCAAGCTCCCCCACTGACCGCGGATGACGTTCGTCGCGCGCTCGAGGACATCCGCCTTTGAAAGTGGTCGACACGAGCGTCGTGGTGGCCGCCTTCGCGAGCTGGCACGACGCCCACGAGGCGGCCCACGCTGCGCTCTCTCTCGGGCCAAGCCTCACAGCCCACGAGGCGTACTCGGTCCTCACCCGACTACCTCCCCCTCATCGAGCGCCGACGCAGATCGTGAACACCTTCCTGACCGCGCGATTCTCAGGGCCTTGGCTCACGCTGCCCGAGGAAGAGCATCGTCGTTTGCTGCTCGAGCTGACGACCAGCGGCGTTCGCGGCGGAGCGACCTATGACGCCTTGATCGGATGGACAGCCGCCCATCACGCCGCCTCCTCGGTCACCCTCGATGCCAGAGCCGCGTCAACCTACGAGGCCCTCCGAGTCGAGTACGAACTCCTCGCCTAGCCACGGGATTCCCGCCGAGGAGGCCAGGCCACTCTCACGCGCCGACCCCGCGAGCCGCCGTCTCCAAGGCCAGCTCGATCGCGTCGACCGGGCCCTCGAGCGCGCCTCCCCCGAGGGGGCCGATGGCGTTCGCGCTCAGCGCCTCGGCCCCGTCGAGGAAGCCGAGGACGGCCCCTCACGGCAGGCCGAGCCACAGGAAAGGAGTGTGTAACCGTTCACCGACGGGGTTGAGATCGCGAATCGGGGCCGGGGAAGTGGGGCTCGATGAGAGCACCGATGAGCTCGGAAGAGCTGGCGCAGGCGATTGAGTCCCTGGTGGGGGCGTACGTAGAGGCGGGAGAGCGAGCCGCTGCTCGGCCGGTCGAGACCGCGTTCGAGGGGGCCTGGACGACGCGGCCCTGGCCCGGGGCACCCTTCTCCGCCGAGGTGCTCCGAGGTCCTGCCGTCCCGCTGATCCCGACGCTCCTCGAGCGCTCGAGAGGCTTCGAGCGGCTCACCGAAACACCCACAAGAGACGTTGGAAGGCGTGGGCCTTTCGCCGCTCGTCGACCGAAGCCAAGCGGCTCTCGACGCCCTCACCCGCGCCGAGGCCCGACGGGGACGGGTCCAGCTCCGTTCGGCGAGCGGCGCGAGACGAGGTCGCCGAGGCCCTGGCGCACACAACGTCGAGACCCTGGGCCGCATCCAGCCCAGCCACCGTGAACAGCGGCGCGCCGAACGCGCGGAGGGCCGCCTTGGCCCGGTCGAGGTTGTCCGGCGTTTCGCGGAGCCAAATGTCGGCATCCTTCGTGAACCTCGGGTGTCCGTGAAGCGCGAGCGCCTGACCCCCGATCAGAAGGTAATCAACGCCGTGCGCGCCGAACTCCGCCAACAGATCGATCGAGTTGGAGGGGAGGTTCATCGGGGTGCTCCCGGCTCAACGACGTCTACGTCTCGATGGGTCTGTCTCCCGAGGCAGAGACTTGGCAAATTGGACAACAGTACCCGGGCTATCGTGTCGTGAAGCGTGACATCGTTTCCTATCGTCTCGAATCAGAGTCTCTCCGACCGGCCGGAGAGTACGAGGATGGATCGGTCGCTCCACCGCTGCAATGCCCCCCGCTTCGGCGCATGGTCGGAGATCGAATGGCGGACCTCGGAAGAGCCCATCTCCTCGGGCGAGAGTTCCCCACCCTCAAGGCGAGCCAACTGAAACCCGAGATCCACGACAAGGCGTTCGTTGAGTCCCTCCTTGGTTCGCCCCTCAAGACGACGAGCAGCGACGATGGACGGACGTGCCCCGACCGTTGGTACTATGGCTACGAGAGCTGGGAGCCTCACGGACCCTGGCAAATGGCTCGGGTCGGACGACACACGCTGGGGCGCGCGTATCGCAACTACATCAAGAGGGCGGCGAACCGCCGGCGAGTGGTCGAAGCTGGTCGCGAGGTCGCACACGCGCTCGAGGTCGGCCTCGAAGGAGGGGATTCCGGACGCGCAGGCAGGGGAACCGACCGAAGTCACGGTCAGCCGTCCAGAGCTCGGTGACGCCGTGGAAGAGACACACGGCGGCGATGCGCGCGTCGTGGACGCGAGCGCCGGTCACGCGGCCCCGCTGAAGCTGCTCCCGGAGGACCGGCCAGTACCCCCTCGACTCACCGATGAGCTCCACCGACGGCGCCTCGAGGCAGGCCTCGATCTGGGCGACCGCCTCGCCCTGGGCCGAGGGCGGATCGAAGACGCGGGGGTGGGTGAAGACCCCGAAGAACTCGTGGAGACTCTGCCAAGGGAGGGCCCAGCGAGCACGCCCGGCGGCCAATCGCTCGAGGGCCGCCCGCGCGGGTCCGTGGTCCTCGGCGTCCCGCCGGTGGGCCTTCACCAAGATGTTGGTGTCGATGGCGATCACTCGGTCGCACCCTCATCTTCGTCGTAGAGCGCGTCCCGGATCCGCGCCCAGTCGGCGCCGCGAAACTCGGCGCGGAGCCCGCGACCACCCACCGAGGCGTTTCGGAGCGTGAACGTGCCCCCGCCCTCGCGATCGGCGAGGGCCCGTCGAAGCCCCTCCTCGACGAGCGCCCTGAGCGTCGTCCCTTCTTCTGCGGCGACCTCACGAGCGCGCGCGGCGAGGGCGTCGGACAGCTCGATGGTCGTCTTCATACGGGTGCCCGTATCGTCGCCGCCCGACCCTCGTCAAGCGAGGGTGGCGGAACCGAACGTGGGGTGTCGGACCATCGCTCGTGCGAGGCTGTCCTGACCCCAGAACGGCTCCCCCTCCAACTCGAAGGTGGGCACCCCGAACACTCAGCGCGCGAGCACGGCTTCGGTTTCGGCTCGCAGCCTGGCCTTCACCTCCGGAGAACCTGACCGATCCATCAGGTTCGGGGCGTCCAGTCCGCGCTTCGCGAGCTGGGCGGTGAGATCGAAGGAAAAGCGTAGGAAGGGCCGGGCCGGCCGGGAGGATCCCCCGCGGCGCCCATGGGCACAACGCCCGCCCCGAGCTGGGTAGGCCGATCGGCACATGACCGGGCGGGGGCGCAGCGGGCTTGATGCGCTCATGCCCCCGCTCCCGAGCGGCCTCGCGCGGCACCCCGATTCGCCTCATCGATTTCGGGCACGATGTCATCGTCGACTTGAGCAAGTAATCCAGCGGGAACGAGCGGCGACCGCGCTTCGAATACATGGTCTCGAAGGTCGTCGAGAGCTCGAGAAGGGCGGCGTCGGCGAGCCGCTTGCTACCTCGCAGTGGGTGATCCCGAGGCACGAAGTGCCCCGGGATCGCCGGGGTCAGCATCTCCAGCAGCGAGGGGCCTGGCCGCGCATGGCCTAGATGACCCTGGCTTGAATGTCGATCCGGTCATGAAGCTCCCTGGAGGGGC
>DAIQNR010000147.1:0-11863 GCA_036788295.1 Myxococcota bacterium
AACACAGGATCCTTCGCCTGGAGGCGCCGTTCCAACCCGTTCGGTGCTCTAGAGCCGGCGCCGACAGCGGCTCAGAACTCGAGCCCGAACCGGGCCGACAGCCCGTGAACCGGGTCTCCTTCGCCAAGGACCCGCAGCTCGGCTTGGACCGATACGAGCACGACGTAGACCAGGGTGCGCAGGCCGAGCGTGACCCGGTGGTGGACCATCGAGCCGAAATCGACCGCCTCGAAGACGAGGTCGTTTTCGACGTCGCGGCGCCCGACGCCGTCCGCGCCGGCCACGATTGTGCCCGGGGTCGGGTCGATGATCCGGGACCGGCCGGTGGGCAGCACGACCGCCCACCCCGCCCACGGCGTGAGCTGGGCCATGCCGAAGGCACCAAAATCCTTCGATACCACCCCTTCGAATGCGGCCACCGTGAGCCGGAGATCCCGGTTTCCGACGAGGTGGCTCACGGCGGCGCGAGCGGCGAAGTCGGGCGCGAGCCGGTGGGTCTTTTCGAGCGCCCAGCGGATCTCGGCTCCGGGCGCGAACAGCTGGCTGTCCACGAGCCACTGAAGCTGAGCGGCCAGCTCGAAGCCGAACGGGAGACCTTTTCGAAAGTCGCCGTGCAGCCCCGAGAGCACCGGGCTCGCCTCGCCCGTCCGCTGCGCCTGTTCCGTGACCCCCCAAGCGGGGTCGTCGGCGGCTACGAAGCTCGCGGTGTAGGCCACCGAAGCGTGAAAGCCGGCGTGGCCCAGCGTCGCGGCCGGCGCGGCGAGGCGGGGGGCGAACACCTGCCCGAGCTGCCCCACGAACGAACGGAAGCGGTCGTTCCTGGGCAGGCAGCCCTCGGGACCGCACGAGAACAGGACCCCGTCCCCGTCCGGCCCGCGGTGGTTCAAGCGAAAGTCGCCGTCCCCGGCCCAGGCGTCGCCGCAGATCCCTGCCGTAGAGGCGAGCAGCGCTCCCACCGCCGTCCGCGATGCTCGGGCCCGCGACACGGGCGAGCCGTCGCCGCTCGGCCGGGCGCTGTCAACCGGGCGCCATGCTGCGGTTGACGGACCGAGTGACCGCGTGGACGGTGCCGCGATGCGCGTCCTGGTGACCGGCGCAGCCGGGTTCATCGGCTCATGGGTGAGCCAGGCCTTGCTCGACCGCGGCGATGAGGTCGTGGGCCTCGACAATTTCAACCGGTACTACGACCCGAGCCGAAAGGAATCGAACGTACGGGAGGTCGAACGGGGCCGAGGCCGGTTCCGCATGATCCGGGGCGATCTGCTCGACGCCGCGCTCGTCCACGGTCTCTTCCAGGACCCGGCCACCCGCCCCGACGCGGTCTGCCACTTGGCCGCTTGGGCGGGGGTGCGACCGTCGATCGCGGATCCCCTCCTGTACACCGAGACCAACGTGCACGGGACCACGCTCTTGCTCGAGGCGTGCCGAGCGGCCGGGATAAGGCCGTTCGTGTTCGCGTCGAGCTCTTCGGTCTACGGGGCGAGGGAGCGCGGCACTCCGTTTCGCGAGGACGACCGCGTCGACGACCCCATCAGCCCGTACGCGGCCACCAAGAAGGCGGGCGAGCTCATCGGCTACACCTACCACCACCTCCACGGGACGCGCTTCGTCGGGCTCCGCTTCTTCACCGTGTACGGCCCCCGGCAGCGCCCCGAGATGGCGATCCACCGGTTCGCCGAGCAGATATTGAAAGGGGAGCCGGTGACCTTGTTCGGAGACGGCAGCTCGAGCCGCGATTACACCTACATCGACGACATCGTCCGCGGCGTGGTGGCCGCCATCGACCGCGCGGTCACCACCGACGGCTACCGCATCTACAACCTGGGCGGCGGGAAGACGACGAGGCTGTCGGACCTGGTCTCGCTCATCGCCGAGGCCGCCGGCCGCCCGGCCGAGGTGCAGAACGCTCCCGAGCAGCCGGGGGACGTGCCGAGCACCTTCGCTTCGGTGGAGCGGGCCGAGCGGGAGCTCGGCTACGAGCCCAAGACCCCACCTTCGGTCGGCATCCCCCGGTTCGTGGCGTGGCTTCGGAGCGTCGAGCCCTCATGAGCGACCCATCGGCACTTACGATCCTGCCGCTCGGCGGCTGCGGCGAGGTAGGCCTCAACGCGACGCTGTTCGTGTACGAGGGTTCCGCGATCCTCCTCGACTGCGGGGCGTTCCTCGGCGCCGAGAACCCGCCTGGCGTCAACAAGGTGGTGCCCGGCTTCGAGCCCCTGTTCCGCTTCGATCGGCGCCTGCTCGGGGTGGTGCTGACCCACGGGCACGAGGACCACATCGGGGCCCTGCCCGCCCTGCTCGCCGAGCGCGACGTGCCCGTGTTCGCGTCCCCGTTCACCGCCGACCTGGTGAAGAGCCGGCTCGAGCGGGACGGCCCGGTGGCGGCCGAGGCCCGGGCCCAAATGGACCGCATCACCGAGGTCCCGCTCGGCGGTCGGTTCACCCTGGGGCCGTTTCGCATCGAGCTCGTCCGGGTGACCCACAGCGTGCCGGACAGCGCCGCGGTCGTGATCGACACCCCGGCCGGTCGCATCGTGCACACCGGCGACTTTCGGCTCGACCCCGACCCGCTCGACGGCCGGCCGAGCGACCTCGCTCGGTTCGCGGCGCTCGGTCTCGACGGCGTGGACGTGCTGATGTCCGACTCCACGAACTCCGAGGTGCCGGGGAGGGGCCGGTCCGAGCGGGAGGTCGCCACCGAGCTCGAGCGGCAGGTGCGCCGGGCCCAGGGCCGGGTGGTGGTCACCCTGATGGGCTCGCACGTCCACCGGATGGCGGCGCTGGCGGAGGTGGCCCGCCGAACGGACAAGAAGCTCTGCGTGCTCGGCCGCACGCTCGAGCGCAACTGGGCGCTCGCCGTCGCGAGGGGCCTGCTCCCCAGCGATCCGCACCTGATGCTCGCGCCCGAGCGCCTCACGGAGGCCCGCCGAGACCGGGTGATCGTGATCGCCAGCGGCTCCCAAGGCGAGTTCGGCAGCGGCCTCGCCCGCATCGCCGCCGCCCAGGAGCAGGCGCTCCGCATGCAGCGGGACGAGACCGTCATCCTCTCCGCGCGCACGATCCCCGGCAACGAGCTGTCGGTTCGGCGCATCTTGAACCAGCTCGCTCGCCAGGGGGTCCGGGTGGTGGGCCCGGACGAAGCGCCGGTGCACGCCTCTGGGCACGCCCGGGCGGAAGAGCAGGCCGACCTCATCCGCCTGGTTCGTCCCCGTTGGTTCGTCCCGGTCTACGGGGAGCGGCTGATGATGGAGACCCACGCCCGGACGGCGGAAGCGGCGGGCGTCGATCCGAGGCGCATTCGCGTCATCGAGAACGGGCAGACCCTCGAGATGTTCCTCGGCCACCTCGAGAGAGGCTCCACCGAAGAGGTCAGCCGCCGACCGCTCGATGACCAGGGCAAGGTCATGGACTGGGGGGACGTGCGCGACCGGAGCCGGATCGGCCGCAGCGGTCTGCTCGCCTGCTCGGTGGCGATCGATCGGACCGGCCGGCTCGCCGCCGAACCGGTCCTGACCGCCCGCGGTTTTCGCCTCGACGACGGCCAGCGGGTCGAGCTCGCGGCCGCGGTCCGGCAGGCGCTCGACGATCCTTACCTCATCTCCCGCGACCTCATCGAGGACGCGGCGAAGTCGGCCCTGCTCGGCCGCCTCGGGGCCCCGAGGCACGCGCCGCAGGTGGAGGTGCTGCTGGTCGCCCTCGACCCTCGCGTGGATTGACCCCGGGCTTCGAGTCCGGGTCAGAATTCAGCCCGCGGCGCACGGCTCGGTCGCAGAGGCGTCGCCAAGACGCCTTTTCGCCGCCTCGCCCACCGGCTAAACCGTCGGGGAGCGTCCCGCTCGAACTGCCATGCGATGTTCTCGACTCCTGCTGCTGCTCACCTTCGCCGTCTCCGCCTGCGGGGGTGACGACGACGATCTCACCGACACCGGGACCTTCCAGCCCCTGGACAGCGGTCGCGCCGACACCGGGGTCATCGACACCGGCGTTGCGGACACCGGCGCTGCACCGACCGACTCCGGCACCCCAATGGACGCTGGAGCCGACTCGGGGACGGATGGCGGCGACGCCGCGATGGAAGACGACGCCGGCGCCGACGCCGGAATGGATGGCGGCTCCGACGCCGAAGTGGACGCGGGTGAAGACGCCGGTGCGGACATGGGGACGCCCGGGATGGGCGACGGCGGGATGGGCGACGCCGGGATGGGCGACGCCGGGTCCGGAGACGCCGGGTCCGGCGGCGACGCTGGGGTGTCCCCGAGCGCGGACGTCCAGATCCAGGCGGTGCGCATGGCGGCCGAAGGAGCGATGTCGGCGACGGCCAACCTCCCGGTGGACGGGGCGCTCGTGACCTACGTGGTCCCGGCCGGGGAGCCGGACCAAGGGTTCTTCATCCAAGGCGCGCCCCGAGGCGCGGCGGTGTTCGTGCGCACGGCGACCGTCGTTTCGGCGGGCGACGTCGTGAACCTCACCGTGAGCGAGGTGAACGACAACAACGACCTGCTCGAGGCGACCGGCTTGTCCCGGCTCGCGGTGGTGGGGTCCGCGCCGGTGGCCGGGTTCCTCGAAGACATCAGCGCCGCGGCGGACGTGGTCAGCATGCTCCGGAGCTACGAGAGCCGCTACGTCCGGATCACGGGCACGCTCGGCACCGACCGATTCGCGGGGGCCGGCTACCGCTCCTACGACCTCGAGACCGCGGGGCTCACCGGCAGCGACCAGCTCCGGCTCCGGCTCCCGCTCGCGGTGCATGGCGCGCTCGAGGCCACCGCCGGCTGCGAGGTCACCGCGACCGGCGCGATGTGGCGGTTCCGAGGGACGGCCCAGCCCCACATCTGGGCAATCGCGGACCTGTCCGCGGTGAGCTGCCCGGTCGCGGCGGCCGCCTCCGGCGAGACGGCGGTGGTGGTCCGGTTCGGGCGAAGCCTCGACCCGGCTTCGGTGCTCCCGAGCGGCAGCCAGTTCACCATCCCTGGGCTCGCGGTGACCGCGGCTTCCGTGTCCGGCGCCTCGGTGACCCTGACCACCGCGGCCCAGACCGCGGGCACGAGCTACACCGTGACCGTCGCCGGATCGGTCCGCGACGTGACCGGGAGCCCGGTCGCCGCCCCGAACAACCAGGCCCCGTTCACCGGCTTCGCGCCGCCGGCCGCGGTGCTCATCAACGAGGTCTACTACGACGCGCCCGGCGCCGACGGGCCGCTCGTGTTCACGGAGCTGGTCGGCCCGGCGGGCACCGACCTCACCGGCTGGGAGCTGGTCGGGTACGCCCGGAGCAACGGGATGATCTACCGGCGGGTCACCCTCGGCGGCAGCATCCCGGCCCGCTCGTTGTATGTGGTCGCCACGGCGCAGGCCACCGGCGACGCGCTCGCGAACCGCGACTGGACCGGAGACATCGACTGGCAGAACAACGAGTCGGCGGTGCAGCTGCTCGACCCGGCCGGCAACGTGGTGGACGCGGTCCAGTGGGGCACCCACCCGAACCTGATGTTCGGCCGGGGCAACCCCGCCCCCCAGACCGCTTCGAACCAGCCGGAGTCGATCAGCCGAGACGCGCTCCACACCAACACCGACGACAACGCGACCGACTTCTCCGTGATCACCCCGCCCACTCCGGGCGCTCCCTGAGCTTCGCTCTCCCCAATCGACCCTCGCCGGTGAGGGGCACCGGTCACACCGGTTGACCGACCGGCCGGCTCGGCCGGGACCGCCGCCAAGTCGCTGAAATCAGAGGGTGAGATGGACAACCACCCGCGCCGCCGGGCCGATGGCGGCTTGGGCCCGAGGTCTGGTGCCATGGGCTGGTGGCTCGGGCCCCACTCATCGCGCTGCTGCTCGGCTGCCACGATGGGAGCCTCCCTGAGCCCCCGAAGGGCGAGCTCGAGTTCGTGCTCGGCACCGGGGGCTCGGCGCAGGCCCATCGGCTCGACCTCGGCTCCGGCGAGCGAGCGGCGCTGGCCCCGGCGCCGAGCTTTCCCTACGGCCGAACCCCGGTTGGAGACACGGTCCTCGTCGTGCGCGACGGCCTGTTTCGGCTCGGGCGGCGCGGCCTCGTCCCCATCTCCGTATCCGCGGGCGCGGACTGGCGCCCGCAGCTTCACCCGGTCGAGCCGTGGGTCTTGTTCGAGTCGAGCCGAGCCTCGTTTCGGGCCCTGTACCTCGCGCCGATCGCTGGGGGCCCGGCCGAGCGGCTGACGTTCGCCCCCGAAGGCGACTTCGATGGGGCCTGGTCGCCGAGCGGGGACCGCATCTGCTTTTCGAGCAGCCGGCACGGCCAGCTCGACCTGTTCGTCCTCGACACCGAGAGCCGGCGGCCGACCCGCTGGACCGTTCACCCCGGCGACGCGGTCCGGTGCGCGTTCAGCCCGAGCGGCCGATGGGTGGCCTACCGCTCGGCCCGCGACGGGCGGGAGGGCGTGCTCGCCGTCTCGGGTCCCGGCACCGAGCCCATCCCCCTGACCTCGGACGTGCCTCTGGGCGAGGCCGGTCCGTTCGTCTGGCACCCGGTCGAGGACCGGCTCGCGGTCGCGGTGGGCGATCGGGTCTTCGTGCTCGGCCCCCACATCTCCCCGGTTTCGCTCACCCCCGAGGGGGTCCGCGACGCCGAGCCGGCGTGGTCTCCGGACGGGTCGTGGCTCGCGGTGAACCGCCGGGGCCAAGGGCCGCCGGGGGTGTGGGCCATCGAGGTCTCGACCGGCCGGTCGACGCCGCTCGCCGAAAACCTCGACGCCTGGCGGATCGCTTGGCACCGCTCTCGAAAGGAGCCCTCATGAGACGATGTTTGCCCCTCGTTTTCGCCGCGGCCTGCGTGCCGACCGAGCAAGGCGAGCTGCAGCTCGGCTGGGATCGACCCGAAGTCGAGCCTGGCTCCGCCCTCGCCGAGACCTTCGCCGACGTGGCCGACCGGTGGCAGGTCCCCGCCGATCTGCTGCTCGCGCTCGCCTACATCGAGACCCGAATGCTCCCGGCTCAGGGCGAGGTGGAGTTCGATGGGCAGCCTCCGCCGTGGGGCCTGTTTGCCCTTCGCGGCGCGGTGCTCGAGGAGGCGGCGGCGCTCGCCGGTCGCTCGGTCGAGGAGGTGAAGACCGAGCCCGTCGCCCAGGTGGAGGCGGCGGCGGCCCGGCTCGCCGCTCTGGCCGAAGAGGCGGAGCTTCCCGATTGGGCCCGAGACGACGCGCTCGCGTGGCGGTCGGTGGTGGCCGAGTTTCCGGCCCTCGACGACCCCGAGATGGCCGAAGTGTACGCCGGTGACGTCGAGGCGGTGCTCGAGACCGGGCTGCTCGTCCCGCTCGAGGACGGAGGCACGGTGCTCATCGGCAAAAACGCTCGGTTCGAGCCGACCGGCACCACCAGGAGCGGGCTCCGGGCGAGCGGCACGGTGTGGCGTCCGAGCCCCAACTTCAACTCGAGGGGCGGCCGCCGGCCGGAGCTGGTCATCATCCACACCTGCGAGGGGGCCTACGCCGGCTGCGTGAGCTGGCTGCGGCGGTCGGGGACGGGTGTCTCGGCCCACTACGTCGTTCGGGAGGACGGCCGCGAGGTCAGCCAGCTCGTCAGCGAAACCGACCGCGCGTGGCACATCGGCGCCGCGTACCGAAGCCGTCTCAACGGGGGGCGCCTGTCGAGCCGCGAGGGGATCAGCATCAACACGCTCTCCATCGGGGTCGAGCACGGGGGCTTCGCTCGGACCCGCACCTTCGACCCGAACATGATCGAGCGCAGCGCGACCCTGGTCCGGGAGATCACGAGCCGCCACGGCATCCCTCGGGATCGCTACCACATCGTTGGTCACGGCCAGCTGCAGCCGGAGAACCGCACCGACCCGGGCCCGAACTGGCCGTGGACGACCTACCTCGCCCGGATCAACTCCGGCTCGCCCCCTCCGGCCCCGCCGCCGTCGAACCCTCCCCCGTCTCCGCCCCCTCCGCCGTCTCCCTCGGTGGTGACGGTCGACAACTCGGACCGTGGGTTTTCGGCGTCGTCGCGGTGGGATCGGTCGAGCTGGGCCGCGGGCCGGATCGGCCTGGACTATCGGTTTCGGCGCCCCGAGTCCCGCAGCGACCCGGCCATCTATCGAGCCGAGCTCGGCCGCGGGCGCTACGAGGTGTTCGCGTGGGTGCCGGGCAACGGCTACCACCCGCAGGTGCCGTACATCGTGCAGCACCGCGGCGGGCAGGCCACCGTGCGACGGAGCCAGCGGACGATGGGCTGGGTGAGCCTCGGGACCTACGACTTCGATGCCGGTCTGAGGGAGCGGGTGTGGGTCTCGTGCTGGACCAGCGGGTCCGGGATCATCGTCGCCGACGCGGTCCGGTTCGTGCGCCGGTAGCCGGCAACCGGTTCGCGACGAGCGGAGGAAGCGAACGGGAGTCGGGGCCCAGGCGGCGGTGGACTCGACCTTTTGCCTGCTGCGTGTTACCCCCAACAGCCATGAGCGACCGCGTAAAAGAGATCCTGAGCTGGTACGGCGGAGACAACGTCGGGGTGCTGTCGAACCTCTATCGAATGATGAACACCGGGAGGCTGGCCGGAACCGGAAAGCTGGTGATCCTGCCCGTGGACCAGGGCTTCGAGCACGGCCCGGCCCGGTCCTTCGCCCCCAATCCCGCCGGCTACGACCCCCGCTACCACCTCCAGCTCGCCATCGACTCCGGGTGCAACGCCTACGCGGCCCCGTTTGGGGCCCTGTCCTCGTGCATCCGCGAGTACGCCGGCCGCATCCCGGTGATCCTGAAGGTCAACAACAGCGACGTGCTCATGGCCGGCGAGGACCCGTGCTCGGCGATCACCTCGTCGGTGCAGGACGCGCTCGAGATCGGGGCGAGCGCGATCGGCTTCACCATCTATCCTGGCTCGAGCTACCGCAACGAGATGTACGAGCAGATCCGGGAGATGTCGCAGGAAGGACGAGCGGTCGGCCTTCCCACCGTGATCTGGGCCTACCCCCGCGGGACCGGCCTGTCGAAGACGGGCGAGACCGGCATCGATGTCGTCGCCTACGCCGCCCACATCGCGTGCTCGCTCGGCGCCCACATCGTGAAGGTGAAGCCGCCGACGGCGCACATCGAGCAGGCGGAGGCAAAAAAGGCCTACGAGAAGGCCGGCATCCCCATCGACACCCTCGAGGCGCGAATTCGGCACGTCGTGCAGTCCTGCTACGACGGCCGCCGGATCGTGATCTTCTCCGGCGGGCCGGCGAAGAGCAACAACGAGGTCCTCGAGGAGGTCCGGGGGCTCGCCAAAGGCGGCGCGTTTGGCTCGATCATGGGCCGAAACGCCTTCCAGCGGGAGCGCAGCGACGCGGTCCAGCTCCTGCAGTCGATCCAGGACATCTTCCGCGACGCCTGACCCCTCCGCGGACTCTCCCGCGCACAAAGGGTACTCCAGGGTCCCCCCGCCAAGGCGCGCTTGGGCCTCGAGCGAGACCTGCTAGGCTCCCCCGCCGGTGCCGTTCACCGCGACCGTCGCCGCCGGGCTCGTCGTCCCGCTGATCCTGTCCGGAGAGCCAAGGGGGGCTCTGTTCGAGGGGCGCTGCGACGCGGCGGGCGCGGTCGGGCGCCTCTCCGAGCTGCCCGGCCTCTACCGCGGGGCCGAGACCCCGATCATCGTCTCCACCGGCGACCTGCTCGGGCCGGAGCCGCTGTCCGGCTACGCGCTCGAAGGGCCGCCCGAGGTGCAGGCGAACCTTCGGAGCCTCCTCCAGCGGCTCGACGGCAGCCCGCTGTTCGACGCCGCGCTGCCGGGCAACCTGGAGCTGGCGGCCGACCCATCGCGGGTGGAGCGGCTCGGCCGGCCGGACGGGGTGCCGTGGACGGTGGCCAACGTCGACATGGCGGCGCCCCACCGGCCCCACCGCGTCTTCGTCCGGAGCGGGGTCAGGGTGGGGCTGACGGCGGTGTTCGACGAGGCGCTCGCCCCGGTCCTCTCGCCCAGCCGAAGACCGCCGATCCACCCGGCCGCGGCCGAACTCGAGCGCTCGGTCCGGGTCCTGCGCAAGGCGGGGGTGCATTTTGTGGTTGCCCTCGTCCATCTGCGGCGAAGCGACGGGCTCCGCCGGGTGATCGAGCTGCTCGAAGAAGCGGAAGACCGCCCTGAGCTCGTGCTCACCAGCTCGATGCAGGGGGATCCGACGCTCATTCGGCTCGATGGCCTCGGGGTGACCATCGTCTCCGCGCCCCGAGAGCCTAGCGAGGCGACCGTCATCCAGCTGGTGACCGCCGCATCGGGCCTGCCCTCGATCCGGGCGGAGCGGCGCCCGGTGGAGCCCATGCCGTCCGGTCCAGCCGACGTGGTCCGCAACTGGGTCTGCAACCAGCTCGACATCCCGATCGGGCCCGCGTCGCCGGAGCCGGGCCGCATCGAGCGGCAGGCGTTCATTCGCTCGGCGCTCGAGACGGTGCGCCGGCTCGCGGACGCCGAGGTGGCCGCTCTCCCGGTCGGCGCGTTCGGGGAGGCGGCGGCGTTTCCGCTGTCGGACCCGCCGACCCGGCTCGAGGTCCGGCGGGCGCTGCGGAGCGAGGAGGGGCTGCGGGTGGTGTCCGTACGGGGGAGCGACCTGTCCGCGCTCCGGGCTCGGCTCGACCATCCCCAAGTGGTCCGGACCGGCTTCGACTCGGCCGGCGTCACCGGGCGCCCGATCGATCCGCTGCGCATGTACCGGGTGGTGACGACCGCGTTCCTCGCCGACGGCGGGGACAACGTGCTCGTCCCGGGCGGCTACCCATTTCGAGCGGTCGAGGAGGTCCCGTCGCTGAGGCAGGCCGTGGTCTCGGCGCTCGAGCGGGACGGGATGCGGAGCTGGCCGTCCGAGCAGCCCACCCTGCTCGACGTCCGGGTGAACATCGGCGCCAATCTGAAGTCGGTCAGCGTCAGCAACCCACGCCAAGCCGAGGCCCCGCAGCTCACCCGCCGCGATTTCCTCCAAGTCGGGGGCGATCTGTCGTTTCGGGTGGTGCTCGATCTGCCCGAGCACCGCCTCGAGCTGCTCGAGCGCACCCGGTTCGGGATCGTGCGCGAGGTCCCGGTCGCCGGCGGCGACGTGGAGACCACGGAGAACGAAGACGTGACCACGGTGGAGCTCGCCTACGCGAGCCGGATCGCGCCCGGGCTCGAGAAGCCGTGGATCCCCGACGCCAGCGCCTCGGCCCGGCTCGAGACCGAGCTGACCGTGCCCGAGGAGCGCAGCTTTCGCCGGGCGCTCCTTCAGTCCGGCCTCGGGCCGTCGTGGCGGCTCGCGAGCAACCTCTCCATCCGCTCGCAACTCGGCCTGCGCCGGGAGCTGCTCGCCTCGTTTCAGTCGAGCGACCCGAACGAAGCGGCGCTCGCCGAGGCCCGGGTGGCCATCCTGTCCACCGCGGAGCTGCGGGACGAGGTGATCGACGGCGTGGGCGGGCGCAAGATCGTGTTCAACTTGCGGCTCGACCACAGCATCGACCTCACCGGGCAGGTGCAGGACAACCTCGTCCAGGGCCGGATCGCGCTCGACGTGCCCATCATCCAGGGCCTCGACTTCACGGTCGCGGCCGACGTCTACCTGCTCGAGCGGCAGCAGGTGGGGCAACCGTCCCTGTCCGCCGCCGCGCTCGACACGAGCTTCGGCCTGAAGAGCACCGCCGACCTCAGCCGCGCCTTCTATTGAAGCAGAGTAGGCGACCTTCCTCGGGATGGGGCCGCAGACCGAAGCTTGCGCAGCGCTTCGGCAGGGCGGCCCGCGGGCAAGGACCCGCCCGAAGAGAGGTCGCCACCCTTTTGGACCGGGTCTGTACCCGGTCGAAGAGGGGTCGCCACCCTTTCGGACCGGGTCCCTAGCCGGTCGAAGAGGGGTCGCCACCCTCCTTAGGCGGGTCTGTACCCGGTCGAAGAG
>DAIQNR010000148.1:0-9229 GCA_036788295.1 Myxococcota bacterium
AAGCTCCCGGACCTCACGACGAAGCTCCCGGACCTCACGACGAAGCTCCCGGACCCCAGGACAGAGCTTCCGGACCGAGCGCCGGGCTCGCTCTGCCCAGGACCGAGCACCGGGACCCTCGGCGTGACGATCGCCAAGCGGAAGCGGGGTGCTATCGTGGGCCGAAATGTCCGCGCCGCTCGAAGACCCCTTGGTCGAATCGGTGGAGCCCGGAGACGGGCCGGTCGCCCCACCGGAACCGAACCCCTCCGCGGTCGATACGCTGATCGAGGACCGGGGCGACGCGCTGGCCGTCGCGTTTTTCCTGGCCCTGCTCGTCCTCTCGCTCGCGTCGGTGATCTGGCTGTTTCAGAGCTTTCTCAGCGACATCGTGCTCGCCTTGGTGGCGGCGACGCTCTCCCGTGGGCCGTACGCTGATCTGTTGCGGCGAACCGGGCGCCCGGCGGTGGCCGCGGGGCTCATCTGCGCCGCCATCGTCATCGGCGTGGCCGTCCCGGTGACCTTTCTCGGGGTGAGCCTGTCCGCGGAGGCGGCGACCGTGATCGAGCTGACCCGGACCTCGGTGAGCCTCGACCTGCTCGAGGAGTGGCTGTTCGGGGAAGGGTGGACCGCCGAGCAAATTCGCGGCTTCGCCGCGTGGACCGGTGTCGAGCTCAACCCGACCACGGTGAAGCGGTTCATCAACGGGGCGGCAGGCACGGTCGCCCAGGCCGTGTACGAGGTGGTGAACGGCTTGCTCGCGAACGTCCTGGCCGGTCTGTTCCACTTCCTGATCGTGCTCGCGCTCGTATTCTACCTGCTCGTCGATGGCGCTCGCTTTCGCCGCTACGTCTTTCGCCTGTCCCCGCTCCCCGATGCCCACGAGGCGCTGCTGCTCGAGAAGTTCGGCGACGTGGGAAGGGCGATCCTGTTCGGCAACGGGATCGGCAGCGCGATCCAGGGGGTGCTCGGCGGGCTCGCGATGAGCGCGGTCGGGCTCCCGTCGCCGGTGCTCTGGGGAACGGTGATGGCCGTGCTCGCGTTCTTGCCCGTGGTGGGGGTGTCGGTGGTGGTGCTCCCCGCGACCGCCTACCTCGTCCTGACCGGTCGCCTCCTGGCCGCGATCGGGTTCTTCGCGTTCTGCGGAGTGATGGCGCTGGTCGTGGAGAACGTGGTCAAGTCGCGGCTCATCGGCTCGCACATGCAGATGCACGACCTGCTCGTGTTCCTGTCCGTGATCGGCGGGCTCGCGATGTTCGGGGTGCTCGGGCTCCTGTACGGCCCGCTGCTGCTCACCCTGTTCCTCACCCTGGCCGAGCTGTACCAGACCACCTACAAGCACCGGATCGTGGACCCGCTCGCTGGGCCCCGCTGAACTCCGGCTCGCTCAGACCATCGGCTCCGGAGCCTTCGAGGCGCCGTCCTCCTTGGCGCCGCCGCCGAGCCGAAACCCAACGTCGAGCCGGGTAACCGCGTACAGCGCGCCGACGATCATCAGCAAAACGAGCGCCGCCCCTGGCCGACTGAACGCGGGGGCGACGAACACCCGGCCTTCGCCTGGACTCGGGACCAGGAGCGGCTGCCGGGGCAGGTCGAAGCGCCGCGCGAGATCGTCGATGTGGGTGAAGTTGATGACCGGGGCGCCGGTGGCGAGCAGCATCGTCGCCACCGAGTTCGTCGCTTCCCCCGGCGGCGCGCTCCGGTTGATTCCCGGGGTGAACCGCTCCCGGTCCTCTTCCGTCCCCATCGAGGCCGCGCCCCCGCCGACGTTCACGTAGGCGGCCATCGGACGGCCAGCGGCCGCGGCTTCGATGACCCGAAGCCGCTCCTCGACCGCGGCCGCTCGCGACTCGGCGAGCAGCTCGGTCCGCCCGTTCCTTCGGATCGCCTCCCGCAAGAGCTCCCGGCCCCGCTCGGTGTGGCCGAGCCCGCGGTCATCGACCCCGCCGAGCGAGGCCGCCACCGCTCGGGTGCTCAAGATCCCCCTCTCCTCGAGCACCCGCTCCATGTCGAGCCAGGTGAGCCTCGGTTCGGTGGCCCCGAACTGCGAGGAGGAGACGCTGGCGATCACCACCGCCTGGGCGTCGAGCGCCTCGATGGCGGCGTACACGGCCACGTTGACCGCCGGGAAGCTCCCCGACACCCCCACCGCCACGAGGTCGCCCGCCTTCACCCCCGCCCGCCGGAGCAGCTCCACCGCCACCGCCGCGAAGTTAGGGTTCACCGAGGTCCTCTTCGCCGGGAGGTGCCCATACTTCGAGGCGATGAGCGAGGTCTCGCTCCCGATCATGCCCGAGTTGGCCGGGTCCACGTCCTGGTCCACCGGGATGCCGAGGCGCAGCCGCTCGAGTCCGATCTGCTCGAACGCGCGCTGGGCGGTCCGGGCCGCCCGCAGCTTCGCGTCGTACATGGGCTTGCGCTCGGTGACCGGAAACCGCTCGACGAGCAGCAGGCCCAAGAGCGCGATCGCCGCCACCGCGCCGAGCTGCGCCGGCGAGCTGCGCTGCGGACGCCAATAGATGCCCTTCATTCGTTGAGCCCTCTCATAGACTGAGCCCCATGGGCTCGCCGAGCACGAGGAGCAGGACCAGCCGAACCATCGCCGCCGCGGTGAGCATCACGGCGAGCGTCTGAAGCACGCCCTGGCGGTCGAACCAGATCGCCATGAGCCCGGGAATGACATAGCCGATGACCCTCAAGCCTTGGTCCATCTGCGGTACCTGGGCCATGAACTGGGGGCCGATCGTCACCTCGGACAGCACTCCGAGCAAGTATCCGCCCAGGATCATGAGCGAGCTTCGGCGTCGCCCGTAGAGGATGACATAGGCGGAGAGGCCCCGAACGAAGATGAAGGTGGCGAGCGCCACCCCCACGGTCAAGACCACCGAGATCGGCCGGTCGAGGCTGAGCGCCAGGTAGCCGGGCACGACCACCCCTCCGGCGGCGAGGCCGAAGACCTCGCTCAGCAAGAGGCTCACCACGATCCCCACCCCGATGGCGACGGTCAGAAGGTGCTCGGTCGACATGTCAGGCGCTCTCCTTGGCCGGCTCGGCCCGGACCCGGACCGGCCGGCCCCGGTTCTTGAACATTCGCACGAGCGGGAGCCCCGGCCCCCCGATGTTGCCGAGCCCCACGACCACCGCGGACTCGCCGGCCACGTCGACGACGGACTCGAAGATCTGCTCCGCCGGCGCCCCCTCCACGGTGACGATTTTGGTCGGGGAGATCCCGAGCCTCGACGCGGCCCGGGCGAAGATGGTGGTCCCGCTCCCCACAAGCACGATCGGCCCCACGTCCGGCCACGCCGCGATCGCCTCGGCCATCTGCCTCGAGCGGTCGGCCCGATCGGCCCGGCAGTTCACGAGCGCGACGTGGCGTCCGATGCCGGGGTAGCGAGCGAGCGCGTACTGCCAGATCATCAGGCTCGATTCTGGGTCGTTGGCGGCAAAGCCGTTGAAGAACACGAGCGTGCGACCAAAGAAGTCGATCACGTGCTCGGACAGCACGCCCGGGTCGGTGCGGGCCGACCACATCCCGCGCAGCGCGGTGGCCCGGTCCACGCCGAGGTCCGCGCACACCCGAAGCGCGAGGGCCAGGTTGTCGGCGTGCTCGCGGTGGGTGAAGCCGGCGAGGTCGGCCTCCGTGATCTGGGCGCAATCGGCCTCCGTGATGGCGACGAGCGCGCTGCCTCGGTCCCGGCACGCCTCCGCGATCGGGCCGAGGCGGGCCCGCTCCGCGGTGTAGAGCGTCCCTCGGCGGGGGACCATGCCGCACAGGGCCCAAACCACGTCTTCCGCGGTTGGACCCATCACGTCGAGGTGATCGGGCCGGGCGTTGGTGAGGACGCCGTGGGTCGCCCGTACGAACCACCGCTCGCTGAGCCACTGGTATTCGGGCTGAAGCGCCATGCACTCGAGCACCAGCACTTCTGCCTCGAAGGCGGCCGCCACCCGGACCACTCGGATCTGCTCCCGCACGTTGGCGCCGGCGGGCCGAAAGATCGGAAGCTCGCGGCCGTCGGGCAGGATCATCCGGGCGGTGGTGCCGGTGGTCTTGGCGCACACGGTCCGGCCCCCGCCCCGGAGCCCAGCGGCGATGAGCCGGGTGACGCTGCTTTTGCCCCTCGTCCCGTTGACGTGGATGCGAACCGGGATTCTCCGCAGACCGCGGCTGTGGGCGAGCGCCTCCGCCCAAAAGTAGGCCGTGGTCAGGCCGAACAGCGCGAAGAGCAGGGCGACGGCGAGCACGTCAACTCCGCTTTCCGTTGAAGGTCAGAGCGACATACAGCGGCGAGCTGGGCGCGGCCGGGCAGACCACCCACCGGGTCGGAGGGAACTGATGGGCTTGCTCGAGATGCTGCGCCACCAGCGCCGCGGCCGGCTGCCCTTCGGGACCGGCGCAGGCCCGGACCGCTCCGTACACCCGAAGCAGCCGGCCGACCGCATCGAGCGTGGCCACGGCCGACGACGCGAGCCCCCCGTTCGCCTCCGAGGACAGCGCCGCCACCAGCCACTCCCCTTCCTTTGCCGTCACCACGTTGGCGGCGGCGAGGTCCCGGGCCAGGGCCTCGAGCGGAGGCGCCTCCGGACCGGCCGCCGCCGCCTCGCCGCTCAGCGACGCCAAAGCCGCGGCCGCCCGGGCGATGTGCTGCTTGGCCCGCTCCCGAGCGCCGGCCGCGAGCGCCCGCTGGCCGTCGAGCAGGGCCCGGCGACCGGCGTCGAGCCGCACCCGCCCGTTCGGGTCGAGGTTCGCCCCGTCGATCGCGCCGAGCGCCGTCGCCAGGTCCTGAAGCCGCTCCTCCTCGGAGGCGGGCGCCTTCGGCGGTGGCGCCGGAGGCGCAGGGGCCGGAGCCGTCCGCCGTCGCCGGGGCCGGTCCGGGGCAGCGGAGACCGGCGGGGCAGCGGAGACGGTGGCGGTCCGAACCGACGGCCGCCGCACCTCGGGGCAGGACCGGGGACCGAGACCCTCCGCGGTGGCGAGCATGTTCCGGGCGAGACCGGCGAGCCGGTCGGCGTCGGCCAGCTCGCCCCTGGTCGCGTGCTCCCGGGCCCGCCACTCGAGCAGCTCCACCTCGCCGACGAGCCCTGGGTGATCGGCGCGAGCCCGAGCGAGCCGCGCCGGGTCGATCGCCGGCGGCGGTGCCACCGGCGTCGTCACGCAGGCTACGCCAAAGAGGGCGAGAACCGGAGCGGCGCGCGTCATTGAAGGATCTTGAGCCCGGACGGCTTGGCGCTCATCTGCCTGGCCTGCTGGGCGAGCCGGGTCGCGAGCACGTCGGCGATCTGGAAAAACGCGCGGGCGGCGGCGCTGTCCGGGTGGGACAGGACCACCGGGCGACCGACGTCGGCCGCCTTTCTCGCCTCGATGTCGATCGGGACCTCTCCAAGAAGAGGGAGGCCGAGCTTCTCGGCGAGCGCGCCGGCGCCCCCGCTCGAGAAGATGTCGTGCCTCGCGCCGCAGTCCCCGCAGATGAAGTGGGCCATGTTCTCGACGACCCCGAGCGTCGGGATCTCCACCTTGTCGAACATCGCCTTGCCCCGGATGACGTCGGCGAGCGCCACGTCCTGCGGCGTCGAGACCAGCACCGCCCCCGACACCTTCACGTTCTGGGCGATCGTGAGCTGCACGTCGCCGGTCCCGGGCGGCATGTCCACGATGAGGTAGTCGAGCGGCCCCCACTCCACGTCGCGCAAGAACTGGGTGATGGCGCCGTTGAGCATCGGCCCCCGCCACACCATCGCGTCCTCGGGCCGGACGATGAACCCGATCGACATCAGCTCGAGCCCGTGGCGGCGCACCGGCACGAGCTTCTCGCCCGAGATCTCGGGGCGCTCGTCGGTGCCGAGCATGGTGGGCACCGACGGCCCGTAGATGTCGGCGTCGAGAAGCCCGACCGAGGCCCCCCGGTCGGCGAGCGCGGCGGCGACGTTGGCCGCGACCGTGCTCTTGCCTACCCCGCCCTTTCCGGATGCGAACAGGACCAGGTTCTTCGCTTTGGGCAAGTAGTCCTGCGCCGCGCTCCCCCGGGACCGCTGCACCTGGCTGGTCCAGGCGATGTCGACCGAGCGGGGCCCCGCGATCTCGGCCGCCGCCTCGCGGATCCGCTCCTCGAGCACCTTTCGGCCGGTCCAGGCTGGGGTAGGCAGGATCATCGTGACCCGGACCCGCCGCTCATCGACCTGCACCTCGCCTAGAAAGCCGGCTTGCGCGAGCTCGAGCTCGAGCACCGGATCGATCACCCGCCCGAGCCGCTCGACCGCGCGCGCGGGATCGAGGGGTGGGGTCTCCTTCTTGCCAAACATGGGAACGCCTCGCTACCAGCGGGCGCATGTCGCCGCTGGCCCGGTTCAAGGATTCTTTTGCGTCGGCGGTGCTCGACGCGCTCGGCCTGACGAGCCCCACTTCCAGCGACCTGGCCCGTCAGATCAAGGTTCCGGAGCCGGAGCATGGGGACCTCGCCCTGCCGTGCTTCCTGCTAGCGAAAGCCCTGTCCGACGGCAAGCCTCCAGCGGTGGCGTCGCGGGTGGCGGAGGCGATTGGCGGCCACCCGCTGTTTTCGGACGTGAAGGCGGTGGGGCCGTACGTCAACGTCCGCCTCGAGGCGAAGGCCTTGGCCGAGGCGGTGCTCGGCGCTGCCCGGAGCCCGGGCTACGGAGACGGCGAGGAGGGCAAGGGCCGCAGCGTCGTGCTCGACTATTCTTCGCCGAACATCGCAAAACCCCTCGCTTTTCATCACATTCGATCCACGGTCATCGGCCAGTCGATCGCGCGGCTTCACGAGGCGCGGGGGTGGCGGGTGGTCCGCATCAACTACCTCGGCGACTGGGGCAAGCAATTCGGCCTGCTCGCGACCGGCTTTGCCCGGTACGGGGACCCGAACCGTCGCGGGGACGCGAAGCACCTGGTGGAGGTCTACGTCCGCGCGAACCAGGAGGCGGACGTCGCTTCCCGCAAGGCGGCGATCGCGGCCCCGGCGGAGGCCCGGGCGCTCGCCGAGCGGCTGAAGACGATCCGGAGCGAGGCGACGGATTCGAAAGCCGAAAAGGAGGCCCGGAGCGCGGAGAAGAAGCTGCGCTCGATGCTCGGAGGCCTCGAGCCGCTCGACGCCGGGCTCGCCGCGCTCGACGCGAAGGCGGCCGAGGCGCAGGCCAGCCTGCCGGAGGCCGAATCGAGGGACGCGGAGGCCCGGGCGTTCTTTCGGCGCATGGAGGAGGGCGAGCCCGAAGCGCTCGCCGCGTGGCGGGCGTTCAGGGAGGCCTCGATCGAGGAGTTCCTCCGGGTCTACGCCCGGATGGGGGTGGAGTTCGACAGCATCGAGGGGGAGTCCTTCTACGGCGAGGTGCTCGAAGAGACGGTCGAGCGGGTGCGCCATCGGCCGGGGACGCGCATCGACGACGGGGCGGAGGTCGTAGAGCTCGAACTCGGCGCGGGCAAGCCCCCGGTGCTGCTGAAGACCAGGGACGGCACGACGCTCTACGTCACCCGCGACATCGCCGCCGCCATCGACCGGCAGGAGCGGTTTCGGTTCGACCGGGCGCTGTACGTCGTGGCCGCCGACCAGAGCCTGCACTTCGAGCAGCTGTTCTCGACGCTGGCGGCGATGGGCTTTCCCTGGGCCGGAGCGCTTCACCACGTCCCGTTTGGCCGGGTGCAGGGCATGAGCACGCGCAGGGGGCAGCTCGTGTTTCTCGACGAGGTGCTCGAAGAGGCGACGCAGCGGGCCCGCGCGGTGTGCGAGCGCTCCGAGAAGATCGACCCGGTCCACCTCGACCGCACGGTGGAGGCGATCGGCGTGGGCGCGGTGGTCTTCGGCGACCTGAAGAACCTCCGCACGAGCGACTACCGCTTCGACTGGGAGGACGTGCTCGACCTGCGCGGCCACACCGCCCCGTACGTACAATTCGCCCACGCCCGGGCGTGCAGCATTCTCGACAAAGCCGGCGGCGCCCCGAGCGAGGCGCCGTCCGAGCGGCTGACGCTCGACGAGGAGCGCCGGGTGCTGTGCGCGCTGGCCGCCTGGCCGGATGTCGTCCTGTCCGCCACCGAGGCCTTCGAGCCATCGCTCGTGGCCCGGGCGCTGCTCGACCTGGCCCAGAGCACCGCGGCGTGGCTGAGCGCCGGCAACAAGGACCGCGAGCTCCGGGTGCTGCACGACTCGGACGAGGGGCTTCGGCTCGCCCGCCTCGCCCTCGTCGACGCCGTCCGCCGGACGCTGCAGCACGGGCTCCGGCTGCTCGGGGTCGCCGCCCCCGAGGCGATGTGAGCCGGGTGACGGCGGCCACGGTGCAGGCGAAAAAGAACAGATCGGTCCCTCGAGCGACTTACTCCCTGGAAAGGGAACCCCAAAAACCATGAGAGCAATCGTCCTTGGCCTCGCCCTCGCCGCCCCCTCCGCCGCCGCGAGCGAGCTCGACCCGCACATCGAGCTGGACCTGGGCCTCTTCGCCGGCCCGGACGGGGAGGTGGCCGTCGCCCCGAACCTCGGCGCCTACACTCGGCTGTCGTCGGACCTCGCCCTGTCCGGGCGCTTCGGCTTCGCGACGCTCGACCAAAGCGGCAGCGACTTCGTGGTGCGGCCCCTGAACCCCTTCCTCGCTCTGCACCTCACCCCCGAGATGGAGCGGGTGCGGATGCGGGTGGGCGTCGGGGCCGCCCTGCCCTTGGCCGGCGTCGAGGATGACCAGAGCCGCGCCGCCTACCGCACCGCGCGGGGGATCCGAGGGAGCTGGGACCCGTGGCTGTACCGGTGGGACACGTTCAGCCTCGCCGTCCCCCTCCGGATCGAGTTCGACGTCGCCCCCGCCCTGCAGCTCGCCGCGGACGGGGCGGTGTTCCTGCACATCGGCACCCGGCCGGGGGCAGGGGAGCAGCTCGGGGTGCAGGGGGCCGTCGAGGCCCGGGCCCGGCTCGGGGCGATAGACCTCGGGGTCCGGGCCCAGATCGTGCGGCCGGAGGAGGACCGGACCCAGGCCGCGCTCGAGCCGTTCGCCGCTCTGCACCTCGGCCCGGTGGACATCGGCGCCAGGCTGACCATGAACCTCGCCCCGCCGGACGGCTTCGCCTTCGACCGCGACGGCATCTGGGGCGCGCACCTCAGCCTCGGCTACCGGTTCTGAAGCCCTGGCTCCTTCAACGCTTGCTCATCGACGCAAGCCCACCGTCACCCTTCGGATCAGCCTCCGCCGGGTCGGACTCGGGCCTGCTCGATGCGCTTCAGCTCCTCGACCAGCAGTTCGACGACGGCGCGAA
>DAIQNR010000148.1:9329-11480 GCA_036788295.1 Myxococcota bacterium
GGAGACGCCAGCCACACCACCTGGGGGTTCGAGCACGGCGTCCAGCCCGGCACCTACACCGAGGATCCGGCGCACGGTGCCGAGGCCCTCGCCGCCCTGCGCGGCCTCGCCGAGCGCCATCCCGCGATGCGGGTGTGGCCGGGGCACCAGCGTCGCGCTCGAGAAGCGGCCTTAG
The DNA here is from genome assembly GCA_036788295.1 of Myxococcota bacterium. Lineage (GTDB taxonomy): Bacteria > Myxococcota > Kuafuiibacteriia > Kuafuiibacteriales > Kuafuiibacteriaceae > JAHQVK01. Next base: position 9,505 of record DAIQNR010000148.1, read on the forward strand.
CTCAGACCTTCGTTCGGCCTGATGAGACCGACGGGGCGAGTCCCCCTATTTGAGTCGATTCACCCCGCGTCGGCCCCGGCTTTCCTGGGATTTACCGGTGGCGGGCGGGCACCCGCCGGCCACCCACGCGTGGTCCGCCTTCACGCCGGCCACTACCCCATGACCCTGCTGTTCATCGCCTTCGAGATGGAGATGATGTTCATGTATCCCTGGGCGGTGGCGCATCGCCGCCGCGGCCTCGGCCTCCGGGGCCTCGAAGCTCGCCGCGGCGTGGGTGGTCGCGGCCTTCGCGAGCCCAACGGCTCCAGGCAACGACCTGGCCGCTTGGCGCCGCCGGGGAACGGTTGGGATGCCCTCCTTGTTCGCCAACCTCGCGCCATGCTCTAGTTCGGTTCATGGATGTCTCCGCTCATGGGCGCTCGATTCTAATTCTGTTTTGGGTCGTAATGATTGTCTCGGGATGCGGGGAGGAGGTCGGAGGCGACGACCTCGACGCCGGCGCGCCTGCCGACGGGGGCGGAGGGCGCCTCGACTCCGGCATGGTGGGGAATCTGCCTCCTGGCAACGTACCCGCGGAGCTCGCCGGGGTCTGGCAGCAAACCCGCGCGTCCGCGGGCGAGTACATGAATCGAGTGGGCGAGAGCTTCTCGATCACCGAGGGATTCAGCGTCGAGCTCCGACTGCGCGAGGATGGGCAGTACGCCTTCGCTCACCAGGCTTCGGGGGTCTCGTTCAGCTGTGGGTTGGTGACCTACTTCGAACAGTCGGTAGGAAACGCGGTCCTGGAGGGCGATACCCTCACGTTCTGGCCGAGCAGGCGACGGCTCGATATCCAAGATTGCGCCAACTCCCGAACCATCGACATGCCGCTCGACGCCATCACCATGGCCATCAGCGTCGAGGAGACCCGTCACTTCTATGGCGGCATCCGGACCTATCTCATGAACCTAACCGGGGGCCCGCACCCGTTTTCCTTGACGCGCCTGCAGCCCGCGCCCGTCGCCGAACCCATCCAGCCCCCACAACCGCCCGACTTCATGCTCGGCGACGACCCGCCCTACAGCGACATGCAGGGCCTGTTCGCGGCGGCAGACGGCACCGACGTCAACTTCTACGACTCCACGACGGGTGACTTCTACTTTCCGGAGCTCAACGGCAGCCCCCACCATTGGCTGCGATTCTCGGGCACCGGCTACGAGACGGCGGTCGCCTTGCAGAACGTCAACAGCGAAGGCGCGTGTAGGCTCGATCTCATCTACTACGAGCGGGGCGAGGCTCTCTTCGTGGTGCTCGAAGACGTCGGCCAGAGGGGAAGCCACTTTGTCGGCCACAACCGCTTCGCGGCGACCCAAAGCCGGCTGATCGCTCGCATCCGTGAATGCGGCGAAGACGACGGCACCGCGACGTACGACCTCGCGCCGCAGTCGAGCTACCTGAGATGGATCTACTTTTCGCCCGCCGCGCCACCGGAACGGATAAGCTTCCCATGCGAGTTCGCGCCGAGCGAGTGGCAGACGCTCGTCTGCCCAGGCTTCGGCAGCGGCTTCTACCGAAGAAGATAGTCCGTACTACGGTGACCCGCTGCGTGGCATCACACAACATCGCGTCTTGCGAGATGCTCGGACGGCCCGTGCTCTCTTCGCCAGCGTCATGCGAGACGCTGGCGGCCGCAGAAATGAAGGAAGAGGCATCTCGCGAGACGCTCTGAGGGGCGCCGACATCCGCGAGAGCGTCTCGTGAGATGGTTCGACATTCTCTGACGTTTGTCGAGGACGTCTCGTGAGACGCTCGGGCCATTGGTGGCGCGCGCAAAAGCATCTCGCGAGACGTTTGGAGGAGCGCTGACGTCCTCGAGAGCGTCTTGCGAGACGCTCGGACGAGTGCGGTGGTCCGCGAGAGCTGTCCGCCCCACTTTCGCCGTCATCCGGGTTCGTAGATGGCCCAGATGTCGTTGAAGGTCGAGATGAGGAGCCGTC
>DAIQNR010000149.1:0-1391 GCA_036788295.1 Myxococcota bacterium
GAGAACATGAGCCGGATCCCGAGCTGCGCGCTCGGCGGCTGGATCGCGTTGGGGACGAAGCCGAACAGGCCGAGAAGCCACCCCGAGGCCGCCCCCCCGATGGTCAGCCCAACCTTCTGCGCGAACATCGCGGCTGCGAACACGAGGCCGGTGGCGCGGCGGTCGAAGCGCCACTCCCCGTAGTCTGCCACGTCGGTGTAGAGGGCCCACACGAGCGCCGGGGTCGGCCCCGCGAATAGGTTCCCGAGGAGGTTGGCGGCCATCAACCAGGCCGTCGCGTCCGGCGGGATGAAGAAAAACGAGAAGACGGTCGCCGCGTTCAGGAGGGTGAGGACGATGAGGCCGTTGCGCTTGCCGAGGGCCCGGCTCACCACCCCGGTGAGGCCGACCCCGGTGACGAAGGCGAGCATCCCTGCGGAGAGGAACACGGTGGTCAGGTCGAACTCGAGGAAGAAGGCGGTCCCGGCAGCACCCAGGGTGAACACCGCGGCGTCGTCGGCGCCGACGACGTACTTGAAGAAGTGAACGGTGACCGCACCCCGGACCGCGACCGCGGCCAAGGTGCACACCGCGGCCGCGACCATGATGATCCAGGGCCGGTTCCTTAGGAGGAGGCGGAGATCGGTCCGCAGGTCCACCGGCTCCGTCCTTGGCGTCAGCCGCTCCCGAGTGGTCAAGAAGGTGACCAGGAACATCGCGACCGAGGCCACCCCGAACACCGCCATCGTCCATTGAAAGCCCACCAGCTCGTTGTCGCCGCCGAACCAGCGCACGAGCGGGCGCACCATGAGCGAGACCAAAAAGCCCCCGCCGAAGGCGCCCAGGAAGCGCGCGGTGGACAGGGCGACCCGCTCGCGGGCGTCGTCGGTCATGACCCCCATCAGGGCCGAATAGGGGACATTGATGGCGGTGTAGACCATCTTGAAGCCGATGAAGGTCACGTAGGCGAAGGCCAGCTTGCCGACCTCGGAGAGCGCGGGGGCGGAGAAGATAAGGTAGCCGGTGAGCCCGTAGGGCACCGCGAACCAGAGCAGGAAGGGCCGATACCGCCCGAAGGGGCTGCTCACCCGGTCGGCGAGGGCGCCCATCAAAGGATCGTTCACCGCGTCCCACAAGTTGGCTACGAGATACATCGTGCCGATGGACACCGCGTCCAGACCGTAGACATCCGTATAGTAATAGAAGAGGAAGAGGTTGAAGAACTGGAAGTAGAGGTTCGAGGCCGTGTCCCCGAGACCGTAGCCGATCTTCTCCCCCAGGCCGACGGTCATGCCGCGGTGCGGCGAGGGTTCATCACCTGCGGGGGCTGCTTGCGGCATGGCCCGGGGTACCACGAGCCGAGGCCGTCCGCAGCCTCCTCGCGCCGCGCGCGGCGCCCCGCCCATCCGCGA
>DAIQNR010000149.1:1491-11470 GCA_036788295.1 Myxococcota bacterium
GTGCCCAACCTGTCTGCTCCGGTTGGGTTCTGCCCCCTCTGCGGGGGGCGAAGAGCCAACCGACAAGTCGGAAGCGCTGGACGCGGCCACGCACCTCCCCGGCTCAGACCGTAGGCGCGCTCGAGCGCCGGCGGAGCCTCGTTTCGGGCCGGCGGCCCCGATCTCGCCGTGCATGCGCACGGTCCCACCTCGGCCCGCCGGACTTCGCTCGGCTGCGCCTCCTCCCAGTGCCCGGCGCAAGGTGTTCAGGCCCGGCTCGATCGCTGGATGCGGTCCTCGGTCCTTGCATCGAGCTCCGCCGGCACCCACCACCGCAACCGAACCAACCGAACGTTCGACGAACGACGTCGGGGGGCCCGCGGACGGGTTCATCGGGGGCACTTCCTGAGATGTGCGGGAGACCCTTCAGGAGTCCAGCGCGCACCGCCGTCACCTTCCATGGACCGCTTCCCACACCGGAGCTTCGGAACATCGTAACCAACGAGCAAACGGTCGAGGTCTGGAACTATCTTCCAGGCGTCACGGCCGAGATCACCGACGCGGCCGGCCGAACGAAGTGGAAGGGAATCCTCTCCGACGGGACCTATACACCCATCCGCCTCTCGACCCCGATCGATCCAGGTGTCGACCTGCAGGTGTCGATGGAGCTATGTCCTGGTCAGCGGGTCACCTCGAGCCCACAGCCCCCGGTGGACTGCGCTCAGCTCGAGCCACCCCGAATCACGTCGCCTCGTGCGGGCGACACCTCGGTCTCAGTGACCGCCTTCCACCCGGGAGCCGTCATCGAAGTGTTCGCTGTATCCGGTGGTCTCCTCGGTCGGGGGGTGGCCCCGGTGGTTTCACTCAGCCGCCCGCTCGTCCACGGCGAGCAGGTGGTGCTCGTCCAGGAGACGGCGGCCGGATGCCGGAGCCGGAGCGGCCGCGCCTATGCGGTCCCCAATCCCCTCCCAATCCCAGACCGTGATCAGTGGTCGGCGAGCCTGTCGCTCGACGTGGTCGTCGCTACGATGAACCTTGTCCCCGCAATCTTCGACCTCCGCGTGTTCGAGCCCACCCAGAACCCACGAGGGCAGTCCATCAACCTTCAGCTCGTGGGCTTTCCGGGTGCGCTTGCCGGTCCGGCGATGTTGGGCCGGCCCATCAATGCCTTCGCCATCTACGACGCGGACGGCGACGGTCGGTCGAGCCGCCTCGCCGAAGACTGCACCCGAGCTCGAGGTGGCCCGTTGGTGCGCGGCCCCATCCCGATGTTCGAGCCCGACGCCCTGGAACTCGTCTGCACCGGCGCTGACTACCAACCGGGAGCCAATCTCGTTCTGATCATGGAGTTCGCTCGTACGGCGGGAGCCGAACAGCCCTCGCAGTTTCTCGCCATCCACGCTCGCTACGACCGAGGCCAGCTCTACTTGATCAGCGCGCACGGCGGAGACATGGGTCGTGGGACTCTGCGCGGTGGAAGGGTGATGTATCTCATGGACCCGAGCGATGACTTCGGGCCGTTCCAATTCAGCCTCGCGCTGCCGAGCTCGGGCGGGACAGGCCGGTTCGAGGCTCGGTTTCAGTCCTTGCGCCTCCGTGAATTCCGAGCTAACCGAACCTTTGTCGCGGAGCTGCGGGCGGTCTTATCGGGGCAAGTCGACGTGCCCGTGTTCGCCGATTGACGAGCCGGTTTCGAACTCGGGAAGGAGCATCGCGATGAGAGCAGTGAGGTTGGAACTCTTGGGGGCCGTGGTCGTAGGAGCGAGACTGGCGGGCGGTTGCTCGGCTTCGGCCACCGGGCCGCTCGGCGACGAGCGGGAGGGCGTGTGTCCGGAGGCGGCGGCGGTTGATGCTTTCTGGTCCCCGATGGCCGGCCTCGATGGGCCCGTGGTCGCCGCCCGGGTGGAGGGTTGCGAGGTGACCGTCGTCCGCGCCGACGCCCGCGGTCTCGGGGCGGCGTGGCGGTGGGACGCGATTGAGGCGCGGTTTCGGCTCGTGGCGGAGCTGCCAACGCTCGGCCCGCTCGTGGGCGCCGGAGGGTACCCCAGCGTTCATCAGGGGGTCAGTCCGGACAGGATCGACGTGGCCCTGAACCCTCGGGGAGGGGGGGCCGCTTGCCGCGATTCGTCACTCGTCCGGTGGACGGCCGGAGGACAGATAGTGACCCTGAGCCTCCCGGGCAGGGGAACCTGCGAGAGCATCGGCTTCGACGGCGCCGGCCGGCTCTTCGTGGCCCACCATGCCGCCGGCCGGCTCAGCCCATTCTACGTGTCCGAATGGACCGAGTCGGGCCTGACCACGCTCGAGCCGAGCCGTTACGACTTTGGGGTGCTGTCTCTGCGCCTTCACCGCCTCGACGACGGCCGGGTCGGGCTCGACATCAAGGCCCCGAACCCACTCCATCCGCTCCTCTACGCCTTCGTCGAAGCTTCGGGGCTCGAAGTCAGCGAGGTCGAGCGTCAAGGACTTCGATGGATTCGTAGCGGCCTTCTCTCCGATGGGCGGGTGGTCATGGTGACGCTTGACGAACCGCTCACCGTCTACGACCCGAAGACGGAGGCCTGGTCGACCGTGCCGCCCGCTCATCCAGGGCACGGCGCAGACCGCCCCCTTCTCTCTCCGAGCGGCGACCTTCTGACGCTGGAGGTCGATTTCCCGACGCTGGGGCCGGGTCCGACACCGGCTCGGGCCCGCCTGATGGCCTTCGATGAGGGTGCTCGGACCTGGTGGGTGCCGGCCGGCGAAAGCAGCGCCGCCGCCGGGGAACTGCCCGGGTCGGCGGTGCTCGTGGGCGTCGATCGCCTCGGCCGGCCCGCGGTCGTCGCCGACGGCCAGCTTCTTCTCGGCCGCTCGCTCCTGTGAACCGGCGCTCTCACCCTGCTCGTCCAGCGTCCCCGCCCCGTGGGGCCTGGCGCAATCGACGTTTCGATCCCGCTGCCCTCGCGACGGCGGCGTAGAGGGAACAGCGGATGGGGAAGGCCCGGGGGGGCCGTAAATTACCCGGGCTCGGCTGCGGCCTCTTCGAGGTTGGTCCTGCGCCATTCGAGAAACTCGGCCTGAGCGGCCTTTCGCATCTTGGCCTCGGCGTCGAGCCTCGTCTTGACCTCGGATGTCGAAGGCGGCGGGCGCGGGAGGCCTTGCGCCTGAGCTCGGGGAAGGTGAGCTTCGGCCGAGTCGATGCCGTCCGTCTTCACTCTCGTCCCTCGCGACCAGTGGGTCGCCGTCAACGATCTCGGCTTCGCGATCCGAGACCCAAATGTCTCCCCGGGCCATACGCTGGTCGTGGCGAGGCGGGAGTTCGCGACGAGGCAGGGACGATTGCCGAGGAGCGCCATGATGAAATCGTCGCCGCCCTGAAGCGTGAGCTCTCTGCTTTCGCGAGACCCGATGGCCTCGTCATGTCCTCCGGCTCGGGGAAGGTGTCGGCGCGCAATCCCTGACGCCCCACGACGGCTCGCACACCCTCCCATGCCCGAAGAGCAGAGCGCGGCCTTCATCGCGCAGCAGTCCGAGAACATCATGCGGACGCCAACGCCGAGACCCGCCGACCGGTCACCGCGAGAAGGCGCACGGGTGCCGTCCGACCTGAAGTTCGGCGCCGGCGCCTTAGTCAGTGCACGCGATCCTCATCGAGCACCTCGAGCTGCGCCTCGGCGAACGGCGGCGGACTTCGAGGACGGCAGGCTTGACGAAGTCGAGGCTGACACCGCAGCGATCCATAGCATAGAAGCCCCGCGAAGCGGGGGTTCGGGCATGGGCGCGACGTAGTGACAGTGCTCGAAGTCGCAGGGCCTGAGCCAGCGAAGGGCCGAGAACGAGCCTTCCGGAGGGCCGACGACGCAGTCGGCGGGCCGTGGCGGTTGTGCTGATGCCTCGCCTTCTCGTCGCCGGCGGCCACGCGCATCCGGGCAGCCACCTCCCACCGCGAAGACCGTCGCGCGCCCACCGGAGCGAGGACGCCGGACGGCGCCCTCGCCGCTTCGGTCCACCACCCGTCGAGCGCCTGCTCGGGACCGCCGCCCCGGTGTTGCCGGCGCTGACCAGCGCGTCCGGCCCGCCGTCGGCGCCCACCCTCGCCGCGGCGACCGGCAAGGAGGCCCGAGGGGCGGCGGCCAGCGCCTCCCTGGGCTTCGCGTCCATCGGGATGAAGCCTTCGGCCGGGATCACGACGAGGCGGTCCCGGTCGTGGGGCCACCGGTTGAGCTCCTTCTCGATACGGTCCGGGTCGCCGACCAGCTCGAGGGTGGCGCCGGTGGTCCGGGTCGCCTCGCAGCCCCCTTGGACGACGGCGGCGGGGGCATGGTCCCCGCCCATGGCATCCACCGCAATTCGCACCATGGAAAAGCCATAGCCCAGGGCGCCTCCGATGGGCAGCCACCCGCGCTCAGCCGGCCGGAAGCGTCCCGGATCCGGGGGCCGCCCGCTGGCGTCGTGTAGCTCAACGGCGGCACGTCCCGGCCCCGCTTGACGTCCTCGGGGTCGACGCCCACCCTCGAAGCTATAGCTCTTTCCCACGCGCAGCCCGGTGACGTCATCAACCTCTCCCAATCCGAAGGGATGGCGGAGTCCGGACAGAAGACCTGGGCCCTGTTCAAGGCGGACGGGGTCGAGGTCCTGCGAATCGCCCTCCCAGCGGGCGAGCAGCTTCGGCAGCACAAGGCTCCGGGCGCGGTCGTGGTCCAGTGCCTCGAAGGAGCGGTGGATTTCGAGGCGCTTGCAGAGACCAAGAAGCTCTCCGCCGGGCAGCTTCTGCACCTGGCTCCGGGAGAGCCCCACGCCGTCCGCTCCGTCGAGGACTCGGTCCTCCTCGTGACGATCGTCCTGACCTCCTGAACCCCGGGGACCTCCCGCAGCGGACCAAAGAAGCGACGATGATCGCCGTGGTGCGCTCATGGCATCTGCCCCCGCTCGCCGCCGGCGAGCAGCTTCCGAACGAATCGCCGGCGCCGTCACTCCCAAGCCTTGCTCCGGGCTGAGCTCAGATACTCTTGTCCTCGCTCTGCCGCGCGGCGGGGACCGATTCCTTGGCGCCCTTCTCCAGCGCGATGAGTTTCGACTGAATCTCCTTCTTGGACCAGCCTTCGAGGAGACCATTTAGGCCGGAGCTCATCATCTGCTCCAAACCGGTCTCGAGCCGAGGGTAGCTCGTCTCACTCCGTCCTTCTCCAGTGAATGTAAAAAGATAGTCATCGAAGCCTTCTATCTTCAGGCCGATTCCCCAGCTCATCCAGAGGACGTTGAACGTGTACTGCCCGCTGTTGAGCGGGCGGGCCTCGACGGAATCGACCTTCACCTCCATGACGTAGTGGGCCCCAGATGCGCGTTCGGCTTCGACGGCTACGACTTGTACATCCTTGAAGAAAGGGGACATCGCTTTATGAAGGCTAGATGCGAGGAAGGGGCGAAACCCAGCCACACTGTGACGGGTGTTCTTGACGGCGAAGTCACTCGGTATCCGTTCGGGGTCGATGACGATGTATAGCGGAAGCTCGAGCTTCCTGGAGACCATGGGACTGAGCGAGGACGCTGTCCTTCCCTCCAGGGGGGCCGTGTAGGAGATGAAGCCGCAAGCCTGCAAACAAAGTGCGAGGCTCGTTAGTGCTAGGGAACTGGATCTCGCTGTCGGGGTCATGAGAGCCTCCTTCGCTCGGTTGACCGTTCGAGAATCACGTCGGCCCACGTCGGGGCCGTTTCCCTCCAGACGAAGGGCCTCGGATTCTCGTTGTGAAGATCGATGCCATCCTCGATCGCCGCAAGTAGGCCGGGGACGCTCTTGGCGCGCCGGGGTCCTGCTGCCCGTCCTCGTTGGGAGGTCTCCGCCTCGGGATTCCCGCGCGGAGATCCGCGCTGGAGGCTTTTCACCGCAGCCGCGACCCGTCCCTCGACGAAACGCTGTCTCCAGAGGCTCGCGACCTTCCGACCGCAATGGAGTTGGACTGCTATCTCCCTGTCCATGGCACCTTCAGCGGCCTCGAGCGCGACCCTTGCTCGAAGAAGCAGGCGTGCCACAATGTCCCACCCCGTCTCATTCGTCGACGGAGCCGCTCATTGTCGCATCGCGACGTCTCGTGTCACTCGCCAGCGGCAAGGATCTTCTTCACCATCGTGGCCGCGCGCGCAAGGAGATTCGCAGTGCGTTGGGCTTCTCGCGTGGTGTGGTTGATCGCTTCGGCGATTGCTCGGGCCCTCGAACGACGTCCTGAGATGGACGGGTTGCTCGCGTGACTGAGCGAGCTCGACGTCGGCCTTGGAGGTCGCTGTGGCGCGGGTCCAGGGGCTGGAAATGAGCTGGTGGCGAAGAAGGCCGGACCATGCGTAATCTGAGTGCGGCCATGGGGTGGCGCATCGTACGAACCCTCGGAGCGCTCGCGGTCGTATGGGCGCTCGGGCGACTCGTCCTTCCGGGTCTCGATCGCGAGGCCGTAGGCGAAGTGGTCGCGGATGTCGCAAGCTACGGTGAAATGTTCGATGTCTGGAGCGGCTTCAGCGTGGGAGTCTTGGGGATCTGGCCCTGGGCCTCCTCCTTCGTGCTGCTGGAGATCGTGTCGGGGGTTCGTCGCGGGCTCGGAAGGTCGCCGCTCGGGCGGGAAACCCTAACGACGAGCGCGCTCGGCCTCGGCCTCTTCGTGGCCCTTCTGCAAGCCTGGTTCATTTCGCGCAACTTCATGAGAATGGAACTCTACGGCTCGCCCCTGGTCGCTCTGGAGCCCGGCCCCTTCTATTGGGTCAGCGTGCCGACCCTGGTCGCGGGCGCGTGCGTCCACCTCGCCCTCGCCGCGTACATCAGCGGCCGAGGTTTTGGCTCGGGGCTGAACTTGCTCATCGGGGTGGATCTCGCCAGAGCTTGGGGCGACACCGCGCTCTGGACGTGGGCACGGGCCGACTCTCTCCACCCCGCCGACTACGCCTCGACCCTGGCCATGTCCGGGGGCGTGGCGGGGCTCACCTGGATGGTTCTCGCCGGCAAGCGCCTCCGGCCCTTCGCGGCCACGCCCGAAGACGAAGCAGGCCCGAAAGCTCGGTTTCGGGGAGCGTGGATGGCGCTCACCGGTGCGTGGATGGTGGGGCTCCCTCAGATCTTCAGTGTCGAGTCTTGGGCGGCCGCGGCGATGATGTTGGGGACCTCGGCTCTGATCGTCTGCTTCGGCGCGAAGTATCCGCTGAAGCGATTGGGCGAGCGAGATCACCGGACGCAGCTCCTGTACCTGGGAGGGCTTGGCTTTGCCTTCTTCTACGCCACCGAGCTCCAAGGGGCCTTGGTCTGGCCGTCGCTGGTCGTCATGTCGACCGTGCTCGTGTTCGAGCTGGTGGCCGAGGGGCGAGCTCGCCTCCGGGCCAAGGCGGCAGAAGAGGGCTTGGAGCTGAGCTCGACCCTTCACATTGCCGACGCCGGATCTTGGCACGGCGGCCAACACCTTCGGCTGGACTTGGTCCGAAGCGCTTTTCCTTTCGCCGGCGTCGTGATGGACGTTCTAGCCCCCAGGCCGCGTGGAGCGAGTGGCCGATAGGCCGAGCGAATCTGCAGCGCCCGCGGCAGCGGCCTTGGGCCAGCTCAGGAGGGCCAGCTCCGCGACCGACTGCAGGTCCTCCGTCGAGGCGCCGCCCCGCGCTTGGACGGCCATCCCCTGAAAGACGGTCGAGAAGTATCGGGCGAGGGCCTCGACGTCGGCCTCCGGGGCGAGCTCGCCGCGGGCTCGAGCCGCGGCCAGGAAGTCCGCGAGGGCGCGCTGGGAGGCGTGGCGTCCTTCGGCGAGGAGGGCGGCGGCGCCCGCCGTCTCCGCCGTCGCACAGAGGGCCCCGTGCACCAGGAGGCACCCCCTCGGGCGGTCGGAGCAGGTCAGGAGTTCGGCGGCGCGGAGGAGCATGCGGCGCAACCCCTCCTTCGCCGTGGGGGCGCCCTCGAGGGTGGTCTTCAGCTCCGCGGCAGGACCCTCGACGTAGCGGGCCACTGCGCGTCTGAAGAGAGCCTCCTTGTCGCCGAACGTGGCGTACAGGCTGGGCCGATTGATCCCCATGGCCTGGGTGAGCTCGGACAGCGAGGCCCCCTCGTAGCCCCGCGCCCAGAACACCTCGAGCGCGCGGTCGAGGGCGGCATCGGGATCGAAGGCTCGGGGACGACCGCGGGTCATGGTTCAACCGGCCCCGAGTTTATTCGTACCGCTCGGTAAAATAAACTCCTTGACGCTCGGCCCCGCCGGATCTTTATTTTAACCGTTCGGTACAAAAAAGGTCGGGAGCGACGGCGCGGGCCCGGGCGCCCGCAAACCCGGCCCCCAGCGAGGCCCCCGGTTCGAGCCGGAGCGGCCGACGGAGATGCCATGCTCTTGAAGAACAAGGTCGTGTTGGTGACGGGCGGCAGCCGAGGGATCGGCGCGGCCATCGTGCGGCGATTCGCGCGGGAGGGGGCCGCCGTCGCGTTCAGCTACGCCAGTTCGGTGGACGCGGCCGAGCAGTTGGCTGAGGGGCTCCGCGTCGAGGGGGCCCAGGTCGACGCCTTCCACGCCGATCAGCGCGAGCCCGAGGCGGCGGCTCGGCTGGTGCGAGAGGTCCACGCGCGGTTCGGTCGGCTCGACGTGCTCGTGAACAACGCCGGGGTCTTCTCCGCCGGCCCCACGGCCGAGGTCACGGACGAAGAGTACGCGCGCGTGTTCGACGTGAACACGGAGGCCGTCTTTCGGGCCGGCCGCGAGGCGCTGAGGCTCCTCGAGGACGGGGGGCGCGTGGTGAACCTGACCACGGTGGTGGCGGACAGGGTCCCGATGGCGGGCCTCAGCGTCTACGCGGGCAGCAAGGCCGCCGTCATCGCCTTCACCAAGGCGTGGGCGCGCGAGCTCGGCGCCCGGCGCATCACCGTGAACGCCGTGAATCCGGGGCCCATCGACACCGACATGAACTCGGCCCAGGGCCCGATGCGGGACGTGATGATCGCCCCGACCGCCCTCGGCCGCTACGGCCGCGCGGAAGAGGTGGCGGCGGCGGTCGCCTTCCTCGCGAGCGACGACGCGAGCTACATCACGGGTACCACCCTCGACGTCGACGGCGGCTTCAACGCCTGACCGAGGCCGGGACATTGAGCGTCCGCTCGCCCGTGCGGAGCGGTCGGCGGACCGATCCGGCGTCGCCCGCTCGACCTCGCGCCGCTCTCTTCCCGAGCGCCCAGCACCGGTCCGAGATCGAGGTCCACGGCGACGGCCGCGGTTCGGCGTCGCCGTCGATCTGGAGGGGGTTCAGGCCCCGCTCTTCACGTCGAGGTCGGTGCTCGTGAACACCTCGTGGACCTCGAGGACGTTCGGGCCCGCGAACATCTCCGCGGGAGGGCGGTCCTTGTGGGCCTCGCGAAAGGACGCGCTCTTCGTCCACGCCTCGAAGTCCTCGAAGGAGCGCCACCACGTCTTCACCTCGTAGTAACCCTGCGCCTCCTCGTCGGGGATCCAGCCCCCGGACGCCTTGTCCATCTTCATTGCCTTCGGCCGGTGGACCTCGTTGCGGATGAAGCCCGCGTGCTGATCGACGAGGTGGACGCGATTTCGGAAGCGATCCTCGAAGTCGATCTCGTGGCCCTTGGCCACGGGGATGCGGTTGGTCACGACGATCATGCGTCGAATGTGACCGAGCGCGCGTCGGATGTCGCCCCTTCCGCGGCTTATCGACCTCGATCGGTGAAAGTCCTGCACGCGGCCACCCCTTCGACCATTCGGTTCGGCCGGTATCTCACCGAGATGTCGAGGGAGGGATGGCAGGACCGCGACCCGGACGAACGCGACTCCGGGACCGGCTTTTCCGCTCGGTTCGGCTCGACGTCAGCGCGTCCGCGCGCGGTCGAAGATTCGTCCCATCTCGGTAGAGTTGTGGCGCCCCCAGCGCCGCGCACGCACCCCTCGGACATGCCCGATGTCTGAGCAAAGGCCACGCCCACCGTTCAACGGCGAAGAACGCTCGGTGACACCGGTCCCGAACGACCGAACGACCGAACGACCGAACGACCGAACGACCGAACGAC
>DAIQNR010000150.1:0-11351 GCA_036788295.1 Myxococcota bacterium
CCGAACGCCGAACGCCGAACGCCGAACGCCGAACGCCGAACGCCGAACGCCGAACACCGAACGCCGAACACCGAACGCCGCCCCCCTCAGCCGAACGGAGCAAAGGCGGGCCCAAATTCCTGGTTGACAGTCCCCGAGCCCCGCGGCACCGTCCCCCTCCGTCGCGCGGGAGTAACTCAGTGGTAGAGTGCAACCTTGCCAAGGTTGAAGTCGCGAGTTCAAATCTCGTCTCCCGCTCAATCCAGCACAGCACCAGCCCAGCACCAGAGCAAAACACCCAGGCCTGCTCCAATCGCCTCGGCCGTCGGTCCTCTTTCGGGGACGAGGATTGAGGTTCGTCCATGGGTTGTTCCGCCAAGCCAACGGCCCGAACGCAGCAAGACCTTGCTCCCAACTCGCTTGCCTCGTCCTCGCCTTCTCGAGCTTTCGCCGGCACTGGGGGCCGGACATCCCGGCCTTATTGGGCCAGCGACGCCGTTTCTGGGCCAAAAAACGAGATCATTTCGTCCCTAAGGACCTCGGATCGGCCGATTTGGGGGGCGGGGGGGCTGGCGCCGTGACCTGGGGTCCGGGGGCCGCTACGTTTCGCCGGTGCCGGCACGGGTCATTCAGTCCATCGTAGAATCACGCACCCGGGGCTTTGCTCTGCTCCGGGAGGCTGCCCAGCGGGGCGAGCCGTTCTTGTCGGGTCCCGCCCTCGCGTCCATCGCCGAGAAGGTCGAGCGCCCGGAGGACGAGACGGCGCCGGTGGTGCGCTGGGTGGAGGACGTGGTCGAGGCGGTGTTCGAGGAACCGCCAGCCGGCGGAGGGCGGCCGGCCGACGACGGGACGCGTCCGGCTCCGGCGGTGGGACTCGCGCTGCGGGGGCCGGTCGGGCGGTGGCGGTACCTTCGGGCCGACCTCGAGCAGGAGTCGGTCGAGGCGATCGACGTTCGCACCTACCTCCAGATGAAGGAGCGGCGGGTCGGCGGGGACAAAACCCCGCTCGAGATCGACTTCGGGCCGTTTCGGCGGGAGTTTCCGCGGCTTCGGGAGGCGGCCTCGATCGGGCGCGGGGCCGAGTTCTTGAACCGGCATCTATCGAAGGCGCTGTTCGACGACCAGGACCACGGGTTTCGGCGGTTCATCAACTTTCTTCGCCTTCACACCTACAAGGGGCGACCGCTGCTCTTGTCCGAGCGGGTGCGCGACCTGCCCGAGCTGAGCGAGTCTCTGCGGGGGGCGCTTCAGCTGCTCGGGCCGATGCCGGGCGAGACCCCATGGCGAGAGGTCGCGGTGCGGCTCGCCGCTTTTGGCTTCGAGCCGGGGTGGGGGGCGGAGGTCGAGGGGGTGCGCTCCCACATGGGCATGCTGCTCGACCTGCTCGAAGCCCCCGACCCGCAGGTGCTCGCCGTGTTCCTGTCCCGGATGCCGATGGTCTTCAGCCTCGCGATCATCTCTCCCCATGGGTTCTTCGGGCAGGCGAATGTCCTCGGGCTTCCCGACACCGGAGGGCAGGTCGTGTACATTCTCGATCAGGTCCGCGCGCTCGAGGAGGAGATGCGCCGGCGGATCCGGGCCTTTGGGCTCGAAGGCGTCGAGCCGGACATCGTCGTGCTGACCCGGCTCATCCCCGAGGCCAGGGGGACGACCTGCGACCAGCGGCTCGAGCCCATCGAAGGGACGCGGGGGGCTCGAATCCTCCGGGTGCCGTTTCGGGACGGCGCGGGCGAGGTGCGGAGGCCGTGGGTGTCGCGGTTCGATCTTTGGCCGTATCTCGAGCGCTTCGCCGAAGACTCGGCCGCGGCCCTGATGGCCGAGCTCGGAGGCCAGCGCCCCGATCTCATCGTCGGCAACTATTCGGACGGGAACCTCGTGGCGACGCTGCTCAGTCAATCGCTCGGGGTGACCCAGTGCGCGATCGCGCACGCCCTCGAGAAGACGAAGTACCCAAACGCCGACGTGCGATGGCGGGAGCACGAGTTGAGCCACCGGTTCTCGTGCCAGTTCACCGCCGATCTCATCGCGATGAACGCGGCCGATTTCGTCATCAGCAGCACCTACCAGGAGATCGCGGGGACGCAGGAAGGGGAGGGGCAATACGAGAGCTACCGGGCGTTCACGCTGCCTGGGCGCTACCGGGTGGTGGAGGGCGTGGATGTCTTCGACCCGAAGTTCAACATCGTGTCCCCCGGCGCGGCGCCCGAGCACTATTTTGGGTTCGAGGAGAGCGACCGGCGGCCGGCCGAGCTCACCGGGAAGGCCCGGGGGATGGTCTTTGGCGACCCGGGCACCGCGTTTCGGGGCGCGCTCCGCCATCCGGAGCGGCCGATCATCTTCACGATGGCGCGGCTCGACCAGGTGAAGAACATCACCGGGCTCGTGGATTGGTTCGGCCGGCACCCCCGGCTCAGGGACTTGGCCAACCTGGTGGTGGTCGGCGGCTTTCTCGACCCGGCCGACTCCAATGACCGGGAAGAGGCGGTCCAGATCAAGAAGATGCACGAGCTGTTCGACAGCCACCGGCTCGACGAAGTCGCCCGGTGGCTGCCCCGCTGCACCGACCGCCAGCTCGGCGGCGAGCTGTACCGGGTGGTGGCCGACAACAAGGGGGTGTTCGTGCAGCCGGCCCGGTTCGAGGCGTTCGGCCTCACCGTGATCGAGGCGATGACGAGCGGGCTCCCGACGTTTGCCACCCAAAACGGGGGACCGAGCGAGATCATCGTCCACGGCCGCTCCGGATTTCACCTCGACCCGGACCGGGGCGACGACGCGGCGGAGTCGATCTGCGCGTTCTTCGAGCGAGTCGCGAGCGAGCCCGACCACTGGCTCTCGATGTCCGACGCGGCCAGGGCCCGGGTCGAGGCCCGGTACACGTGGGGCCGCTACGCCCGGCGCATGCTCGATCTATCTTGCCTGTATGGGTTTTGGAAGTATGGCACCGACCTCGAGCGCCGGGGAACCCACCGCTACCTCGAGATGCTGTACGCGCTCGGATTTCGGGCCTGGGCTGGCGCTCCGGACTGAGGCGGCCCGCAGATCCCGAGCTCGTCCGCTTCTTCGAGGAAAGATGCCGCTCAGCGCCGGGCCCGAGCCGCTTCGGCGAGCGCGGGGGGCGCCGCAGGGTGCTCGATCACCCGAGCGAACGCGGCGCTCGCTGCCGCTTTGTCTCCCGAGGCGCGCAGGGCTTCGGCGAGCCCAAACCAGAGCGTGGGTTCGGCGGCGGCCGGTGCCCGCTCGAGCGAGAGGCGCTCGAGCGCGGCCCGGTACGCTCGAACCGCGGCCGGCGCGTCTCCGAGCCCGAGCCTCGCCCCGGCTTCGATCGCGAGCCGCTGGTACGGGGACTTCACGTCTTCGAGCCGGTTCAGCGCGTCGTTGTAGCGGCCGGACTCGAGGGCCCGGCTGGCCTCGTCGATCCCGGCCGCTCGGGCCGAGGCCGGACTCGCCTCGGCCTTGGCGGCCTGGGTCGCCGCGACGGAAGCCCGAGGGGTCGAAGCTTCAGCCCCAGCGGACCCTGAACCGCCGGCGGACCGTTCGCCGCCGGCCGACCGTCCACCCGTGTCCCCGGCTGCTTCGCTCCGCAGTCTCACCGCCTTTTCTTTTGCGGCGGCCACCCAGCGCTGGTTGGCCGGCCTGGTCTCGGCGGCGGCGTAGGCCTCGTATTGATTGGCCGCGGCGACGGGGCGGCCGCGGGCCTCTTCGGTGAGCGCGAGCCCATACAGGGCGTCGGGATCGTTCGGCCGCTGCCGAAGGTACCGGTCGTAGGCGGCGACCGCGTCGTCGTGCCGGCCCACTTCGCGCAAGCAGTAGGCGAGGTTGTAGCGGGGGGTGGCTTCGTTCGGGGCGAGCTCGAGGCTTCGCTCGTAGGCGGCGATGGCCGCGGGCAGACGCCCGGCGTCGCGCAGGCTGTCCCCAAGGTCGGCGTGCACGGCGGGCTCGTTGGGATGGGCGCGGGCGGCCGCCTCGAGCAGAGCGCGGGCGCGGTCGGTCTGGCCGGCCTCCCTCGCCCGCCGCGCTTGCTGTCTTGCCGCTTGGGGCCCAGAGCCTTGGTCCTCAGAGGACTGCGCCCCGGCCTCCGGGAGCCCGTACGCCAGCGCCAAGGCGAGCACCGCCCCCCACCGATTCATGTCGGGCAGCCTACACCGATCCGCCGGCCGAGGCCCCCTGCTACAGTGGAGCTCCCCCATGGACCCCGTGAACCAACTGGCGATGACCCTCCTCATGACGCCGGACAAGGCGAACTTCAGCGGAAAGGTGCACGGGGGCGCGATCCTCAAGCACCTCGACGAAGTGGCCTACGCCTGCGCCTCCCGGTACTGCGGCGGCTACGCGGTCACGAAATCGGTGGACCAGGTGACCTTCGATCAGCCGATACGGGTCGGAGAGCTGGTCACGTTCCTGGCGTCGGTCAACTACACCGGCAGGAGCAGCATGGAGATCGGCATCAAGGTGGTGACCGAGGAGGTCTCGCGGCGGGCCTGCCGGCACGCGATGACGTGCTACTTCACGATGGTGGCGGTGGACCGAGAGGGTCGGCCCACCCGGGTGCCGCCGCTCGTGCCCAACGACGCCGAGACCGAGCGCCGGTTCGCGGCGGCGAAGCGCCGGCGGCTGCTTCGAGCCGAGATCCAAAAGCGCCAGGCCGAGATCAAGTCTCTGAAGGACGGGTGAGCACCTCGATCCGGGAGAGTCCCTTCACGTTGTCGCACCGGTCGGTGCCATCCACGAGGTACAGCCGCAGCGGGCCGCCCTCGGCGGCGTCGAGCGGGCGGCCGTCGAGCGCGTACTGAAGAACGCCCCCGTCGTAGAGCTGGGCGGCGAACACCTGGCGGGAGAATCCGTCGGCGCTCCGAAGCAGAAGCGGCGCGTCCCGATCCACCCGCAGGTGCTCGAGCAGGCGACGGATCCGGACCCCGTGCCCCCGGCGGCCGGGAACGACCGCGTCGATGGGGACGTGCTCCGGCCCGGGCATCCGGCGCAGCGCCCGCACGTCGAGCCGCAAAGTCTGAACCGGCGCCACGATGGTCAGGACAACTTGCCCGTCCCTCGCTTCGGCTGCGGCGGCGAGGCAGGCGGCGGCCCGGTCGGCGGCGGCGTCGGAGAGCGCCGAGCCGGACAGGGCTCCGAGCTCGCCTACGAGCGCGGTGGTCAGCCCGATGAGGTCGGCGCCCGCGGCCAGGTAGTCGGGGATCTGCTCGATCGAGACGTCGCCCGACACCCAGAACGGGACGTCCCGAAACGGGCCTCGCATCGCCCGCACCATGGTCGGGCCCCCGCCGGCGCTCACCGGGAACAGCTTCACGAAGTCGGCCCCGGCCCGGCGGGCGGCGACGATCTCGGTGGCGGTGAACGCGCCAGGGATGGCGACGAGGCCGGACCCGACCGCGGCCAAGACGAGCTCCGGGTCGGTGTGGGGGCAGACCACGAACGACGCGCCGGCGGCCCGGGCCGCCGCCACCGTCTCGAGCTCGGTCACCGTGCCCACCCCGACGACCACGCCCCGGGCTCGGCGGGACAGCTCGGCCACGAGGCCGAAGCATCCAGGGGTGTCGGAGGTGAACTCGACCGCCCGCAGCCCGCCGGCGAGCAGCCCGTCGGCCACGGTCCGGGCCCTCGCCTCGTCTTGGGACCGGATGACGCCCACCAGCGTCGCGCTCCGGAGGGCCAGAGCGGTCTCGTCCCGAGATGGCCGCATACCGCTTGATGTACCAGCCGGCGGCGCGTCCGGGGAGTCCTCCGTCGCTTTACCGATCCGGCCGGCTGGGCTACGCCGGTGCGCCATGCACGCTGGCGAGACGCCTCCCGATGCCCCTCCGTCGGCCGCCCCTGAGCCATCCGCTCCTCCGCCTCCTCGGCCCGCGGAGCCAGCGGCGCCAGCGTGGATCATGGCCTCTCCGCCCCCGCCTCGGCGCCGGTTCCCGTTGTTCGGGGTGTTCGGGGTGCTGCTCGCCGGCGTGTTCCTCGGGAGCACCTGCTCGACCTGCGCGTCGATGCAGGAGAACGAAGAGGGCTTCTTTGCCCCTTCTGGCCCCCGGGTGGGCATCGTGGACGTCATCGGCCCCATCGCCGACGCCAGGGAGACCGCGATCCGGCTCGCCCGGCTCTCCCGGCAGTCGGACATCGAGGCGGTGGTGGTGCGGGTGGACTCCCCGGGCGGCGTGGTGGGTCCGTCCCAGGAGATCTACGACGCAATGAGGCGGACCGCCTCGGTGAAGCCGGTGGTGGCCTCGATGGGCGCCATCGCCGCGTCCGGCGGGTTTTGGATCGCGCTCGCGGCGGACGAGGTCTTCGCGAACCCGGGCACGCTCACCGGCTCGATCGGGGCCATCATCGAGACCCCGGACCTCCGCGGGCTGGCCGAGCTGCTGCGCTTCGACATGCGCACGTACAAGAGCGGCCCCCACAAGGACATCGGGAACCCGTTTCGGGCCGCGACCGAAGGGGACGAGCGGATCGTGCAGGACCTCGTGGACGACGTGCACGACCAATTCGTGAGCTTGACCGCCGAGCGCCGGAACATCACCCGGGCCTCGGCGCTCGCCGTCGCCGACGGCCGCATCTTCACCGGCCGGGAAGCGAAGCGCCTCGGATTGGTGGACCACCTGGGCGGTCTCGAGGCGGCGGTCCGCCGGGCCAGCGAGCTCGCGGCGCTTCGGGCCGGCACCTCGACGGTCGGCCTCGAGAGCCCGGTGATGGTGTTTCCGCCCGATGAGACCCCGCCGCTCCTGCGCATGCTCGGAGCGTCGCTCGAGCGGGCGGTGTCGTCGGGCGTCGAGCGCGGGGTCGCCGGCGTAGGGTCCGGCCAGGTGGAGCTGCGTTGACCTGGGCCCTGCTCGCGGCGCTCGCGGTGGCCGGACCGGGCCGGCTGCTCGTCGCGCCCCTGTCCGGGGTGGGGCCGGAGGTCACCGAGAGCTTCGTCGAGGCCCTGCGCGAGCTCGAATTCGAGGTGGTGGACCTCGGCGCGCTCGCCTCGTCGATGGGGGACGGTCGGCTCGAGCGGTGCGACGCCGACCCGTGCCTCGTGTCGGCGGCTAAGGCGCTGGCCGGCGAGGGCCGGCTGCTCGCGGGCGAGGTCTTGGCGACGACGGTGCGGGTTCGCCTTTTCGAAGGAGGCGAGGATCGGCCCCGACTGCAGGTGTCGAGGCAGATCGGGCCCACCGGGCCGGCGGCGGCGCTTCGGGCCTCGATCCCGGAGCTGTTTTCGGCCGAGGCGGCCCGGGCGCTGGCCCCGGTGCTCGTCGAGGGGCTGCCCCCCGGAGCCGAGGTGCGCATCGGCGACAGCCCCCCGGTGGCCGCGCCGTCGGGGCGGCTCAGCACCCGGCTGCGCCCCGGATCGCACTCGGTCGAGGTGCGGGCGCCGGGCCACCGGCCATGGACGGGCACGGTCGACGTGGCGGTCGGGGACACCACCCGGGTGGTCGCGGAGCCGTCGAAGCGCCGCTCGCCTGGGCCGTGGGTGGTCGGCGGAGTTGGGCTCGCGGCGGCGGTGGCTGGGGCGGTCGTTCACGGCGTGGCCGAGGCGAGGGCGGCCGAATGGAGCGACGCCTGCTCCGCAGGCCGCTGCGACCCCGGCTTCACCCGGGCCCGCTACCTCGAAGACGAGGGCAACATCGAACGTGAGCGGGCGGCCGCGCTCGGCTTGGTCGCGCTCGCCGCGGCCGCGGTGGCCGGGGCGGCCCTGTGGGCGCTCTTCGACCCGGGGCAGGAGGGCCCCGACGGGCGCTTCGGGGAGATCCGGTTTTGACGAGGAGGAACGCGGGCGGCGCTCGGGGTGCTGGCTCGAGCACAAGAAGGTCCGCGGGGACCGCTCCGGGCACTGGCTGGAGCACAAAAAGGTCCGCGAGAGGCGCTCCGGGTACTGAAGTCAGTACCATTGGTGATGCCTACGCAACTTTCAGTACTAGCGTCAGTACCATTAGGAATGTTGAATCGAGTTTGGGTACTACCGCTAGTACGATTGGTAACGAAAACGTTGTTATCGGTACTACCGGTAGTAGCTTGTGGAACAATGGCGCGGGTCGGGGTGCTCTCGGCGGTCCGCTGGCGGCTCTCGGATTCGCCTCGCTGCTTGCGGGGTGCGGGGGCTTGCCCGAGATCGCGCCCGAGCGCTTCGCCTGCGTAGACGACGAGCCGCTCGCTGGCGATTTGGCGCCGTGCGGACCGGACCACTGGTGCGTGGACGGCGCCTGCGCGCCGCGGCTCGGGTGCGGCGAGATCCAGCGCGGACCGCTCTTCGGCTGCGCCGATGGCCAGGGAGGAGCGCTCGATTTTCGTCGGTGCGAGCCGGTGGTGACGCCGAGGGTCGCCGTCGTGCGGTGCGAGGGCGGCGCCGCCACCGAGACCAGCACCCGGCCGGCGGACGGCCTGACCTGCGCCTGCCCGGACGGCCTGCACTGCGTGGCCTACCTCGACCGGGCCGACCCGGCACCCGACCTGCGGTACCTGCCCGAAGGGGGGCCAGCCCCGGGCCCGGAGATCGCGGATCGCCGGATGTGCGTCCGGGCGTGCTCGGAGGAGGGCAACTGCTCGGCCGACCACACCTGCCGCCCGGCCGCGGTCACCCGCGCCGACGGCCGCCTCGACGCGATCGCGGTGTGCTACCCGAACGTGCTGACCGAGACCTCGACCACGACGAGGGTCGTCCAGCCGATCCCCGGGGTGTGCAGGCAAGACCGGGACTGCGGCCCCGGATCGGTGTGCCAGGTCCAACTCGACGTGGTGCCGGACCACCCGGTGGCGCCGTTTGGGGCGGCCTGGGGCCGGCGCCTCGCCATGGTCAGCCGCTGCGCGTCCCGCACCGGCCTTCAGCTTCGGGATCCGCCGTCCGCGTGCACGCTGGGGTCCGAGTGCTCGACCGGGGTGTGCGCGGGCGGGCGGTGCAGGGTGCCGTGCGACCCCGCCGACGTGACCTCGTGCGGGCGGCGCATTTGCCGCGGCGAAGTGGTGGAGCGCCTCGCCGATGGCCGCCGGGTAGGCGACCGGGTCCACATCTGCGAGCCGAACTGACCCGGGTTCGAGCCAACCGGGCCCGGCGCCGAGCGCGGGGCGTGCCGGGCTCCGGCGGCTGTGGCAGCATCCGGCCATGGCGGAAGAACCCCGGCTGAACCCGCGCCCCCGGGCGGCCGCGCCCACCCGCCCTCGAGGCGCGCTGAGGCCCTCGTTGGGCCCCCTGAGTTTCTCCCGCCTGCTCGACATGCTCGAGGAGGCGGGGGCGGTGGACCACGCCGGCAAGCGGGACCTGCTCGCCCAAGAGGCCACGCTGAAGGCCCGGTTCCTGCGCGGAAAGTATGGGCCTCAGGCCCTGAAGAACCCGGGCCGGTTCAAGGTGTCCGCGACCGAGCTGGTGGACGCGGCCAAGCTCCCCCACCCCGAGGCCCCGGACCGAACCATCGACGAGGACATCCTCGCCCAGCTGCTCGCACAGGCCCGGGACCTCCCGTACAAGAAGATCGACCCGCTCGAGCTCGACATGGGGCTCATCACGAAAGTCCTGCCCAAAGGCTTCGCCGAGCGGCATCTCATCCTCCCGCTCGAGCGTCGGGGGGAGACGCTGGTCGTCGCCATCCCGGACCCGTTCGACACCCAGGCCGTAGACGAGTTCGCGCTCGCGACCGGCCGCTCGGTGCAGCCGGTGGTGAGCGCCAAGCGGGACATCGTAAACATCATCAACCAGGTCTATGGGTTTCGCGCGGCGGTGACCGGGGCGGTGGCCGAGGCCAGGGGAGCGAACCTTCAAAACCTCGAGCAGCTCGTCCGGGTTCGAAGCGCCGAAGAGATCGATCCCAGCGACCAGAAGATCGTGGCCGCGGTGGAGTACCTCCTGAACTCCGCCTTCGACAACCGCGCCTCCGACATCCACATCGAGCCGAAGCGGGAGGTCTCCCGGCTGCGCCTGCGCATCGACGGGGTCCTGCACGAGATCGGTGACATCCCGGCGGCGGTGCATCCGGCGGTCGTGGCCCGCATCAAGGTGCTCGCCCGGATGGACATCGCCGAGAAGCGCCGGCCCCAGGACGGCCGCATCAAGACCCAGCGCGGCGACCGCGAGGTCGAGCTGAGGGTGTCGTCCCTGCCGGTGGCGTTCGGCGAGAAGATCGTGGTTCGAATCTTCGACCCCCAAGTGCTGCTCGCCGACGTGATGGACCTCGGATTCTCGCAAAAGGAGCGGGACATGTACCGGCGGTGGATCGAGGAGCCGCACGGGATGGTGCTCGTCACCGGCCCCACCGGCAGCGGCAAGACGACCACGCTGTACTCGACGCTCAAGTACCTGGCCCGGCCGGACATCAACATCATCACCGTCGAAGATCCGATCGAGATGGTGTTCGAGCCGCTGAACCAGGTCGCGGTGCAGACGAAGATCGACGTCACCTTCGCCCACGCGCTTCGCACCATCTTGCGCCAGGACCCGGACATCATCATGGTCGGCGAGATACGGGACGCGGAGACGGCGGTGATGGCGGTGCAGGCGGCCCTGACCGGCCACCTCGTGTTCTCGACGCTGCACACGAACGACTGCGCCGGATCCATCTCGCGGCTCATCGATCTCGGGGTCGAACCGTTCTTGCTCGGCTCGACCCTGAGCGGGGTGCTCGCCCAGCGGCTCGTCCGAAAGGTCTGCCACGAGTGCGCCCAGCAGGTGCTCCTGACCGAGGAGCAGATCGTCGCGCTCGGCATCCCGGTGGAGCCGGGCGAGACCCGCCAGCTCCCCGTGCGCCGCGGAGAGGGATGCGTGCGCTGCCGCAACACCGGACTGTACGGCCGGACCGGCGTATTCGAGATGCTCGACGTCAGCCCGAAGATCCGAAAACTCATCCAGCACCGGGCCGACGCCAAAGAGATCAAGAAAGTCGCCACGCTCGACGGGATGGTGCCGCTGCGCCAGGCCGCGATCCGAAAGCTCGCCCAGGGGGTCACCACCTACGAAGAAGTCTTCCGGGTCACCGCCGACACCGCGGACTGAGAGAAAGCCACCGAAGCCTGATCGCGATCGAGGCGCGAAAGCCGATGTTCCTCTTGAAGCCGGCGGACGGCGCCCGCGGCGCCCACATCGAGGCGGTTCGGGCGTGCTACGACGACTGCCATCGCCTCGCCCGCCGAGTCGGGGAGGAGCCGGAGGTTTTTCATCCCCTGAGCGTCAGAGGCCGGCGAGGCGAGCCTTCCGGCGCTTGGGCCTGCTAAGGACGTGTCGATGCGGGGGGCGTTCGTAGCCGGGGCGGTGGTGGTGCTCGGAGCGGCCGCGGTCGCGGCGAGCCTCACCTCCGGCTCCTCGTCGCGGCCCCAGCGCGGACCCCGGCCGGCTGCCGTCGAGGTGGCGCCGGTGGCGCGGGGAAGGGTGGCGCTTCGGCGCAGCTACGGGGGCTCGCTCGAGG